>JBMAAL010000080.1:0-26523 GCA_050281725.1 Sphingobacterium sp. | reverse complement strand
TACTTCTTAGTAAAATCTGAACCATTTAAATATAGCTGGGAACAATTTAATAAAGATGGCCGTACATTTTGGGATGGTGTTCGTAATTATCAAGCTAGGAATAATATCAAAGCCATGAAAGAAGGGGATTTGGTCCTGTTCTATCATAGCAATGAAGGAAAGGAAGTTGTCGGCGTGGCCAAAGTGGTCAAGGAGTTTTATCAAGATCCTACAACAGATGACGAGCGTTGGGTTGTTGTGGATCTGGCACCTGTAGAGACGCTGAAGAAATCCGTTGCGTTGGAAACCATTAAGGCTGATGAACAGTTGCAGGATATCGCTTTGGTCAGACAAGGACGTCTATCTGTAATGCCTTTAAAGCCAGAAGAATTTGATCGGATTTTAGCGCTTGGTAACGAGTAAGCTACCGCAAATAAATAAACCCGGTGTATGGGGATATAAAAAAAAGGGAAAACAAGCTGTTTTCCCTTTTTCATTATTTACACCGTATGTAAGCCTAAAAATTAAGTATTAATTCTTTTGGCTAAAAAGACTGACCAGCGCTTTTAACTTTTTTGCATTTTCAGGCTTTAATTTCCCCGCGAGAATAAGACGCAGTTCTCTTCGTTGTAATGCATCTTCGTAAGCTTTGTGTTCTATGTCTGTTTCTGGAATTAATACCGGCACAGCTTTGGGGTTGTTATCCGCATCAACAGCAACAAAGGTATAATAAGCTTCGTTGGTTTTTACACGGGTGCCTTCCGGTAAATTAGACGCGAAAATTTCCATGCGTACTTCCAAGGAACTATTAAACGCACGCGTTACCTGAGCTTGTATCGTGACGACCTCACCAAGTTTAATGGAGCGCTTAAAAGATACATTGTCGACTGATACTGTTACGACGACATTGCTACAGTGTTTTTGAGCAGCAATAGCTGAACAGATATCCATCCAATACAATAAACGGCCACCCATCAAATTCCCAAAAGTATTTGTGTCGTTGGGTAATACCAATTCGTTCATCTCAGTGTATGACTCTCGCGCAAATTTCTCTATCATATCATTATTTGTCATTATCGTCCAAACGTTTTGAATTGATTATCTATGATTGCCAAAGAATCCATAAATGACGTCGGCACATAACCCAATTCAGCGTTAGATCTAGTCAGATCAAAGCCTGTCTGCCGTGGCCTGTTCTCCGCCTGTCCAATGCTGGCAGCACTGATCTCCGAAATCAATCCTTTATCTAGTTGCCAGTAGTCTGCAATTTTGTAGACAGCCTCATTGATCGACATTAACTCTGCTCCTGAAATATGAAATATTCCCTGCGCTTTTCGGTCAATAGCGAGTTGGCAAGCATAAGCTAAATCATCCACAAAGGTAGGCATTCTCCATTGGTCATTGACTACTTTTATGGGTTCATTTTGTGACAACTTACTTTTAGCCCATAATACGAGATTCGAACGATTGGGGTCAGCATTGATCCCATAAACTAATATTGTGCGAAGGATAGCATAATGACAGCTGGACTGCGTAAGCACTTGTTCGGAAGCATATTTACTCTTCCCATATTCACTTTGTGGATTGGGGAGATCTGTTTCATCATAAGGTGCATTTTTTTTGCCATCAAATACAAAGTCCGTAGATAAGTGGATCAGCTGGGTCTGATGTGTAGTACAATAGGAGGCAAGATAGGCCACGAGATCGACGTTAAGCGATTGACATGCGGCTTGATCTGCTTCACAAGCTTCCACACTTGTCATGGCTGCTGTATGTACAATTGCATCAAAAGTTTGTGCAGCTAAAAAATCTGTCAGTTTTTCCCGATCCGATAGGTCTACTTGAAAGAAAGTATAATTCACTTGATTCGGGTTGCGATTTGGACCCTTTGAAATGGCAACAACATTATATTGGTCATTTTTAGCAAGTAAATCAACGACCTTTTGGCCGAGGAATCCATTGGACCCTGTCACTAGAATTTTTTTCATCAACAATATTTAAATGATATCCAAGCACCCGTTTATAAAGACTCGTTTGCAGGGTCTTAAGTGCGCTGTTTAGTTTATTCGTGTATGTCTACAAATTAATTTACTAAAGTCTGTTATAGCATGAGCATATAAAAAGCTAGATTATCACATGCTGTTAAAGACAAATCCGCTTTTTTTGTTTTAGTTGGTCCATATAAAGTCCATTTTACTGGATTGTTTCATGATATTTTCAACAACTGTTTTTTCTAGATCTAAAATGGATTTTAAAGCATTGTAATCAATTTTATCGGCATCATCGGTCGGCATATGGTAGTCGGGGTGTCCACCTGTATGAAAAAACAACACCGGTATATTCTTTTTGTAGAATGAAGTTTGGTCAGATCCGCCATTACCATCCTTACTAAGATTAAATTTTATAGGTGCCTGAACATCTTTGAATATAGCTGGCCATTGACTACTTGTTCCGTAGCCGATTACAGCAAGGCCATTGCTGGGATTATAACGGCCAATCATATCCATATTGAGCATTGCTGTGATTTTCTCCAATGGTAGCGTAGGGTGTTCCGTGAAATATTTGGAACCTACTAATCCCAATTCTTCCGCCCCGAAAGCAATAAACAACAAGTTGTAAGGTTCTTTTTCATTATTGCTGCTAAAGTAACGTGCGAGCTCCAATAAACCAGCAGTACCAGAGGCATTATCGTCGGCTCCGTTATGGATTTTGCCTACCCCTAGGGAATCTTTTGAGCTTCCTTGACGACCTGTTCCCAAGTGATCGTAATGTGCGCCTATAACAACTGTTAAGTCGGCACCATTGTCAAGAAATCCAATGATATTATCTGCATTGCGAATGCTGTCTGCAACTTTTACTTTCCAGACTTTGGCTTTGAAGGATTGGCGGTAGCCTTTTTCACCTTTAGGTTCAAGTTTGTATTTTTTGAATTCCTTTTCAATATAATCTGCAGCTTTAAATACTTCCTTACTACCCGTTCCTCGTCCCTGCATTTTATCGTCAGCGAGGTAATAAATATGTTTCTTTAGGTTGGAAACTTCGATCTGCTGTGCCTGTGCTATTTGGATTCCTAGTAGGCAGCAAAGTGTCAGAAGTAGACTAATGTTTTTCATGCGAATAGTAGAGTTTAGAAGTTGTATTGGGTTATATGTACAAAAAATAAAAGCCTTGCGATTAACAAGGCTTTTAAGGAATATTTCGTTAATCTTCAACGATTTCGCTGTGTATGCTGGATTTTTCTTCTTTTTCGGTTTTGAAATACCGTTTTTGAAATAAAAGGATTAAAACCACCCCAACAGAAATCGCTGAGTCTGCAATGTTGAATACAGGTCGGAAAAAGAGAAACTCTTCACCGCCCCAGAAGGGCACCCAAGAAGGGAAGTTACCTTGAATCAATGGGAAATAAAGCATATCGACTACTTTTCCGTGCAGGAAGGAAGAATAACCACCACCTGCTGGAAACAAACTCGCTTTATCATACCAGGTGCTTTCACTAAAGATGACACCGTAAAAAGCAGAATCGATGATATTTCCTAGCGCACCGGCAAGAATTAAGGCAACATTTAAGATGAAACCACGGTTATACTTATTTTTGATCATGTAATGCAGGCCGTATCCAATACCAGCTACGGCTAAAATACGAAATACCGTCAAAAATAATTTTCCATAATCACCGCCAAATTCCATACCATAGGCCATTCCATTGTTTTCAATAAAATGAATCTGGAAAAATTTGCCCAATACATGGTGGCTTTGTCCAATTGTCATTGTGAGCTTAACCCATATTTTTGACAATTGATCTATTAAAAGTATCGCTACGATGAGCGCGATCGGTTTCGTATAACCCTTCATTGTGTTATAAAAATGGTCCTTGCCTAAGCAAAGACCATATATTTAATGCCTAAAATTAATATTGTTTGTTTTTCGCTTCGATGCTCAACGTTGTATGTGGAACAGCTTTCAAACGTTCTTTTTGAATCAGTTTTCCTGTTTCTCTACAGATACCATACGTTTTGTTCTCGATGCGCACCAACGCCGCTTCTAGGTTGTCGATAAATTTCTTTTGACGAGCAGCCAATTGATTTGTTTGCTCTTTTTCTAAAGTAGCTGAACCGTCTTCCAATGTCTTGTACGTTCCAGCAGTATCGTCGGTACCATTAGCATTACTGTTATTAAGCGTTGCGGTCAACGAGGAAAGCTCTTCTTTTGCTATTCTAAGCTTGTCCAAGATAATATCTTTGAATTCTTGTAATTCTGAATCGCTATAGCGTGTTTTCTCGTTGTTGTTTGCCATAATTTAATTTTTTTGGATTAATGCCTTAAGTTCTTTGCCATCGATCTCGATGGTCTCTCCTTCAGTTAGTGAATCTTCAAATACCAATGAATCGGCCAGAATTTCGGTGCAAATATACGATAAATTTTCGTTGGCAGCATTAACCACTTCTGAAGCAGCTGTTAACTTTACGTTAATTCTATCAGTGACTTCTAATCCTTTATCCTTCCTTAGATTTTGTAGGCGGTTGATCAATTCTCTTGACAAACCTTCTTTTTTCAATTCTTCGGTGATATGTACATCTAATGCTACGGTCAATTTACCTAGATTCGCTACCTGCCATCCCTCAACATCTTCTGCTATAATTTCTACATCGCTCAATAGAATCGTATATGGCGTGCCTGCTAGGGCCAATTCGCCTGTTGATTCCAATGAACTTATTTGATCTATAGTCAACGATTGGATAGACGAAGAAACTAACTTCATATCCTTACCAACTTTCGCGCCAAGAGCTTTAAAATTTGGTTTTATTTTTTTCTTAATGATACCGGTGGTGTCCGTAATAAACTCGATATCTTTGATATTAGTCTCAGAAAGTATCAGATCTTTTACTTTTTCTACTTTTTCCTGGAAGACACTATCAAGTACCGGAACCAAAATTTTGTTTAATGGTTGACGTACGTTGATGGAGGTTTTCTTACGCAAGGAAAGTGTCAAAGACGAGATGTCTTGCGCTAACGCCATACGTTCTTCCAGATCTTTATCGACTAGACTTTCATTGTAAACCGGGAAATTCGCCAAGTGAACAGATTCAACTTGTTCCTTATTCGTTGCTGCATTCAAATCCAAGAATAACCTGTCCGAGAAGAAAGGTGATATTGGCGACATCAATTTCGCAATCGTATCAAGACATGTATAAAGTGTCTGATAGGCCGAAATTTTATCTTCTGTATAATCTCCTTTCCAGAAGCGACGACGGCAAAGACGGACATACCAGTTGCTGAGATGTTCATCAACAAAGTTTTGAATAGCACGCGCTGCTTTTGTAGGCTCGTAATCCGCTAAGTATTCGTCTACTTCCTTGGTCAACGAATTTAACAAGGAGATAATCCAACGATCAATTTCAGGACGTTTTTCCAACGCAATATCGGATTCTGCATAGGAGAACTTATCGATATTGGCATACAATGCAAAAAAAGCGTAGGTATTATATAAGGTGCCAAAGAATTTACGACGGACTTCATCCAACCCTTCCATATTGAATTTAAGGTTGTCCCATGGAGCGGCATTGCTGATCATGTACCAGCGTGTTGCATCGGCACTGTATTGATCGATAGTCGAGAATGGATCCACACCGTTGCCCAGGCGTTTGGACATCTTATTTCCATTTTTATCCAATACCAGGCCATTGGAAACTACATTTTTGAAGGAAACCGATTTGTACATCATCGTAGAAATCGCATGTAAGGTGAAAAACCAACCCCGTGTTTGGTCAACTCCTTCAGCGATAAAGTCTGCCGGGTATGCATGATCGAATCCAGCTTTAAAAGGAAATTCTTCCCCTTTGGCTAATTTTTCGTGATCCAATCCCCATTGTGCATACGGCATGGCACCCGAATCAAACCAAACGTCGATCAGATCAGGTTCGCGGAATAACTTTTGTCCGGCATCAGAAACCAGGACGATATCGTCTACATAGGGACGGTGAAGGTCCAATTGTTCGGTGTCGAATTTATCCAAGTAAGCTTTATTTTTCGCTTTTTCATCCTCAGACAGAATGTCGGAGGTCAAAGAAGCTTCCAATAAGGACTTTAATTCAGGTAAGGAACCGATACAAACCTCTTCATTTTCGTCTTCTGAGCGCCAGATAGGGAGTGGAGTTCCCCAATAACGTGAACGCGAAAGGTTCCAGTCTACCAGGTTTTCCAACCAGTTTCCAAAGCGTCCAGTACCGGTTGCTTCAGGTTTCCAGTTAATGGTTTTATTTAAGGCGACCAAATCTTCTTTCACTGCTGTTGTGCGGATAAACCAGCTGTCTAGCGGATAGTAAAGAACAGGTTTGTCTGTACGCCAACAATGTGGATAGGTGTGCTCGTATTTTTTGACATCGAAAGCTTTGTTGTCCTCTTTTAGTTTGATAGAAATCAACACGTCTGTGGGTTTGAAATCTTCTTTTGAACGTTCCTCTGCACTGTAATATTCCTCTTTGACAAATCTTCCGGCAAAATCGGTGATTTCACTTACAAAACGTCCCGTACGGTCAACAGTAGGTACCTCTTTTCCGTTTTCATCTTTCACCAAGATACCCGGTACACCATGTTCTTTTGCTACACGAAAGTCATCCGCACCATACGTAGGCGCAGCGTGGACGATACCCGTACCATCCTCGGTTGTAACAAAGTCGCCTGGAATAACGCGGAAAGCATTTTCTTGTAAATCCTCGTTGGTGATGTAGGGCAACAATTGCTCATAACGCAAGCCAACAAGCTCTTCGCCTACAAATTCTGCAGCAAGCTCCCAAGGAATTACTTTGTCACCCAATTTATAGTCTTGGAAGGATGCATTTTCACCTTCCGCTTTAAAATGTTTGCTGATCAAATCTTTCGCTAATACGACAGATACAGGCGCACCAGTATATTTATTGAACGTTCGGATCTTCACATAATTTATTTTCTTGCCTACAACCAGAGCTGTGTTGGACGGTAAAGTCCACGGCGTGGTCGTCCAGGCAATGAATGCAACATCCTCCGCATCGTCGTCAACTAATTTTTCTATAGCTGGATGAAGCTGACTTTTGATCAGTCTAAATTCTGCAACGATGGTGGTATCTTTCACATCTTTATAGGTGCCGGGCTGATTAAGTTCATGTGAACTCAATCCCGTACCTGCTGCCGGAGAGTAAGGCTGTATCGTATAACCCTTGTACAAAAGACCTTTTTTGTAAAGTTCTTTCAATAAATACCATAAGGTTTCGATGTATTCATTCTTGTAAGTAATATAAGGATGTTCAAGGTCAACCCAATAGCCCATTTTGGTGGTTAGGTCATTCCATACATCGGTATATTTCATTACCTCCTTGCGACAAGCGTCATTATATTGTTCTACGGTAATCTTTTTGCCGATATCCTCTTTTGTGATTCCAAGAGCTTTTTCGACAGCAAGTTCAATGGGCAGACCATGGGTATCCCAGCCGCCTTTTCGTTTCACTTGGTAACCTTTCAAAGTCTTGTAACGACAGAAAATATCCTTAATCGTACGTGCCATCACGTGGTGAATTCCAGGCATTCCATTTGCAGAAGGCGGACCTTCAAAAAATGTATAGGTCTTGCTTTCAGGACGATTATTGATACTTTTTTCGAATATTTTTTCCTGTTCCCAACGGGTCAAAATCTCTTTACCTATCTCGGGTAAATTTAACTGCTTATATTCTTTGTACATCGGACTGTTGTATGCTTCTTTTATAAAGGTCGCTAATTTAGTGATTTATGATGGAAAATGAAAGAGGGCTTTGTTGTGCTAATATCATTAAATCGAGGTTGAACTTTTTGAAATCTCTCCTCGATCAACTGGCAAAAATGAGGGTGGGATCTGCTACGACAAAGGGACTACCTATGGCAGTCCCTTTGTTATTTCATTCGTACTGAAATTCAGTTATGCTGAAAAACTGCTTCCACATCCGCAGGTACTTGTTGCATTGGGGTTATTAAATGTGAAGCCCCTTGCATCGAGTCCTGATTTGAAGTCGATTTCCATTCCGGCAAGATATAGGCCATGTGCTTTGTTCATAAAGATGCGAATTCCTTGAATTTCGTATTCGTTATCGCCGTCCTTTTTTTGGTCAAAGCCCAAGATATAACTCATACCGGAACAACCGCCGCCTTCAACACCGACACGTAAACCAAAATCATCAGAGATTTCTTGTTGATCCTTTAATTTATTTAGTTCCTTGATTGCCCCTTCTGTTAAAGAAACAGGAGCAACTGCTGTATGTTCTGTACTCATTGTAATAGTGTTTTAGCCAATCCAATACAAAAATACATTTTTTTAATGGCAAATTGCTTGACCGGGATTTTTTGACATTTTCGAAACATTCAATTCTTCGTACGCTTGTTCAGTCCGATAGCACCATAAAATGATCTTGACCTAATTAGGTAATTCGCATAAATAAGGCTATTTTTCTAAGAATATTTAATAAAATAGGACTTTTTGTCGATATTCTTTATGGAATATGCTATCTTTGAGGCATTAAAATAAACTACAAAATTTACTTTACAACATTTAAAAACAATGGAAAGAGATCAAGCCATTTTTAATTTAATAGCTGATGAGCTTAAACGCCAAGAAGAAGGTATTGAATTAATTGCTTCAGAAAACTTTGTTTCAAAACAAGTGATGGAAGCTGCTGGTTCAGTGTTGACAAATAAATATGCAGAAGGCCTCCCAGGAAAACGTTACTATGGAGGTTGTGAAGTTGTGGATGAGATTGAAACCATCGCAATTGATCGTGCAAAACAATTATTTGGCGCAGAATGGGTAAATGTTCAGCCTCACTCTGGTGCTCAAGCAAATGCGGCTGTTTTTTTGGCGACAATCAAACCCGGCGACAAAATTTTAGGTCTTGATTTATCTCACGGTGGTCACTTGACACACGGTTCACCAGCGAACTTATCTGGTAAGATCTATCAACCATTATTTTATGGTGTAAAAGAAGAAACTGGTTTAATTGACTACGAGCAATTGGAAGAAACAGCGCTTCGTGAAAAACCAAAGATGATTATCTGTGGTGCTTCTGCTTATTCTCGTGATTGGGATTATGCACGTATCCGTAAAGTTGCTGATGAAATTGGTGCTATCGTGATGGCTGATATTTCTCACCCTGCGGGTTTAATCGCACGTGGTTTATTGAATGATCCACTTCCACATTGCCATATTGTTACGACAACGACACACAAAACGCTTCGTGGCCCACGTGGTGGTATGATCATGGTCGGTAAAGATTTTGAAAATCCGTGGGGTATCAAAACACCTAAAGGTGAAATCCGTACAATCACGCAATTGTTGGATTTAGCTGTATTCCCAGGTACACAAGGTGGTCCTTTGGAACATACAATCGCTGCGAAAGCGATCGCTTATGGTGAGGCTTTATCCGATGAGTATATGGAATATATCGTTCAGGTAAAGAAAAATGCAGCTGCATTGGCACAATTCTTTGTAGAAAGAGATTACAAGATCATCTCTGGTGGTACAGACAATCACTTGATGTTGGTGGATCTTCGCAACAAAGATATTTCTGGTAAAGAAGCTGAAGCTGTATTAGGTAAAGCCGGTATCACAACAAATAAAAATATGGTTCCTTTCGATACACGTTCTCCTTTTGTGACTTCAGGTGTACGTTTTGGTACAGCTGCAATTACTACACGTGGTATTAAAGAGAATGAAATTATTCAAATCGGTGAATTGATCGATGAGGCATTGAAAAATGCATCTAATGATGCGCAACTGGATTTGATCCATGGTAAAGTAAAAGCAATGATGGCTGAGTTCCCATTGTACAAATAAGACTTTCCCCATAGGAATAGAAAAAGCGGAATCACCGATGCGGTGGTTCCGCTTTTTTTATCCCTACTCTTTTTACAGCCATTTTCGACGGGATGGTTACGTTATAAGTTCGTATCAACTTAACTTTTTAGACGAACTAAACAATAATCTTATACGGACTTTAAACGGATTTTATAGCTGTTCATCCGAATGAGGTCCCTATAAGGTCCCTATTAGCTCCTTATAAAGTCCGTGTGAAATATTCAGCTTAGCGCTTGCAATTTTGGAGTTGGTCGAGCTTATTCTATCTTGTCTGAAAGGGGCGTACTATGGTCGAAGAACCTTTATTTTGGAAATATGAGGCAGATAGTTTATTTTTAAATGTTAAAAAACCTTAAAATAAATTGTAATAATTTGATTACTCATTTATTTTGCGGTAATTTGGTTTTAGATTAATTGATTGTTTTACAATAAGAAAGGATAGTTTATACGGCAAACATTTACATTTTAACACAGAACTGATAATTTATTTGCGAACTGCTAAAAAAGTAAGTGACGTATGAGACTTCTAAAAGGTAAAAGCGATCAAGAGTTGATCCAAATGTATGTCGGTGGCCAAGAGTCTGGTCTAGAGGCATTGTTGAATCGATATAAATCGAAAATATATACTTCCATATATATGAAAGTAAAAGATGAATATCTTGCTGAAGATATTTTCCAGGAGACTTTCATTAAAATCATTAACACCTTAAAATCTGGTAAATATAATGAAGAAGGTAAATTTTTACCTTGGGCTATTCGTATAGCGCACAATATGATTGTTGACTTTTTTAGAAAAGCAAAACGTGCTCCAAATATTGTGAATGCTGATGGCTTTGATATTTTTGAGGTGCTCGAATTTAGTGATGAAAGCGCAGAGTCAAAAATGCTCAAACAGCAAGTTGATGTTGACCTTAAGAAAATGATCCAAAAACTTCCGGACGATCAAAAAGAAGTGCTCATTATGCGTCACTTTTGTGATATGAGTTTTAAAGATATTGCGGAGATCACCGAAGTAAGTATCAATACTGCTTTAGGAAGGATGCGCTACGCATTGAGCAATTTACGTAAGATGATTGAAGGTACTGATCTTACCCTGCAAATGGGCTATTTATAATAAAGGGGGCATTAAAAAATGCCCCTTTCTATTTGCATTCCTAATTGGAACCATAGGAAGTTTCGACGCTTCTGTATTTTCCCTTCCTTTGTCCTAATAATATAGCCATGCATAACCCGTTGAGCATCGTGTCTTCAATAGCCATTTCCTTCAATAATCTGTTCCCAGATCGAAGTTGAAATAACTACACGCTTCCAATACTCACCGATGAGAATACGTCTTGAATTCTTGTTAAATAGCGCAAGTGTTTCGCTGTACGAAGCTGAAAATGGAGTTATCTGCCCAAATGATCTGGCAATTATGTCATGTGGAGATCAGAAGAACCTGTTCTTTTTGTCAGGTCAAAGACTTTTTTTATCTTAGAAATTCATGCATATACCTTTTTTCAACGATTGGAATAAGGTTTGATAGTCATATAATAACTATAAAACGATTGAATAGCTATGTACTTGATTTTATTTATTGGAATAATGGTGGTAAGCCTAATTGTCCAAACAAGATTCAAAAACAAATTTAAGAAATACTCCGAAATGCCTTTGAGCAATGGGATGTCTGGAGCTGAGATTGCGCAAAAAATGTTAAATGATAACGGTATATATGATGTAAAGGTAGTGTCTATCCCAGATCGCTTGGGAGATCATTATAATCCGTCGGATAAAACCGTTAATTTAAGTCCCGAAGTTTACAGTGGCCGCAGTGTTGCAGCTGCAGCAGTAGCGGCGCACGAATGTGGTCATGCTGTACAGCACGCCAAAGCCTATAAATGGTTGGGATTCCGTTCGGCAATGGTTCCGATGGTAAATGCGGCTTCCAAAATGACATCATGGGTATTGATGCTGGGTGTTATGCTATTTGCTTTTTCCAAAGGTGGTAACCCATGGCTTTTAGCTGTTGGAGTTGGGGCTTTGGCTATTACGACTTTGTTTTCTTTTATCACCTTGCCCGTAGAGTTTGATGCGTCGAACCGCGCACTGGAATGGTTAAACCATGCTGGTGTAACCTATAATGGCGACGAACATGATGGTGCGAAAGATGCTTTGAAATGGGCAGCGATGACCTATGTCGTAGCGGCGTTAAGTGCGTTGGTAACACTTTTGTATTATGCGTCTATTTTATTCGGTGGCCGTAGAAGTGATTAAATACGGATATTGTAACTTTATCCGACAAAAATGCGATTATTTTTCATAGTCGCATTTTTTATGGGGTGTTAATGAGGTTACTATAGACAATTTTTTTAACTTTGCTGTTTATATAGAATAAGATTCAGATTTTATGTTTTCAAATCTTCAAGATAAGTTAGATAGGGCCTTTAAAGTATTAAAAGGACAGGGTAGTATTACCGAGATCAACGTTGCAGAAACGATGAAAGAAATTCGCAAAGCGTTGTTGGATGCCGATGTGAATTATAAAACTGCCAAAACTTTTACCGACGATGTTAAACAAAAAGCTTTAGGCGAAAATGTACTGACCAGTATTTCCCCAGGCCAATTGTTGACGAAGATCATGAACGATGAGTTGACAGCTTTGATGGGCGGATCTGTTACGGAGCTTGAGACTGGAAAAAATCCAACAGTCATTCTAATTGCAGGTTTGAATGGTGCTGGTAAAACAACTTTCTCCGGTAAGTTGGCCTTGTACCTTAAAGATAAAAAGAATAAAAAACCATTGTTGGTGGCTGGTGACGTTTACCGTCCTGCTGCGATCGATCAATTGGAAGTGCTTGCCGAACAAGTGGGCGTACCAGTGTATGTGAATCGTGAATCTAACGATCCTATTGCGATTGCCAAAGCCGGTGTGGAAGAAGCCAAACGCAATGGAAATAATGTCGTAATCATCGATACAGCCGGTCGTTTGGCCATCGATGAGCCTTTAATGGTGGAGATTACAGCGGTTAAAGAAGCGACAAAACCAGACGAAATCCTATTTGTTGTGGATTCAATGACTGGTCAAGATGCCGTGAATACAGCTAAGACGTTCAACGACCGTCTGGACTTTACAGGTGTAGTATTGACCAAGTTGGATGGTGATACACGCGGTGGTGCAGCTTTATCGATTAAATCTGTCGTTAATAAGCCTATCAAGTTTATTGGTACAGGTGAAAAGATGGATGCATTGGATGTATTCCACCCTGATCGTATGGCGTCCCGTATTTTGGGTATGGGTGACGTGGTATCCTTAGTGGAACGGGCACAGCAACAGTTTGACGAGAAGCAAGCCGCAGAGCTCCAAAAGAAAATCCGTAAGAATAAATTCGATTTCAACGATTTTAAATCCCAGATTCAACAAATCAAGAAAATGGGTAATATGAAAGACCTCATGGGAATGATCCCTGGTGTTGGTAAAGCAATGAAAGATATTGAAGTAGATGACAATGCTTTCAAACCCATTGAAGCGATTATCGATTCCATGACACCTTTTGAACGTGAAAATCCAGATGTCATTGATCAAAAACGTCGTTTACGTATTGCGAAAGGATCAGGTACTGATATTAATGAAGTGAATAAGTTATTGAAACAATTTGGTGATATGCGTAAAGTCATGAAGCAGATGTCTAATCCAGCGATGGCGGCTAAATTGATGCGTAATATGCCCAAAATGCCAGGAAAAATGTAATTTTTAGAGAATAGTTACATCATAAGAAGGGCATCGTTTTATACGATGCCCTATTTTTTTTTCTGAAAGTGTCTGATCTTATTGGCCAGAAAGAACCTTCAGTCCGCTTTCATTGCTGTTGGTGTCTGCGAAGTCATGAAGGTTTTGAACATAATATTGCGCTTTCGATTAATTTTTAGTTGCTGCGAAGTGCTGCACCAGATGAATCTAGGCTGCAAGCAGACAGGATAGCGGTCATCGATTTCGTAAAATTCGAACTGTTTTTAAAGAAATAATTCGTAATTTAAAGTTCCTCACCCGAGTAAACGAAATATTTGTTAGATTTGTAGCTATTATGGATGACCCCGCGCAATTATCGGAATACGGCAAAATCCTTATCATTCTGCTGATAGGGGCGCTGTTAGTCTGTGCGACCATTTTTCTAGCACGTTTAATCTCTCCGAAAAAGAATAATCCCATCAAATCTAGTACTTACGAATGTGGAGAGGATCCCATTGGTTCTTCTTGGGTTCAGTTTAATCCACGGTTTTATGTTATTGCCCTTGTATTTTTACTTTTTGATGTGGAGCTTATTTTTATTTTTCCATGGGCCACTGTATTTGGACAGTCCGAATATATTGCGGCAGATGGAAGATGGGGTTGGTTTACCATGATTGAAATGGCGATGTTCATTGGCATTTTAATTTTAGGATTGGTTTTTGTCTGGAAAAAGGGCGATTTGGAATGGGTTAAACCGAATGTGTCCTTACCTAAAGTTCCTGTAGCTATCCCGGATAGCGCCTATGCAAGCCTGAATAGCAGGACTTATCAGGTGCGTGATTATGCGCGGATTGTAGAGGATGCTGTCGCGCACAAAACGACGATAGATGAACAGGTATCGACGCCGAAACCAGCCTTTAAACCTCGATTTAAAAAACCTGAGTAAGCATGAGTTTAGATAGTCAATTGCAGAATAATGGTGTTATTGTTGCCAAATTAGATGACTTGCTGAATTGGGCAAGGTTATCTTCAATGTGGCCCATGAGCTTTGGTATTGCTTGCTGTGCCATTGAAATGATGGGGGCAATGGCTTCAACGTACGATTTAGATCGGATGGGCGTATTCCCAAGGCCTTCTCCACGGCAGTCCGACGTGATCATTATTGCTGGAACGGTTACTTTTAAGATGGCCGATCGTATCAAGAAACTATATGAACAGATGCCCGATCCTAAATATGTTATCTCGATGGGCTCTTGCTCCAACTGTGGCGGTCCATATTGGCAGCATGGTTATCATGTGGTCAAAGGGGTAGATCGCGTTATCCCCGTGGATGTTTATGTCCAGGGCTGTCCGCCACGTCCCGAGGCATTAATCGGTGCTTTTATTGAGTTGCAAAGAAAGATAGACAAAGAAAGCTTGTTAGGTGAGCAATTGTTCAACGGAAAAGCTTAAAAGATAAATTTTATAAGATTTTAAATCAATTATGGCAAAAGATTTTTATGGTGAATTGCAATTGGGTATTCTTGGCGGCGGTCAGCTGGGAAGAATGCTCATCCAGGAAGCCATTAATTACAATGTAAATGTTCATGTATTGGACCCGGATAAGAATGCTCCTTGTCGCAAGTTGTGCAATAGATTTGAATGTGGTTCATTGGGCGATTTTGAAACGGTCTATAATTTCGGCAAGGATTTGGACATGATCACAATCGAGATTGAGAAGGTGAATGTAGATGCTTTGGAGAAATTGGAAGGCGAGGGCGTTATCGTGTACCCGCAATCACGTATCATTCGTCTGATTCAAGATAAAGGTTTACAAAAGCAATTTTTTAAACAAAACGATATACCCACCTCGGCATTTCAATTGATATCCAATAAAGATAATTTGGTGAATGCCTCGTTAAACTTACCCTATATCCAAAAATTGCGTAAGGACGGATATGATGGAAAAGGGGTAAAGAAGATTGTTACTCAACAGGATATACAAGACGCCTTCGAAGAATCTAGCCTAATTGAAGAATGGGTAGATTTTGAAAAGGAAATCGCGGTCATTGTTGCCCGGAATGATAAGGGTGAAGTGTCTACATTTCCAATGGTAGAGATGGAATTTAATCCTCAGGCTAACTTGGTGGAATTTTTGATTGCGCCGTCTTTGTATGGTGTAGAGATTCAACAACGCGCAGAGGCGATAGCAAAAAAGATTGCCGATGATTTGCAGGTCGTAGGTATATTGGCTGTAGAGATGTTCCTAACGAAAAATGGTGATATTTTGGTCAACGAATTGGCGCCGCGCCCTCATAATAGTGGTCACCAGACAATAGAGGGTAATTATGTGTCGCAATTTGCACAGCATTTAAGGGCTATATTCAATCTACCCTTAGGTGATACCAAATGCAGAACGAATGCCGTTATGATTAACCTGTTAGGTGAACCTGGCTATGAAGGATTGGCCAAATATGAGGGCGTAGAAGAGGTGCTGGCAATGGAAGGCGTATATATCCATTTATATGGAAAGAAATATACAAAGCCATTCCGCAAGATGGGGCATGTTTGTATCATCAATGATGATCGGGAGAAAGCGATCTCCAATGCAAGAAAAGTACAAGAAATATTAAAAGTTAAAGCTTAATAATACTATGTCAGTCAATAATAAGGCCCAGGTAGGCATTATCATGGGAAGCAAATCGGACCTTCCTGTTATGCAGGATGCGATAGATGTGCTCAAAACCCTTGGGGTGGAATTTGAGGTAACGATCGTCTCAGCACATCGTACACCACAACGTATGTTTGATTATGCCAAAAATGCAGCATTTCGTGGTTTGAAAGTTATTATTGCTGGAGCGGGTGGTGCGGCGCATTTGCCTGGAATGGTCGCTTCTATTACACATTTACCTGTAATAGGCGTGCCTGTAAAATCATCAAATTCCATTGATGGATGGGACTCCGTACTTTCTATCCTTCAGATGCCCAATGGTATTCCTGTAGCGACTGTCGCTTTAAATGCTGCGAAGAATGCAGGTATTTTGGCGGCTCAGATTCTGGGTACACATGATGAAACAATTAGCAAGAATATCATCGAATTTAAAGAAGAGTTGGCGAGAAAAGTTATCGAGACCGCAGTTGAGGTCGAAGATACCGAATTCTAAGCTGACAATCTTATAAAATAAAAAAAGGGAGCATTGCTCCCTTTTTTTATTTTATAAGATTTGCCTGAACATAATCGTAGCTTTTTTTGAGACTTTCGATCTTATTTGGCATATAGATATTGTCTTGCTCAACAAATGCATATTTAAGTCCGGCTTTATTCTTTTCTTTGACGATTTCAGGGAAGTTGATGCTTCCGGTCCCCACTTCGGTATACTTGATGTCATTGAAGATTTGCTCAATCGGCAATTTTCCATCTTTGGGCCATTCAATGGGATTGGATTTTGTCTTATCCATATCTTTGACATGCCAAAGTTTAAAACGGTTGGGGAATTTTTCAAACAAGGCTATCGGGTTTTTACCCGCTTTTTCTGCCCAAAAAAGGTCTAATTCAAAATCGACCAAATCAGGTTCAGTGAATGCTAACATCACCTCTTCACCGGTCGTGTTATTGCCCAGTTCCCTAAATTCCCAGAAATGATTGTGGTAGGCAACTTTTAGACCTAATTTTTTAGCCTGTTCACCAGCTTTATTCAATTGCTCGGCAGCATAGAGATAATCATCTTTTTTCAATGCATTCAGATCAAACATCGGTGTTACAGGAGCAATTACATATTCTTGGCCAAGTTCTTTTGCTGCATCAAAATAAACCGCAAGATCTTCTTTGTCGGTATGCGCTTTACTGAGGTATTTGGACATATCGTAATGGCCTGAATGTGTTTTTAGACCGTTATCATCCAATATTTTCTTCAACTCTTTGTAGGGCAATTTCCAGAACTGCTTGGCTGTGGCGTCTATACCATAGAGCTCAACATGTTTATACCCAATTTTGGCAATTTGTTCCAAAGATCCTTTCGGATCTTTATCCATTAAATCGCGAATGGAATACAGCTGTACGCCTATATTCTGTAATGGATTGTCGCTGGTTGCACCGGCTTTATTTTGACAAGATATAAAGTTGGGCACCAGATAAGCTGCCGAAAGACCTATTCCAGCTTGCTTTAAAAATTGACGACGAGAATTGTTCATCATATAATTGATTACTTGTTAGTGTACAATGTACAATTATTTGTTCAGAAATCAATGGTACAACAGGGAATATTTTTGAAGAGTATGCTGAATCTTAAACCATAAGATTTTTGGAAAGTCAATGTATTGTAGGTTGGGAAGAGTTCGTTTTAGGGGAGGAGTGAGGAATTCTTCATACCAATAAAAAAGGTCTGAATATTTTTCAGACCTTTTTTCTATTCAAGTAGGAAAACTTAAACAGTCATGATATCTTTTTCTTTCAGTTCGGCCAATTTATCAACTTTTACAATGAATGCATCTGTTAATTTTTGAACCTCACCTTCAGCAGTTTTGATTTCATCTTCAGAAGCACCGTCATTTTTTAATTTTTTGATGGATTCGTTGACATCTTTACGGATATTACGTACACCAATACGGCCTCTTTCAGTTTCTTCTTTTACTTTCTTAACTAAATCACGTCTTCTTTCTTCTGTTAAAGGAGGAATATTCAGACGAATAACGATACCGTCATTCTGTGGGTTGATTCCTAGGTTAGCGTCAGTGATAGCTTTTTCAATTGCGTTGATGAGCGATTTTTCCCAAGGTTGGATAACAATAGTCCGTGCATCAGTTGTATTGATGTTGGCCACTTGTGAAAGTGGAGTGGCGCTACCATAATAGTCTACTGAAATTCCATCTAACATCGATGGAGAAGCTTTACCCGCACGAATTTTAGTTAATTCGGATTCGGTGTGAGCAACTGCTTTGGACATCTTGTCTTTACAATCGTCCAATTCAATTGAAATTAGTTCGTTCATATAAGATTACGTTTTTTACAGATTTAAATTATTTAACCACAGTTCCGACATGTTCACCATTAGCAAGTTTCAATAAGTTGCCTGGTTTGTTCATATCAAATACGATGATCGGTAATTTGTTTTCTTGACAAAGGGTAAAGGCTGTCATATCCATAACATTTAATCCTTTCTCATAAACCTCTGTGAATGATATTTCTTCAAATTTTGTTGCGGTAGGATCTTTTTCAGGATCTGCAGTGTAAATACCATCCACACGGGTTCCTTTCAATACGGCATCGGCATTGATTTCGATTGCACGCAAAGATGCAGCGGTATCCGTTGTGAAATAAGGGTTTCCTGTACCAGCTCCGAAAATAACAATACGTCCTTTTTCCAAATGGCGTACTGCTCTTCTGCGAATAAATGGTTCGCAGATTTGCTCCATTTTGATCGCAGTAAGCAAACGTGTCTTTTTCCCAACTTTCTCAAGCGCATCTTGAAGAGCCATGCTGTTGATGACTGTGGCAAGCATGCCCATATAATCTGCTTGAACACGGTCCATGCCTGATTTTTCGGCGCTTAGACCACGATATATATTACCGCCACCGATAACAATTGCAATTTCTAGACCTTGATCGTGAAGTTCTTTGATATCATTAGCGTATTGTGATACACGGTTAATATCGATACCGTAGCTTTGGTCACCCATTAAGGATTCACCGCTAAGTTTTAATAAGATACGTTTGTATTTCATAATTGTTTTTTTGGAAATTTTCCAAAGGTCAAAGATAAAATATTTTTTTTATCCCTTAAGCCTAAAATAATATTTATTGTGCTTTTATTGTTTGATTAATGACTTCTCGGTAATACTGCTCATATAAAGGCATAATATTGGACAATTGGAATTTTTTTGCATGATTTAATGCCGCTTCTTTAAATTTTTCTAAGCGCTCCCCATCTTCCAAGATATAAATCGCATTCTTTGCCATATCTTCAACATCACCAACAGCACTGAGAAATCCAGTGACGCCGTTTTCATTCAGCTCAGGTAACCCTCCAGTATTCGAAGAGATGACTGGAACTTGACAAGCCATGGCTTCTAAAGCCGCAAGACCGAAACTTTCCGAACTTGAAGGCATCAGAAAAAGATCTGAAACAGACAATATTTCTTCCACTGCATCCTGTTTCCCCAAGAAACGGACGTCCTTGCATACATCAAGTTCTCTGGATAGCTCTTCTGCATTTCGACGCTCAGGACCGTCACCTACCATCAATAATTTGGAAGGGATAACATCATGTACTTTCTTAAAAATACGGATGACATCTTCTGTATTTTTGACTTTTCTAAAGTTGGACGTATGGACCAATATTCGCTCATTGCCGGGTGCAATGGCTTTTTTGAAATGTGACCGATCTTTATTGCTAAATCTGTCGAGGTCAATAAAGTTGGGAATCACTTTGATATCGCGCGTAATATCAAAATATTGGAGCGTCTGATCTTTCAGATTCTCTGAAACAGCGGTTACGCCATCGGATTGATTGATCGAGAATGTTACGACAGGACTAAAACTCTTGTCTTTGCCAACCAATGTAATATCTGTCCCGTGTAAAGTCGTCACGACAGGAATATTAATGCCGTAGGTAGTGAGTAAGATCTGTTTGGCCATAAATGCCGCTGATGCATGGGGAATGGCATAGTGGACGTGGATCAAATCCAACTTTTCGAAACGAACAACATCAACCAATTTGCTGGCTAACGCAGATTCATAGGGTAGAAAATCAAAAAGAGGATACTGCGAAACAGCTACCTCATGATAGTATAGGTTTTCAGAGAAGAAATCCAGACGTGCAGGTTGTCGATAGGTAATAAAATGAATCTCATGTCCATTTGCGGCCAAGGCCTTTCCTAGTTCGGTTGCAACTACACCACTTCCACCAAAGGTGGGATAACAAACAATTCCTATTTTCATCTGCTTAATTATGTCTGAGCGCATATTTTAACGGCATCCCGTTATAAACGCTGTTTATTTTTTGTTAAAAGGCTCCCGGGAACCTCGTGTTAGTACTTTGATTGTTGTTGTTCAAGACTCGCAATGTCTATTACATACAAACGCTATTCATTCATGTGGCACCGACGTAGGTTTTTTTAGTTTAACAAGTGTCCTCTTAAATTACTTCATGATAACATGATAAATTGAAGATGCTTATTCCTGAATTTTGTGTTGCAAATTTCGTCTATTTATGCGTAAAATAACAAAAACCAATTGCCATAGTTTTGTGAATTTTTTGATTGGTTAAAAAGCACTATCTTTAAATAGACATTAAATCGGTATATGGATAACTTTATAAGTGATATTTCAGGACAGCAATTTCCTTCGGAACAACGTATTTTGGGGGCTTCAATCCGACAACCCATTTTTAAGCTGATAAAAAAGGAATATCCAGGTTTTAGTAAGGACAAGTATATCGCCGCAAGCGAGTTGACACGATTTAAAGAAACTTATATCGCCGAATTTCTGAAAGATGAGTCTGGACAATTAAGTCAATTGGATCAGCAGGTCATCGACAGTTTTAAGGAAAATAAAGTAATCAGCGCAAGTTTGGACGGAGATAATATGGAACCAGTCAGCGTAGGAGACCGGGTTGCAGATAAAGTGGCTGAGTTTGGTGGAAGCTGGATCTTTATTATTTCCTTTATCTTATTTTTGATTGTCTGGATTGCGGCCAATATCTTTTGGTTAAATAATAAAGGCTTTGATCCTTATCCCTTTATTTTACTGAACCTGATTTTGTCCTGTGTAGCTGCTTTACAAGCTCCAGTTATTATGATGAGTCAAAACAGACAGGAAGATAAGGATCGTGAACGTGCAAGAAATGACTATATGGTCAACTTAAAGGCTGAACTCGAAATCAGGGAATTGCATGAGAAAATAGATCATCTCATTATCCGCAAAGAACAAGAACTTGTCGAAGTACAACGGGATCAAGTGGAAAAATTGACCTTTCTATTAAAAAAGATGGAAAAAATAGAAGAAGCATTTAAAAATAAATGAATTTAGAAGGAGTAATAGGAGAACTTATGTTTAAGTTTTCCAGATCAGGTGGAGCAGGTGGACAACATGTAAACAAGGTGTCATCGAAAGTATTGTTGCAGTGGGATGTTGCGCTATCGACAGCTGTTTCTGTTGAAGAAAAAGCAATGATTTTCACCGCGTTGACAAATCGTATAAATAAAGAAGGAATACTACAATTGGAATGCGATATCGATCGGTCGCAGATCCGTAATAAAGAAATCGCAATCGATCGCTTTAAGCGTATATTGGAGGGCGCACTTGTGCTGGCAAAACCACGTAAAAAAACCAAAACTCCGTATTCGAGTGTGCTGAAAAGACTGGATCGAAAGAAGCAACAGTCTCAATTGAAAGCCTCAAGGAAAAAGAATTTCGACGAATAAGTATGACAATATTACGTGTTGTTGTAAAAATAATTGTTTGATTATCAGGTTATTGTTTGTTTAACTAATTTATTAGTTGTAAAACTATAATTTTAGTTATAACTTGTGTATTGATTTATTATTCTGGTATTTATTTTATTCCTGAGGAGTTATGGAAGATTTTAAAGAGTTAACGAAAGCCGAGGAGCAGATTATGCAAGAGCTCTGGGAGATGGGCCGTGGCTTTGTCAAAGAGATTATTGATCGACTTCCGGAACCGAAACCAGCCTACAATACGGTCTCGACCATCGTTCGTATTCTCGAAACAAAGGGCTTTGTTACGCATGAATCTTTTGGTAAAAGTCATCAATATTTACCAAAGATTTCAAAAGAGGAATATAAGAAAGGTATTACAGGTAAGTTATTAACCAATTATTTTGATAATTCGCCCAAGCGTATGCTCTCTTATTTTTTGGAAGAGAATAGGTTGGACATCAAGGAACTGGATGACATCTTATCGATCATCGAACGTAATAAATAACAACCAATACCCTTTTATAAACTTTTTGATTATGATTTACTTATTGATTGTCAATATTTCATTGATTATTAGTTTTGTGCTCTACAAACTGATTTTTAGAAAACTTACTTTTTTTCAATGGAATCGGATCTATCTGATTGGAATGGTTGTATTTTCCTTATTAGCTCCTGTGGGTATTTTTATTGAATTACCCAAGACGGAGATGATTTCCAATCATATTCCGCAGGTCGATTTAGGAATATATATGGATGTCGAAATCGGGAGCCCGATCGAAGAAAAACCTCTTTTTCTATTGGATATTCTTACCAAGATGTATTGGATAGGAGTGGGAGTCGCCTTTTTTTTCCTGATAATACGTATTAGGCAACTTGTACTGGTATTGCGTTCTTCTCCCGAGTACCTGAGTTTTTCTTTTTTTAATCGAGTTGTGATTGGGAAATCGATTAAAAACAAGAAGAATATTGTATGGCATGAGCAGGTTCATACTGAGCAGGGGCATTCCTACGATTTGCTGTTGATTGAGTTACTTAAAATTTTCAATTGGTTCAATCCTGTTGTATATTTCTTTCAAAAGGAAATCAGGTTTCAACACGAGTATATTGTAGATGAAATTTGCTCGACCGATAAAGTGGCTTATGCAGAAATGTTGGTTGCTCATGCATTGCGTACAGATCAATTGGCTTTTTCACATGAGTTTTCCAATCATTCTTTTTTAAAACAGCGCATCACGATGTTATTTAAAGATAAGTCTGTACAAAGACAACGTTTATTATATGCGATTGTGCTGCCCATGCTATTGGTGGTAGCAGGGTCTACTTTGGTCTTTAATACGAGTAGGGCCAAGGCTATGGTAGCGGATGTAGAAGAAAGCGTCAATGGGTTAACTGTGACTGATGAGCAGACATTGCCGAGCCAGCCTGAGGAGCTGAAAAATGAACAGGTCAATGAAGACAGGAAGGTCTACAAAGATCCGGAGATCATGGCCATTCCAGTTGGAGGAATGAAAAAGTATGTCATTGGATTGGGCAATAGAATTCACGTAAGTGATGAAGCAATAAAAAATAATGTGATCGGGGTAATTGTCATCACAGCCATTGTGGAGAAAAATGGTGAGTTGAGCCATATAAAAGCTAAAAATGATTTGGGTTATAGCCTGGCATCCGCTGTGGAAAATGCTGTAAAAGCAAGTGGGAAATGGAAACCCGCAATTGTCAATGGGAAAGTTGTTCGATCGTTGCTTTCCTTACCCGTTACTGTTGGTGGAAAAACAACGTATTATTGGGAGGAAACCGACACATTAGGCAGAAAAGTTCGGATGTCATCGCATTCATTTCCGGCGTCTGAGCCTAATGACGAAACTGAAAAACGACTCAAGGACGTAAAGCCGGAAGATGAGAGCAATGGCTGGAATCTTTCGTTGGATTTCCAGGATGATTTAGTTGCCTTTAATAAAGTTGAAGTACAACCGACACCGATTGGGGGAATGCGATCTTTTATGGTCTGGGTAGGCAATAATTTTGTTTTTCCTGAAGCAGCGATTAAACACAGTGTTAACGGTATAATCGAAGTGGCCTTTGTGGTCGAAAAGGATGGTAGTTTATCTCATTTTGATGTGAAGAAAGATCTTGGTTATGGGACCAAAGAGGCGACATTGGAACTCCTAAAAAGTGCAAAAAAATGGAGACCAGGGATAATGAATGGTAGACCGGTACGCGTGGCTTATACACTGCCGATTCGTTTAAATTTAAAGAAGTAAAGATTAGATCATAAATATGCAGAGCAGATTCATTCAAATTTTCTATTTTATTATGGTTTTGGCCATGCTTTCTTCCTGTAAGTCCTATAAAGTGGTTCCCAACGGTTTTGCCGTGCAAGGAGACGAGTATTTTGTTAATATTAACAAAGAGCTAACCGTATTCCTCGGGGACGATATTATGGAGGATAAAAATTGGCAAGGTAAGATTAATCCAATTAATGCAAAGCAGGTTGACAAGCGATTTCGTCGTGTATTGCGCTATTTACGCTATTCAGATACCGCGTATCAGGTTTTGTTTTCTGGACATCTGGAAGGAAAATATGAGTATGACATGCTTGCTGTAGTCAACAACTCTCCAAATGTAAAAGGGAAGAAAAATCATCTTCTTGATTTAAGTTCTTTTCAACGGGAGCAACATAAGGAAGGACGATATTTTTATACGACTACAACTTTTAAAGGCCAAAAGTTGCTTCATTTTGTAATTCCTTTTAATGGGCGCCTTTGGCAAGAGAAAATGGTATCATTGATCTTTCTCTTCCCGGAGGATTTTACCGATATCGCGTGGGCCAAGAATGTGGTCATGTCCAATGTGGCTATGTATCGTGATCGCTATAAATTTACCCCGAGCCGCACAGAGATTTTATGTCCTGATGATGGTAGTAGCCGTTCGCATTTGGATTATAAAATTCCGGAAGAAAAAGTGAATAAAACGGGCTATATGTTAATGAAAGCCTATGGTCAAGTTGGCGGAGAACGAAAACTGGTTGTTTACCGCGTGATGAAGCCCGGTGATTTTTATGGGTCCTTTGTAACTTGTAAAGGGGATTATGAAATTCTGTACACCACATTGCAAGACAAGATTGTTTGGCAGACCAAGGTGAATACAGAGCGGGATGTCGAATTCTAACGAAATAAATTGCAAGCCTTGGATCAATAATCCAGGGCTTTCAATTTATTTTTTAGATGTGAAATTTCATTTTGGAGTTGTTCAACTTTCTCCAATAGGTGACTGGCAACCTGAATTCCTGCAGGATTTACTTCAAGATCATAGTAGAGATTTGAAAAGCGTTCCAATTTTTGGAGCTCCTCTTCATCAATATATTGTTCTTCTTGTTGAATGACAATATGTATGAGTCCGTATTCCTCCATGGTTTGCAGGAATGTTGTTTCAACCTTTCTGGACTGGCAGAAGTCGATGACTTTAATGAGTGTCGTTTCCATAAGATTAGTGTTTTAAATCCTTCAACTGTTGGAACAAGGCCTTTTCTTCGGCAGACAGATTATTGGGCATTTGAATATTCAATGTGACATACAGGTCGCCAAATTCACCTTCTTTGCGATACAAGGGGAATCCTTTTCCTTTAAGTCGCATTTTTGCACCATTTTGACTTTCGGCTTTAATTTTCAGTTTAACTTTTCCGCCGAATGTATCTAAGGTCACTTCGCCGCCTAGAATAGCTGTATAGAGGTCTACATCAAGTGTCGTGTATAAGTCATTCCCCTGACGTTTAAAACGGGCATCAGGTGTGATGTTGATGGTGATATAGAGATCTCCCTTTGGCCCTCCGTTGATCCCCTCTCCGCCATAACCTTTCAGTTTGATCTTTTGACCATCCTCCACGCCAGCATGAATCGTGATGCGGATACTTTTTCCATTGATATTGAAGGTCTGTTGATGTGTCGTGTAAGCCTCTTGTAAGGTTAAGCTGAGTTCAGCATTAAAGTCCTGGCCACGGAATGTACTTTGACGGCCTCCTCCGCGTCTGCTACCAAACATCTGTTCGAAGAAATCCGAGAATTGCCCATCATCAAAGTTTCCAGTGTACTCATGGGAACCGCCACCACCAAATGGATTTCCTCCAGCTCCGAATGGATTTCCTCCCTTAGATTGGGACTGACGGTATTGTTGTTGCGCTTTTTCATACTCCTCTCCATGTTGCCAATGTTCACCGTACTGGTCATATTTTTTGCGCTTTTCGGGATCGGATAATACTTCATTTGCCTCATTAATCTCCTGAAATCGTTGTTTGGCCTCATTGTCATTGGGGTTGACATCAGGGTGGTATTTACGGGCTAGTTTTCGATATGCTTTTTTGATGTCATCAGCTGAAGCTGTTTTATCAATGCCAAGCACTTTATAGTAATCTACAAAAGCCATAAATTATACTTGTTTTGTATTAAAGATAACAATAATTGTGAATAAAAGGTTTATGCTAAAGCTCATTTTAGTACATAAAAAAAGAGGCTGTCTCAAAAGGATAGTCTCTTTTTTGTTTTTGAGATTTTTCGTATTTTGAAGGTATGGGAAA
>JBMAAL010000079.1:0-26652 GCA_050281725.1 Sphingobacterium sp. | reverse complement strand
ATCGAGTATTGATGATTATAAGGCCTTTTGTTTGATGTCAGGGTATTTGGAGTCAAACAAAGGTTTTTTACATTTATTCGAATGCCTGCTTTCCCGCTAATGGTATTCTTTAAAAGAGAGGCTTCCCGCAGTTTTAGCTTTTAAATCGCTTTCATTAATCGCTCTCTTGATTAGCGAAAAGAGTTTTTTCCTATCGGTATAATTTCACGATTACCTTTACAGAAAAAGTCCAATTTTTAGAGTTTCCCTTTATTTCGAATATATCGCTGATCTAATTTTGATGTGATCTGTATACTTTTTATGTGGTCCTGCTGGGGGGACCTTTTTGTAGTCCTGTGATATTTTGCCTTAAATACTGTTGATTTTAAGCTGTCTTCTAAGAATTTATAAGGTAAATTTCTGGTTATTGTTCCTCTCTTGTATAAGTTGATTATTTTTTTTGATATAGAAGGATTGATGGAAACAGAAATAAAATAACCCTCCAGCAAAGTAAGCTGCGACGTCAGCAATATCTCCGGTATTATAAGTGGTATATTGAGGCATAATCCATTCAAAAAGTAAGGAGGTAAAGAATGAAATTATCCAGATTTGGTAAAGCGGATAACCATGGGCTCTGCCATTATTGAATACATAACTACCCACGATAGATGAAAAATGGATAATGATCGGTACAAAAACGAAATCAGTCAGCCATCCGTTCAGAAAGGGGATAGGGGAATGATTAGTCCGAGTAAATCGAATAAAGAACCAACAAAACCAGTAGAAGATAAATAAGCCGTCAAACAGCTCCCTACTTAATGAGTGAAGGAGACGGCGATTAACATTGCTATAGCACCACATGCCATTAAAGTTAAAAACATAAAGAAAGCAGTCTGTTTACCGAATTTCTTCCAAGAACTGTCGTTTGGATGAGCTGGGATTAAAGTTTGTTTTAATTCGATGTATTGCCTTTTTAGCCAATTTCCCGTTGATTTTTCCATGTATATGGTCTTATTTCTAGTTCATGGTGTAAAATTAGAACAATTGTTCTAATTTTACACCATGAATACGAAAGAAAAAATTATTGTGGGTGCGCTGAAGCTTTACAATCGTGATGGTATACGTACGGTAACAACGCGTCAAATTGCTCAGGAACTGAATATAAGTGCCGGTAATCTTCATTATCATTTTAAACATACCGAGGATATTATTTTTCAACTTTTCCAATTATTGCAAAACGAGTATGAAAAGATGATTTTGAAACCTGAACATGAAGCGAGCTCATTTCGCCGGGTGCTGGATAATTTTATTGATGGCTCTTATGCGCTGATATCGAAATACAGGTTTATTTTTGAGAATTTTGTTGAAATTTGCAACTGGATCCCCAGTATTGCAGAAGCTTACAGAAGTTTGGTGGCACAGCGTGAAGAGCAACTTGTCTCTCTATTTTTGTATTACGCTGAGTTAGGTATGTTTCGTTCTGATATACCCTTGGTAAATTTACAGGGGTTCGTGCGCCAACTTTTTATCATTTCAGATTTTTGGAGCTCAAGCTATGCTGTTTTGGGTGCACACCAAAATGGAAATCCACTGGAAGATTATAGACAGACGATTCACACGGCCTTTTATCCATATCTTGTTTAAAGGAACGGGTCAAATTGGATCGATCCTTGGATTGTTATTCTTTCCTTAATGTGAAAATGGTAACCTCGGGTCGGGCGTTGAATCTGATGGGAATGCTGTGTCCCAGTCCGCGGTTGATATATAATGTTCTATCTCCGCTTATTTTCTTGATTCCTTGATCGTAGTTTTTATTTTTGACGGGAATAATCGGGGAGCCCCAAAAAGGAATTCTTACTTGGCCAGCATGCGTGTGTCCTGCCAGTATCCAGCCATTGTATCCATTCCAACCGTCGAGGTCTGCAGCATCCGGATTGTGACATAAAACTAAACAGGCGTGAGATTGATCATAGTCTTTCATGGTCTTTACAAGGTCAAAGTTCGTTCCCCAAAAGTCATCTATACCGAATATTCTTAATCCTTGGGTTATTACGCTTTCATTTCTCAATACTTTTATCGAATATCCATTGAGTAGGCTAACGATTGAATCTGCCGCCGCACTGTCCTGAAAATTCTTTCCATAGTCATGATTGCCTAGAATTGCCAATGTTTGAAGTTTGCCTTTTGGGGCATCTTGCATGACTTCATCGAGTTGTTCTAAGGGGATTTTATTATGGACAAGACGTACAAAGTCGCCGGTGTATACCATGATATCGGGCTTTAACGCTGCGATTTCCCGAAAGGTTCTTTTTATAAAATCTTTATCCACATAGTTACCGATATGGATGTCCGAGATTTGGATCAATGACTTTCCTTCCAATGCTTCTGGTAAATATTTTACAGTTAGATTGATCTGCTCATGTTTTACCCAATGTGGCTCGATTTTCCAGCTGTAAAAACCGAGTAATGCACCCATTACGAATAAGTAAATTGCTATATGCTTTAATTTTTGCTTATTTTTCATGGCGCTAAATTAACTTTTCCAATCAGATTTGCTAATCTTCATATTGAGGCTTTTCCAGGTGTCATTGCCAATTGTTACTTCCGAAATAATATTTTCGTTAATCCGAAAACCTACGGCTTCATAACATCGGATTGCATTGTGATTCCAGTCATAAACGTTTAAATCAGCTATTTCATAATTGCCTTCAGTAAAAAGCAGCTTGAGTAGTGCATTTACCGTGCTTCTGCCATAACCTTTATTTCGTTCGGAATTTTTTGCAATTAAGATGCGGCAAAGTCTTGGAATGTCCCGTTCGAAGCTTAATTCGCAGTGGCCGATAATTTCTTTGGTTGCTGTATCGATTATTTTAAAGGCGTTTCGCTTTGTGTCTTGAATGTATTTTTCAAGTTGGTAATCGGTAAGCGGAAACGAAAAATACGGTCCTGCAAACTGTAATAGTTCCTCCGCTGATCGAATCCATGACTTAAAAAGCGGGAAATCTGATTTTTCGAATTGAAGTAGTGTTATCATAATTATTGTCTAGTTGCCGTTCTGAAGGCAAATCAATTTAGAAAATTCCCGTGCCCGATCCTAAAGAAATTACTGAATTTTACGAAATTCGTGTGAAATATATTAAAAGAGTATTAATTATGCAGCAGCTTATTTTAGACACAATTATAGAAGCTCCTTTATCGGTTGTTTTTGACTTGGCACGTAGTATTGATCTGCATAAGTATTCGACAAAGAAAACTGGAGAGGAGGCAATTGATGGGGTGACGACAGGATTAATCGAGGCAGGGCAGCAGGTGCGCTGGCGTGCAAGGCATCTTGGTGTAAAGCAAACATTGACTGTTCAGATAACGGTAATGGAAAAACCTCATTTTTTCGAAGATCGAATGATCCAGGGAGTGTTTCATTCGATGAATCACCAGCATATTTTCAAGGAACTGGAACATGGTAAAGTATTAATGCGAGATGTGTTCAATTTTAAGGCTCCTCTCGGGGTTCTGGGAAGGCTTGCGGAATGGCTGTTTTTAACCCGATACATGCTGCGATTTCTTGAAGAAAGAAATCAGGTGATCAAAGAAGTTGCTGAGTCGGGTAAATACCGGCTGTATCTTTCAACCTAGTTTCCTTTGGGATAAGTGATAGGTTGCTAGGGGATGACTGTTGGTTTTCGCGAGAAGCATAGGGGCGAGTTGTTCAACTGAATCACATTTAGCAGTTTAATGAAAGATGATATGGGGATGCTTCGCTGAATTATTTGAAAACTCGTATGTGTTTAATGGTTTCTAGCAACAACAACTATCGCTGGACTTTTCTTCCGAAGTTGCTCCTGTAAGAAATCAAAAGCTCCTTTCTGATTCATGGTGACCTGATAGATTTTGTTGAATTCATTATAGAAATAGATGCGATAGCTGTTGGGGCCCCGGTAGTTTCTTATGATTTTTGTTTCAATGCGATGGATTTGACTAATTGGGATCTGTTTGTTGCCAATAAATGGGAAAAATAAAATTTCATTTTCACAAAAAAGATAAGGGGCGATAGCTGAAAAGATGCGGATCAGCCGTCTACTATATTGTTGGTAGATGTCAAGATCATTGTCGTTTAGTTGCTGCAGTGCATGGATGAATTTTTGGTTTTTAATGTAAGCTATCCAACTCAACAGGCCAAACGCAAAGCCTAGGTAAACGAAAAGAAAGGATAGGGTAGGGAGTGATTTGTAAAAAAACGATAGCCTGTCTTCACTGTCTGACCATTTCTGAAAAAAAGACACCAGAAAAAATCCGTAACAAAAAACGAACATCGCGAGGAAGATGCCAATTATTACATTGCGGGTTTTCCTGATCTTTATAAGTTCTGCTTTTAAAAATGATTTCGATAAAGAAGGGGTGTTACTCATAGTTTGTTGGGAAAACTTAAATATAATAAAAGCGTTTGTTTTGTTCTGTGTGAATTTGATTTTAATGGATTTGGGTAGTTTTATTTGTAATGTTTTACTTAAGATTATTCTGTTTATTTAGCTGTATTAAATATTCTTATTGATTTATTTTGTTGTTTTTTGACGCTGTTGGGTATACCGAAAGGGTAATCTAACTTATCAAATTCCAGTGCTGGTCCGATGCTATGAAGGTTGTTTTAAGCCCGTTTTTGCTTCTCTTTTTCTTGAGTGACCGTACGGTGCTTTACATGGAGATGATGTCTTAAATTGATTAAAAGAGGGATAGAATTAAGCCAGGTGATTTGGATGGTTGGTCTTGGTCGCCGCAGATCCATTCAGGTGGGAGTTGTGTGTCTGTGTAGCGGATAAGTTTTTTATACCATCCTATAGTTTTGCGGAAAGGTTATTATTACTCGTTTTAAGCAATTTTATGCAAATTGTGAGTAAATGGGTGATTGTGTAAAGATGTTGTCTTAGATCGAATTAAAATGGTGTTAAATCCGGTGTTTAATTATACTTAATGAAGTAGTCTTTACAAATGGACTTGCTTGGGGCGTCGAAATGTTTCACATGATGTTGGTAGAAGTGCTAGAAAAATGTAATAGACGTACATGTGCGCGCTCTGCTGCATGGATGCTCTTTTGGTAAAGTGGCCATCGTTATGGGGAGACTGTAATCTATCCCGTCTTTCGGGTCATTCAATTTTTCGAGCTGTACAATGCACAAGAAGAATTTAAAGATTGTGGTCTCCAGTAGTTTTTTGTATCCGGCACTGGAGGGAATGCTCGCTTTGGCACTATCCATAAATAGTAGAAAGGGTATGGATAAAATTTTATCCATACCCTTTCTACTATAAAAGCCGAGCTTTTTAAACCGTTTTACATGTGTTTTTTTTATTTATATGATCGATGTAAAATATTGTTGTATAGATGTTAATTTATATTTTTTTTGATTTTATGTTAAAAGCTGTAAAATTGTATGAAAATGGTGTGATAGTCAGAAAATGATCCATATTTTTTTGGTTTAACCCAAAGGAAAGATGTCAAAAAAGGAGAATTGTAGCGTTGTATAGGCTGACAAAAAGGCTATTTCCTTGTTCAGTGGAGTGGATTAAATAAAAAGTGAGGGTTACTTTCAGGTAGTTATATCGAGTTTGGTGGCGACCTTATAACAGGTTTAAAAATGGTCTTGGGTCATCCTATTTCACGTGATTTCAAGGGATTTCAATGATTTGAATAATTGAATGGCGGGACGCTTAAATGCGATATATTTTAATGTCTTTTAATTTTTATGTTGCTTTTAATCAGTTAAGTTGTGTGGGTTATGTTAATGTACAGTTTATGTTTTGAAAAAGTGGATTTTGCGTCTTCTAGATTATTTTCAAAACGATGCTCAATAGAAAAAATGAAGGAAAAACGGAAGATTTAGCCTATTAATCTGAGGAATTGGCCCTAGTTTTATTGGGTTCGATATGGCTTTTCGTTAATAGGATTTTCCCCTTGATAAGGTCATTATTGAATTGGCCGACTGTTGTTTTTTGAAGCATTTCTGAAAGGTTATTGCGTATGCTTTTGAACTCATGATGCAAGGGACAGGGATATTGTTCGGAGCAGAATTCAAGCCCCATGCCGCAGCCGACAAATAGACTTTCACCGTCGATCGCTTTAACAACCTCGGATAGTGGTGTGGACATATCTCCGCTGTCGAGGTAAAACCCACCGCCAGGTCCCTTCATGGATCGAATGATACCTGCTCGGCTTAGATTCTGTAGTATCTTGCCTAGAAAAGCTTCCGGAGAATGGATACTCTCTGCTATTTCTTTTATGCTCACACGTTTATTTTCTTGGGAGCTTTGTGCAATAAAAAAAACTGCCCTTAGTCCATATTCACATGTTTTAGAAAAAATACCCATAATCTCTTTTTTGCTTTTTGCAAATGTACAAAATCAAAAATAGCCATCCGTCAATGATTAAAAATTAGGGATGACTATTTCATGAAATAGGGCAGTGCAATTAATTTAGTTGCAAAGATGCCGGACCAAATTCTTCGAAATGAATGTTCTCAGCGTTGATGCCCTGATTGGTTAAATATTGGAAGTGTTTTTTGATAAATCCTGCAGGTCCACAGAGGTAATAGTTTGCCTCTTGTGGAAGATAAGAAGCATCTATTTTAGCGAGATCAACCCAACCCTCAAGAACGTCATCATCCGCATCCAGTGCTTCGTCATAGAAAGAAAAGCTAGTCATGTTTTGATGTTGGCTCTCCAATGTTTTTACTCTTTCTTTAAACGCATGTAAATCAGGGTTGCGGCAACCGTGGATCCAAGTAATTGGTTTGTCTTCCTTCTTGTCAGCTAAATGCTCTAACATGGCCATCAATGGGGTCTGACCAACTCCGCCACTAATAAATACATGTGGTTTTTCACTTTCGACAAGTTGAAAGGAACCTGCTGGTGCCGTGAGTTCCAGTTGTTTTCCAACCTCAAAGTATTGATGTATATAATTACTCACCATACCCTCAGGTTTTCCTTCCACCGCTTCTCTTTTTACCGAAATCCGGAGGTACTCGCCATTGCTCGCATCGGAAAGACTATATTGTCTGGGTTGATACAGGTGTAATTCGGGAAGAAATACACGTACACTTACATACTGTCCTGCCTCATGTTTTGGAAGTCTTCCTTGATCTGTAGGCTTGAGATAAATAGACTGAATCTCATCGGTCTCAGCTACCACTTTTATAATGGTGAATGGCTTCCAGCCCGTCCATCCGCCGTCGCTCTGGATCATCTGATTATACATATCCTTTTCGACTCCGATCATCAGATCTGCTAACTGAAAATAGGCAACTTTCCAGGCTTCAACCAGTTCTTCTGTTGCAGCATCCCCCAATACTTCCTGAATGGACGCCAATAGATGCTTCCCAACAATCTGATAATGCTCCGGACGAATATTGAGGCTACTGTGTTTTTGTCCGATATGTTTCACTGCCGAAAGAAGGACTGCGGGATTCTCAATATGCTCCGCATAGGCTAATACTGCTGTAGCCAAAGCCGTTTGTTGCCGGGCATTTTGTTGGTTTCCCATATTGAAGATATGTTTAAGCTCCGGATTGTGGGCAAACATACGTTTATAAAAATGACTGGTCAGCGCTACACCATGTTCTTTTAAAACCGGTACAGTACCTTTGATTAACTCTTTTTGTGCTTCAGTAATCATAATAAAATATTTAAATACCTTTTTATCTTTTATTTGATCGGAATAAAAAATGAAAAAAATCCACTCGCTGTGAGGAATCTTATAACCTTGATAGGGTTCATTTGCAAATGACTATCGTGTACAAAAATAGAAATTTATAATAAAAGATAAAAATATCTTTTATTATTTTTTACTGCTTGTACGGACAATGAATAGGTCGGTTGTAATGACCCGTAATGACCCCATTGTTCACTGCGGATTACTCCCAGGTTTTGAGGTTTTTAGGATAAAATGTCCATTCAGGGGTTTTTATAATATCTTGGTCTATATCGTACCAAGGGCTAAGCTTGCTATTGTTCCAATTGTTTAAAATTTGTATTTCTTGGGCTGGCATGTAGCTTTGTGCGAGCAATACAATTGTTTTTCCAGTACTGTCCTTGGCTAAATCAACTACAATGATTGCATGGCCAATGGGTGATCCTTTCTGGATAAAAGTATCTCCAATCTTAACTTCCTGAGTCGTTTTTACACTGGGCAGCTCATCGTGTAGCGAAGCTGTATTGGCATAGGCAAACACATATTCCAGGTATTTCCAATAGGTTGGGTAGGAGTAGTCTCCTTTTGCATAGTTTGTATACGTGCGGGGTTTGCTATCGGAAAGGAAGTTGAATCTGATATCCTTGTACCGTTTTTGTTGGTATAAGTAATCTGCCCTGAGCCGCATGACAGCATCCGCGCATTGGTGTAAATCGCGCTTTCCGATGTCCAGTTTCACAACGCCGTTGTAGATGTTATTTCTAGGTTTAATTTTTCCATTGTAATAATGTACCTCCCTGTCGATGGGGTACAATGGAAGATTTTCAAGGAAATTTCCAAATTCTTCAGTCCGATAGCTTGCCCTTTTAAAGCCTTCCGGCAATAAAATGCGTGATTTGACCGTCATCCCAGCGGCGTTAATAAACTGGCGTCCGTCCGTTCGCGCTAAATCTGCAGCGACCGAGTCGAGCATTTGGGCTTTTGGCGCAGCCACATTCGGCTGTCCACAGCCACTGAAAACCTGACACGAGAGGAGTGGAATGAGTATATATATGGATCTCATATAAAAGTTTCTGAGCTAGTGTATCGCGTTTATCGAATATACTTAAATTTAGATATAATTCGAAACATAAATCATTTGAGAAAATTAAGAAATTTTTAAGCTATTCATCCACTTTTTGGATCATTTTCTGATGTAGCTTAGCCGAAGTTAATAAGAATACGATTATGTCAGGAAAACAGATTTTTCAGACGTCAAGCAAAAAGCGCTGGTACGCTTTTTCATGGATGAGCAGCGCATTGGTAATAGGTTTGATTATTGGTGTGATATGTGTGGTTTATACATTGGGGAAGATTCAGATTCCTCCTTTTCCAACAATTAATACCAACACAGCATTGACTGAAAAGTCTACCGCCAGATTAAAAAAATCAAAACAATTTAAGGAGTTTACCATTGTAAAATCCGAATTGGAGAAAATTAAACGTGATCGGGAGCTGAAGCATTTGAAACATATTGGTACCAAAGATAGAATCAATATGGGATTTTATGTTAGTTCTTGGTCCAATGAAGTCCGTGAACAGTCGCTGTCTGATTTACGCCGCAATATCGGTCATTTGGATATGGTCGCTATGGAATCCTTTTTTACGATACCTAATCAAGATACCGTGGTCGATAAAGCGGATACTGCTGCGCTTAAGGTGATTCATCAATATAAGCGTAAAGCGATCGCGCAGATTTCCAATTTCAGTGGTAACGATTTTGATGGGCAGACAGTCAAAGCAATCTTACTTCATCCAGATAAACAACAGCGTTTTATAGACGACATCCTTCTTAAGGTGAAGCGCAATGGCTTTGCTGGCATAAATATCGATTTTGAGAATTTACAGTTGGATGACCACCAGCCATTAAACGATTTTATGGCGCATATCTATACCGTATTTCATACAGAGGGCCTGCTTGTCACGCAGGATATCTCACCTGAAAATGATGATTACGATCCCATTGCTTTACAAAAATACAACGATTATATTATTTTGATGGCTTATGATCAGCATTCCATTGAAAGTAATGCTGGGGCCGTTTCACATCAGGCATGGGTCGAAAAAAATCTCGATGAACTTTGTAGTAAGATCGATGCAGAAAAGGTGATTTTGGCTTTGGCATGTTATGGATATGATTGGCCAAAAGGCAGTGTCGGCAAGACGTTGACTTATGATAACGCCGTTATTTTGGCGCATAATTACAATGCTAAGATTACTTTTGATCCCCAATCTTCCAATCTCAACTTCAGCTATACAGATGGCGCAGGGATGCATCATGATGTCTATTTTACTGATGCTGCAACCTATTTCAATCTCATCCGCAAAGCCGATGACTGGGGGCTTGCAGGCATTGCTCTTTGGCGTTTGGGAAGTGAAGACGCTCGTTTATGGTCGTTTATTTCCAGATCATTGAATCAAGAAAATTTGAAAAAAGAACCCTTTGATTTTGGAAAAATAAGTCAGATCAATGTTGGCGGCATTCAATATATTGGCGATGGGGAGATTTTGGATTTGGTCAATAGTCCTGCTCCGGGGGAAGTGAAATTTACCTTTGATCCATCCACAGCAATGATCCAAGGACAAGCGTATGTGAAGACGCCAAGCAATTATGTGATCAAACGCTTTGGAGAACGGGATAATACTGTAGTTTTGACCTTTGACGACGGTCCTGATCCGACATATACGCCACAAGTATTGGATATCTTAAAAAAGGAACATGTTCCGGGGGCTTTCTTCCTTGTCGGTGTTATGGCTGAGAAAAATATGGATTTGGTTCGTAGAGAATACCAAGAGGGACACGAACTCGGTAACCATACCTTTTTTCACCCGGATATGTCTACAATAGGCCCAAACAGGGTTAAGTTTGAACTAAATGCCACCCGAAAGATCATTGAATGTATAACCGGTCATAGTACAATTCTTTTCCGTGCACCTTTTAATGCGGATGCCGAACCACAGACGGTGGCCGAAATTCTGCCCGTGGCCCAGAGCCGTAAAGAGAACTACATCAATATTGGCGAATACATCGATCCCAACGATTGGTTACCTGGCCGTACAGCAGATGAAGTCTATAATGAAGTCATCAAACAACGCGATAATGGGAACATTATCCTATTACATGATGCTGGAGGCAATCGGGAAGCGACCATAGCTGCCTTGCCACGTATTATTCATTATTTTAAATCGCATGGATATAAATTTGCGACGATTGGTGATTTAATGGGCAAAAAACGAGATGAATTGATGCCGCCTGTTGAAAATGCTTCCGATTCGGGATTTAGTGGATCTTCCAACCGTTTGTTCTTAGGAACATTGTTTTATGGTAACATCTTCCTTAACTTGGTTTTTTCCATTGCAATTGTATTGGCAATTTTTAGAACAGTAATGATTGCTTATTTGGCAATCCGACAAAAACAAAAAAGTAAAAAAGAGCGGTCTCAATTGGTTGTGGATCCTCGGGAAAAGGTAAGTGTGATCATTCCTGCCTATAATGAGGAAATAACAGTGTTAGCAACGATAAAAAGCCTGTTGAATTTGGATTACCCCAATTATGAATTGATTTTTGTTGATGATGGATCGAAAGATAAAACTTTTGAGATGGTCAGTAAGGTGTATGGCGATCACCCTAAAGTAAGGTTATTTACAAAACCAAATGGAGGGAAAGCATCTGCACTTAACTATGGTATCCAGCAATCCGAAGCGGAGTTTGTGCTCTGTATCGATGCCGATACACAACTGAAAACAGATGCGTTAAAGCAGTTGATGAAATATTTCAGTAAACCTCAGGTCGCCGCCGTCGCTGGTAGTGTTAAGGTTGGAAATGTCCATAATATATTGACGCATTGGCAAGCAATCGAGTATATCACCTCACAGAATATGGATCGCAGAGCGTTCGATTTGCTCAACATGATATCGGTCGTACCAGGGGCAATTGGCGCCTTTCGTAGATCTGTTATTTTGGAAGTGGGCGGATTTACAACGGATACATTAGCGGAAGATTGTGATCTAACCATGCGTATATTAAGAGCGGGTTATACCGTGCGAAATTCATCTGAAGCAATCGCTTATACGGAAGCACCGGATACGGTCAAAATGCTCTTCAAGCAACGTTTCCGTTGGAGTTTTGGTGTGTTGCAGAGTTTTTGGAAAAATAAACAGACCCTGTTGAATCCCAAATATGGCTATTTTGGTATGGTCGGAATGCCTAATATTCTGATTTTTCAGATTATACTTCCTTTATTTGCTCCCTTGGCCGATATTTTTATGTTATTCTCTCTGGTGAGTGGTCTTTTCTCCCTAAGCGAGGTCAATGGTATCAGCTGGACGGGCATTGCAGGATTATTTTCACTGCATAACGGTTTTGGTCAAGTGATGTTTTATTACTTCCTTTTTGTATTCGTGGATATTTTCTTTGCAGGTATTGCATTTAAAATGGAGGGCGAGAAGCTTAGCAATTTAGTTTATTTGTTCCCGCAACGTTTTTTCTGGCGTCAACTGATGTACTTCGTTTTATTCAAGTCTGTCAGAAAAGCCATCAAAGGTGAATTGAATACCTGGGGTACATTGAAACGTACAGGCGGGGTGAAAGAGGTAACAACAAGTGAATAAAATTTACGCACTTACACGAGTTAGGCGGTAGGATCCTTCTTGGGATCCTACACTAGGATTGCTATCGCCCACCAAAAAGTATAACGAGATTTTTAATTAAGCTCGAGAATAGGTACTTTCAATAAAAATAGCAACCACATGAAGATACTTTCCGCTCAGCAGATAAACAGGATTGATAGTGAAACCTTAAAGGATCAAAAAATCAGTAGTCTTGACCTGATGGAACGAGCTGCAACAGTTGTTTTTGAGGAAATTAAAAAGCTTCATTCACGATTGGAGCAAAGTACCTTTTATATTTTTTGTGGTAAGGGAAACAACGGCGGTGATGGCTTGGTGCTGGCGCGTCTGTTGGATCAACAACAGGCCCAAGTCAAGGTTTATTTAGTGGATGTAGAGGATTACTCCGCAGATAATCTTGCCAATCAAAAGCGTTTACCCAATCATATGATTCAAAAAATTGCAGCAGAAGATCAGGTTGATATTCCTTCCGATGCAATCGTACTGGATTGCTTGTTTGGTTATGGATTAAAGCGAGGACTCACAGCTGACTGGAATGGTATAATTTCCAGTATAAATGGATGTGGTGCAACAATCTATTCGATCGATATGCCTTCTGGGCTGCTGGCTGATGAAAAGACAGCTACAGATGTTCCCATTGTAAAGGCAGATATGGTATATACCTTTCAGTTTCCCAAGATCGCCTTGCTATTACCCGAAAACCAATGGTATGTAAAAGACTTCAAGGTATTGGATATAGGTCTTAGCCAACGCGCAATTGAAGCGGCAGAAACCAATCTGTTTTATGTCGACGAGTCGTTCGTCAGGTGCTTTTATCGACAACGAATGAGATTTGATCATAAGGGAACATTTGGTCATACCCTGATTATTGGCGGAAGTAAAGGTAAAATAGGGGCTGTTCAGCTTGCGCTAAAAGCGGCTCTTCGCGCAGGATGCGGTTTAGCTTCAGCTTATGTACCTAACTGTGGTAATACCATTTTACAGACCGCCGTGCCCGAAGCGATGGTGATGACTGATCTCCAACAAGATTTTATTAGTCAATTCCCCTTATTGACAGGTTACCAGTCTGTGGGTGTCGGAATCGGAATGGGAACAGCATCCCTTACAATTAATGCGCTAAAGGTATTTATAACTCAGGTTAATGATACCCCTTTGGTATTAGATGCTGATGCTTTGAATATTCTTGCCCGTGAACCGGATCTTTGGGCCTCTGTTCCAGCGCACAGTATATTGACTCCCCATCCCAAAGAACTTAATCGGATATTGGGAACATGGCAGGATGATTTTGAAAAGATGGAGAAAGTGAAAGTTTTTGCGCGTAAATATCAGTTTTACCTGTTAATAAAAGGGGCAAATAGTGCTATGGTTATGCCCGATGGATTCGTGTATTTCAATAGTACAGGCAACGTGGGCATGGCGACAGGAGGCAGTGGTGATATACTGACGGGGATTATTACTTCCCTGCTTGGACAAGGCTATTCCCCTAAAGAGGCCTTAATTATGGGGGTATATATCCATGGGCGCGCGGCAGATATTGCGGTAAAGACGATCGGCACCTATTCGCTGTTACCTTCGGATACCATTAATCATCTTTCCGACGCATTTATCTCATTAGAAAAAAGATTATGATAGACTGGTACATTGAACAAGTCTTTGCTGCCCGGACCTGGACACTTCGAAAAGAGGTTTTTTCCCCGGAAGGTAAGTTGGCCGAGGTGATGTTGGAGGGCGACTTTGAAGCGACGCATTTTGCCGCCTACGACGGAAATGAAGTTGTTGGCGTACTCAGCCTAATTTGTTCAGGGGATAATTATACAATTCATTTCCTCGCTGTTGCCCCACATGTACGATTGAAAGGTATAGGAACAGCATTATTGCGGCATGCGCAACTATTTATCCAAACATTTGCTGGTAAATATCTTCTTGTCGATGTGACCTGCGACCAGCAACATTTTTGGAAAAGCAATGGTTTTGTTCCCATAAAACAAAATAAAACCATTATCAGCTATTCATTAGCTTTAACAGATAATTCTGTACGTTAACTGTGAATGGGAAGATAGATCGTTTTCCGTAGAAATGTGACCTGTGTTGTCCCTACGGATTCTCAGCATAGGTGACCCGATCCGCTTCTGTGATGTTACGAATTATCCGGCAAGGATTACCTGCGGCTACGACGTCTGCTGGAATATCTTTTGTGACGACTGATCCAGAACCAATGACCGAATTTTTTCCGATTCGCACGCCGGGATTGACGATAACATGTCCACCGATCCATACATTATCTTCGATTACGATAGGCAACGCAAACTCCCAACCTTGATTTCTTGCTTCAAAATGGAGGGGATGACCGGCTGTGAAGAGGCTTACATTAGGACCAAATAATACATTATCACCTATGGTAACTGGTGCGCCGTCTAATATCGTACAATTATAATTGCTGTAAAAGTTCTCACCAATAGCAATATTGTAACCATAATCGCAACGAAAAGGAGGTTCGAGAAAGAATCGAGTTCCCGTCGATTTAAAAAGTTTTTGAATAATCTGTTTTCTGAATTTCAGGTGTTTAGGCTCCGAATCGTTAAACCGTTTAAGTTCTTCTTTTGCGTATTGTCTTTCCTTAAATAATTGCCCCTCCGAATCGATATAGGGAAGGCCGGCAATCATTTTTTCCTTTGCTGATTTCATTCAATGCCCATTTTTCTGCAACAAACTTAGATAAATTGATTTTTAAATACAATAGCAATCTACGCGTTGTGAATCTGGGTTATTGCGTTGTCTTTTTTCGCATAATCAATGGACCCCGTTTTCTACTAAGTATAACCAATAGATACCCTGTTTCCATCAAATGGACAGCGTTGCAGCACCAAGTTTTGTGGCACGGAGCTTATCTACACAAGGTGTTTTAGCACCTTCTTCCGATTTAATTCATACAGTTGTGACAAACAATTTTGGTTCGAGATGCATTTAGATATTGGAGCACACATATGCTATTGCCTTTGTCCGGGCTATATTCAAAAATATTATTTCAATGAAGATCGCTTATATAAGTACTTACTTGCCGAAAGAATGTGGCATCGCCACTTTTACATCCGACTTGTTGCACGCTGTTGCGCTGCATAATCAGGAACTGACACAACATGTTTTTGCAGTCGCCGATCGGGACTATGATTATCCCAGTGAAGTGGTCTTTAAAATAGATCAGCATGCTCAATTGTCCTATATTGAAGCGGCCAACTATATTAATGAAAACGGCTACGATTGTGTAATATTGGAGCACGAATATGGTATCTTTGGCGGTAATAGCGGCATCTATATCTTATCGTTGATCAATGCACTGCATATTCCATTGCTGGTTAATTTTCACACCATTCTTGAGAAGCCAAATGTCGATGAAAAAGCTATTCTAATTGAAATTGTAAAGCGGGCTTCGATTGTAATCGTCATGAGCAATTATGCTGTTACTTTACTCAAATCCATTTATAGGGTCAATACCACAAAAGTTAGACTGATACACCATGGTGTGCCCGAGTTTACCTTGGAACATGAGCTTGCGAAGCTTAAAAAAGGTCTTTCTGGCAAGAAAGTTTTATTGACCTTTGGCTTCCTGGGACGCAATAAAGGTATTGAAATGGTGATTGAATCCCTGCCTGAAGTCGTTAAAGATGAACCTGATCTGTTGTACCTCGTAGTTGGCAAAACACATCCTAATGTGTTGGCGCATTCGGGAGAGGAGTATCGGGAGTATTTAGGCAGTCTCGTGGAAGCTTATCAGTTGCAGGAACACGTCCAATTTGTTAATTCCTTTGTTAGTCAGGCCGACCTGGTAGAGTATCTATGTGCCTGTGACGTCTATGTCACCCCTTATGTTAATGAGGCGCAGATTACCAGTGGAACGTTATCTTACGCCATTGGTGCCGGAGCTGCGGTGGTATCTACGCCTTACTGGCACGCCAAGGAATTACTGGCTGATGGAAGGGGGGTATTGGTCGAATTTAAAAATTCAGTCAAGATGGCTGAAGCGCTTAAAAACCTGTTTTCAAATTTGGATTATCGTACCACCTTGCGGGACAATGCCAGTGCATTTGGAAAGGAGATCACCTGGAAAAATATTGGCCTCCGGTATACACGGATTTTAGATAAAATCATACCCACCTACGACGGCCTTAAAGAAAACGCAGGATTTAGTAAAGATGAGATGCCCAAATTCAGCTGGAAGCATATCGATAGGTTGACCAATCAGGTCGGTATCTTACAGCACGCAACTTATTCCTTGCCCAACTATAAAGAGGGCTATTGTCTCGATGATAATGCGAGAGCGCTTTTACTCGCTTTATTGGCCCAGGATGATTTTGCCGACAAGAAGTTAGACCGCCGTATTTCCACCTACCTGAGTTATATTTATTATCATCAGCGCGAAGACGGTCTTTTTCATAATTTCATGGATTTCCAGCATAACTTCTTGGATGAAGTCGGCTCGGAAGATTCCTTTGGACGGACGATATGGTCCTTGGGGGTGCTTCTTCGTAAAACTAAATTAACCAGTTATTATCAATTGGGGCACGAGTTGTTTTTTAGAGCTGTGCCAAATTTCAGTCAGTTGCGCTCCAATCGGGCGATAGCGTATACTGTACTAGGAATTGCGGAATATTTGCATCATCAATCCAATGACGAGGTCATGATAGAGCTGATGCGGACGCTTATCGGCAAACTTGTTCGGGAATACGAAGCGAGTTCAGATGAACACTGGCAATGGTTTGAATCTGTATTGGCGTATGATAATGCAATATTGCCCTATGCGTTTTTGACAGCATATCCTTTTTTAAATGATGAGACCATAAAACAGTTGGGGCTTACGACATTAAAGTTTCTCGAAAGTGTTACGATCCAAAATGGTGCGCTTTCGTTGGTGGGAAACCAGGAATGGGCCAAGCAGGGCAAGCATGTCAGTAAGTTTGGCCAGCAGCCGCTTGATGTCACGGCCATGGTATTTATGTATCGCGAAGCTTTTCGACTGACGAATAAAAAGGTTTATTTTACCCGAATGATAGCCTCATTCCGTTGGTTTTTGGGCGAGAATGATCTTAGGCTCGGACTCTACGATGAGGAAACCAAAGGTTGCTGTGATGGACTGGAGTCTTATGGCATCAATAGAAACCAAGGGGCTGAAAGCACCCTCTGTTTCTATTTGGCCTATATTGTAGTTTTTCGTGCCTTTAATGATAGCGATCAGGATTCAAGATCGCCAGCAATAAGTCTTCAAGCTTGATGCTGGCGTAAGTCGACTCATAATCGGACATCGCATACGGTAAAATGAGGTGTTCATTGTGGACCAGAGCACCGCAGGAATAAATGACGTTTGGCACATAGCCTTCCCGTTCTTCATCGTTCGGGGTCATCAATGGGCTATGTAGACGTCCAATTTCAACATGGGGGTTGTCCAGGTCCAAAAGAGAGGCCCCCAAAACATATTCACGCATTGGTCCAACGGCATGGGTCAGGATCAGCCAGCCATATTGGGTCTCAATCGGTGAACCGCAATTGCCGATCTGGACAAATTCGTAGGGATATTCCGGCTCTTGAATGCGGATTGCCGTTTCCTGCCATATGTTGATATTGTTGGAGTAAGCAATATAATTGTTTTCGCCGTCAATGCGACAGAGCATGGCGTAGCGTCCATTTATTTTCCTTGGAAATAGTGCCGCACCTTTATTGGCAATTTCACCATAGATGGGTTTCACCTTAAAATGATAAAAATCTTTTGTGGTAAGCAGTTTAGGAAGGATACTAAATCCGTCGTAGGCTGTGTAGGTAGCATAATAGATGCTCTCATTCTTCTCGGTTTTGAACTGGACAAAACGAGCATCTTCAATTCCTCTTTTTTCTGTGTCGGCGAGCGGAAATATCACGCGTTCTGAAATGGAAGTGTCCAATGAAAAAGTCATTTCATAATGCGAGGAAGCTAGCCAGAGTGCCTGTTGTAAAAACGTAATATTTTCAAGATTTTCTTCGCTTTCCCGCCGCACTTCATCGATGTACCGCTTAAGTTCCTCATACGTAAATGTCTCCGTTAGCTTTTCTTCGAGTTTGGACTTGACTTCCGTGGGTTCCGCATGTAGCTCATTCATCTTCTTTAAGAAGGACTCCTTGTGATATCGGTGGTTTTTAACCTGCATGGGTTTATCCAATAGATTACCGATATAGTCGATATGAATATTATTGTCGACATCCAAGGTGCCCGAGCGAAAAACGATCGAAGAGACATGACCTTCTCCGGTGGCCCTGAAACTTAAAATAACGCGTTTTTCACCTTTGAATAATTCGGTTTGGTCCGGATGTTCGATAATGGAGGGATTAAATAACGCAGCCGATTCAATGGAATATTCCATCGTGAAGTAGGAGCCGATCAGCAACTTGTCGATATGACTTAGCCTTTCTTTTGAAAAAGGAATCTTCTCCAGTAGGTGGCTTACCCGGTCAAAATTCCGTTCAAAGATATGGACAATGCTGCGATGTCTTTTCGTATAGCTTCGTAAGACCTGTCCAAAGACTTCTTTCCGTTCCAACTCGTTAAGGGATAAAATGCGTCTGATAATTTTTATTGTGCGGTCATCGCCGAGGAAAAAAAAACGTGCGAGAACCCTTTTCTTATCCGGTTTAAAGTAAATATCCTTTCGTTCAACTTGTACTGGTTTATGCATAGTTTTATGTTCATGTTTACACCGTTATTAGAACGAACAGCGATTGTCTTTTGTTTTATTCCCCGGCAATAATCAAAGGATATCTAATAAAAATCGAGTAACTTTGGCCAAGGAAAAATTATAGATATGATTGATAATAGTTTAGATCAGTTAGAACCAAAAGCAATCTGGAAAAATTTCGCTGCATTGAATGCAGTGCCACGAGCTTCTAAAAAAGAAGCGCGTGTAATTGCTTTTATGGTAGACTTTGGAAAATCCCTGGGTTTAGAAACGAGTGTGGATGAGATTGGAAATGTCCTTATCAAAAAGCCTGCTACTCCGGGAATGGAGGATCGTAAAACGATAGTGTTGCAGTCGCATTTGGATATGGTGCATCAAAAAAACAACGATACAGCTTTTGACTTCGATAACGAAGGTATTAAGATGTATGTAGATGCTGATTGGGTAAAGGCGGAAGGCACCACATTAGGTGCAGATAATGGTCTTGGTGTGGCGACAATCATGTCGATTTTAGAGTCATCCGTTATTGTACATCCCGCTATTGAAGCCTTGTTTACGATTGATGAAGAGACTGGGATGACCGGTGCCTTAGGGTTAAAGGGTGGGGTACTGTCGGGCGACATCCTGTTAAATCTGGATACGGAGAATGATTCTGAAATTGATATTGGCTGTGCTGGAGGTATTGATGTAACGGCAACGCAGTCCTATAACGCAGAACCTTGTCCTTTTGATATGCTATCCTTTGAAATTACTGTAAAAGGACTACATGGGGGACATTCTGGGATGGATATTCATAAAGGTTTTGCCAATGCCAATAAGGTGATGAACCGCCTGCTCTATAAAGGCTATGAACAGTTTGGATTGCGTATTGCGTCGTTATTGGGCGGAAGCCTCCGCAATGCCATCCCGAGAGAAAGCGTTGCCAAGGTGGTGGTAGTTAAGGATAAAGCAACTGATTTTGTTCAGCATCTAACACAATTGGCTCAGGATATTAGATCGGAATTTGCCACGACAGAACCGGTTATGGAAATTGTGGTGAAGCAGACTGATGCTGCTTACGCAACAGTAGTTCCGGTAAACGTGCAGGAAAACTTGATCAATAGCGTGTATGCTGCCTTAAATGGTGTATATCGTGTGAGTGCCGATTTTGAAGACTTGGTAGAAACCTCCAATAATATTGCTAAAGTAGAAGTAGGCGGAGAAAAGGTTTCCATCAAATGTTTAACCAGATCTTCTGTTGAAACGTCGAAATTTGATTTAGCCCAATCTTTACAGGCAGCATTTGAACTGGGCGGTTTTACGGTCGATTTTTCAGGTAATTATCCCGGATGGGCACCTAATCCGAATTCTGAAATTTTGGAAGTGCTCAAATCCATTTATACGAGACAACATGGTGCAGCGCCGGAAGTTGTCGCCTGTCATGCCGGACTTGAATGTGGTATCTTAGGGACAAACTATCCGGCAATGGATATGATTTCTTTTGGGCCTACAATCTTAGGGGCGCACTCGCCGGCAGAGCGTGTCTCCATTTCTTCAGTGCAGAAGTTTTGGAATTTTGTGCTTGACATTCTCAAAGAGATCCCCAAAAAATAAGTCGCAACAGCAGACGGTTGCATTATTTCTGAACAACAGGCCATGAAATCAAAGTCATAGGCGAGTAAACAAAAACGGGTATGGCGTGAGCTATACCCGTTTTTGTTTGTATCATTTTTTCGTTTTTCTTGCAAAAAATGAAAAATATCCTTACTTTCAGGATGAAAAAATGATTTAATAGACCAAATTTTATACAAGCTCTCAAATTGAGGGAAAACCTAATCGTGATATAATGACCATAATCCTCATTGTAATCAGCATTTGTTTGCTTATCCTTTGCATAACTTATTTTAAGATCAATGCCTTTCTCGCATTTTTGGTTGTTTCCTTACTCAGTGGACTTTGTTTGGGAATTCCACCAGCACAGTTGGTGGGTACAGTTGAAAAAGGTGTTGCCGGCGTTATGGGGAGCCTAACGTTGATCATTGTTTTGGGGGCTATGTTGGGGAAAATTGTAGCTGAAAGTGGGGCCGCTGAGATTATTGCTGAGCAAATGGTCCGCTTAATGGGAGAGCGATACCTTCAGTGGGGGCTTATGTTGACGGGTTTTATTGTTGGTATACCACTATTTTATGGAATCGGATTTGTTTTATTGGTCCCCTTGATATTTTCGATTTCCTACCGGTATAGGTTGCCGGCAGTATATATTGGATTGCCGATGCTGGCAGCCCTGTCTGTAACGCATGGCTTTATTCCGCCACATCCTTCTCCCGTTGCTCTCGTTGCCCTGTTTCATGCCGATATGGGATTGACACTTATTTATGGTCTTTTGATTGCCATACCTGCTATTATTTTGGGTGGGCCTATTTTTGGAAGATGCCTGAAAAGCATACGGGCAAGTCAGGAATCAATTTTTCGAGAGCAAGATCGCTCGGAATCAGCGCAGTATCTGCGCCCGACAGTTGGGGTAAGTTTGGCTGTAGCCCTGCTGCCGGTATTGCTCATTGTCCTATTTACATTGCTTCCTTATTGCTATCATACAAGTGATATAGCGCTGCAGCAGGGCGTTAAGTTTGTCGGCAACCCCATAGTTGTTATGATTATTTCGCTCTGTGTAGCAACCTATTTCTTAGGATTGAAATTGGGCCGATCGATGGCCAATGTGATGACAATCTATGAGTCTGCTGTGAAAGATATTGCCATGATTCTGTTGATTATTGCTGGTTCGGGAATCTTTAAACAAGTGATGGAAGACAGTGGAGTCAGTCTGCTTTTGGCCAATACCTTACAGCAGCTCTCCATTTCACCTTTACTGTTGGCTTGGTTAATTACAGCTGTTATCAGAGGTTGTGTCGGCTCGGCCACAGTCGCCGCCTTGACAGCCGCTGGCGTGCTGCTCCCTATTGTTACAGGGGGGAAAGCGGATCCCAATCTCATGGTACTGGCGATAGGGGCAGGAAGTCTGATGTTCTCCCATGTCAATGATGCGGGATTTTGGCTATTTAAAGAATACTTTGGCCTTAGCGTAAAGGATACATTATTCTCCTGGTCGATGATGGAGGCGATTGTTTCCATTGTTGGGCTGCTTGCTGTTTTACTATTGCAATTAATTTTATATTAGCTATTATTTTAAACTTTAAAATCGTTAAAGATGTACAACTCAGATGAACAATTCGAAAAATTAGGTTTGACATTACCGCCAGCGCCGGCACCAAAAGGTGTTTATAAACCATACGTCATTGATGGTAAGTACCTGTATCTTTCCGGTCATGGTCCTGTACAAGATGATGCCACATTGATTATCGGTCGAATAGGGAGCGACATCAGTCCGGAAGAAGGCAAACTTGCCGCGCGTCAAGTCGGTCTGACCATGCTGTCAACCATTAAAACCAACTTGGGTTCCTTGAACAAAATCAAACGTGTAATCAAAGTATTGGGTATGGTCAACTGTACCTCGGATTTTCTTTATCACCCCGGTGTGATTAATGGCTGTAGTGAACTATTTGCTGCGGTTTGGGGAGAAGAGAATGGTATTGGAACACGTAGCGCAGTTGGATTTGGTTCTTTGCCCGATAATATTCCAGTCGAAATCGAAGCATTATTTGAGTTATATTAATCCGAATGGTATGGAAACCTGGTGTCACATACAAAATGTCGATCAAGTTGATTCGCCGGCCTTGCTGGTCTATCCTGATCGCATTGTCAAGAACATAAACCGCGCTTTACATATTGTGCATGGGCAGGCTGACCGATTGCGGCCGCATATCAAAACGAACAAGTGTCGTGAAGTATGCCAACTGATGATGGATAGGGGGATTACAAAATTTAAGTGTGCAACTATTGCAGAGGCAGAACTATTGGGTGTGATCGGTGCAAAAGATGTTTTGCTGGCATACCAGCCCGTAGGGCCAAAGATAGATCGTTTTTTGAATCTTATGGTCGCCTTTCCTGAGACACATTTTGCCTGCCTTGTGGATCATGTTGATGCAGCACAGGAGATTTCAAAACGGAGTTTGTCGAAAGGCTTATGTACCGCTATTTATCTCGACATTAATATTGGTATGGGACGTACAGGCGTACCTTTAGAAGGGATTGAGCATCTCGTTATGGATATCAATCTTTTGGAAGGTATTCAGTTAGTTGGTGTGCATGGCTACGACGGTCATATCCATGACAGGGATTACAAACTTCGTGAAAAGCAAAGCCAACAAGCATATGGCATACTTGAAACGGCCTACCTGATGGCGCAGGCGTCCACCTCTAAACCGTTGACTAAAGTGATTGGCGGTTCACCGAGTTTCCCTTTTCATGCCGAACGCAGCGATGTAGAATGCAGCCCAGGAACCTTTGTGTTTTGGGATTTTGGCTATGCCGAAAATTATGCAGAACAAGATTTTATGCTAGCCGCGGTACTTCTAACACGTGTCATTTCTATTGTTGATCACAAACATCTTTGCTTGGACCTAGGGTATAAATCAGTTGCATGTGAATCGCCGCAGCCTCGCGTCAAGTTTTTCGATCCGCGTATTGGTGAAATAAAAATGCAGAGTGAAGAACATCTGGTTGTTGAGGTGGCAGATAGTGCACAATTTAACTTAGGGGATGCGCTGTATGCTGTACCACGACATATCTGTCCTACCGTAGCCTGTTATGGCGAACTTCAAGTAGTCCATGAGCGGCAGGCAGATCAAATTTGGACTGTTTATGCACGGAATAAAAAGATAAATTATTGATATGTACGAATTTGAAATGCCATTTTTGGTAGATGCACATTTGGATTTAAGTATGAATGCCATGGAATGGAATCGGGATCTTCGATTGCCGATTACAGAACTGAACCGTCGGGAAAAGGGGATGGATGACAAGCCCGATCGTGGTAATGCTACAGTCACTTTTGATGAACTGCGTCGTGGCCGTATTGGTTTGGTGGTGGCGACCCAAATTGCCCGTTTTGTTAAACCAGAAAGTTCCTTGCCGGGCTGGTATTCCCCGGAACAGGCTTGGGCGCAAACGCAGGGGCAGCTTGCGTGGTATAAGGCAATGGAAGCCGATGGGCAAATGAAAATGATTTGTACAAAGGCTGATTTGGATAGACATCTGGCACTTTGGTCGGATGGCAGCGATCATGCCGATAAGCCAATCGGATATCTGCTGAGTCTGGAAGGTGCAGACTCGCTAGTGGATATCAGTTATCTTGAAACAGCTTATAACTATGGTTTAAGAGCTATCGGACCAGCACATTACGGGCCGGGTAGATATGCTAATGGAACAGACTCATCCGGCAAACTTAATGAGCAGGGAGTAAGTTTATTACGGGAAATGGAACGATTGGGGATGATATTGGACGCGACACATCTGAATGATGATGCGTTTTGGGACGCTGTAGGACGTTATAACGGCGCCATTTGGGCCAGCCATAATAATTGTCGTAAGTTTGTCGACCATAATAGGCAGTTCAGTGACGAAATGATAAAGACTCTTGTTGCGAAAAAAGCAGTGATCGGTGTCGCGCTGGATGCCTGGATGATGGTACCTAATTGGGTCCGCGGTGTATCAGACCCTAAAACAAGCAATTGCTCCATGGAGATCATGGCCAACAATATTGATCATATCTGTCAATTGGCAGGAAATGTCAATCACGTCGGCGTGGGGAGCGATTTAGATGGAGCATTTGGCCGTGAGCAGTGTCCTTATGACCTTGAAACTATTGCTGATATCCAAAAAGTCTTTGGTATCCTGTCAAAAAGAGGGTATGATAATACCGATCTTGAAAAGATTGCCAACAAGAACTGGCTTAATTTTATGCGACATGTATTGCCCGAATCAAAACAAACACCTCCAACACAACTGAATAGATGAAACCAGTATTACGCGTGCAATTGTCCCTGATGATGTTTTTAGAGTATTTTATCAAAGGGGCTTGGTTTGTTACTTTGGGAACATACGTCATTAAGTCGCTCAATGCCTCGGGTATGGAGGTCGCAAATATTTTTGCGACGCAATCCCTTGGTGCTGTATTTGCTCCTTTTTTTGTGGGTTTTGTCGCCGACAGATACTTTAATGCCGAACGTGTACTGTCGGTTTTACATCTCATTGGAGCTGGACTACTTTACGGTATGTCACAAGCGCCGGATGCGACACATTTTTATCCCTATGTGTTTGTCTATTTTATGGCTTATATGTCTTCGCTCTCTTTATCCAATGGGATAGCATTCCGGCATATAGAAGATGCGAAAAAATATTTTCCGGGGGTCCGCGTGTGGGGAACGATCGGTTGGATCTGTTCGGGACTTGTCATCAGTTATTTGTTCCGTTGGGATGCGCCCGAATCGATAAAGGCAGGTGCTCTGCACAACACCTTTATTATGGGGGCGGTTTGCTCGTTGTTACTGGCATTCTTTAGTCTGGCCCTTCCAAAAACTCCGCCGCAGGTGAAACTCAGGGATGAAAAATTTGATTTTGGAAAGGCGATAGGTTTGGACGCCCTGAAGCTTTTAAAACAACGGAGTTTTCTGATTTTTTTTGTGACAGCAATTGTAATCTGTATTCCCATTTCGTTCTATTATCAAAATGCCAACCCATTTTTGGTAAACGCCGGAATACCGAATCCCACAGCAAAAATGGCATTGGGGCAATTTTCCGAAGCCATCTGCCTGTTGTTGATTCCATTTTTCTTTAGACGCTTGGGGTATAAAAAGATGATTTTATTGGGGATTGCGGCCTGGGCACTCCGTTATTTGTTTTTTGCATACGGCGACGGACAGGAACGTTCATTCTTATTGCTATTCGGAATATTATTACATGGCATCTGCTATGATTTTATGTTCGTAGTTGGCCAGATTTATACCGATAGAATTGCCGGTGAAAAATACAAAGCTTCTGCACAGGGGCTTATTACCATTGCGATGTATGGTGTAGGGATGTTGATCGGATTTTGGGTTGCCGGTGCTGTTTCAGATTATCTAAAAACAGCTTATGCTGCTCAATTTTGGGAATATCTTTGGTTTATTCCTGCAGGTATTTCTGGTTTTTGTCTTGTGTTATTTGCCGTATTTTTTAAAGAGGAGAAAGCGATGCCAGATGTGAAAGCCCGTTAAAGATGCCTTTGGTCAATTAAAAACAGGGATTTCAGAAAAAATTAAAACATGGAGCATCTTTGATGGGGAGGTGCTCCATGTTATTTATAGGCCTATTATATCATACTAAACCATTCCTGGTATTTTTCACCGATGAAAGGGAGTGGCTTACGCTCTCCGGCAAATGCAGACATTAATCCTAATATAAGAGCAATAAGTAGGAGCAATCCAACAATGCTAATGGCAATTCCGCCAATACCTGGAACAAAACGTAGCAGCCCCAAGGCCATTCCTGTTACGGAGATACCTATACTTTGTCGGATATGGAACTGCGCTAAAGCAGTCTTTTCCTTGTTGTTCATAATGATGGCTGCAACAAGGCCGATGATGGTTAAGTAAGCAATAATAGCAATTGTTTTTCCGTCACTTGACGTAGCCTTTTGAATAGGGGTTCTCTCCATGATCCTTTAATGTAAAATGTTTGACTTAAATATTTAAGACAAATTTAGGAGAGATATCCCTT
>JBMAAL010000078.1:0-26963 GCA_050281725.1 Sphingobacterium sp. | reverse complement strand
CTCCGTTTCCGTTGGGACTGCAAAGGTAGAAATCTTTTTCGAACTTCCAAAAACTTTCTGAAGTTTTTTTTCTTTTCGCTTTTTCCGATTTCCGCGTTTAAAATAAACTCAGCGGGATTTTAAATCCTGCCAGGCTTCTCTTAAACCCTTCTTTTTTTCATGGTTCCTTCCTGCGAAGTAACCGTCCCTCCCTTGCGGAGTGGTGCAAAGATAGGGACTTTACAAACAAACTTCCAAGCCTTTTGTTCTTATTATTTTCATTTTCCCCTTAACTGCCTGTAACGGTGCGAGATTCTTTTTGTAAAACAGGTGGTCGAAGGGCCGGGAATGCCGGTTCCGGGGCAGAATCGGGCCGGAAAGTGGTTTTTGGCGTGGACTTCGTGGGAACCGGGGCGTGCTGCCTACATACCGGGAACCGGGACTTAATACAGGCTCTGCAGCGGAAACATGGATGGACATTGTATTGCTCGATCTGCTTAAGCTCGGGATCACTTTGTAGCCCTCCCGGCTCAATGCCTAATTGAAGACGGTGCGCACAGGCGCAGCAGATGGGTGGGCGGATCTCGGTAGGGCCGGAAAGATGGCAGAACACAGTGCTCTGGAATACCTTCTTTTGCAGCTATATTTTCTTGCCTGTTTACTTAGGTTTAGTTTAGGGTTTAGTTAGGTTTAGTTTAGGTATAGTATAGGTTGTAGCTAAGCAAACCCTAACTTATTCCTAAGCTAAATACAAACAAAAGCTAACCTAAGGAATAAGGCATATTTAACTCTTCCCTAGATAGGGCTAACTATGGTTCTGCTCGGGGACAACGCTCTGGCTGCTGTGCAATGCCTGCGGGAACCTCCCGGCTCCTCTTCCCCCGGCGTCGTACCATGGTCGGGGCTGGTTTACACCGTGACCGTGTTGCGTCCGTGGTGACTCCGTGTTGTTTCCGACTCTAACCCTGCGCCAACCACGCTGCCAACGCAGACAAATGGCGTTCCGAACGTGACCATGTCCCCTAGATGCCCCGAAAAGGGGCCAATGCCGGGCCGAACCGCAGCCGAAAAACTCCGCAGCAACGCAGCAAACACGCGAACAACTCGGAAAAACACGCTATAAAGACAGACACAATGACAATTCAAGAGTTCAACATCAGACTGGGGAATACCTCAATTTAACGATGGAGCGGAGCAGCCTTTGCTTCGGAATACCAACTCAGATGACAAACTAGCATAGAAACGGATAAACATGTAAGAATCCATATTATCATATAGCCAACATAAAAAATGTAAGGCCAACGACCAAGTTATCATTTGGGTACAGCACTGGACTATAGCATAGATTCACAGAAATACAACAGGGATAGGCTGTCAAACAACCTTCTTTTGATTTAGAGCGATAACTAAACTAACATCCTGCTAAACCAAAAAATGGCAACAAGAGATTAGGCGAAATCGAAAGAATCGGAAAACAGAAATGGAACTGAAAACAGCTAAAGCTGATTCGTAAAAAAGAAGGAAATTACGATTTCTCCTCAGCTTTAAAAACCCAAAAACGCTGAAGCGTATAGTTGAAGCCCAAAGAAACAAGCAACTCAACAACTAGTTTCGAAAATAAAAAGTTTACATGATATACATCGACCAGAAAATGAATTCCGGTAGACTTCAATGTAATACTACCACAAACGACTAGCACAAATTTCCATAGCTGACTACCCACGGATTTTTGCGTACTACCAAAGGACCAGTATCGATTGATCAAAAAATTAACAACAGCACCAAGGCTACCACTAATCGCATTAGAAAAAGGAGCACTGATATGAAGTAGCTTATAACAAGCAGAGTATACTCCAAAATCAAACAATCCGCCTAAAAAGGCGGAAAGTTGAGCTTTTAAAAAAGTAATAACTTTTGAAGACATCGTTAAATAGCCTCCTCCTGCTGTTTTTTCAGTTTATCCGCTTTATCTTTTTCATCACCTAATTTAAGAAGTAGGCGTGTATCATTTGTATTAATTATAAAAAGTGCGATACAAATTAACAGTACACACCAATTAATGGATCCAGGCATTAAAACTTCGAATAGCATAACCAATGAAATAATCACCCGAATTTCAGTAGGCCCCAAAATTCCCGCGTCTATCGTATACTTATCGGTAATTCTATACCTGAGCTGAGAAATAATCATTGCCCAGCCATATAATGCAACCAATGTAAATCCCAGATACTTAAAATCGCCCACCGTATACAGCACATATCCCAATCCTATAAAAACCGTACTAATCCAATCCATTACAATATCCAGCGCGAAACCGTACCAGCGACGGGATTTATTGCGGTAGAATGCGATACGCCCATCTAATGAATCACCAAACCATTGTACAAAGAAACCAGGGATTCCTAAAAGTAAATAGCGAATATCAACATATTCAGCCAGTATAAAACTCCCCAATATCATTAAGGAACCTAAAAATCCAATTGCCGTAAGTCCATCCGAAGTAATCCAATTGGGGATTCTAGGAACGAGGTACGAAATAAGTTTTTGTTCGGGTTCACTTAAGATATTTGTTCTCTTTCTATCCTGAAAAAGTTTTTTATTTATTTTTAACTCACTCATTATCTGCGATTATAGCCATTTATTTTCTTTATACCAAGCCAATGCCTCCATTAAGCCTTTCTTCAAATCATATTTAGGTTGGTATTGTAGCTGACGTTGAGCCGCCGAGATATCACAGCCCCAGTTTTCAGCTGTAAGTTCATTCAGTCGTTCCGGATATAGTACAGGTATTGCTTTAGAATTTTTATACAAACGTTCAAAAATAACCGCGATAGTCTTTACGACACCAAAAGGAATATGCATACGAATCATTTTCTTTTGGCTAAACTCTTTGAAAAATCTAGCCAACTCATAACGGCCATACACCTGCCCATCACTGAGGTTATACACCTGCTTCCCTCCTTGGTCAAAACGACAAGCATGAATAATCGCCTGCGCCAAGTCGGCAACATAAATAAAGCTAAGCTTTTGAGGAGAGCGGCCAACATAAGCATCCAGACCGCCGTTCATTGTTTTAAAAACAATAAAAATATCCTTTTCACGAGGGCCGTATACTGCAGTAGGGCGCAAAATCGTTAGTGGCTGATCTTTAAAATCATCCAAGGCGAGCTCCGCTTTCCGTTTACTACGACCATATGCGGTAACAGGACGATAGGGGTTGCTTTCATCGATAAGGTTAGCATCGTAGTTAACAGGACCGATCGCTGCAAGACTACTAACGAAAACAAATCTTTTGATGGGAGTTTTTAAAGAAAAACAGGCAGATGCCAAGTTTTTTGTGTAACCAACATTGACCTTTTCGAGATCTTCTTCATGCTTAGCACGAGTCATTGCCGCAGCATGAACGACATAGGTATAATTTTCTGCTTCCAGTAATTCCCTGATAGACTCTTCATCAGAGAAATCTGGGTAAACAAATTTATCCACAACAGAGCGAATTTCCGAAACATCACTTGACTTCCTCACCGCGGCATGAACTTCCATCCCCGCCGCTTTCGCTGCTCTTGTCAAATGATAGCCTACAAAACCACTCGCTCCGGTGATTAATACTTTTTCTATCATAATGATTTTTGATACAAACGATAACGTTTGTACAATTCTCCATTCATTTGTTCAATAGCGTGGTTCATCATGTAATTATGCTCCAACATCCATGAACATTCGGCCCCCTTAATATTAGAATCTTTTGATTCTTTTATAATTCGGCCATACAAACATGCTTCAATACCAAGTTTACGGTAGTCTTCCAATACCCCTAACATGAGTACACGAAGCAAGTTGATTTTTTTCTTTCCAAATAACAATTTAAAAATACCCGTAGGAAGTAGACGTCCTCGCTTTACTTTGATAAGGATTTGATTGATATCAGGTATCCCTAGACCAAAGCCAACAAGCTCACCATCTTTCTCCGCAACGATAGCAAAACGTGGATCGAGAATCATTTTTAGATCTTTGGCCGTATAATTAAATTCGTCCTCTGTCATCGGAACAAAACCCGAATTTTTATCCCATGCTCTATTATAAATGTCACGAACTTTTGCTGCTTCGTTTTTAAAATCCTTCACATTGAATTGACGCAATGTAATGCCAGATCTTTTTAAACGTTCTTCCAGCCGATCTAAAAGCATAACCGAACGCTTATCCGCAGACTTTTCCATAACCAAGTAAGCTCTCAAATCCACTTTATGCCCATAGCCTGAATTGGTAATCAAGTCAATGTAATAAGGCGAATTGTAGGGCATCATGGCGACTGGAGGCTTATCAAAACCGTCAACCAATAAACCAACAGTATCATTGGTCGATAAATTGATCGGCCCAACGATCGTATCCCCACCTTTAGCTTTAACCCATTTCTCTGCGGTCTCGAATAACGCGTTTGCGACTTCTTGATCATCTATACAATCGAAAAAACCCCACTGCCCTTCATTCACATGATTGAAAGCATTATGGTTATTGTTCCAGATGGCACATATACGACCAACAATCTTATCGTTACGATAAGCTAGAAAAGGTTGTGCTTGGGAATGTTTATAAAAGGGATGCTTGTCAGGGGAAAGCAAATCGTTTTGTTCAAGAAATAAGGCAGGTACATAATTAGGATTTCCCTCATAGAGACTATGAGGGAAATCTATAAACAGCCGTCTTTGTTTCTTTGTTTCAACGGGTATAATCTGAATCATACGATTAGATTTTATATTAATGTTTCAACTTCAGCCTGTTTGAATACTTTAACCATCTTCTCAATAGCCTCGTCGATTTGGTCATAAGTATGTGTCGCCATCAATGAAAAACGAATCAAAGACTCTTCCGCAGGAACTGCTGGAGAAACAACTGGATTAACAAATACACCATCATCTTGGAGCATTTTAGTTACCCAGAACGTTTTTTCATTGCTACGAATAAAGATTGGCAAAATAGGACTTTCCGTAGCACCTAGATCAAACCCATGATCCAGTAATTGTGCTTTGGCATAATCTGTGTTTTTCCATAATTTTTCAATATGCTCAGGCTCATTTTGAATAATTTCTAAAGCTTTCAATGTTGAAGCCACCGAAGCTGGAGTCATTGAAGCACTGAACATCACAGAGCGCGCATTATGTTTTAAGAAATCGATCACATCTGCATCACCTGCCACAAATCCACCTAAAGATGCTAACGATTTACTAAATGTACCCATAATCAAGTCTACATCATCGTTAAGCCCAAAATGAGAAGCTGTACCAGCTCCTTTGTGCCCAATAACACCTAAACTGTGTGCATCGTCGACCATTACTGCAGCATCAAACTCATTGGCAATCGACGTAAGTTCAGGCAAATTAACAATATCACCCTCCATACTAAAGATACCATCCGTACAAATTAGCTTCGCACTATCCTCAGGTAGGCGTGATAACTTAGCACGTAAGTCCTCCATATTATTGTGTCCGTATTTGATTACTTTGGAAAAAGACAAACGGCTACCATCAATAATTGACGCGTGGTCACGTTCATCCAACAAGATGTAATCATTACGTCCCATTAGACATGACAAAGGCCCTAGATTTGATTGGAATCCTGTACTAAAAAGAATAGCTGATTCTTTACCTACATAAGCAGATAATTTTTCTTCCAGTTCCACGTGAATATCCAACGTACCGTTTAAGAAACGAGATCCAGCACATCCAGTACCATACTTTTCCAAAGCATCTTGCGCTGCTTTTATAATACGTGTATCAGTCGTTAACCCTAAATAAGAGTTAGAACCAAACATCAATACACGTCTACCATCGATTTTTACTTCGGTATCTTGTTTTGATTGAATAGGTCTAAAATAGGCATATAAGCCCTTAGCTTTCAACTCCTCAACAATCTTAAATTGCGATATTTTTTCGCCTAACTTTCCTTTACTCATGCGATAAAAAGGTATTTCTAAAACTATTTCTAACTTTTAGATGTTATTGTAACAAACAAAATTATCGAATTGGACTTTTATATAAAAAACTCGGTCTCCGACTAAAAATCTGCTATATCCACAATGTAAGTTGAAATTCTACGTTGTATAGATTCACAATAATTCCAAAAACGTTGCAAACATACGAAAACATAATCTGACTTTCACTTAAATTTAGTCATATTTTTAACACATCGCCCAAAACTGTTAATTTTATTTTAATACTCCGCTAACATCTGTCCACACAATTCTACTTTAAAATAAGACAATTTTAATAATTATATTTGCGAACTTTAAATTATCCTATAATTAGTTACATTTAGGTTCATTGCAATAGCAATGGTATAGACTTACTAATATACAACAATATATGGCTTTATCTTCAGATATCAATATAAAAAATAAAAAAGCTTCTTTTGAATACCACTTACTGGACAAGTACATTGCAGGAATTCGATTATTGGGTACAGAAATAAAATCCATACGCGAAGGAAAGGCAAATATTAACGATAGTTTCTGTAGTTTTTTTGAGGACGGACTATACATCCGTAACATGCACATTGCCGAATACTCCATGGGATCTTTCTATAACCATGAAGCAAAACGCGACCGTCAACTACTATTGACAAAAAGAGAGTTAAAAAAACTGAAAGAGAAAGGGGAAGAACGTGGTTTTACCATTGTACCCCTACGTATCTTTATCAGTGCCCGGGGTTTTGCCAAAGTTGAAATTGCCCTAGCTCAGGGTAAAAAAGACTTTGACAAACGAGAAAACATCAAAGAAAAAGACATTAAACGTGAGCTTGATCGCGTAATGAAATTCTAGATTAACGCGCCAGGACAAATGCGCCTGGCGTCATCCCTACCCTGCTTTTAAAAAGTCGAACAAAGTAGTTGACATCATTAAATCCAGCCCCAAAGCACGACTCTTTTACATTACGGGTGAGTAAAAGCATTTTTTTTGCCTGCTCGATACGCTGCTGGATCACATACTCCATCGGGCTAAGTCCAAGTTCACGGTTAAACATCCGCGTAAGGCTCGCTTTGCTCATGTGAGCAGTCCGCTCCAATAGACCAATTGAAATTTTCTCGGTAATATGTTTCTGAATAAATTCCTGCACGTGCAACAGCACTTTGTTGGGCGACTTTCCAATTTTTAATGCAATCAGCGACTGTGACTGAAGCAACCGAATTGTAAGCTCCTTAAATGTCAAATCTGCAAGTACATCTTTTAGTGGATTTTCACTGATAATGATTTGAAACAGCTTGTTCACCAGGTCGGCAAGCTCAGTCGAATTGTACAGGTGAAAAAACTCAGGATCAAGCCGCCACTGATTGACCTGTTCTTTCGGATAAAACTCATTTAGATAGTCCAAGACTGCTGCGATCTTCTCTTTATGAATCGTTAAAGCGGTACACTGTGTGGGCTGGTGGAGGGTCGCTTCCGGAAAATCAATGTGCATGGCTACCGACGCAGGCAGCACCATCATCTGGCCCGGCAGATAGTCAAAAGCCTTTACATTCTCCAAATGCATGATCTTCTTACCCTGGATCATGTTAATCATAACCAAGTCATCAAAACATAAAGGCACATGCTGCGATATCCGATATGTTTCGTAGATATTAAGCTCCAAGCTATCTAGCGTAAATGCGCGTCGGTTTTCTACTAATGTGCTAAGCTCCCCCGCTCGCGAAAACGGCAATGTATGAATCAGTGTCCTATCTCCCATAGTGCAACAATTAAATATAATTGGCAGTCAATCAAATATAATAAAAAAAATAAATGATGACCGAATGTCATCTGCCACAATTGTGCTATGTTTTGGATCAATTCTGCTACGCTATGGAATAATTGCTGGCTAACTTTGATAAGAAGGGATTAAAAATAATTAATAAATAAACCATATGAGCGCAATTAAAAGACCATCGTTCAAAGAACGATACGACAACTACATTGGTGGTAAATTTGTCGCACCAATCCAAGGGAAATACTTCGATAATATCTCGCCCGTAGACGGAAAAGTATTTACTCAAGTTGCCCATTCGACAAAAGAAGATCTGGATCTCGCTGTCAACACTGCAGCCAAAGCTTTTGAAACCTGGGGAAAAACCTCAGCTACAGAACGAAGTATTATCCTCAATAAAATCGCGGACCGCATTGAAGCCAATTTAGAATATATCGCCGCCGTTGAAACGATAGACAACGGAAAAGCTGTACGTGAAACACTCAATGCGGATATCCCATTAGCCATCGACCATTTCCGATATTTTGCTGGTGTAATCCGTGCTGAAGAGGGGTCCATAAGCGAACTGGACAGCAATACGGTGTCGCTAATTGTACACGAACCAATCGGGGTTGTTGCACAGATTATTCCATGGAATTTCCCGATTCTAATGGCTGTATGGAAACTAGCTCCGGCCCTTGCCGCAGGGAACACCGTCGTGTTAAAACCTGCTGAAAGTACACCCGCATCCATTCTCGTTCTTATAGAAATTATCGGTGATCTGATTCCTGCCGGAGTAATCAATATCGTCAACGGCTTCGGCGCAGAACTTGGTCGTTCTTTGGTCACAAACCCAAAGGTTTCCAAAGCAGCATTCACTGGCTCCACAGCCACTGGACGTTTGGTCATGCAATATGCTACTGAAAATATCATTCCGGTAACCCTAGAATTGGGCGGAAAATCACCCAATATTTTCTTTAGCTCAGTTATGGATGCAGACGATGCATTTTTGGACAAAGCAGTGGAAGGAGCCGTATTATTCGCGCTCAACCAGGGCGAAATTTGTACCTGTCCCTCTCGTTTACTGATCCAGGAGGACATTTACGAACAATTCATCGCTAAAGTAGTCGATCGGGTTAATCAGATCAAAGTGGGCGATCCATTAGACCCAACAACAATGATGGGTGCTCAGGCATCGAAGATCCAAAAGGACAAAATTATGTCCTATATTAAACTTGGCAAAGAAGAAGGAGCCGAAGTATTGACCGGCGGTGATGAAAACAATGTTGGTGCTGGTTTTGAAGAAGGCTACTACATCAAACCAACCCTATTCAAAGGAGATAATAGCATGCGTATTTTCCAAGAAGAAATCTTCGGTCCCGTGTTGGCAGTCACCACGTTCAAAGATGAACAAGAAGCAATTGCCATCGCCAACGATACCATGTATGGTCTCGGAGCAGGTGTATGGACCCGAGATGCACATCAGCTTTATCAGGTTCCACGTGCCATACAAGCAGGACGTGTTTGGGTAAATCAGTACCACTCCTACCCAGCCGGTGCTCCATTTGGCGGATACAAACAATCAGGAATTGGACGGGAAAACCATAAAATGATGCTTGCCCATTACAGACATGCCAAAAATATGTTGATTTCCTACAGTAAAGAAAAACTTGGTTTCTTTTAACTAAAGCGTACCGGGTATACTTTTCAAACAGCTTAATACCCGAGCTTAGGGGGAGCAAATGCTGCCCCTTCCGCTGAATTTCATATGAACCAACGCTAAAACACATAAACGGATTTCACCATGATAAATAGATTAGACATCACTGAAAAAGCCAGGGAGCTCATTCATGAACTTGAAGCGAAGCATGGTAGATTAATGTTTTATCAGGCCGGAGGCTGCTGCGAGGGTACTCAGCCACAGTGTTTTGAAGAAGGAGGTTATTTTCCTAGGACAAATGACGCCATGATCGGATTAGCGGAAGGATATGAATATTGGGTGGATCGTGATCTCTTTGAATATTGGAAGCATGCGCATTTCACACTCGATGTGCTGGATGGCTTTGGTCCGGGAGGATTCTCATTGGAAACCCCACTGGGCAAAACTTTCAAAGTTCATTATCGCCTATTTACAGACGAGGAGCTTAACGACCTCAGCCCAATCAAGAGAAACGAATGACAAAAAGGGTCGCAAATGCGACCCTTTTCCATATTATAATTTTAAAAAATTTTCCTTGAGTTTCCGCATTCGGAAGCTAAAATTTTATTCAATATCCAAGCCTTCAAGGACTGGAATCGGCTGTTTGTTTTCATCTAGGGCAACAAATGTAAAAACACCCTCAATGGCCAATTCTCTTCCTTCCTTGTACATATGTTCCAGAAATATGTCGACCTTCACCTTCAAGCTGGTCCGGCCGACATTTTGAACCCGCGCGACCGCTTCAATAATACTTCCGGAAGGAATTGCCTTATTGAAGTCAATACGGTCTGTCGATACAGTCACCAACGTTTTGCGGCAAAATCGTGTCGCAGCCATAAACGATACTTCGTCCATAATGGACATCGCCTTGCCGCCGAATAAAGTATCGTGATGATTTGTCAAAAACGGAAACACGGTCGTGCAAACATGTGTTTCTGATAAATCAATACGTTCTTGTAAAGTCATTTATTGTTTTATTTAGTGGATTTAAGAGGAGACAAATGTAAACCAATCTAGCTCCAGTTCCGTCATTTTTATTCCATATTTTCGTCGATATCGACCCCTATACCTTTCAATAAGAGCGACGCATTGAATATTTTACATTCTCCTATCTTCAGCTTATAATCAAACAGCATCTGCCCCTCATCAACACGAATGTCAAAATGATAATTTTTGATATCTCCCGGAAATTCCTCCTGTAAACTGGACAGTTGTAAGTCGTGTGTAGCCACCATACCTTTACCTTCCAATCGAACCAGTTTCTTTATGATTGCACGGGAGCCAAGATATTTGTCGACCGAATTTGTCCCACGAAGCATCTCATCGATCAGAAAAAAGCTATCGCTATGCGCTGAAACTGTATCCAATATAAATTTCATTCGATTCAATTCTGCTTTAAATGTCGAGGTACTTTCATTCAGGTTATCCTTGATGCGCATATAGGATATTAGTTTGTAAATCGGGAGCTGAAAAGAAGCCGCTGCAACCGCAGCTCCGGCATAAGCCAAAATTGCATTAATACCTACTGTCCGCAGAAATGTACTCTTTCCAGCCATGTTTGAACCTGTCACCAAAGCAACACGATGATCTATACTACTATAATCATTGGCTACGACCTGATTACTTGGGATTAATGGGTGATATAACCCCTGCGCGTCGATCTTATTTTCCAGCGGGTTATCCAAAATTACTGGATAAATGTAGGACGAATGGTTTCTCTTCCAAATGGCAAGGCTTGTGACAGCCTCCACCTTAGCTAAGGTATCGAATGAATTCAGAATCTCGTTTTCGTATTTATTCTTCCAGTCAACAATAGCCAATACTTGTCTAAAGTCCCAAAGTAGAAACAGATTTAGAAATAGCCCTACAAAGACATTATTCCGAGCGTCCAAATTATTAATAAGACCTGCGAGTTTTTTAAAGGCAAAGGAAATGGATTCTGTTCCCTGGTTTTGTTGAAGCTCTCCGGCGATCTCCTGCATAGCAATAGACTTCCATGCGTGGTCTTCAATCGATTGAATCGCATCTGCATATGATCCCAGCACGCCACCGATTTTGTCTATTCGCGAGGAGAACATGCTAACACTTCCTGCTTTGGCCAATGCCCAAAGAATATGAAATAGTCCTATCAATGTTGCCACTCCAGCCAATTTAGGCACGAAAAAGCTGCCGGCTAAAGCGACCAAAAATAAAACAGGGCCTGCTTTAATATAGAATCGCATAAAAGCATTTCCGAACTGAAAATTTCGGTCTTGAAAGTAATTTGTCAAAAATGCTTTGATATCCAATTTATGGTTCAGATTGGCCAAGAGCTTTGCCTGAAAATCCCATATCCATTCAGATTCATTTTCAAGTTCCTGGGAAGCTTCTTGATTGCGTTGAATTTGATGGCTTTGAAGAGGTGCATCAAGCCAAGAAGCCAAAAGATCGATCCCCTGTTTGGTGGTTGCCCGGTTTATCTGCGCAAATAAGGAGTATGTCCCAAAGATATCCATATCGGAGCTATAAGGATGAGCTCCGTTTTCAAAATGCTCACCATGATCATACATGTTTAATTTCCCTTCCGCCAGGGCCTGTTCATTTGCCAAAACTTTCAGATAGGCTTCAAAATAGTTCTTCTGAAGCTCTGCCTGACTCTGCTTCCGTACGAGATAGGCAAATAGGAACAATAGTCCAAAAAAGCAGAAAAAAACCAGCGGAAGACTTCCCAGTTGAAAGGTATAAAATAATAACGCTCCGCCACCGAGTATCACAAATAGCCGCGACAAGCTGAGCGTGTTGACTTGTTTATTTAATTTGAGGACAGTTGAAGCGATTTCGCGATGCTTCTGGTCATATTGTATTGCAGTTGGCGTCATAAGGTGAATATTTATTCTTTCACGTTCATTTCAATTTAATCATGGCTATTTTGCATCTGTTCATGAAACAGGACTCAATTGACGCCGGCAGGCCTTGGGGAAGGTCATCGGAGCTGTTCGAATGGATCTCCTACCAGGCTTGATCACCCACCAAAGGCACAAAACGAAACGTATCCAATTCGATACGGTCAAAATCATTTTCACCGACGCGAATGATCGTCATCATCTTTTGCGATTTTTCGTCTCCTACAGGGATCACAAAAATTCCGCCCATTTTCAACTGCTTTAACATAACCTCTGGCACAAATGGCGCACCTGCAGTGACAATAATCTTGTCATAAGGAGCGTGTTCTTCGATTCCCTTGGAGCCATCACCCAAAAAGAAATTCGGTTTATAGCCCATGTAGGGCAACACTTGAATGGTTCGTTGATATAGGTTTTCCTGACGTTCGATGGTATACACTTCTGCGCCAAGTTCCAATAAGATACAGGTTTGGTATCCCGATCCCGTACCAATTTCCAGTACTTTATCTCCTTTTTTCACATGGAGCAGTTCAGATTGATAGGCGACGGTATACGGCTGTGAAATTGTTTGTCCATCACCTATTGGAAAAGCAATATCCCGATAGGCCTGATTCCAGAATGTTTCATCAAAAAAATAGTGACGTGGTACTTTGCCAATCGCATCTAAAACTTTCTGGTCCGCAATCCCCCGGCTTTTTAGATGTTCAACCAATTTCTTACGAGCACCTTTCTCCCGATAATTATCAATAAACTTGTACGCCATGATGTTTCAAATTTACCTTTTAAAAGGCACATTAAACAGAATTAATCACAAATAATTCAATACCAACACAGTACGTGTTCCCAAGTTAATTTGCTTTATTTTTCGAATCATCTTTCCCGTAGGCTCAATCTCCGTTGACCTCTTGAATTTGGCCGCGAAGAAAACGATAAGCGCATGTGATTTAACTTTATCAAGAACGCTCGTTTCTACAAGTTAATGCGGGCAATGGCTGTCCCTAATAGGGATCTACATCGACCTGAACGCGCACACCAGCATTGGTTTTATCGATTTCAAAATCAAGGAGAACCGAACGGATCAATTCCTTGACCTTTGCAATACTAATATTTGTCCGTTCAATCTTCAAGGTAATGGTCTGGATAAAATTATTCCGCACGCGTGAAACTAAAGGCGGTTCCGGTCCCAATACCCTTGCACCCAACTGTTGACGCAACGCGGAGGCAAAACGATTGGCTGAATCATAGCATTTCTGAAAATCAGTATGTTTAATATCAATCCGAATAAGACGGTAGAAAGGCGGATAAAGATAATTTTTTCGCTCTGTAATTTCAGTCATAAACATCCCTTCATAATCATTATTGACCACCTGTTCTAACACCCGATGATTGGTGGTGTAGCTCTGGATGATAACTTTTCCGCCGGCTTCACGCCGACCTGCGCGTCCTGCTACCTGGGAAAATAACGAAAAAGATCGTTCATACGAACGGAAATCCGGAAAGTTAATGATCGTATCTGCATTGACGACACCAATGAGGCTTACTCTTCCGAAATCGAGGCCCTTAGCGACCATTTGTGTTCCTATAAGAACATCAAATTCATGCTCATCAAAAGCCGTGATAATTTTGTCAAAACCGTATTTGCCTTTTGTGGAATCCAGATCCAACCGACCTATGCGGATTTCAGGCATCAGGATTTCAAGTTCTTCCTCTACCCGTTCTGTACCGAACCCTTTACTTTCGATATGGGGCATTCCACAGGCTGGACAAACACGAAGTGGAGGCTCCACATGACCACAATAATGACAATGCATCATATTAGAGCTCTTGTGATAGGTTAAGCTGACATCACAATTGACACATTTTGCAACAAATCCACAGGTATTACACTGGATCATTGTCGTGTGACCACGTCTATTTTGAAATAATATAACCTGCTCTTTATTTTTTACAGCTTCTTCAATTGCCTTTAACAAGGTACCCGAAAAATAGGAAAACATATTTTCCTTTCTTCCTTCTTCGGGAATATTCACCAACTCAATACTTGGCAATTGTGCGTTGCCATAACGCTCAAGTAGTTGCACAAAACCATACTTCTTAGCTTTGGCATTGTAATAGCTTTCCAAAGAAGGCGTCGCTGATCCCAACAGTACTTTGGTCTGATGTAGAAATCCGAGGTAAATAGCCGTATCGCGGGCATGGTAACGTGGGGCTGGATCAAACTGCTTATAGGAGCTTTCGTGCTCTTCATCAACGATGATGATCCCTAAATCCTGAAATGGCAGAAAGACGGAAGAACGGGCCCCAATCACGACCTGAAATTCATTCTTCATTACTTTATGCCACACCTCGGCACGTTCATTATCATTAAACTTGGAGTGATACACCCCCAGTTTATCACCGAAATGCAACTTTAGGCGCGCCGTAATCTGCGCTGTCAGTGCAATCTCAGGCAGTAGATAGAGGGCTGATTTTCCCCCAGCGATTGCTTGTTCAATAAGCCTTATATAAATTTGTGTTTTTCCCGAAGCAGTCACACCATGCAACAGCGTAACTTCCTTCTCCTCAAACGACTCTTGTATTTCCGTATAAGCCCTTTGCTGATTTTCATTAAATTGAAAATTGGCATCCAGTTCTATATCTTCCCCCTGGAACCGGGATACCACCTTTTCCTTTATTTCAAAAACACCTTTGTCAATCAAAGCTGTAATTGCGTCGTTACCACAGCCCGAGGCCTCCGCCAACATGGGCCGCGTTATCTCCTCGGTTTTTTTGACCAGCTGCATAAATGCCAATACCGCATCTTGTTGTTTTGGCGCACGGTTTAAGCTGTCCAACAATTCTCTTTTTGCATCTTCATTTCGAAAGTCGGGCGCAAAACGCAAAAATGCTTTGGTCTTGGGTTTATATCGTTCTGTGATCTCTTCAGAAATCAAAACAATTCCTTTGTCAAACAATTGCTTCAATATAGGGAAGACTGTTTTTTGTCCCAGCAATTTCACAATATCATTGACTTTAAGTTCTCCCGCCACCTCCAAAGCTTCGATGATGAGATACTCCTTATCTGAAAGTGTAGAACGGTCAAATTCTTCCCCAATCGATGAAACGACTTTGGTCTCACTGGCCAGCTTCAATGCCGAGGGCAGCGCAGCCTGCATGACTTCGCCCACACTACACATGTAATAATCGGCTAGCCAATCCCAAAGTTTAAACTGCGCTAAATTGACAATGGGTTTTTCATCAATGATGTCCAAAATATACTTTGCTTCATAGTGCTTTGGTGCTTCCTGGCTAATGGACTTGACAACCGCAGAATAGATTTTATTCCGTCCAAATTGTACGATGACACGTACACCGACCTGCACACGATCATTCCAGTCAACCGGAATACGATACGTATATGTTCTTGCCAATGCTAGTGGTAGGACCACATCAACAAACAGCGTACCTCTTTCACTAAAAATCGTAGATTGTGGATTGGACATAAATTCAAATTATGGTATAAAAGTACAAAAAAACCTTCAGGAATAGAGGTCAAACGACTCCGGCAATGCATAAAACCGTCTACAATCATACGGCCCCAAAGCGATATCGGAGTGTGAAAGCCAAGCGATCGCAGGTCAATCCACTGCAACCTAAAAAAGCCTTCCTGAATCTATTCAAGAAGGCTCCGTTATAATTAAATACGAATATGATTTCGTATGGACATAGGCAATTAAATAGGATTACGATTTATTTTTTAGCGCTGCTATAAATAGCGCAACCCAGCCAACGATCAAAGACAATCCTCCCAAAGGCGTGATAGGTCCTAAAATAGACGGATTGCCAAAGCCGGTTATTTCTCGCACACTTAAGACATACAACGATCCCGAGAAAAAAAGTATACCAATGAGGAAAGCAATAAATGATACTTTAATGGAGTACGTCTTTGCTCGCGAAAAAGTAGATAAAAATAACAGGGCGAAGGTATGATAGAAATGATACTGATTTGCAGTTTTCCAAGTTTCAATATGATATGTACTTACCTTTCCTTCTAGACCATGAGCACCAAAGGCGCCTAATATTACAGCTAATGCTCCCAACAACGAAGCGGCTAAAATGATTTTCTTATTCATTATGTTAAAGTGAATGCTGAAAATGAGTTTCTAGCGATAAATGTATTAAAAACAGAGCAAAATAAGGAATTTTTTGTTAAATTTCTATTACAAAGGCGCATTATAGCAACGATTTTCTATCTCTTCCCATATATTTTTATTAGGTTTGTTTTACGTATGAATCATCATGAGCATCGTGCAGCTCACCGAAATCTTGAACGAGGTGCAAGATTTGTATATCCTTGATAAACATCTGCCGCATGATGGCTTCATCACCATTAAAAAAACAAGTTTAGTGTACTTATTCCGCTGACAAGAAAATGAGTACCTCATAAATAGTTGTTCTGATGAAACTGGATTTTTAATCGTATCGACCAGCGTGGTAGTGACGATTTATTCGAGTTCTTATCAGGCATTGAAAAAAATAAAAAGGATGAAAAAAACAATCATCATCACTGTTATATTATTCATCGCGGTCATCGCGGCCACGATCTATCTTTTTGGAGACTTCAATAAAAACAATAAACAAGATTCTAAAGCTTTACAATATCTTCCTGAAAATACATTAGCCATTGCCTCCTTTGCCAATGATCAGACTGTAGATACGATCTTTAACGACTATGAGCTCTTTAAAGCCATTATTGGCCAACGCAATTTCAGTAATTTGGAGCGTCTTAAAGACGAATTATTACGTAGTGAACAGTTAGCACCTCTTGTAACGGGGCAGCAAATATTGCTGTCTTTTCACCAGGAAAAAGACCAGATTACTCCGCTATATAGCGTTCAGGTTGGTCAAAGCATTGATAATAATTCGCTAGCAACATTGCTTGGAAACGTCGGTAAAAACTACAAGATACAACCCTTTGACACTTTAGGCCAACGATTTTATGGGCTTAATCAAGGTACTAAGGATAGTACACTATATTGTGCCTATTCCCACGAAATCATTTTCGCCAGCTACTCCAAGCAGGTGCTTTCCCAGATCTTTGATAAACAGGTTAAGAAAATAAGTGCCAAACAAATCGAGTTCTTCGTAAACCATAACAATAAAAACACACCGCTTAGTCTCTATTTTTTCAATGAGCAATTGTCGCAAATTGCTCGAATATTGATGAAATCCAAATTTGGCACCTATCTCAACCTAATCGATTCGCTGAAGGGCCAAACGTCCTGGAACATGAATTTCAAAAAGGATGCTTTTATCTTTAAGGGTGAAACAGATCTCACGGCGAGCAAAAATAGCTACTTACAGTTATTTGCCACGCAGACGGCTCAAGTGCAAGCTCTGGGAAACTATCTCCCTAAAAATGCAGCGTCTTATATAGACTTTAGTATCTCTGATCCCCATAGTTTCCGCAGCGGATTAAAAGCATTGTTAGTACAACAAAAAGAAGACGCTCGATTGACGAAAAGTATACAAAACTTTGAAGAGGACAGCAAAGTATCATTTGACAGTATTATTGCGCCGATTTTCGATGATGAATTTGCGCTCGCGGAGCTGGACAATCAGGATGCGATTGGTTTGATTAGCATTTCGGATTCCACACAATTTGCTGATAATCTCAAGACATTCAGTACTGCGGTAGGGGATTCGATCTATCAATTTAAATATTCGAATCTTTTACATGCACTATTTGGAGAACCTTTCAAGAGCTTTACCCGACCCTATTTCACTATTGTAGACAATATCATGGTTGTTGCCAGCCGAACAGGTATCTTAAGAGATTATCGTGAATCTTTCCGGGAAAAGCAATTTCTTTCGGGTACTGCAATTTTCAAAAATCATGCAGCTTTACAGAATAGCCGCAGTAACGTAACGTTCTACTTAGAACCTAAGGCTGGTAAAAGCAATATTCTGGATAACTTAAAATCCGATTTTGCAAAGAACTTTAAAGATGAGGATGAATATGGCTTTCAAAATTTCTATTCATGGTCTTATCAGCTAAGTGGCAACCAGGGCACATTTTCGTCCAGTTTATATGCACTCTTTAAGAGTGATACGAGACTGGGAGGCAAACCAGAATGGACGGCTCAACTGGAAAACCGAATTATCAATAAACCTTGGATTTTAGATCAAGATGGGAAGAACAAATTTATCCTGATTCAAGAACAAGATCACACGGTACATGCATTTTCGCCGGATGGAAAAGAGCTTTGGCAGAACCTCTTCCAAGGTGAGATTTTGGGCGAGCCAATTCAACTACAGGATCTCAGTATTGTCGCCGTTACAAAAACCCGCTTATATCGTTTTATGCCAAATGGTAAAAACCGGACCGGTTTTTCAGTTGAATTGCCATACTCGGCAACTTACGGGGCTACAATCGCCACCTTCAATAAAGAACAACGGATTTATATTCCAGCAACAGACCGCATTCTTGCGTATACCCTCGATGGCAAAAAAGTGGAGGGCTTTGAAAATAATAGCGTGGATGGGCGAATTTTATTCGATTTAAAAACAACCAGCCTGGGACAGACCAATTATATTATTGCCGGTACAAGCACTGCTTCCGTCTATTTCTTTGATCAAAATGGTAAGGTCATCCATAAAAAAACATTGGATACCGATGGAGAAAGCGTTAAAAATCCAATTGGTTTAGTTGCGGCGTCGGATGAAAAGAACTCCTTCATTTACTTGGCAAACAATAAAGGCAGTATATTCAAAACTCCTTTCGAAGGCGAAACCAAAAAAATCAAACTGGGCGACTGGGGCAAAGATGCTTTCTTTAATTTTGAAGATATTAGCGGTGGTGCTGACAGAGACTTTGTTATTCTAGCCAACAACAAACTGAATGCCTACAGTTCAAGAGACTCTTCTTCCTACTTTGAATATAAATTCATCGAAGAGGCCAGTAACAGACCGTTGTTTTTTAAACGAATAGGTAAATCTGATATCATTGGCGTAGGAACCGACAACCGCATGATTTATGTCTTCGGATCTGATGGCCTGGTTCAGGAAGGATTCCCTGTAGAAGGCTTTTCAAAGTTCTATTATGGACCGATTAACTATGGCGACAATGCCAATTATTTAATCTGCATGAAGCGAGATTTCAAGATCTATGTATATAAGTTTTAAAAACCTGAAAATCAATTTTTTAAAATCAACACCAAACGCTATAACATACTAAAAGATCTTTATAAAAAATTTGTCTAATCTAATTTTTTTATAGTAGGTTTGCAGACTTAATATGACTATGCTGAAATCGGAAGAATTAAAAGAATTATTGGCTGAACCAAAACGTATTGTAATTACAACGCACTACAAACCAGATGGGGACGCATTGGGTTCATCTTTAGGATTGTATTTTTGGTTGACCGCGAAAGGACACCAGGTAAATCTCATTGTACCGTCAGACTTTCCTGCTTTTTTGGATTGGTTACCTGGCTTGGAAAATATACAAATTTATACGCAGGATATTGACCTGCACAATCAACAGATTGACGCAGCTGAATTAATTTTCTGCTTGGATTTCAATGGTCTTGCCCGGATTCACGAAATGGGTGACCCCATTCGTCAAGCGAAAGGAATTAAATGCATGATTGATCACCATTTAGATCCAGAAGGATTTGAAGATTATGCTTTTTGGGATCCATCTGCAGCAGCGACTGCACAATTGATCTATCGCTTCTTGGTCCATGAGATGCAAGATCCAGACCATATCAGTGCTGACATGGCGACATGCCTATATACTGGTATTATGACCGATACGGGCTCTTTCCGCTTCCGTTCGACCACTGCCGAAATTCACCGCATCATTGCATCACTCATTGATTGTGGCGCACAAAACTGGGCTATTCACGAAGAGATTTACAATAGTTCGTCTGAAAGCCGCCTGAAATTCTTAGGATTCTGTCTACTGAATCGTCTAGAGGTTATCCATGAATATAACACCGCCATTATCCATGTAACCAAAGCGGATCTCACTCAGTTTGAAGTGATCACCGGTGATACCGAAGGATTAGTCAATTATGCCCTTTCTATCAAAGGAATTCGATTGGCTGCTTTAATTATTGACAGAAATGAACAAATTAAACTATCTTTGCGTTCGATTGGAGAAGTTCCTTGCAATGAGATCTGTAAATTGTATTTCAATGGAGGCGGGCATCTTAACGCTTCAGGAGGTAATTCGAAAGAAAGCCTCGAAGCAGTGATAGCAAAATTCAAATCGGTTTTACCAAATTATAAAGAAATATTAACAAAATAAGATATCGTAACATACATTAGAAAATGAAGAAAGCAATTCTATTTTTCGCGGCTGCCGGTCTTTTGATGACGTCATGCCAAAAATTCAAAAAGGCTGAAGGTGGTCTTGAGTATAAAATCGTAGATGATAATGCAAAAGAAAAAGCAGTATCAGGCGATTTATTAGCACTTGACATGGTTGTGAAAACGGACAGAGATTCTACAATGCAAAGTACATATGACATGGGAGTCCCTCAAATCGTTCAATTATATCCAGATAGTATCATCGCAAAAAATCCAGGTGACCCTACAGGTTTATTCAAATACGTAGGTGAAGGCGATAGCTTGGTATTCAAAATCAACTTGGATTCTATGGCTGCTAAAACACATCAACCAAAACCAGAATTCGCAGATAAATTCATTGTTTATTCGATCAAAGTCAAAAAACACTTCAAAAAAGGAAAATTGACAGATCAACAATTGGGCGAACAAGTTCAGAAATACTTTGAAGAAGAATTGAACAAACACAAAGCTGCCGAACCAGCTAAACTTGAAAAATACATCAAGGATAAAAGCTTGAAAACGACTAAAACAGCTTCAGGTCTTCAATATGTAATTACTAAACCTGGAACAGGTACAAATGCGAAAGTAGGCGACTCTATTCATGTAAACTATGTAGGTTCATTGACTACAGGAAAAGTATTTGATACAAACCTTCCAGACGTAGCTAAAAAAGAGAAAATTTTCAACCCTCAACGTCCTTACGAAGCATTGAAATTCCAATTAGGTGTTGATGGTGTGATCCCAGGATGGACTGAAGCTTTCCAATTGTTTAACAAAGGTACAAAAGCAACTTTAGTCATTCCTTCATCTTTGGCTTATGGCGATCGCCCTTCAGGTGTTATCCCTCCATATGCTCCTTTAGTATTTGAAGTAGAAGTATTGGATATCAAACCTGGAAAAGTTCCCGCTCCTACAGCAACAACTCCAGGCATGGTAGCACCTACTGGAACGACTGCTCCAGCGGCAACAGCTCCTGCAACGAAAGCTCCAGCAGCAAAAAAATAATTCGACTGTAAATTTCAGTTAACAAAAAAGCGGTTTCATCTCGATGAAGCCGCTTTTTTGTTGTTCCTGTTTTTATTCACTATACGCTAATCTTCTTATCTTCTTTTTTGATCTTCCGTATTTTCAGCCATAGTATTACTACGGCCAATATAAAACTGATGATCATGATGATAGTCAATGCGATTAGGGCCTTATCGGTATGGTAATTTTCAGCATGCTGAATAAACATTAACCTAAAAATTCGTAGATAATGGGTCGATGGGATTACATTTGCTATTGCCTGTACCCATTCTGGCATTAGACTCGACGGCCAGGTAAAGCCACTCAAGATAAATGCTGGTGTCGCAATGACCATAAGGACTTCTGTCGATTTCAATTGCGATGGTAGTACAATACTGACGAGTACACCAATAAAACATACGGCGAGCAAAAAGACGAAAGTGCACAGTACAAAGCGACCAAATTCGGCCTGTAAAGGCATACGGTAATATTGACCAAAACCCCAATATAAAACCAGGATACCGACAGACATCAAAACATATGGTAATATCTTAACAAGAATAAGTCCGATAGGATTACCGATTTTACGTACAAGTTCCGGAAATGTATTGCCTTCAAATTCTGAGGAAAAAGACAAAGCCAAGCCTAAGAGCAAGACCTGTTGCAGCACAGTAATTAGAACTCCCGGTAGCATAAAATACAGGTAATTTCCACTTCGAATATTCTGCTTAACAAAAGTTGTCTTAAATGGTTCGTACTGCTGTGCAGCGATCTTTGCCGGAACACCACGTTTCATTTGCGCCTGAATCTGTATGCCCGCTTTCAATGTCGAGGCACAAACATTAACAGCCATCATGGCTGTATTGGAGGTCAATGTATTGGCACCATCTACGAAAACAGTCATTTCGGGCAAACGTCCCTGTTGTACTCCAGATGCAAACCCCTTAGGAATATGCACAATCGTTGTTGCCTCATATTGCATGGCAACATCTTTTGAATCAAACAAGGACGGTAATACACGGGCAACGTCAATACTCTCATTATCGGAAAGCATATCAATAAATGAACTGCTTAAGGGGCTATTATCCTCATCAACCACAATGATCGGCATCTGCGTTACCTTACCTTGTTGATAAACGTGCCCCACCAAGACACCATACAATACAGGTGCCCCCAGAAAAAGCATCAATAGCACTTTATTATTGAAGAAGAGCTTAAACTCCCGTTGGATCAATTCTAAAAATTTTTTCACAGTCAAGCTCTTTAATTCGCATGGAGAACCACAAGCGTTTTTGTTAACAAATCTTTGCTACCGGCAGCATCTTCAGGGACAATTTTCAATTCAAACACAGCTTGCTGCGGATCGAAATCAGGATAAGCTGAGGCAATGCTTGCATACGAATTTAAGGCTTTAATACTAATCACCTTCGCTTTAACCTTTTTATGATTCAAATAAGGGATTTCTACTTCCACGACCTCCCCTTTTTGAAGTTTTCCCATTTTATTTTCGGGCAATGTGAATCTAAAATAGGTCGATCGATCGAGGAAACCATTTATAATGGGATAACCAGCCATCGCCAATTCGCCGACTTTCAGATTAATCGTCTCCACACTCATGTCCTGTGGAGCAATGACATATTTCTCCTGCGCAGCAACATTGACTTCAGAAATCGCTCCAAGTGCACGTTCTTTTTGTCCCAAGGCCATAATCTGCTGTTCCTGTCTAGCGCCACCCCTTGCTTCAGCTAATTCAGCCTGTGCTGCAAGATATTGATTTTTGGCTCCCTGATATTTGGCGTAGGTCTCGTCGTACTTTTGCTGCGGAATCAGACTGTCCTGCAAAAGGGCATCCAATCGACCTATTGATTTTTTCGCAAATTCATATTGTTCCCTAAGTCCATCTACCTTCGCCTGCAATTGCACGAGTTGTCCTTTCGTAGCGCCCCTGACTGCCATGTTATATTGTGCATCAGCAGACTGTAGCGCACCCTTTGCCTGCTCCTCTTTAGCATCTACCTCGGGAATACTCAAAATGGCCAAGGTATCACCTGCATGCACAAAGTCCCCTTCTTCAACCAAAAGCTTTGCAATTTTCCCCGGGACCTTTGTCACAACCGTCACTTGCTCACGCTCCACCTTACCTTCAATAGGCTTCTCTTTCACTTGATTTGTACAAGAAACAAAAATAAACAGCGATAATATCCCATATAAATTCTTCATGTTACTCATGTATAGTTTGTAATAATTTTCCTGATGTATGTAGTAATTCGACCGCAGCAGTACGTTGCTGCAATACATTGTTAAAATAACCCAAATTAACTTTGTACCAATCGTTTTCAGCAGCCAATAACTCAGTAACATCTATTAAGCCTGCTTGATACTGTTTAACAGCCATAGAAAGGTTATTTTCGGCAACTTTCAACTGCTGTTCTCCCACTTTCAACTTTTGGTTGCCAGTCGTATAGGTGACTGTATTCTTGCTCAATAATAGATTTAACTTTTCTTGCGTATCTTCCCGCTTGGTCGTATTGATATGTTGATCGAGTTTGACTTGCTTAATCTTATTCTGATGCTCCCCACCGGTATAGAGATCCCATTTAACCCCTACGCCGACCATGACATTGGGACTTCCCTTGATGGAATTAAGTGGTAAGTTGACCGTACCAAACAGCGGTTGGTCTTTCACAGTGAGTTTGGAATTGAAGACATTCAGATAGTTTGCAGATCCAAAGGCAAAGACAGCAGGAAGAGCTCCCCCCTTCTCTTTTTTATACAGATATTCATACGCTTTTGAAGAAGCATCCAGTGCTTTCAATTCGGATCTTTGTTCGACATCACGTGGTAGCTCCGACAAAAATATAGGTTTAAGGCCATAATGAATTCCGCCAACCTCCTGAAAAGACACGCCAGTTTCTTGTTCGATCTTTTGGCACAACAAATCCCGATTGCCAGAAAGCTCTACCTTTTTCTCTTCCAATTCCAGTAATGCCAATTTCAATTTATCTCTATCATAAGGTATTGCAAGTCCATTTTGAATCGCCTTATTCACCTTTTCCTGCTCTTTCTTTAATCGCTTTTCAGAATCTACAATTAATTTATCCACCTCATCCAACAACATTAACTGATCAAATGATGCTATAATATCCTTTGAGAGTGTCTCTCGACTGGCCGATTCTAAATATTGTTGAGCCGCAGCTTTCTCCTGCAATGCTTTTATTCCATTCGGAATCTGTAATCCCGAAAAGATAATCTGCTTTACAGACACCCCAGCATAAGCAGCTTGCCCATGCATACTAAATCCTGTTGCTCCTTCAAACAGGCCTAGGTTCAACAAAGGGATATTAACTGTAGGAATATCAATACTCCCATTGCTATGTACATAACCGTATAGCCCGAGTGCGGAGACGTGTGGCAACCGATTTGCTTTAACACCGTCAGCTTCCAGACGTGCTTTATCGACTTCGTAAGCCTTCAATTTCAATTCTTTATTTGTCTGAAAGGCTTTTTGAATAATATCTTTTACCGAAGGGTCAATCAATGATTGCGCATGTAGTTTGTTTAAAAACATAACCGACGCCAAAGTCAATAAACCCAGGCATAACCTCTTATTCATCATATGATTCATTTATTCTTATAAAAATAGGACAACAACCGCCTCTTTTATCTGTTTAACAGTAAATCGTACGGTATGTTTGACTTCTGACTCTTTTTAATTAAACGTATCTTTTCAACGGCCAATAACAATCGTTGCTAATGTCTCCATGACATGAAGGACTGACCTCCACCTGTTAGCTTTTCCAAGATACAAAAAAAGGAATTCGTTTCTGTAGAAGGAATCCTGTATTAATTTTCATTTTTGCTAATTAATAAGTTATCTTTGGAGATCGAATTGAAATTTTGGTAATTAAGTCTACCACTTTATTCGATAATAATAAAAACAAGTTTTTACCCTAACCCGCTGCCTCCACGCAGAAAACTATGTTGCTTACAGATACACATACACACATTTATTACCATGCAGGAACCGAAAAACTGCAAGAACATCTACAACGTTGCTTTGATAATGGCATACAACGCCTTTTTTTGCCGAATGTGAATAGCGCTTCCATAAAACCTGTATTTGATACCGTAGCAGCTTATCCAGAACATTGTTTTCCCATGCTTGGATTACATCCCTGCGATGTAAAGGAAAACTATGTGGAAGAGTTAGAAACCATCCGAAAGAGCTTGGAAACAAACAAAGTCCATGCCATAGGTGAGATCGGACTGGATCTTTATTGGGATAAAAGCACGCTTGAAATTCAAAAAGATGTCTTTCGAACTCAGGTTCAATGGGCTAAAGAATTAAATTTACCGATCGATATCCATTGTCGGGAAGCCTTTACTGAACTGTTCGAATTATTGGAAGAACTCCACGATGACAAACTGTTTGGCGTTCTGCACTGCTTTACGGGCAGCCTGGAGCAGGCCCATCAGGCGATCGATTTAGGGTTCGCTCTTGGTATTGGCGGGGTTGTTACCTTTAAAAAAGCGGGCTTAGATCAAGTGGTTAAAGAAATCGACTTGAAGCATATCGTTCTTGAGACCGATGCACCATATCTGGCACCTGTCCCTTTCCGAGGTAAAGAAAATGAGAGCAGCTATTTGGTTTACGTCGCTCAAAAAGTAGCTGATCTGCATCAGATTTCTATCGAGAAGGTAGCCGAAATCACAACAGAAAATTCAAAACGTATATTTGGTATATAATTTCAAAAATCAATGCATAATATCTTTATTATCTACACAGGTGGGACCATTGGAATGGTTAAAGATGAAACAGGAACATTTGTTCCTTTCGACTTTGAATTGATCAAACGTAATCTCCCTGATTTAAGTCGCTTAGACTATAAGCTGACCGTGCACTCTTTCGAACCTATTATCGATTCATCCAACATGAAGCCAGAGATATGGATTGAAATGGCACAAATTATTAAGGATAACTATGCGAATTACGACGGTTTTGTTATTCTACACGGTTCCGATACAATGGCTTTTACGGCCTCCGTATTGAGCTTTATGTTGGAAGGACTCCAAAAACCGGTCATTTTATCCGGCTCTCAGCTACCTATCGGTGAGATCCGGACGGATGCTAGGGAAAATATGATGACAGCCTTGGAAATCGCCTCGGCGAAGCAGGATGGTATCTCCATTATCCAAGAGGTATGTATTCTTTTCGACAATAAATTATTCCGTGGCAATCGCTCATTTAAATATAATTCGGCCAAATTTGAGGCCTTTAGATCGCCAAACTATCCCGTATTGGTTGAAGCAGGTATTCACCTCAAATATAATACAGATGCTTTATTAAATAA
>JBMAAL010000077.1:0-27878 GCA_050281725.1 Sphingobacterium sp. | reverse complement strand
GGCTCCTTTTTAAAAAGTTTGAATGGGCGTCCGAATATTTTACTGCAGATCTATCCAGAAGATTAAATGGTCCTCCGATGGAGGAAGTTGAAAATGCGGATTTGTTGGATCCCTCTTTGGCCAGAGGGGTTGAGCCTATAGGGTTACAGGTGATTGAAGAGCTTATCTATCCCACTTACGACAATAGCAATAGGCAAAAGTTAATTCGTGAAATCGAACATTTGATAACCAATTCAGATTATTTGATTTCCTATTTTGAAGATCATCAATTGGAAGACTGGCGTATTTTAGATGCAACAAAATTGGAGGTTTTTCGGATTATTTCCTTAGGAATTACTGGTTTTGACAATGCGCTTTCTCGAAATAGTATGATCGAGTCTTCCGTTGCGTTAGGAAGCCTACAGCAAATTCTTTTGCAATATGAGGGTAGAAAAGAAACGCTAGCTTTGATGCTCACAGGGGCGATCAAATATTTGCAAAAACACGCGGATTTTGAATCGTTCGATAGGGCGCAATTCATTACCCAATTTGCCAACAACATCAGCACGGAGATAGCACAGTTGGAACGTAATCTTCCAGGCCCTAAAATCAGATACAATCGGATGCTTCGGCAAGACGTCAATACGATGTTTGATCTGAATGCATTTAATGTAGATGCCTTTAGCCCGGGGCCGAAATTTCACTTCAGTAATGAAAAGGCCGTATTGGGCGAGAAATTATTTTATGATGTTGCTTTGTCAGGGACACATACGAGAAGTTGCGCTTCATGCCATCATCCTGATCGCGCATTTACGGATGGGTTGAACTTGCAAGTGGACATTCATGGTTCGGGACGTTTGCTCAAACGTAATACGCCTACTTTGCTCAATGCGGCCTTACAGTCCAACTACTTCTATGATATGCGTTCGTTGACGCTGGAAGATCAGATACACGATGTCATTGGTAATAAGCAGGAAATGGACGGCTCGGTAACTGACATCGTTCAATACGTTTCTTCCGATAAAATCTATCGATCATTATTTAATAAAGCATTCAATACAGCGGATGGCCCGATCTCAGCTGAGCAGGTAAGCAATGCACTTGCTTCTTATATTCGTGGCCTGACCAAAATCAATAGCCGATTTGATGATTATATGCGTGGGGATAAGAACGCATTGTCCAAACCGGAAGTGGATGGGTTTAATTTATTTATGGGCAAGGGTAAATGTGCGACCTGTCATTTCCTGCCTTTATTCAACGGTGTTACACCGCCTAAATTTATTCAGAGCGAAGTCGAAGTCCTGGGGATACCGAAATCCCTGAAAGATTCTGTGCTGGATTCAGATTTAGGGTACTATGATATCATTGGTATTGATTCTTACAAATATGCCTTTAAAATACCTTCTGTCCGGAATGTAAAGAAAACTGCTCCCTATATGCACCATGGGATCTATCGGACGTTGGATGAGGTTATGGAATTTTATAATAATGGGGGTGGGGCAGGATTGGGGATCAAATTATCCAATCAGACATTGTCAGATGAAAATTTGCATCTGAGTGAAAAGGAAATGAAAGATATTATTGCGTTTATGGAAAGTCTCGAAAGCCAATAAAATGACTGATGGCGTATCTCTTTTAGAATCCTATCGATTGTTTTTGGTGGGCTAAGGAGTTTTATTGAGCCTAAATGAGGGCGTATCAAATTGATTGAGCTCTTGCAGTAACGGTAAGGGACTAATTCTTATCGTCGTTTTTCTTTCTTGTAGATTCTCTTCGGACCCTAGCGCTTTTACCTGTTCAGTTTTTATTCCAGTTAACAAGTTGAATTGGGTTTCAGTCGTTGTATTTTTACCGTCCCAGGTTCCTTTTTCTAAGTAGATCAATTCAAAAGTTCCATTTCTGCAACGAAATGTATAGTTGGCATGTCCATCTGTGATATCGGCTAATATATGAAGCTGACCATTTTCAATAGCGAAGTTGGGCAGCGGAAAATGAGGTTCGATCATCGTCGTTGAGGAGAGGGCCAACTGTAGCTTTCCGTTGGGTTTGGACAGAAATACTTGCGTTTTAATTGGTGTTGCAGTATTTGAAGTGTCCATGGCAAGAACAATTTTATCCGGATAACCATCATGATTTATATCGCCTTCTAGTTCTTGAATTTTTGCTGTAAAACTGTCTTTTGTTGCCTTTTGCTGGCCATATAAGGCTAAACTAGTTAAAAAGAATATGCTCAAGATTAGTTTTTTCATTTGGTATAAACACAGCATTTAATGAAATATAAATCGATTCAATATACGCATTCAGGATGGAAAAGCTATTATTTTACCCTATCTTGATTTCTCGGGATTGATTAACAGTCAAGTTAGTTCGCCTTACTGATTATAGGAGTAGACTATAATACATGGAGTAACCACTTGTTCCGTCGAGCCATTGTACAAGTTCTTTATGGCTATAGTGAAAACCGGCTTTTCGGATAGCGGCTTTTGAAATCATATTTATTTCACGATGGCTTATCGTCAGTTTTCTTAATTGATTCTCGGTGGCCCACACCATTCTCATTTTATACAAAAGACTTGATAGGCCTAATTTTCTATACTGTGGCTGTATGAAAGACTGACCAAAGTAGGCTTCTTCTTTACTCAACAGCAGCATGCTGGTTATCCCAATCATTTTTTCATTTTCGAAAAGACCAAAAACAATGCGTGGGTATCTTATGCGTTCTGCCCAATCCCTATCTGATAGTTCTATTTCAGGAGGAGTACTCCGTCGAAAAAGTGTAGGTTCGGTTTGGATTGACTCGATACGCATCGCTTTATAAAGTGCAGATTCGTTCTCTGCAAGCTGACGGATATGGAATGAACCTGATTGAAATGCTAAAACGGACTCTGACATAACGTGGTTAATGCTGTCTTATAATTATTTCTAATACTATAAGGCGAAAGTATGTATTATTATTTATACTTCAAATGTGGTATTGCATTATCCAAATTGCTGATTCCCGATGATTATGCCGCGACAACTATGACGATATATGCCTGCAATTGAGTAAGCCGCAATTGTATTAAAGCAACACATGAACATGTTCGTTTCAATGTGGCCTTATGGCGCAATTACGGTATCAAAATATAAGTTTCACGAGTAGCATTTCCGTAATGATGCTGAAATATAAGAATAGAACTACAGTAGTTCAGCTATTCTATTTTCTAAATCTTCTAGATCAAAAGGCTTGGCGAGATAGCTGTCTGCTCCAGCTTGTTGGGCGAGTGTTTCGATATCGGTATTAGCGGATAGATAGATTACAGGGATACTGCGATATAAAGGATGCTTTTTGAGCAACCGTGTGGCTTCTACACCGCCTATTTTGGGTATCCAGTTGTCCATCAAAATTAAATCAGGATGTACCTCTTCTACTTTTTCGATAATATCATGAGACGTTTCAGAGACGGCCATATTATAGCCATTTGTTTCGAGGATTATAGTACATATTTCAAGGACATGTTTATCATCGTCCAACATAAGTATTGTTTTGTTTGACATGTTGCAGCTTTAAAAAAAGGTGGAGCTAAATTAAATAAAAAGCTATTGCGAGAATAAGGTTAAAATACCGATTCTAATAAGTATAAACCCGTATTTTCGATATATAAAGTTGAAAGAGGGAGCTAATTTGCCGGGTTAGTGTAATTTTGAACTTTCAAAATTAGTATTATCTTTATTTTTTATTAATATCCAATTTTGTCCTGAATTCTAATGAAAAAATACACTTTTATTCCCAATTGGCATTTCATATTGCCGCTATTCTTTATCATGGCAGGAAATTGCCTGTTCGCATTTGAGAAATCGAAACAAGCGTATTTTCAATTGAAAGTATATCATTATGAGAACGATGAGCAGGAGAAAGTCATTGATCAGTACCTTGAATCGGCGTATTTGCCGGCATTGCATAAATTGGGATTTAAAGAAATCGGCGTATTTAAACCCTTAGAAAATACAGTTGGCCAAGATAGATTGGTTTATGTGTTCATCAGTGCTGCTGACCTCAGTTTGCTGGTTAATTTGGATCAGCGGCTCGCCAAAGACCAACAATACCTGGAGGCTGGAAAGGCTTATATTGAGGCAGGTTATAATAATCCTCCTTTCAAAAGGTTGGAGATAATATGGATGAAAGCATTTGAAGGGATGCCCAAATCAGCGCTTCCTAAATTATCTGCTGAAAAAAATAAACGCATTTATGAACTACGAAGTTATGAGGCTGCAACCGAGCAACTGTCTACGAATAAGATAGACATGTTTAACAATGGAGAAATCGATATTTTCAAAAAACTGAATTTTAATGCTGTTTTTTATGGACAGGTGATTGCCGGGAGCACGATGCCCAACTTGATGTATCTGACGACATTTGAGAGCATCGAAGATCGAAATATACATTGGAAAGATTTTGGACCTTTATACAAACCAATGCAGGATTTACCTCAATATCAGAATAACGTATCCAAGAGTATAAAAGCGCTGCTATACCCCACTGCATATTCTGATATTTAGTGGTTGAACTTGTTTATCTTCTCCTAACAAACAAATTGAATTTTTTGCACCAGTCAAAAAAGCTGGCTAAAGCCTGTTTGTCCAATTTTTCAAAACTGTAAATCTTATGGGGATAGGGAAGGGCATTCGTATAAATGCCAGTATTTGCTAATATTAGCATTGGATTGCTGCTATCAATTTTGTCAAAATATTTGCCTAGGATGTTGTAATGTGTTTTAAATAACGATTCAACAGTTTCATTATTGGAGACCAGCGAAATGGTATAATCGTAGTCATCATGTTGCATTTTTTCACAGTCGCATACCCTGTTTTTTCCTAAAGCAACTTCATTTCCACTGTCCCAAAGAAAATTTGCGACTTCAAAAAATAAATCGTTTTTGATATGCCCTACGGGCTCAGCGATGAAATATCTCATTTGTGTTTTCTTTTACTTGTGGTTTTCTTCTTGATATTTAATTGACTACAATCTCCTTTCTGTCGGATTTAGATAATCAATTAAAGACGCTGTTCGACTTGTCGCTAACGATGGGCTGAACCAAGTTTTCTAACGCAAAGAAATACCAATTCGCTCTAGTTTAAAAGAGATAAAAAGTGGTAAGTATTGGACTATTCAAGGTTTCTGTTTCGAAAGGTAAGAGCTGTCATACCGGTTACTTTTGAAAATAGACGTGAAAAGTATGGATAGTCATCATAACCTAGCTCTACTGCAATTTCTTTTACAGATTTATTTGAATGATAGAGCAGACGTTTTGCTTCTAATACAACACGTTGCTGAATATGATAAGTAACAGGTTTTCCGGTTGTTTTTTTGAGACATTCATTGAGATAGGCCGTTGATATTTTCATTTTCTCTGCATATACCTTAGGCTGTTTAATGTCAATAAAATCTTTATCTAACAGTGAAGTGAACTGTTTGCTGATCAGTTCAAATCTAGACTGTGCATCACTTTTAGTCGATTGTAGTAAATACTGTGAGATAATAAGAGCCGCAATGATATTGCAGCTATCTTTCATTAGTGCAGTATATAGTTTTTCATGTCTTCTTTCGTTGATTTTTAAACAGGTGTCTACAGTCTGGGATAAGATCGCCATTGTCTCCTGATCGATTTCGATGGGAGCAATCGTCGTAATATTCTTTAGCGCGTTTACGTAGTCTGAGTTTAGGTTTTCTACACTAATCATTAAGACACTAAAAGCGCTGTAATCCATAGCTAAACCCCGATGTACCTGATAAGGCTGGATGATCATTACGGCGGAGGAACCTAATTGATACCGTTGAAAATCGACCTCAAATATTCCATTTCCCTCTTCGAGAATGAAAAACAAGTAGAAATCATCGCGATGTGCCTGACTTATCTTGGCTAACTCTAAATTTCTGACAGCATTCCTTTTTATAGCCATTCCCGAATTAAACTCATTAGGAAATGAATTTAATGGGATGGTATTATTTTTTTTTGAGGCTGACGGATTCACCCTCAAATTTAAACATTTGTCAAGATACTAATGATGTTTTTTCTATATCCGGGGTCTTTTTCTCGAAGTTCGAGAATATTGTGTTTTAAATCGATGTTGACATACCATTCCGCGTAATGATGTTTTTCATTTGCGTCGTCAAAAAAAACTTTAGCTTTAATATATTCCTCATCAAAATATTCTGGGTGCCCACTGACGATAAAAGCGGTCGATCCAATATTATCGTGCATTTTAAAGGATGTACCATCAATTTTAAAGAGGCTATTTAAAGCTTTTGTAAAATTGTCACTTAATTTGCCAATCGAATAGAAATTAATCCCTTCGCGATAAAATCTTTGTTTATCGACTTCGGTATCGACAATGCCCAATTTCATATCTGGACGAAAGGCGATTGCCAAACCAACCGTCTCTCTACCCCAAAGCCCCTTTGCTTGGACAATATGATGTTCGTCGTCATCTTTCCAGTATTTTGTGACGGTCAGCTGTAAATCTACAAAATCATCGTCTTCGCTAACGTCAATCTGTCTCAAATTACTTTGTCCTTTCAAGAAATTCAAAAAGCGCATAATTATCCTGTTAATTTGGTGTTAAGTTCCATGGCACAGTGATGATACTAAAAGATATACGACAAGTATCATTCGCGCTGGAAGCCTTTGGCTATTGAATTAAATATACTATTTTTTTAATAAAAAAATAGACTGGAATTAGCTTAATCGCTTAAAAAAGGAATTATTTACAAAGGAAGTTTCTTCGCTGTTTTTTCTGATGCGATCTCTTTGGAGATACGTTCATTGATATTGATTTTTGCATGAATAAAAGTGAAGATTACTGTGCCATATTCCCTGGCGTAGGTATTTGTGATGGAGTCTGCCAACATTGATTTGCCGAAGAAAGGACTTGTTATTGCTAGTTCTCTTTCTCGTTCCCAGCGGTCTTTAATTCGAATCACATTGCTGTATGCTTTATTCAAATCAAACCAATTGATGTAATCGGCGTTGAATGAAACTGCCTTAATTCCGCGTTTGGAATAGTAGTTGATGGCGCCGGCCTGCCCATAATTGTCGCAAAGGACTAGCGTGTTTTCCGATCTAGGTATTTGGTCATACAGACTATCGACTTTTCTAGCAAGTTCTTGCCATCCCAACATATCCGCAAAATCTTGTGGGAGTGGATGCTCTTTACCATCCTCCCATGTTAACATCCCATATTTCCTGTATTTATCGGGATGGTTCACAAAATATGCCGGATTTCTGTTGGGAAATGCAATATTATAGACCGGAAGAAATAGGATCGCAGTTAAAACGATCAAGATAGGTTTTAAAATCTGACCAGTTTTATTCTCCAAAAGGGATGAAATATAAACTGCGCCAAAAGCAAAATATATAGGGTAAAGACCTATTGCATAATAGTCCTTCGCTCTTAGGAATAAGAAGATGCCGAGGGTGATAATGAACGAAAAGAAGAATAGGCGATAAGACTTAAATGCGGGATATTTCAGCAGTGCATATAATCCAACAATGAGGACGGGAAAGGTTCCGAAAAAAAACAAAAATTGAGACCGTATGAAAATCCATCGGTTAACATGCACAAGTTGCGTATCTTGAAGTTCTTTGAAATGAACAAATACAGGGAAGTTATTGTGGTACTGCCATGCTAAATTGGGAAGGATGATTAGTAGAGCGATGAGTATTCCATAATATAATTTTTTTTCTGTAAATATTTTTCGTTCTGGAACCAAAGCGACTGCTGGGATCAAACCTAAGATCAGAAATACGATGTTATATTTATTTAGAAATCCAAGCGCAAAAACAATAGCCATATAAAATAACCACTTAGGTTGTTTGTTGTTTAAATATTTTATTATACAATAGTATATGGAAGTCCAACATAAGACATCAAAAGAATTAGGTTGATATAAACCATTCAAACGGAATAGCACAGAAAACATAATGCAGCAGCTTCCAAAGATCTGTGCAAACAGATTTCCTTTCAGCGATTCTATTGTTTTCCAGACGATAAAAATCGTTAAGGCTCCGAAGAGTGCAGGGAAAAACTTGACCCAAAAGACAGAATTGCCCAGTATTTTGATGAGATAGGAAATCCATGATGTTAATGGCGGTACGGAAAGATAGCCCCAAGCTAAATGGTTTGCTTGATCTACATGCAAGAATTCGTCGCGCTGCAATTCGTAAGCTGGACTAATCAACTGGTATTGCATGATGAATTTAAAAACGATTAGGCTTATTAGGATAATTCGGTTTTTGAGTGCCATCTGAATCTGTATTTATGGATGTCTTCTACCAATTTACGATTAAAATACATGCTAATCTTTGTTTTTTAATAGATTCGGTTGTTCCAGCTAATTTAGGCAGACAGCTAATCCACTGTTTTGTCTGAATAAAGGAAATCATCATGATATTTTTTGAATACGTAAGACTAAGAATCCAAAGAAAGCAAACGATAGATAGGCTTAAAATGTTATTTTCGTATAAACGAACAAAGCATGAGTATAGCATTGATATTGAATAGAGCCAGAGCCGAGGAGTGGAAGGTCGAAATCAATAAATATTTACCTGAGATAAAGGTGGAGATCTTCCCTGAGATTGAAAATTATGATGCGGTCGAATTTGCGCTTTGCTGGAAACCTGAAGCAGAGTATTACACTCATTTTCCAAACTTAAAAGTTATCCAGTCTGGGGGCGCTGGAATAGATCACCTTTTTCCAAAAAGTATTCCATCACATCTCCGTATTTGTAGGATTATCGATCCCATGTTGAAAAGCGATATGTTTGAACATGTTTTGACTTGCTTGATGCATTCGATGAAGAAGTTTTCGGCTTATATAAACGAAAAAGAAAAGAAACATTGGCAGCCCTTGCTATACAAATCAATTGGTGAAACCAGGGTTACTATCTTAGGATTAGGCGAAATTGGTGGTTATGTGGCTGAAGGGTTGGTCCAATTGGGATTCAACGTAAATGGATGGTCCAATTCACCTAAAAATCTTAAGGGAGTGAGTTCGTTTACTGGAATGAAAGGACTTCGTTCTGCCCTTGAAAATACGGATTTTATGGTTAATATCCTACCATTGACCGATGCGACAAAGGGAATTCTAAGTCGTGATTTGTTCAATTTGTACCCAAAAGAAACTGTACTCGTTAACGTAGGTCGAGGGGAACATCTCGAGGAAAATGATTTGTTGGATGCAATTGCTGGAAAGAAAATTGCCGAAGCTTATCTTGATGTATTTCATCAAGAACCATTACCGCTAGATCATCCCTTTTGGGATTGCCCATCCATTGTGATAACCCCGCATGTTGCGAGTAGGACAAATATTGGCTCTTCTGTCTTACAAGTGGTGGATAACTATCGAAGAATGGTTGACGGGCGACCTTTGCTCAATGAAGTTTCTTTACAAAAAGGTTATTAGCAATTTAAGATATACCTGGGTTTTGCGGTATAAAGCATTGATTGTATTTTATCGGATAAGTTTGCAAAGTTGGTTTGCTGTAAACTTATAGGCAAATGGATTTTATTTTTAGATTTATATAGTCAATTATCCTTGCTTTATAAACAATTTATGAAGGTACAAGTATCTACAAAGTTTAGGAAACACGCGCGTAAAACAATTTTATCTATTGTTGTATTTGCGATTACTTATGTTATTTTGCTGCTCTTGGCAATAGGTATTACTGTTGGTTTTACCGTACTTGGAATAATGATTTTCACCGCCAAGCCCATGTTTTATACTGCAATTTTATGTTTGGGTTTACTCGCTACAGGTCTGACTATACTGTTCTTTTTATTAAAATTTGTTTTTGCGTCAACAAAAGTTGATACGGGGCATCTTACACAGGTATATGAGCGCGACGAACCACAATTATTCGCACTTATTCATGAGGTCGTAAAAGAAGTTGATACCAGCTTTCCAAAGAAAGTTTTTCTATCGCATGATGTCAATGCATCTGTATTCTATGACTCTAGTTTTTGGAGCATGTTTTTACCCATTAAGAAAAATCTTCAGATTGGTGTAGGGCTGGTGAATGCGGTTACACAACAGGAATTAAAGGCTATTCTTGCACACGAGTTTGGACACTTCTCACAAAAAAGCATGAAAGTGGGTAGCTATGTTTACCATGTTAATCAGATTATCTACAATATGCTGTATAAGAATGAATCGCTGGATAATATGTTTGATAAATGGGGCAACATCAGTGGGTATACTGCGATTTTTATTGGCATATCAATGTTTATTATCCAACAGATTCAGCATATTTTGAAGCATCTTTACGAATATGTAAACCTCAATTATTTGGCATTATCGAGAGAGATGGAATTTCATGCGGATGAAATTGCGGCACATGTTGCCGGTTCTCAGGCTTTGGCTGATTCGCTGCTGCGCTTGAGTTTTGCAAATCATGCACTAAATAATGTGCTTACCTTCTATGATAGCAAATTTTCTGAAAATATCTGTAGTCGCAATATTTATCCCGAGCATCGCTATGTCATGCTCCTGTTTGCGGAACGCAATAGATATCAAGTGCGAAATGGCTTTCCCCAGATCGAATTAGCGACTTTAAAAAAATATGATAAATCGAAATTAAATCTTGAAGATCAATGGTCGTCTCATCCATCGGATGAAGATCGGGTAAAGGCATTACAGCAGCTTAATATTGTCAAGAAAGAAACCAACAATGCACCTGCTATTGAATTGCTAGCTAATCGTGCTGCAGTAACAAACCAAATTTCGGATAAGTTGTTTGCGCAGGTACAGTATCAACAGCCCCCTTCGCTGTTAGAAATAGCATCTTTCAGTGCGGATTTTGAAAATCGGATGAACAAGTATGCTGTTGATCAAAGATTCAATGATTTCTATGACTACAATCATCCTGTGCGAAAAGGTGAAACTCCAATTTTTCAGGAACAGCCAAAGCCGACTTTTGATGAATTATTTGCCGATAGTAGAGTTGACGCATTATATGAACTTAATAGCCTGAAAAATGATAAATATGTCGTTGAAGCAATCGGCAAAGGAGAATTAAAGTTAAAGTCCTTTGACTATGATGGTATAAAATATCGTCCTGCAGATGCCTTCGAATTACTGAAAAAAATTGAAGACAATATTGTAGCTACGGAGCATAAAATTACGCTCTATAACCAGCAGATCCACTATTATTTTGCGCGCTTGGCTGATACCCAAGGGATGGGTGAAGAGTTTGAACGAAGATATTATGATTTTGCTTTTTTCGATAAAAATTATGAAGAGGCACAAAAACTTTATGCTGAGATGACGGAAAACACCCGGTTTATATTTCAGCGTTTGCCCTTCGCTGATATTGAGACAAGGTTGCTAGACGTCAAACGTAGGGAAGGAGAATTAAAAAAGAAACTGGCAACACTTATGGCACTTCCTGGAAGCAAAGACGAATTGGATGATACGTTGCTTACGTCATTGGACACATATATCAACAGGGACTTAATATATTTTAATGTAGATCGTTATTATGAGGATAATCTTCAAATTCTTTTTAATGCGATATCAGTCTATAAAAAGTTATTGGATGATCAACATTTCGCGAAGAAAAAACACTATTTAAATTTTATGCTTACCCTTGAGGAAGGTAAAGGACAGAAAAAAGAACTGTCGTAATTGCCCTTCTATATTGACGGTTTGTCCCCGCTGTATGTCGAATGAAATGGTTTAATTTTGATAGACAGTAACCCAATTTTAAATTGGATTTGTTTTATTAAAAACTAAACTCTTTGTTATGCGGAAATTAATAATGAAAATGTCTATTTCCATCGATGGATTTGTTGCGGGTATCCATGGTGAACTTGATTGGATGTTTAAAAGTGGCGACGATCATTCTAGCGCATGGGTTTTAAATATTTGTGAATCTGCCGGCGTTCATCTAATGGGCCGAAAGACCTTTGATGTAATGGCTTCATATTGGCCTGCTTCAACAAATCCTTTTGCGGCAGCTATGAATGAAATCCCTAAAGCTGTTTTTACAAAAAAGGGCTACCATCCCAAGACAAAAGATTTTGCGCACAATGCCAAGCTTCCTGCGATCTCCTCTTGGATGAATGCCCGGGTTTTTGATGCAGGTCTCATTGAAGGAATTAAAGCACTAAAAGCAGAATCTGGGAAGCCAATATTGGCCCATGGCGGAGCTGAATTTATGCGAAGTTTAATTGAAACCGGATTAATTGACGAGTATCATTTGATCACACATCCAATTGCTTTGGGCACTGGGCTGCCCATCTTTGACGGCCTTTCCAAACCCTGTGACCTCAAGCTTGTACATGCGCAGGTTTTTCCAGGAGGTGTTATCGCACATACATATTGTCCCGCGTAGAATTAAAATACGACATCTAAAATGTCGTATTTTAATTCCCACAGTTAGCCTTTTAGAAATTCTGTGAATCGGCAGAGGGTCCATAACTCGCCGGTAAGGGAATGTCATTAAGTCTATAATAAACACCTAATTGTGCTCTGTGATGTGTAATCTGGTTTAATGAGTGACGAATAGCACCGTATTTGCTCCAGCTTGCCAGTTCATGGCCATCATTTTTAATGGTCCAGCTTGGAATCAAGTCTTCTTCCTTAGCTGTTTCTAAAGCATTTTTTCCGGCTTCGTAATCTTCGTCCAATTTTTTTAAGAGATCATCCCGGGTCAATAGGCTTGTGGGCACATACGCACTTTTGGCAAAGTCAAGTTCGGAAGTCTTTAAAATGGTACTAGGCCATTCGAAAACTTCAACTAGGTGAGTTGCTAGACGCATCATTTTCATGCTTTTTTCATGGGGGGCATATTCATTCTTGCCTTCAGGGAAAAGTGCAATAAAGTTTTTTGTAATTTGATACTCACTCGCTAACTCTGATTTTAATTGTTGTAAGGTGTCCATGTTTTTTTACTGTAATGATTTAAAATTCGATTAGTTATCCTACTAATAGCCTTTGCGCTGGAATTGTTTTTTCATTTAATATTTTTCTTTCCTACTAAGGTTAAACAAAGATATAATCACAATGTGACAGCTATGTGTCAGCATTAACAGGATGAATTATCAATTTATGATAAAAATAAAATAGTGGCAGCTCTTGTTATTCCAACTTATTGAAAACTAGGACTGCAAAGATTCAAATATTTGTTTTTATAACGTTTATTTAAATAACCACAGCAAATAATAAAGCAGGTCAAGCGAATTGTAAAAAAGGGTGAAATGAGTATATAGACTAAGTATATTTGATTGGCAATTAATCAAACAAAATTGAACTATGGGAAATAAAAAAGCAATATTCACATTTGTAGGCCTAGTATTGGCAGCAGCAGTTGGTATCGGTATTTGGGCTTACTGTCTTTTGGGAAATATGGAGGCGGATCAGGAAAAAACTGAACAATTATCTTCCCGAATTTTAGCTGGTTTTGGCGATCATACCGCTATTTATAAATATCCTGTGCAATTGTCCGCAGTAGACTGGGGGAAGAACTGTCTAATTCTTGAAAATGGCGGTGCCAGTGATTTGGGAATAACTTATAAGGAAAAATGGAACGAGGCATTGGGAACGGTAGACAATTATCCCGGTGATGCTGTTAGAGGCATTGTTATGATAGCGATGGATATGAAGGAAAAAGGGGAGTATGTCAATAAGATCGGCCAAAAAGATAAAGCTTATCAGCGCAATTATATTATTAGCTATGTAGATCTTGACAAGAAGGCAGTTGTCGCCCGCGATACCCTATATGGTGAAGAGCCACCTTTGGTCAATCGTTCCAGCGGTTCGGGAGCCGGCGACTTCCCTTCGGACTCTGAAGTTGTAGGTTCGATCAAAGGTAGGTTGAAGTTGTAATTTTTTTTTCTTCGTTTATGGAATTTTGATATTCTTCGCATCCCTGCACGAAAGTTGAAGTGCCGGATGAAAGAATCTAGTACTTGGCTTTAGGTAAATTTATCTATTTTTAAAAGAATTTAGCCAGTATCTTAAACATGAAATGGAAATCAATTGTTATATGCTTTTTAGCTCTTCTGTATTCTGTGGTTCTTTGTGGGCAATCGACCTTATTCAATAGTCCTCGTGGATCTTCTGACTATTATATTTATAAACTGAGCCCAGAAGTTTTAAGAAAAATTCACTTGGGAGAAAATAAATTCGATGAAGCTATGCTTAGCGATTTTTTTCTTAAGTATAAGGCCGGAAGTCCACAGCCGACTTTACCCCCTGGTAATTATGTCCAGGTCCGCGCCAGTGGACCTGATCTCATCTATCAGGAATTGATTAGTGATAACCTATATGTGAAGATTATTCCGGCGGAAATTTTTGCGATTTGTCTATATGATTCTTTGGGAACGATTATAAAAGATGCGCAAGTAAAAGTGAACGGACGTCGCATGTCATTCGATAAGAAGTTTCATTATTATAAAGCTGCCAATGCAAATAGTGACGATATCGTCAGTATTGAGCATAAGGGTGTCTATCATTACCTGAGTGTGGAGCGGAGTTGGCCTTACAAAGAAAAGGTTCCATTATGGAGAGGAATCAAAAATAGCTGGCTTAGAACAAAGTTTAAGATTAAGAGGTTCTTTCATAGACAAAAAACTGAACGGACAGAAAGCTTTATGGTTTTTAACAAGCCGATGTATAAGCCAAATGAGCAGGTTAAATTTAAGGCTTATCTTGAGGAAGAAAAATGGAAACCTTACCGTGATTCTATTGCCGTACGTTTGACAGGTGGATATGGATATGCCAAAGATACCGTTTTGGCCCGACTTGCTCCCTATCGTCCGGGAATGTACAACTTTGCATTTGATTTGAAGGGGCTTGGCCTTATCCTTGATAAAGATTACGGGATCTCTTTGGAATCTACAAAAGCCAAAGTCGTCTTGCATCAACAGTCTTTCCGATATGAAGACTATGAGTTAAAAAGCCTAAGCTTTAATATGACGTCCGAAAAGACGAAATTTGCTAAAGGAGACAGTGTGCGGCTGAAACTAAAAGCTTTAAATGAAAATGAAATGCCCATATATGATGGGAAAGTAGATTTGCGTGTTGTGACAAGTCCACTTTATACGCTTGAGGTAAAAGCCAATAAGGTCAATTTCATTCCAGATACTTTATGGCAAACGAGTGTTTCGCTCGCAGATGTGGCGGAGAAGGAAATTATATTGCCCGATTCAATTTTTCCGGCTGACATTGGTCTTACATTTCGGGTTATTGGTACCTATCTAAGTTCGGATAATGAAAGAATTGAACGAAGTCTCGATCTCAATATACTCAACAGCGAAAAAGAAATTCGTATTGCTGTTAGCGACGGGCATGCAGAGCTCAAGTATTTCGAAAAAGGTATTGTGAAGCCTGCGGATGCTCAGCTAATGATATTAGGTGAACATGATGAAGTACTGAAGACTGAAAATTTGAGTTTGCCTAATTTGGTTTCCATACCTTGGCAGGCTGAAGAAATTGTTGTCAAGTCAAATGGATTGAGTAAAAGCGTATATTTAGAGGATCAAGAACAGGCACAACTGAATTATCGGTTTTATCGAACGGCAGATTCGGTGATATTGCATGTCAATAATCCCGCTATGATTCCTTTTTGGTATCGTGTCCACTGTGCTGGTCGTACGATTGCTTCGGGTTATAATACCAAATTAAATGGTACATATTTAGCCCGCGGAAAAGATGGTTATAGCATGGAAATCATCTATCTTTTTGGTGGAAAATCAAAAGTTATCCAGGAAGAATTGCCCTATGTGGAGAAAAATTTAAATCTGGCAGTCAACACGGCGACTACAGTTTACCCGGGGCAGAAGGCTGCCGTCGAACTTTCGGTTACGGATAATAATGGTAAACCGTTGAAGGATGTTGATATTACGGCCTATGGTTATACCTCAAAATTTAGGTCAGCAACCACTCCAAATATTACTATGGGCGGTCTGATGCGAAGGGCAAGAATCTCACAAAATCTTAATTTCAGTTTGGATGATGATGAGAAGGCTCATCAGGGAGCTCTTCAGAATTGGACAAAATGGTCTAAAGACATGCAATTGGATACGATGGCTTTTTACCGATTCTTATATCCCAAAGATTATTATCAGGAATTTCTTCCTCTAGACGCTGTCAAGAGCCAGATTTCCCCTTATGTCGTGGTGAATGGTGTGGTGCAGGGGATACATTTGGTATGGATAGACGGCGTGCTGACTTATGCTAAGCAAGAGCAGCAAAACAACAATACTATTTTTGAAGTTGCTCCTGGTCAGCATGATTTTAGATTTAGGACCAAGGATCGCGACATTCGTGTAAGTGGCTTTTATGTTGAAAAGGGAAAAAAGATCATTGTTTCCTTTAATGCGTCGCAAGATACGATTGGTTTTACCTACCCCGACAAAGCATTCAGCAAAGGCCAGATTCTGGTTTACCAATTACCTAAAGAACAACGTGGCAAGTTCTACGATAACGAATTGACTGAGTTGAAGCGCCAGTTGATTACAGTAACCAACAATTTTGGAGCCTGGCAATTACCCAATAATAATGTGTTGATTGAGAGGCCGGCATATATCCAGACAGCTGGAGATCTCTATTACCTCAATCCCGTAAGAAAAACCGTTTACGATAGTCGATTGCGTACACAGGTTCCCGTACCCCTGATGGTGGGACCATTTCCAAGGACAGAAATGTATAATGGTGTGTCCAAAATAGGTGCGCTCATGGTTGACACAGCGAAAATTGGACGTTTTGAAATTGAGGGGGGCTATGAATATAGCATCTATAAAAATTATCAAAAGCAAAAAAGTTGGGATGGCAATCCTTTGCGGATTGATCTGTATGATTTCAAGCCAAATTTAGATTTTCAGGAGAAGGTATGGTCATTGGAGGATATCAAGGCAAACGTAGAACGTACTTTCAAAGAGATCATGCAAAATAGCACGGGACTAGCACAATTTGCTACGGTGAAGAAAGGAAAAAATGAGGCTATTTTTAAATTGAATTTAACTTTGGGCAATGATGTTGCACAGAATGGCATTCGGCCAACATTGATCTTTATTGAACCGACGAATGTCGAGGAGAGAATGTATTTTCGACTGTTTTACGGTGGACATCGAACTTTTGGAGATCTTCCAGTCGGCGATGTTACATTGCATATTGTAAAGGATGATTCAACTTCATTTAGTTTACCAATCAAACTCAAAGCCAATGGAATAAATTATCTCAGGCTGGATTCCGTTCAATGGAGAAATGCATCCGAAGCGGCAAGATTGGCTTACAAACTTGTACGTAATGAAATTATTGTACGTACCGTGGAAAATCCATTGCGGGATTCTATAAGCCATGGGCAAGAGATTGTTCCGCAGTTCTTAAAAATAGATCGGGAAGATTTTAGAGCGAAGAGAAAGAATAATAAGGTCGCCAGGATCTTAGTTTATGATGGGGATACGCCATTAATTGGGGCTAAGGTGAGTGTTGCGGATATCAAAAAACGATATTTCACAAGCTTTGATGGTAGTGTGGAACTTGAACTCTCCGATGACAGAAATACTGTACTTGAGATTGTTGCTTTAGGGTACAATACGACTACAGTCAAAGTCTCCAGTGGCAAAGATTATTTCGTCGAGTTAAAGCCAAGCGAAAATCAATTGGATGAAGTGGTTGTTGTGGGGTATGGCGTCCAAAAAAGGCAATCATTGACTGCGGCAGTGAAATCGATCAATGCTAGGATGGATGGGGTGACTACGGTTATGTTACAGGGTGCCGTAGCAGGGATTCGTATTCGTGGCGCTGCTAGTCCGGCCCCCAATGAAAAACCATTGATTTTAGTAGACGGAGTCCCCTTTGAAGGTGATATTTCAAGTCTTGATCCATCGACTATCGCGTCATTGAATGTGATTAAAGATCAATCTATGCTTGGATTGTATGGTGCTCGGGCCGCCAACGGTGTGGTGATGGTTCAGATGAAAGCTGGAGCTTCTGCGACATCGACAGGTGCTGTGGATATGCCCTATTTGGAATCTGGAAATACGATGCGCGTGAACTTCCGCGATGATGCATTCTGGCAGCCAAAGCTAACTACCGATGCTCAGGGAAAAGCTAATTTTGAAGCGACCTATCCGGATGATATTACCAATTGGCGAACATTCTTTATTGCTAAAGGAAGTAAAAATTTCGCCGACATAAAAGAGCTAAATGTCAAATCTTTTAAAGCTGTTTCGGCACATTTGTCGACTCCCCGATTTGCCATCAGAGGTGATCAGTTTACAGTCATGGGAAGGGTTGTCAATTATCTTAGCGACAGCTTACAGCTCTTGCGTACCATCAACAATGGACTAACAACGCAGGAGGCAAAGTTGAAAATTGCGAAGTCCTATCGGGATCCTATATCGGTTATTGCCGATAAGGGGGACAGCATCCAACTTGCTTATTCGATCGGATTGTCAAATGGATATTTTGATGGTGAAAAACGTAGCATTCCGATTTTTGAAAAGGGGCTTGAACAACATGAAGGAGATTTTAAAATACTCAACAGTACCGCAGAGTATTTGCTAAAAACTTCTCCGGCACTAGGCGAAATCACCTTGCATGCCGAAGCAAATTCGCTGGAATTTTTACAACGGGAAATTGAATCGATCGATCGTTATAAATTTCTATGCAATGAACAGATGGCCTCCAAATTGAGCGCATTACTTTCCAAAAAAGAGCTGACAAAATTGATTGGAAAACCCTTTACAGAGGATAAGAAGATAAGGGATCTCCTGAAGGAGTTACAGAAAAACAAAAATTCCAATCAGGGTTGGGGCTGGTGGAACAAAAGTGAAACTGTGACCTGGATCAGCAACTATGTGATCGGGGTACTGTTGGATGCACGAGAAGCCGGCTACCAGGTTGAGATCGATACGGAGATCTATGCAGAACGTGAAAAGACCATGTTGAAAAGCAGCTTGGCTTCGCTGGATGTTCTATTGGATAAAGATAAGCTTCACGGGGCCAAAGAGAATTTGTTTAGCTCCTTGATATATCTACTCCGGTTGGATCCTAAAGCTGATTACAGAGACTATTTCTTCGAAATCGACACAAAACTGAAAAGTAAAACCATCAAGGATAAACTGTTAAAATATCTATTGATTTCAAAACTGGGGCTTAAGGATTCTCATGCTGCAGATACCGTTCTTAAATACTCCTCAAAGGGTATCTTAGGTGGGTTATATTGGACTTCTGGAACTACAACAGATCAGAAGGGCGGATTTTTTATGCGACCTACGGAAACCAATACCGAGAATACATTGTTGGCTTATGGTGTCTTAAAATCAATTGGTGGCCATGATTCGGATTTAGAGAATATTCGTAATTACTTTTTCGCTCAGCGGCAGCAAAACCAATGGAATAATATCTACGAATCTTCCCGTATCATACGAAGTATCCTTCCTGATTTATTGAAAGAGGGCGAGACTTTCCAATCACCGATAATGTTTATTAATGGCAAACGGATCGCTAAATTTCCATACACACAGACCTTTAAGTCCGATGAACAGATTAAAGTGAGAAAAGAGGGGACTGGGCCAGCTTTTGTGACGGCTTATCAAAATTTTTGGAATCCCAATCCAGCCGTAGAAAAAGAAAAGGGACTTGCCGTTGAAACTCGATTCAAAGAGAATGGAACGACCGTAGCGGTACTGAAAGAAGGGAAACCCGTAAAACTCGAAGCAACAGTAACATTAACTGGTGAAGCTGAGTACGTACAGATTGAAGTCCCGATTCCTGCAGGATGTTCTTATGAGAGTAAATCAAATGGATACTTTAGGATGGAGGCACACCGTGAACATTTCAAAGATCGTGTTGTCATTTTCTGTAATAAATTAGGTAAAGGTACACATACCTTTGAAATAGAACTCTTACCTCGATTTACGGGAACCTATACGGTCAATCCAGCAAAAGCTGAATTGATGTATTTTCCAATATTCTATGGAAATGAGAAAATTAATGAGATTGTGGTGGAGTAAGTGTATTGTTAAAATAAAAAGGGACTTATCACATGATAAGTCCCCAACATATAAAAAACAAAAATTAAACGTGTGCTATTGATAATCCCATCCGCCTCCTAGGGATCTGTATATCGCTACGCTTGCTTTGAGTTGGTTGACCTTCTTTTCAACGAGCTCAAATTTAGATTCCAGGGCATCGCGTTGCGTTAGCAGAACTTCCATATAATCTGCGCGGGCGTATTTAAAGAGGTCGTTGGAAATACCGATAGACTCATTTAATGCATCGACCTCCTTGGTCTTAATTTGTAGGCCATTCTCCAGGTTTTTAATTTTGGAGAGCTGGTTTGCAACTTCAATATAAGCAGCCAATATTGTTTGCTCATAATGGTAAGCAGCCTGAACCTGTCGTGCATTGGCATTATAGTAAGCCGCTTTGATCGCTCGTTTGTTAATCAGGGGCGCAGTAAGCTCTCCAACGAGCGAAGCCAGAAATGATTCCGGCTTAATGAGGTAAGTTGGATCAAAGGCCTGAAACCCTACACCAGCAGCAATATCCAAGGATGGGTAAAAGCGGGCCTTAGCCGATTTTATGTCCAGCTTGGACGCTGCGAGTTCATACTCCGCCTGCTTAATATCGGGTCTGTTTTCTAATAGCTCCGAGGGAATACCTGTGTAGACGGTTTGAGGAACAAGCTTGTCAAAGGAGGCTTGGTCTCTTTGAATCGGCTGCGGAAACCGTCCAACGAGGTAGTTTATTCTATTTTCTGTTTCTGTGATCTTCTGCTTAATATCATATTGCATGCCTTGTGTTTTCAGAATCTGCGCTTCGAATCTTTTGACCGCTAATTTATTGGAACGAGCATTTTTTTTCAGGTCATTCACAACAACCAAGGCATCGTTTTGAATCTTCACATTTTCATTGATGACGAGGAGTTCATTATCTAGGGCCAGTAGTTCATAATAAGAATCTGCAATTTCGGAGATTAGGTGAGTTACCATAAAGTTTTTGCCTTCCACGCTGGCAAAATACCTTTGCAACTGCGCTTTGGTCGCATTGTGAAGTTTACCCCAGATATCTGTTTCCCATTGTGCCTGTACACCAACTGCAAAATCAAATAGCGGTTCTGGCATTTCACGTCCGGATTCGATTTCTGTATTCTTTTCCATCGCTCCAATGTTTGTGTAGCGACTTACTTTATCGACCCCGGCGCCAACTTTTACACCTAAGGAAGGTAGATACTCACCTTTTTTGGCGCTTACCTCATTTTTGGCTATTTCAATTTCCTGAAGCATAATATGTAGCTCCTGGTTGTTTGCTAGTGCCTGACCGATCAGTCCTTGTAAATTGGGATCGCTAAAATAGCTGTTCCATTTTATTTTTCCTGTATTCGCGGTGTCGCTGTCAGCATCGCCATATTTATAAGGAACGGTTCTATTTTCGGCACGTTGTTTTATTTCCATTGGTTTGCAGGCTGCAAGACTGAGCAAGAAAAGTGCAAAACCTGTATAGTGATATAATCTGTTCTTATTCATAATGTATCATGTCTTCGCTTAATGGTGATTCCTCTTCGGCTTGGATCATTTTTCTTCCGTCAGCCAATTTTGCAAAAATGTAGTAGAGTCCGGGAATGACAATAACGCCAAAGATAGTTCCGACGAGCATACCGCCCAGCGCTGAGGCACCTATGGTATGGTTACCGATAGCTCCGGCACCACTGGCAAAGACAAGTGGTACAAGTCCAGCGATAAATGCAAATGAGGTCATGAGGATCGGTCTGAAACGCGCTCGTGAGCCCTCAATAGCTGCTTCCAATATGCTATCGCCAGCTTGGCGCCTTTTCACGGCAAATTCTACGATAAGCACCGCATTTTTACCCAATAAACCAATAATCATGATCAGTCCGACCTGTGCATAGATGTCATTTTCGAGTCCCATAGCTTTTAATAAGAAGAATGATCCAAATACACCGACAGGTAGCGATAAAAGTACTGCAAATGGTATGATAAAGCTTTCATATTGTGCTGCCAGTACAAGATATACGAAGACTAAGACGACTAAAAAGACATAAACGGCTTCGTTTCCGCGTTGAGCCTCATCATAAGACAAGCCCTCCCAGGCAACTTTATAGCCGTGTGGTAATGTTTGAACTGCGGTTTCGTTGATTGCCTGAATAGCGTCGGCCGTTGTATACCCATTTGCCGGAAGTCCACGGATGGCGGCCGAATTGTACATGTTGTAGCGCGTGATTTCGTTTGGTCCCTGTGTTTTTTTTAAGGTCATAAAGGCCGAATAAGGAACCATCTGGTCATGATCGTTTTTGACGTAAAGGTTCATGATATCGGAAGGTAGCCTTCTAAATTCTGGTGAAGATTGTACATAGACCTTGAAGAATTGACCGAAACGGATAAAACCCTGCTCATAGGTACTACCGATAAGGATATTGAGGTTGTCCATGGCTTTACCAATGGAAACGCCTTTTTGCATGGCGGCGTTATTGTCAAATACCAATTCGTATTGTGGGTAATTGGCGGCAAAGAATGTAAAGACTCCGGTCAGTTCCTTACGTTTCTTTAGATTAGCGATAAACGCTTTATTGACTTTATCGAAATCTTGGTAATCGGTGGTCCTATTGAGGTCCAGCAGGCGCATGGAGAAACCTCCTGAAGAACCAAAACCCGGAACAGCCGGAGGTTCGAAGAATTCAACTGTTGCACCTAAATTTTTTGATTTTTCTTCAAGTTCTTCCATGATCTCTTTAACAGAGTGTTCACGTTCACCCCATGTCTTGAGGTTGATAAGACAGGTTCCGGCATTCGATCCCCGTCCTTCGGTCATGATTTCATAACCTGCCAATGATGAGACAGATTCAACACCATCTACCCCTTGACAGATCTTTTGGAGTTCTCTGGAAAGCTTGTTGGTCTGTTCCAATGTTGATCCTGGAGGTGTCTGAATAATGGCATATATTGTACCTTGGTCTTCACTCGGTATAAAACCTCCTGGAAGCGTTTTGTTAATGACGAAAATTCCGACACAGAATGCTATTAAGATACCCCATGTAATCACTCTTCGGCTGGCAATTTTACGAAGTAAGGAGGCATATTTGCCCGTTATTTTATCAAAAGTACGGTTAAAAAGGTCGAGCGATTTAGTGAATACGTTTGATTTTTTTGGTTTACCATGGTTATTTTTCAGGAGCATTGCAGCAAGCACAGGAGTAAGGGTTAATGCGACTACTGCAGATATCACGATGGAACTCGCCATGGTAATTGAAAACTGACGGTAAAATGTTCCGACAGGACCTGTCATAAATGAAATGGGGATAAAAACGGCCACCATAACAGCTGTAATAGCGATAATTGCACCTGCAATTTCAGCCATGACTTCCTTCACCGCATGATAAGGAGATATTGGGCTTTCCTCCATTTTGGCATGTACCGCTTCAATGACCACGATGGCATTGTCTACCACAATTCCGATTGCAAGTACCAGCGCAAATAGTGTCACTAAGTTGATGGACATCCCGAACCATTGGATGACGAAGAATGTACCGATCAAAGATACGGGAACAGCGATGATCGGAATCAGGGTCGAACGCCAGTCGCCAAGGAAAATAAACACGACAATGGCAACTAAAATAAAAGCATCGCGTAGGGTGTGCATCACCTGTTCGATAGAAGCATCTAGGAATTGGGATACATCATAACTGATTTTATAGTCTATACCTGGAGGAAAGTTACCTTTCATCTCAGCAAGTTTTGCCTTCACATCTTTAATAACGTCGTTGGCATTACTACCATAATTCTGTTTTAGCACAATCGAAGCTGAGGGATGTCCGTCTAAATTGGAATAGATGTCAAAGAATTCACTTCCCAATTCGACTTTAGCCACGTCCTTTAACTTGATATTTTCACCGTCGCCATTTGCGCGAACGATAATATTGTCGTATTCTTCAGGTGTATTGTACTGCCCTTTGTAGGTTAGGACATATTCCAGGGATTGCGCTGCAATTCCCGAACTTTGTCCCAGTCGACCGGGACGGCCGATAATACTTTGTTCTCCTATCGCTTTCATCACTTCCTCAACTGACAAGCTATAGGCGCGCATACGATCGGGATTTAACCAGACGCGCATGGCATATCTACGACTACCAAGAATTTGTGATTTGGCGATACCATGAATACGATTGATTTCAGGAATGATGTTTACAGTTGCATAGTTGTACAAGAACTTTTCATCCATACTTTTATTCGTACTGTAAAGATTAACGTACATCAGCATACTGGGCTGAATTGGATTGACTACGACGCCTTCCTTTTGAACAAGTTCAGGCAATAGTGGCATAACTTGATCCACCCGGGTTTTTACCAGTACCACGGCATCGTTGGGATCCGTTCCAGGATCAAATACAACGTTTACGGTCGCTTCACCGGCACTGGTCGCGTCGGTAGCGATATAGCGCATTCCCTGTACACCATTGATTGCATTCTCCAGTGTAATCAGTGAGGATTTTACAAGTACATCGGCACTTGCACCAGGATAGGCAATGGAAACAGCAACTGTAGTCGGTGCGATTTTTGGAAATTGCTCAGTAGGAAGCTGTTTTATGGCCAAACCTCCGATAAATAAGATGACAACCGATATGACAATAGCAAATACCGGTCGATGTATTACTTTTTTAAACATAATGCTGCTTTTTTAATTACTCTGCATATAAATCTAAGTTTGACATGACTTTCTCCGGAGTCTGATATTTGGATTCAATGGTCTGGTTTTCCTGTACCATGCGAAGTCCATTCAGCAGAATCTTTTCGTCCTTGCCCAATCCGGAAGAAACAACATAGATATGCGGCAGTTCGGCAGCAACTTTTATTTCTCTTGCTTTTACTTTATTATCTTTCGTAATAACGTAAACATATTTTTTTTCAAGCTCCTCAAATGTAGCTTTCTGCGGTATCATAAGCGCATTGTTATAGGGCGATGTAATGACGATATTGCCTGTCTCACCATAACGCAATAATCCCTTTGGATTTGGAAAAGTCGCTCTGTAGGCAATATTTCCAGTTTCATTATTGAAGTCCGATTCGATTGTTTCAACGATACCCTCATGACCGAATTCTTTTCCATTGGCCATGTTTAACCGTACATGTAGCGGGCTATTGTCTTTTTTTGCGTCCATTTGATTGAGGTATTCCACTTCGGGGACATTGAAATAAACCCACATTTTACTGTTATCGGACAATTCTGTGATCAACTCGCCCTCATCTACAAGACTTCCTTTACGGACGTGAAGTTTACCAACGATTCCGGAAAACGGTGCTACGATGTCCGTAAATTTGAGATGGGTATTCATAGCGGCTAGCTCAGCTTTGGCTTTTTCATATTTTGCCTTTGCCATTTCAGTTTCCTGCGGAGCTACAATGTCTTTTTCCGACAGATTTTTGGTATTCTGATATTCTATCTCTGCATATTTGACCTCAGCTTTTGCCCGATTAACATCGGACTCATAGAGGTTGGGCATGATTTTAAAGAGGGGTTGTCCTTTTTGTACAAATTGACCTTCATCGACAAATATCGATTGAATGTAGCCTTTTTCCTGCGCGCGTAATTCAATATGGTTGATCGAACGGATTTGGGCGACATAATCTTTATTGACGATTGTATCTTTGACTAAAGGAGTAGTGACGTTGAAAACTGCAGCTTCTTTTTTGTCTTTTTTTTCTGACTGGCAGCTTGTAGATAAAATAATAAGGCACAGGCTTATATACATAAAGCTTCTCATGACCATGATAATAGTTTTTTAATTATTTCCGAAAAATTGAACAATAGTGTGACATGCTTCCAAGTGATTTTGAAAGCTATTTTGATGTTTTTTTAAGAAATTATTAAAAAATCACAGTCTGAATACACTGTAATGGATATAGAGAGCGTTTTTTCGAGAAGTAAGCTGGTTGGAATTTGCAAGCGAAACTGCTGTGCGTGTATTGTGAAATTGAGGAGGGATATAGGATATTATATTCCCAAAATCATCCCCGGTAAGTGCAAATAAGTTAGGGCTATTGGAATCACTTCCTGTGTCATCATTTTCATTGTCATTTTCTGAAATATATGCCCTTAATTTTTCATACCGATGACGTTTAGTTTTGCGAATAACTTTGGTCTCATAACCTTCGCTTTTTACTTGCTTCGTGAAGTGATTGACAGCGTGAAGATTGAAGGAGGGGATATTATTTGGTGTTGGCACATGATACCAGCCAAAACTGATAAGTATTGCGCAAACTACGCCGAACAGATATTGATGGAATTTTCCTTGCATCCTTGAAAGCAAATGTAATTAAACTTTAAAAATGATACAAGTGATTTAGGTGTAGAAATTTTAAAGTTTATGTAATATTGTTACAAAGTGTTTGAATTGACAGTGTTTTAGTGGTTAATTGTGTAAAAATTGCTCAAATTCCGTTTTTGAAGTTGCGTTTAGGTGATATTTTTAAAAAATATGATCTAAATAGCTTTGGTTTTCTTTAACTGTTTGTGTTTTTAGGTGTTTTTCGGGTTTATTTTCATTATTTTTTAGTTTGATGTCTTTTGAATGATCTGGGAAAGTGGAAATTTGACTTTTTTTATTCTCTAATAAGTGAAATCGTTTGTCCTACTTTTATACTGTTGTGAATGAGTTTTTTTTAAAAGTTTGCTTGATTGAAAAGTGACTTGTTCTTTTATAGGGTACTTTGCCGTCGCTTGATCTAGTTTATTGAGGCGGCCCTGATATATTCTTCTGGGCAAAATGGCTTACGGTACTTTTTGATAAGTAGGTAGCAACCGTAATGCCCAATTGGCTTGTTCTAGATCGTTTTGAGGGTTTTCTGATTATTTCGTAGCATTTGTATTGCTTTTTCAGCTCTTGTCTTTCGGGTTTGTTCCTGTTTTGCTGATCCAACCCAATCACAATAACCTTGTTTGTATGATTTGGAAAGTGTTTCAAAAAAAGAATTGGCTTTTTCGTCCATATCCAACAATTGTTGGAGTTCCATAGGAACGCCTTCAATATGTTCACCTTTTTTTAGCATGTATTTTTATCATTTGATTCCCGATAAAAATACATAAATATCTTCGAGTCGCCGGCCTTTATTGCATGAATACTTTTGACTTGTCCGTTACGTAATACGATCAGGGGATTGCAATACTTTTTCATGAAATAAGACTTGCAAGTTGCCACTGTCTTCATATGCGTTGAAACATATATCGTTCTTATTTGTTTGACTATTAGTCAACAAAAATTTTTCAATATGAAAGCAGTACGTTTTTTTGGGCATAAAGATGTCCGCGTTGTAAATGATATGGTGAAGCCCGTTCCTAAGGGTGATGAAGTGTTACTAAAAATTGGTGGCGCAGGTGTTTGTCATTCTGATCTCCATATTATAGATGAGGGGACAGTTGTAGGTACGGTGTTCACATTGGGACACGAAAATGCGGGCTGGATTGAAGAAGTTGGATCGGATGTAAAGGACTATAAAAAAGGAGATGCGGTGCTGGTCTATGGTCCTTGGGGATGTGGGCACTGTAAACCCTGTCAGCAATCAAAGGAAAATTATTGTGATCACCAGTCTGAAATGGCTTATGGTGGTGGGCTAGGCTTAGATGGTGGGATGGCGGAATATATGCTTGTCCCTTCTTCGCGTTTACTTGTCCCAATTTATGACTTAGATCCAGTTATTGCAGCGCCCCTAACGGATGCGGCACTTACACCTTATTCGGCGATAAAACGTTCGATCGGCAAATTGACCGCAGATGAGTATGTGGTTGTGATCGGAGTTGGAGGTTTGGGCCATGTTGCATTACAAATACTAAATGAAGTAAGCGCGAGTTCAATTATCGCCTGTGATGTCACCGAAGAAAAACTAGCCTTTGCTAAAGA
>JBMAAL010000076.1:0-28104 GCA_050281725.1 Sphingobacterium sp. | reverse complement strand
GTAAGTGAAGCCAAGTCCGCATAGCTGTTTACAGTGCCCTTAAATCCGAACCAATCGCCGCTGACACGGATACCTACACTATTGCATTCATTGATCTTGACGTTGTCGATGGTACAGTTCTTTGTTCCCCGTACCCGGATCCCGCCAACATCGCGGTTGGTCAGTCCGCATTTATCTACATAAACATTCTGGACAGTGACTGACTCCACATCTCCTACCGAAGCCGAATTCCGGATCAATGAAATGACACTTCGGCCAACATTTGACGCATAGACCGTATCGACGACTCCGTTTTTGACTCCCCGGGAGTTATTGGATGACTCTACATTGATCACCATATAGCCGCAATTCTTTGATTTGATATTCCTGACGGTCCAGTTTTCCATTTCAAATAATCCCAGATCAGACTGCCCGATGTTTTCAAATTCTATATCGTCGATCATCACATGATCACAGCCACCATGCCATAAGGTAATACCATATCCACCACTAAAATTGGGCGATACTGTTTTTGCATTTTTTATCCTTAACCTTTTATAGGTAGCATTGGAAACGGCATTGCGGTTGTCAATACCACTGGACCGCGAAACAGAAGCAGATAAATTGGGAGCATTTGCATCGAGTTCGACATCTGTGAGTTCAAAGTTCCCGTTCAAATTGAGAAACATGTAATTTTCAAAGTCTCCAGAATCGGTCGCTGTTGCTGGATTCAATATAATCTTGGTTAGGTTTCGGTCAATACCTTTAATCCGGGCGTTAAAGATAGGTGTGTAAGACCGATCAATTAGAAACGACCCTTTGGGGATAACCGTAAAAGAACCCGTAGTTGCTGTGATGCGAAGAGCTTTGGTAAGATATGAATTAAGTACCTGCCCCTCTTGAAGCCCAAAATACAAAAGGTTGATATCACCGACATAGTTATGAAAAACTTTCAGTACTTTCATCTTTAATGGGGAGTGTAAGCAATGGCAATTGCTGAACTTATTGCCATTGCTTTTTTAGGTTTGTATCCGATTGCTAAACCTATTATTTTTCCAGTAACTTTCTGACTTTTGGAATAGCCATGATATCTATGGCATCTTTTAGCTTAAAAGGTTTTACCCTAAATTCAATTACCATTGAATATGACATTGCCTTGTCCCTATCGGAAGGACTATTAGAAGATGTTACCACCACAACATAAATCTCCCCCCCTTCAAAAAATTGTTTGAGATGATCAAGAACCTCCCATCCATTTAAAATAGGCATCATAATATCGAGAAATAAAAGAAGTGATCCACTATGATCCCATTCGCCCATCCAGCCAATGAATTCCTTGCCATCACTAAATTCTTCGACAGAACTACATAGCCCACCCTCCTTAAGCACTGTTGTGATAAGGAACCGCTGTATAGCATCGTCATCTATAACTATTATGCTTGTTTCGGTTCTCATCGGTTCGAGTCTTTATGTATTTGAGTTTTGTTCACAATTGCTGCTATAATGTCGTCAAGTTCCTCTGCTGAATCTGAAATTACAGAAAGAAGGTTTTCTGTCGCTCGATCTGGTGTTCTGAATGTACGTAGATGATCGATAAGTCCCAGAATCCGAGATAATGGCCCCCTAATCATGTGACTCTGCTGAAATTCGATTTCCAACAATTCGTTGTCAAGTAGCTTGAGTCTGTCAATAAAACCATGGACCTCGGTAATATCTCGGGCTATTCCGTTCAATCCAATGCATATATTATTAAAAATAATAGGTTTTCCAATTACCAGTACCTGCCGTAAGTTGCCTTTACCAGTCCTTACCCTTATTGTTGTTTTAAGCTCCATTCTGTTTTCAATAGAAGCCTTTATTGCTTCCAAAAAAGCTATTTCATCTCCTATAGTCTCATAAAGCACTTTTGTATTTTCAAAATCTGGCTTAAACGCCTGCTGTACTTCCAGAATATCTTTTAGTCCATTTGTCCAATACATGGAATTCTTTTCCAAATTTATCCACCAGTATCCGAATTGAGCAGTTTGCTGTGCCTCGAGGAGCACTTCTCTATCTCCTACAAGCTTAGTAACGTCCTTTAAACTCCTGACAATAAAGACTATTTCTCCATCTTTGTCCAGTACAGGGCTATGCGTAATGTCGAAATATCTGATGTCCTTGGGTGTAGAAACCTCGGTAATTGGAAAGAGCCACGTAAATATCCCTGTGTTTACAGTTTTTTTCTGTGTCAAAACGGTATCAAAAGTTGTGGTCCAGTTATGATGGTTGACGTATGGACTAAATGGGAAACAATAAAAGTAACCCTTGCCTTGAATTTCTTCAAGTGATTTGCAGACTAGGTCTAGATAAGCATTATTAGCATCGAGAATGACAAATTCGGAACCATCTGGATAAAGTATAATAATGGGCAAGTCAAGCGCCCTAAAGAGTTGGGAATAGTCAAAATTAATTGGCATTAAATAAATTTACCTATGATAAAATGATTTCATAAAAATAAAGTTCAAAAAAAATGCCAAAGATTATTTCTTCCAATACATAAGGTATAAAGAAAGAAAATCCAATCCGAATAGCATTGAAAATCATAGTTTTACAGTTTTTTTATAAGCATCCGAGTTTTCTTCGATATGAGAAGATGAACCCTCTCATCTTGGATGGTATAGGAAAAGTCATTCAAAAATGTGCCACTGGGTGCAAGCGGTATACAAATTATCTCTTCAGAAAAGATATTCAATTCTATACAGTTCTTCATCCAGCAATCTGTTTGCAAGCAATGTGACCTTCGATAAGAATTTTTTAAATTAGATATGTCTCCTAAATCAAGGGGTGTTAATATTGTTTTCATAACTTGGTTTTGACAGGATTAATAGTGATTTTTTCCTGTGATTTAGTCTGTTAAAATAATCCTAGAATTTCACTCGTATTTACGTGTTATCTCGTGATTAAAAAATAACACCCAGTTTACTTTCCCTTTCTATACTCAATAACTGAATTTCATAAAAAAATTGACAAATCCATTCTTATGGATCGTTTCCTCAAAAAATAATCCAAACAAGCAGCTATAACTTTCAAACTCGTACCATGAAATAGTCCGAATAACAAGACCTATAATAATCAATTAACATTCCTCTTTCGAACTCGATAACATGCAATAGTCTGCCCACTTTTATCACATAATCACTTCCGAAACAATCATATTTTGCCCATAATTAAATGCCTAAATCATATTAACTACCATTATTTTGCTGCAATAAACATTATTTTATAAATTGTGATATAAACTTCCATTGATGAAAAGAAAAAACCTACTCCTACTGCTTGTTATTTATATGGCATTCATCAGCTTGGGGCTTCCAGACTCCCTATTGGGTTCCGGTTGGCCAGCAATGTATCGCGCGCTAGAAGTGCCGTTACATTATGCCGGTATCCTATCCATGATTATTGCGGCCGGAACAGTAATCTCCAGCCTATTTAGCGAACGTATCATTAGCAGATATGGTATTCCGTGGGTCACCACCGCCAGTGTATTAATGACTGCGCTGGCATTGCTCGGCTTTTCAATTTCGTCCCATTTTTCATATTTATGCCTACTCGCAATACCACTGGGCCTCGGTGCCGGCTGTGTGGATGCTGCCCTAAACAATTATGTAGCCCTTCACTATTCCGCGAGGCACATGAACTGGCTCCATTGTTTCTGGGGTGTTGGCGCTTCTATAGGCCCTATTATAATGGCAAATAGCTTAGCAGTCGGAAAATCATGGTCCACAGGCTATATGACGGTGGGTATAATACAAATTTTGCTCGTATTGTTGCTCATTGTGAGTAGTCCACTTTGGATAAAAGACCAAAATTCTTCTTCTCAAAAGGATGGGGAAACAAATAAACAGTCCTATCGAAAGCTTATCAGCAGTAGAGGACTTAAAGAAGCCCTTGTTGTGTTTTTTTGTTACTGCACAATTGAGGCTACTTTTGGAATCTGGGGGGCGAGTTATCTTGTGAAGGTCAGGGGATTTGCGACAGATAGCGGAGCTGCTATGACCTCCCTATTTTATGGCGGAATAACCGTAGGAAGATTGATAGCAGGTTTTCTAGCGGGGATACTAAACAATAAGCAACTCATTTGGCTGGGCTATGCGTTGATCTTTGCTGGATTACTCAGTATAAGCCTCCCCTATGATATCACTTTATTTATTGGATTTTTGGTGGTTGGACTCGGTTGTGCTCCAGTCTTCCCCAGCCTCCTCCACCAGACACCACGAAATTTTGGGGAAAATAATGCACAAGCTATTATGGGCATACAGATGGCCTGTGCTTATATCGGTATTACTTTTATGCCATTGCTCTTTGGCCAACTATCCAAACAGCTCGATTATTCCATATTTCCATGGTTTCTCGCCGGCTTCCTGGCTTTAATGGTCTGTGGGACATTTCGTTTGAATAGGTTAACCAGGAAACCAAAGAATTTTTGATGCTTGAAGCTAACTAATCCAGCATTCAATCTGTATTAAATGCACTTAATAATGTAAGTTTTCCCCATTTAAAAAATTCTCCAGGCATGGTAGGTCATTATCCGAAAAGAGAATAGACGAAAACATACGCTACCAAACTTATAAGGGAAAATCATAATTCAATTACACATTGGGATAATCTCTAAATTAGAGGATATCAGTACAATTGCACCTGTTAAAATCATTTACAATTATTTTAGACAATAATCCTCAAATTATTGTTCTGGTGTTAGCGTCTATTTAAAAATGGTCAGCAATTTTTAATAAAAGCTGGCATCCTTTTATACAATTTGAATACAAATTACTTACCAGCATTCAAAAGTTGCTATGCGCGAAAAGCTATTAGCGAGGGTCCTTTAAGAGTAAATTTACTGACCATTAATTAGCATTGCCTGATAACCCATAAATTAAGCACTTATTTTCCTCAACACAAAAAACAGAAACTTTTCTAAAAATATTGATAACCTCTGTTTTTTAACATATACATACCTTTGATATTATCAAATCAATCGTTTTTTAGACAATAATCCTCAAATTATTATTGTTGTCTTTAAGTCAGACTATCCGCAGTAAGCTTTTTATTTAGTAAGATCAATTATCTTATATAGCACTTCCCCCATACTCCATTCCAGAAAAATGGATGCTACTTTTTTATCCGACTTTCATTCCTTGTGTCCTTATATTTATGTATTCCTTTCCGGCACAAGCTATATTGACCATAATTTTGCTAGAAAGCACAAATTAACCAAACTTTTATAATGCTTTTGAATACTTTTTACTCCTTATAATACACAAAGCATTCATTACTTTTGTACAAATAAATATTCCAGGAACAACAATTTAATGAATTTATATATTTATTGAATTGATGTGGGACCCGCTTTCGTGAGATCGTGGGTCCTTTGTTTTTACATCCATAAATAACAACTTATATTTATTGAACTCCACCTACCCAAAGTTGCGCGCTCCTCTTTATGTGAACATTTTTTTAATATGACATTACATTAGCACATTATAGGTATTAGCTATCCCCCCAAGCTGTTAAAGCTCACACAACGGAAGATATCTTATGGATAATTTTCCCTGTTAAAAAACACATGTGGAATAACTGAAAATAATAACTTTTATAAAGATTTCGATAACCATGATCTGATTTCGTTCTAGTATTTTTGGGCAGGTAATTTTCATAAATGGTGTTTCACAAATTATCTGGTACATTTCTCTTAGCCGGCTGTCCTAATACAGCCGGCTTTTTTTTGGATAAGATATCGCACTAATAAAAAAACCTGTGCAACTTTGTTGGAAAACAAAGTGCACAGGTGGAATTGTGAAATAATTAAAGTATATATGAAAAATTCTTATTTCTGTTCCGAGATACAACGAATTGTAAACCCGGAAGTTTTGCCCAAATTATTCGGCTGATTGTAATTAGTAGTACGTATTTCTACAGCATTCTGTACGAAAGAAAAACGTGTCAAGTTGCTGCCACTTACAGATGAAGTCCAATAATCACCACTTCCCCCCCTCCAGGTTAGCTGCCCTTCTCGGGCTGTACGGTACCCAATAGCAGGAAAGGTTAGTTTTACATTCGGATTTGTTTTGCTAGTGAAAACTTTTGCTGCACCGATTGTATTTGCCGTGCTACTGTTCGTCCATGTACCAATATTACTTGCAGTAGTATTTTTTATTAATTCCTCATATTCTTTTCGGGTCGGTAATCGGAAACCGCTAGGACAAGGATCATTCGATGTTTTCACGGGATTACTTTCCGTTCCACTGTTCCAGGACCCGTCTGCTGCACTGCTTGTATTCCATCCCGAAACAGCACCATTTCCAGTACTAGAGGTGGCTGCAACGGCAGATCGACCAAACTGATAATAACTACCGATCAGATCTCTAACACTTGGATTCTGATCAGGATCAAGATTGTAATCTGCTTTAAGATTATGCCGCATCCAAATCTGGCCATTTATCCTTACAGAAAACAATCCTGCGTGTAGTAAATTACCGTCAGTTCTAGTTACAGTAAGATTTAAATTGTATTTTACACCAGGCGAAATAGTCAAATTCGTTATCACCGGTATGTCTGTTCGGGTTGTCCCCCCGATTGTTAATTTTGAAATCTGAAGCGATCCATCAGTTGCCTCACCATTTAAAATATTCGTAGCAGAAACTTTCCCTGTATTGACTCCTGTAAAAGATAGTGAAGTATTTCCTTTGGTACCCAAACGAGTAATTCCTGCATCTGACAAACTAATATCCGCATTTGGATAATGTGAATCAAATGAAGCTTCAACTGCCTCAATATTCTTACCTGTTGAAGTAGCATCAATAACGGTTGCAATCTGACTGAATTTATGATTAAAAACAACACTCAAATAATTATCATTTTCACTCGAAATTTTCAGATCGGTTCGATAATACATAAAATCAGAAGTACCTTTAAGCCCCGTAATGGATGTATGATCAAGTGTCTTACTTTGGTCATTAAATGTGAGTGTAGGATTCTCTGCTTTGCTATTGATAGAGTAGGCTATAAAGGTATATTGACCACCATTCAAAGTTAAGTCCTCGCTATTCGATTCCTGACCACGAACATAATCTCTATCTGTCACATATGTTCCTGCTTTATCAAATACAACAACTTTATACTTGACACCTGAGGCGACATCCTCTTGAATAGCTGTCGCTCTTTTAGTATTTGAAGCCTGCAAAACTGATTCTGCCTTGTCATTTTGGTCTCCATAGGCAGGTGAAAGTTCAATGTTCAGTGAAAAGTCTGCATCAAGTGGAACGATCCTTCGTTGAATGGCTGCTGCAGGCTTTCTAGAATGGACTGAGGCATTTTTTGTTCCGATGTTTTCTGAATTATTAAATTCAGAATCCATTACTGTTACAGTAACTTTCGCCTTCCCATTAGCCATCGAATTATTTGTTTCCCTTTTACAGGAAAACGCACCCAACAATAGAAATAGACAAATAGGTGATATTATATTGCAACGAGATCTATTTTTGATTTCATCCATATTCTTAGTCTTTAAAATTCCAAATTATTACCATTCTACATTGCTGTTACTGTCAGAGCCAGTATCCCACTGATCCTTTACCTCGTTTGAATTACTACCAGGCTTAACAGCGGCCGATCCAGCAGCAATCCCCTGCTCCATTTCAACTTCTTCTACGTTAAGTTGAGGTGAAACGTACTTCAGTTTTTTTTTGTGATTTTCCATAATTTCCATGAATTAATTAAGTCCTCTTTTTAGCAAATTTTTCTTAGATTAAAATTATTAACATATATCAGACAACGCTAATACTATAAGTTATTAAAACCTTTATAATACTTCTTAAAATCCGACACAAAGAAAGTGAAAGCGGTTCCCCGCACTTAATTTTAATGTGCACAATCAATATTTGGGATATGGGGATCTTATTTAATCAGATCAAAATTGGATTCTCTTAGCCAGAGAGATTTCCCATATGCTTGATCAAAAATCTCAGGATAGATATTTTGATTTTGAGCGTAATCTCCCAATTAATCCAAATCAGTTGCGGAAACTAAAGGGGAAAAATACCCCCCTTAGCATTTTCAACTTATTGTTTTGTTCCTTCCAATGTACTTATACTTTTGGCTGGGATGGAGATCGAATAGGCTCCAGCGGATATCGGATTAATAGCACCCACATTTCCCCAGTGACCAGAACTTGTCGCAGTTGTCTGAAAATTATTCAACGGCCCGCTGGCGAAACCAGCTAAGTTTATGGTCAGCTGAACAGCAGATGTTCCACTATTGGTTATGATCACGGCAAATTTTCCAGTTTGGGGATCCTTATAGGCAGAAAGTAAAAGACCGCTTCCATTCTGGACTGCAACATTGATACGTTGGTAGCCTGCTTTGACAAACCGGGAATAGTGCCCCATAACGTCGTAGGTTTTTGGAAATTCCAGAGAACCATTCGGACGTGTACAAATTAGGGACTCATTGTTTTGAATGGCAAGCATACCGAGCCAAAATACATAAGCATTGGCATCACACTCGGCCAATAATTTATGCATATTTGCCGCTAATTTCAGCCCCCCTTCTATTCCACTATCATAATTCCCTCCATCATCGGAAGCCTCTGTTACCCACATCGGCTTTCCTCCCGTACCAAAGGTCCATTTTGATGGACTCTGGTTAAAACCCCTCTTTCCACTGATAATCTCACTGATCTCCACATAACCATGGCCCGCAAGAATATCCACATTACTTTTATCCATATCAGATAAGAAGCTATTAGCGGTTCCCCAGGCAGCATTTTCGGATGATATAATTTTTGTGGCCTGAAGCCCTTCCTCATTCAATGCAGGTCTTAAGTTATTACTTATAAATTCACCTAAATTCTTAGATGTCCAATAGGATGCATCCCAATCCGAAAAAACATTTTCAGGTTCGTTCGCAGGTGATATCGCATTGATAACAATACCTTCATTTTTAAACGATTTAACAAATCCTGCCAGATAACGGGCAAAATTAGTGGATGAAGTACTGAAATTCAGACCATTGAACCACTTTCCGGAAATACTACCTGGATCTGTCTTCATTGACAATGGCGGAGTCCAGGTACTTGCCAAAATGAATGGAACCTGGAAACGCTCTTTGGCTTTTTTCAATATCCATACCTGACCGAGCTGTTCTTTTTGGTCCGCTGATAGATTCTGATAAGCTGTACTATTCCTGTCTATGTCGATCGAAACATTGGAAGGTTTAATGCTAACGACCCTACTCTGTTGATCAAAAGGATAGGTATGAAGAACCTTGCCGCGCAAAATATTTAATTTAAGTCCGCTATTTCCCCATAGATAGTCTAAAATACTATCTCTCTTGGCAGATTCAAAAAATGGTACAATACGCCCACCAAATGCTCCAAAACCATCTATTTTTTGAAATGTCTGATTCCAATCCACTGTCGCTGTGGCTCCGGTCCCAGCTGCTGCGGCAACCTTGCGTATATTACCGAATGCTAAATCTTCATTATTATATGTTGCGGTCTTTTTACATCCTCCCAAAAGTACAACAGAGGAAAGGGCCATAATTGCATATAAACAATTATGCTTCTTTTTTATTCTTATCATAAGGTTTTTAAATTATGTTTTTGTTCTTATAAAACTGAAATCAGCAGCACTCGGTAGGCTGCTATTTGGTTAGTATTTAGGTCATGCTATTGGGATTATCCGCTCATAAAAGCCTCCTTTCTATCTTTAGTCTATCTTGGTTATATAACACTAAGATAGCCTGATGAATTGAGTGCCGCGAAGCAAATAAGTTACAAAAATCAGTACTTTAATTTTAGTTTTCCGATATTCACATAACTTTCAGGTTATTTTTAAAACTTACCACCACAAAATACAGATCTGACCTCTTCCTTGACAATACCAGCTATTTAAATAATCGGGATACTCCGGTGGAAAGCCGATAAAAAGGTACAATTGTCAATATTATTATATTGATATCGATAAGATTCAGGATATGAAAATATCCGCACAACTTTCAATGTTAAGAATCTTAAAACGAGGAAATTTTAAATTTACAATTCAAAATTTCTTAATAATATCTGATTTTGAAAAGTAATATACAGATTTTGAAAACTCTATTTTTCAACAACTTACCTAACTTTAGCACTGTAAACGTGAAGTTCCACATCCTATACCGCCTATTAAAATTAAATAGGTTGAGGTGGAGGTAGGATTAAGTAATATGGAATGGATTTAGTAAACATACCCCGATGTCAAAAGGAATAGAAGATCAAAGCATTAAAAAAAATACAACAAAGCTCCTTGAAGAGGATCTGCATTCTGAACGTATCCAAAAAGAAGCCCGTCTTATGGTTGTACGTTTTATCGAATTAGTCGAAGATCATTTCGCAACCCGAAAAACAATCGTGTTCTATGCAGCTCAATTAGGCATAACTTCCAATCAATTAAACAAACTGATCAAAAGTTATTTTGGGTTTAGCGCAACCAAGCTCATAAAAATGCGCCTTCTTATAGCAATAAGGAAGGATCTGGCGACTACAGAAACCTCAATAAAACTATTGGCCAAAAAATATCTTTTCAGTAGTGCCAGTGCACTTAATCGGATATTCACTATATATACAGGTATGAACCCTACCAGATTCAGAGCCCTAGCCTACAATATTAGCGTAATGAGATGGTCCGAATATCCCAAACTTTATCAGTTAACAAAACAAGAATCCTTATTTAAAGAAGACACTAATTTTAGCAACGAAACCTATGACCATTGAAAAATATCTTCAGCATAAAGCACCGGTTCCAGCGAATGATCAGATTATCTGGTCTTTCATTAATTTAGTAGAACAGTATTATATCCAGCATAAATCCATTAAATTCTATACAGACCAACTGAATATTTCTCCAAGAAAGTTAAATGATATTATTGAAAATTACTTTGGATTATCTCCATCAAAAATTATACATAAGTTCCTCGAAATAGAAATAAAAAAGGAACTTACAACTACAGACAAGCGACTAAAGGAATTATGCTATCACTTTGGCTTTAACACACCGAGTACTTTCACTAAATACGTAAAGAATATAACAGGTGTCACACCAAGTAAGTACAGAGCTTTAAACACTGTTCTGCCAAGGACCAAACACAAAACAAAGATACTCTTTTAGGGTATCTTTGTTCTCCTCACCCCCAGCCCTTCAATTAACTTTTGTCCATAATTGCCCTGTATTCTTTCGGGGTCATGCCCGTTTGGGTTCTAAAAAAGAATGAAAAATGGGACACATATTGAAAGCCTAGCTCAAAAGATATCTCCTTAATCGTATAATCGGAACTGTGCAGTAACTTCTTTGCCTCTAAAACAACTCGTTCATAAATAAACTCTAAAGGCGATAATTTATATTGTCTTCTACTTATAACCCCAAGATAATTGGGTGTGATACATAGTTGTCCTGCATAAAAAGATACCCGCTTCTGGGTTTTAAAGTATTTATCCACCAGGGAGTGAAACCGGAACCCGATATTATTATGGTAATTCAATCCTGCTTCTCCATTCACTTCTTCAACCCAGAGATTTATCATAAGCGCCAGCAGCCTGACCCGGGCATCGATTAGTTCCGGAAATATAATTTCAGAATCTATTTCTTTTCTTATTGCATGGAACTCAGCACTTAATTTCTGATAAGTCTCATCGTTGGGCGCTATCATTTCATGCGGGCTGCTCATGGAAAAAGTATGCTTTAACGTTGGTGAGAAAGTTTGTAGAATAGCGTCATCAACGATCAATCTTCGTCCTGATACTTCTTTTGGTAAGCTCCATTGATAGGTGCGATCTGGCAGATGAATGAAAAGCTGTTTTGAATTCAAACTATAGGTATTATGGTTTGTTATACATTCCCCATGATCACATTTATCTAAAATAATAATCGTAAATGAGTTTTCTGGAAAACGGTTGAGCTCATTTGAGCTGATCTCATCCTGATATATGACCTTGATTTTTCGATTATCTTTTTTTTCGGAATTTGTAGCACCTTTCTTCGCCTTCATCAATATGATTATTATTGCAGAACACTAAATTAAAAAATACTTCCCATTATCTTTTAATAACTCCCAATTTTTAATCTAAGGAGCACTATTCAGAATTATTAACCCAAATACTATCATTAATTGTGAAAACACTATCATTACTCGCTCATAATAGCAGGACCAATAAAATGCAAGAAAAACAATCAGTATATTTGATATAACATAGGTTGGAATATTTAGGATTGTATTCATGCTCACAGATAAATTAGGAAGAAGTATTAATTATTTAAGACTTGCTATAGTAGACCGCTGTAACCTCCGCTGTACCTATTGTATGCCGGAGCATGGTCTCGACTGGATCAAACAAAAGGATCTCCTGACCGATGAAGAACTGTACAGAATAAGCAAAGTTTTTACAGAGCTGGGTGTCAATAAAATTAGAATCACCGGAGGCGAACCATTTGTCAGAAAAAAGTGCATGGGCCTGATCGCCAACATTGCAGGATTAGAAGGTCTACAGGATCTTAGTTTAACAACGAATGGTTTACTAACTTATCCCTATATTCCACAGCTAAAAGCGCTGGGAATAAAGTCGGTCAATCTCAGTTTAGATACGATGGACAAGGACAGATTCTTGGAAATCACCCGTAGAAATAGTTTTGATAAAGTAATCCGTACTTTGGATGCCCTCCTGAAACATGATATCAAAGTAAAGATCAATACAGTCGTAATGGAAGGCCGCAATATAACAGATATTATCCCATTGATACAATTGGCCGAAAAAAATCCCATCGATATACGCTTTATCGAAGAAATGCCTTTTAATGGAAGCAATAAAGAAATATCCATAAAATGGGATCATAGACAGATATTAGATCACATCAAAGCACATTTCCCAGCTATTAACAAAATAGCTGATCCAAAAAGTTCAACTTCGTACAGTTATCAGATCCCCGGATTTCAGGGGACTGTGGGGATTATAGCGGCATATACCCGCTCCTTCTGTGGTGACTGTAACAGGATTCGCGTAACGCCTAACGGTGTATTAAGAACCTGTCTGTATTCGGAGAGTGGCATCAATCTAAAAGATCAAATGCGCAGCGGAAAAAATGATGATGAGCTAAAAAATAGTATTATTGATGCTGTTCAAAATAAACCAAAAGATGGATGGACAGCACAGGAATTAAATCAGTCGGCAACGACCAACATGCGATCTATGGCGACAATTGGAGGATAAAATGGAAATGATTACCGTACAGAAAGCCGAAGATATCATTCTTGCCCATTCAATGGATTATGGACGCGAAGTTGTTTCTTATGAAACAGCAGTCGGCAGAGTTCTTGCCGAAAATATATGTGCAGATCGGGATTTACCTCCTTGTGACAGATCGACTGTAGATGGTATTGCCATACGATATAATGCATACGAAAAAGGAATCACTACCTTTAGTATAAAAGCCATCCAGCCTGCCGGAACAGCGGCTATAGCGCTTACTTCCGATCATCAGTGCATTGAAATAATGACGGGGTCTGCAATAGACGGTTCTTTAGATACAGTTATTCGTTATGAAGACATATCAATTGCTGGTGGAATGGCAACTATTCCTCAGCATATAGCTATAAAAAAAGGACAAAATATCCATCTAAAAGGCAAAGACAAGCTGAAAGGACAAATACTTGTACAAGCCGATCGCGTGATTACTCCGGCTATTATCGGAACGGCAGCCTCTGTAGGAAAAACAACCTTATGGGTTCGCAAAACGCCAAAAGTTATTATCATTTCCACAGGTGACGAAATGGTAAGCCCGGAACTAGAACCAAACTCCTATCAACTCAGGCGTTCAAATAGCATTACGATAGCAGCTGCATTGAATAAATATAAAATCCAGGCGGATATGCTCCACATTAATGATGACATTACCGCACTAAAACGTACACTTTCCTCCTGCTTAGAGAAATACGATGTCATGCTCATAACCGGTGGAGTCTCGATGGGCAAATTCGACTTTCTACCCCAAGCTTGTAGAGATCTCGGGATTGAAAGGCTCTTCCACAAAATAAAGCAAAGGCCGGGTAAACCTTTCTGGTTCGGCAAAAGCCAAAACCAGCAACTTGTCTTTGCTTTCCCCGGAAATCCCGTATCTGCCTTTATGTGCCTGCACAGGTACTTTATTCCCTGGCTGAAAAAATCCCTGAAAATATCAGAGAGCTTATTTCAATATGCTGTCTTGCAGCAAAATATCAGCTTCCCTCCTGCCTTACAGTACTTTGCTCAGGTAAAATTAGGTGTCTCGCAGCAAGGGCAATGGAAGGCAGAACCTGTGAATACAAATGGATCCGGAGATTTTTCTCACCTTACTGATACCGATGCATTTATAGAGTTACCGTTGGAAAAAGACATCTTCAGACAAGGCGAAGTGTATAAAATATGGAAATATAATGATTAAGAAGATATGACTGATTTTTCACACCTCAATAAAAAATTACAGCCAAAAATGGTGGATGTGTCTGCCAAGCAGATCACCCGCCGAAAAGCTGTAGCAAAAGCAACTGTAATATTGCCCTTTGAAATTTTGAAGAAACTGGCATCAGAAGACTTTAAGACCGGGAAAGGGTCCGTCTTCCAAACGGCAATTGTAGCGGGTATTATGGCCGCAAAAAATACTGGTAACCTCATCCCGCTCTGTCATCCGATCGGTCTGGAAAACTGCCAGATAGATATTGACCTCAACGATAATAATGAAATAGAAATTTACTGCACTGCCCAGGTGGAGGCGAAAACCGGAATAGAAATGGAGGCATTAACAGGAGCATCTATTGCTGCGCTAACAATTTATGATATGTGTAAGGCATTAAGCCATAATATCACCATTAAGGAAATTAGATTAATCGAAAAATCTGGCGGAAAAAATGATTTCAAAAGATAAATCCAAACTACCAAAGCTCAATGGGCTGGTACTGGCTGGAGGAAAAAGTACCCGGATGGGTCGTCCAAAGGATCTCTTAAAATGGTATGGAAAAGAACATCGCTATTTTGTGGCTGATCTTTTAACTACTTATTGCGATGAAGTCTTTATCTCATGTAGACAGGAGCAACTACAGAATTTTGATATTGGCTATCGTGCCCTTCCCGATACTTTCCTCAACCTCGGTCCCCTGGGTGGTATTCTTTCAGCACTTCGTTTCGATAGAAATTCCGCATGGCTGATTGTAGCCTGTGACCTCCCTCTGCTCGACGAAAAAACATTGGAATTTTTAATCGACTGCCGAGATCCTGAGAAAATTGCGACAACTTATAAAAGTCCTTATGACGGCCTTCCAGAACCATTAATTACTATCTGGGAACCAAAAAGTTACCCTATTCTACTTAACTATTTAGGTAACGACATGACCTGTCCCCGAAAGGTGCTGATCAATAGCGACGTCCTTATTCTGGACCCACATGATCCAGATGTTTTAATGAATGTGAATACACCAGAAGAGGCACAGAATGCACGCCAGATTCTGAACATAAAAAAATACTAGTTATGGAAGATCAATTCGAACGTTACCAATGCCAGATCGCATTACCGGGCTTCGGTGTTCCGTCTCAGAAGCTCCTGAACAAGGCCAAAGTTCTCCTCGTAGGATTGGGTGGTCTTGGCTGCCCTACTGCCCAATATCTTGCCGCCGCAGGAATAGGAACAATAGGTATTGCCGACGATGATACAGTCTCGTTGAGCAACCTCCACCGTCAGATTTTATATGCTCCCCAAGACCTGGGATTGTATAAAGTTGATGTAGCAACACAAAAATTAAAACAGCAGAACCCTACCATTGATTTAATTCCATATCGAATGCGGGTCTCTGCATCCAATGTAATGGAGCTTATAGCAGAATTTGATCTGATCATTGAAGGAACGGATAATTTCGATACAAAATATCTGTTAAATGACGCCTGTGTGATCGCGGGCAAACCGCTGATCTATGGTGCAATCTATCAATATGAGGGCCAGGTAAGTATATGGAATGTGCAGCAAAATGATGGTACATATTCAAGCAACTACCGTGATATTTTCCCAGAGGTGGAGCCCTCACAGATACCCAATTGCAGTGAAGGTGGTGTAATCCCACCATTAGCGGGAATCGTAGGCTGTATGCAGGCCAATGAAGCAATTAAATACCTAACCGGATCTGCTGATATTCTGGCAAATAAATTATGGACAATAAATGTGGTTAGTGGGAGAACCCAAACAATTAAACTGCGCAAAACAACCCAAGTAACCATCAGTTCCCTCCCCCGAACAATACCTCTGATTACTTTAGAGCAATTTAAACAGACCGCAGCGAATCTTGAAATAATTGATGTTCGCTCAGCCGCGGAACACAAAAAATTTAATATCGGTGGAAAGAATATCCCTTTGGATCAACTTCATGATCTGCTTCCTGTTCTAGGTAAATCAGCGCTTCCCATTGTAGTTTATTGCCTGTCGGGTCAACGTAGCATGGAAGCAGCAAAGAAAATCAAAGAAGCTTACCCTTCAAAAGAGATCTATTCATTGAGGGGTGGTATTGGTCATATCCAACATTAATTATTATCCCGGTGTTCTTATCATCCCTTTATGAGATCAATCTATGATATTGTGAATTGTCTTCTGGCCAAAATTAGTCTTCTCGCCCACCATTTCGTGAATAGTCTCGTCAATCATATGACTCATGCTGTTTAATGCTAAATCATTGGCTTCTGTCCCGAACGGCTCTTCAATCTCATCGGCAATTGCTTCAAATGCAACAAAGGTATAAGCAACAAAAACAACTATAAGAGGCATAAACCAGCCTAAGGTATCAACCAGACCAAAAGGTAGAAGTGAACAATAAATATATACTGTCCGATGTAATAGGACACGGTAACTGTAAGGAATTGGTGTTGAAACAATCCTTTCACAGCCCCCAACCACATCCGCAAGCTTATCCAGATTTTCATCAAATCTCGCCTGCTGAATGGAGTCTATCCTGCCCATATCTTTCTCGCGCTGTAACCATTCCCCCATCATCCGCATCAAAATAATCGGTTTATACTTTGCTGCAACAACAATTTCCAGCTTTCCGGCATCAAGCCGCTGGCTGAGATCATCATAAGGATCACTTCCTCTTAACTGATGCTTGAGCGCAAACACAAAGGCACTGAGCAATTGAATAAATTCATGTAGCGTCCCGGGTTCATCTGCAGACCTGTTCCTTAACGTAAGTGCCTGCCGGGTTAAAGCTCTGGAAATATTTAATAAACTGCCCCATAGTTTACGCCCTTCCCAGAATCTATCATAACTGGCATTATTTCGAAAGCCCAAAAATAGCGCCAGTACAAAACCGAAAAGCGTCAGTGGTGCCGGATTAAGAGGTACTTTAAAAGAAAAGATCATACCATGAAGATAAGCGACCCCAACAGACAATATGAAAAGCAAGATCAAGCGGGGCAACAATGCAGGTAATACAGAACCATGCCAAACAAAAAGCATTTTAAACCAATTTTCCTTTTTCCGTATAATCATCTCTCTCTTCGATCTTCAATATATATACTATTTTTTAATCGCTATTATCTCCCGGTAAGTACTAAGGCCGCTGTATCGCGCCCTGATAAAGCATGTTATCCACTTTTTTGTAAACCTCGGGATCGTGTTTCTTAATTTTTATTTTAACATACTTTGAGGCCGGCATATTACTTTCCTTGACAACATTGTTAACTGAAACCAGCACATTCGTCTCCGGAAAATAGGTGACCGTATTCTTTTCCGGAATCTGATAGGAAACAATAATAAATAGCGGTGCAACACGTTCGATACCATCATCATAATTAAACAGATCAACCCGTTCACCGGCCTTAAATCCCCCCTTATCGATATCCGTCTGATTCATAAAAATCACCCTGCGCTCGTTTTTTATGCCACGATAACGATCGTCCAAACCATAAATTGTCGTATTGAACTGATCATGGGTACGGGTAGTGGCCATCATATATTCATCCGCTGCAAGCGTATTGTCAGGTATATCGGTCAGCGTAAAGGGTGCACGTCCACCAAGATCCTTAGCAAAATATTGCTTATCACGTGCAGCATTCGGAAGATAAAAACCACCTTTCTGGCGTACTCGGAAATTATAATCCTCAAAACCCGGAATACATTGCTCGATATCATCCCGAACTGCATCGTAACTATCATGATACCGTTGCCAGTCCACTACCGCACGTTCGCCTAACGTAGCCATGGCCATCCGGCAGACAATCTGGGTCTCATTGATCAGATTCCCCGAAACTGCATCCAGCATACCCTTAGAGTCCTGAACAACACCCATTGAATTTTCAGTGCTGACAATCTGTACTACCCCATTTACGATATCTTTATCGCTGCGACCATATGTAGGTAAAATCAATGCCTCTTTGCCATGGACAAGATGTCCACGATTCAATTTGGTAGAGACCGATACCAAGAGATTCAGTTTGCGTAAAGCATGCGCAGTATAGGTCGTATCGGGTGTTGCTGAGAGAAAATTACCGCCCATACAGAACATTACCTTCACTTTTTCTTCGTGAATGGCCTTGATTACCCGAACAACATCATAACCATGTTTCCGCGGCATCTTAAATCCATAAAATTTCTCTAGCCGATCCAATTGTTCATCCGTTGGTTTCTCATCAATCATCATCGTTCTGTTCCCCTGAACATTACTATGTCCACGGACCGGACAGACACCCGCTCCCGGAATTCCTATACTCCCCTTTAGTAAAAGTATATTTAGAATCTCACGGATCATGTCCACGCCATTGGGCTGCTGGGTCAGTCCCATTCCCCAACAGAAAATGATACGCTTTTTAAAAGCTAAGGTGGCAGCAGCCTCATACAATGCTTCACTGGAAACTCCTGAAAGCGAAGCCAGCTCATCCAGATTATAGCTATCAAACTGTTTCAGAAAATCTTCGTAGCCTACCGTCTTTTCCTGAATGAACGATCCATCAAATACTGTACCCGGGCTCTTATTCTCAAACTCGATCAATAAAAGTTCCAGGGCTTTCAATAAGGCCATATCACCATTGATCTTTACCGGAAGATACAGATCCGCCAGCTGTGTTCCCCCATGAAGAATCGCACCGACACTCTGCGGATTAATAAAACCCATTAGTCCGGCTTCTGGCAAAGGATTGATCGCAATGATCTTTGCCCCATTTTGCCTTCCTTTTGCCAAGGCACTCATCATACGCGGTGCATTGGTGCCCGGATTCTGCCCAATAATGACGATAACCTCTGCATCGTAAAAATCTTCCAGCGTTACTGTCCCCTTTCCGATACCGATTGTGGGCCGCAGGGCTGAACCTGAGGTCTCGTGGCACATATTTGAACAGTCAGGCATATTATTGGTTCCAAACTCTTTGGCAAATAACTGATAGACAAATGAAGCTTCATTACTCGTTCTTCCGGAAGTATAAAAAGCAGCTTCATCCGGCGATTCGAGCGCATTGAGATGCTCCGCTATCTTCTTAAACGCATTATCCCAACTTATGGGCTGGTAATGGGTAGCTCCCTGAGGCAAATACATCGGATCAGTAAGCCTTCCCATCTTTCCGATCTGATAATCGTCAAGTTTAGCGAGATCAAACACACTATTCTGCTTGAAAAACTCTGGAGTAACCCGCTTACTGGTCGCTTCCTCCGCTAGGGCCTTTGCTCCATTTTCACAGTATTCCCCAAGTACAGAACGTTCATCATCAGGATCAGGCCACGCACAGCTTGGACAGTCAAAACCTCCTTTTTGATTCATTTTGAATAATGCCCGCATCCCCCGGATAGCCGCTTTCTCCTCAAACAAATCACTGAAAGCCGCCATTACTGCCGGTATACCAGCAGCAGATTTTTCAACATGCGTGAGCTTTAGATCCAGTAATCGATAGGGATTCTCCGCATTAGGCTCCTTTTTGAGTTCTTTCTCTATTCTTTTTTTATCAAATTCCTCCATAACCTCTGATATTTAAATGATTAGCAATTAAGACTTGGATTTGGGTAATTATCACTTTGATCCTCAACCGTGTTATCAATACAAACAAAATCCTTTTCGACCAAAAGTTTCACTTCTCCAGCCTGCCCGTTAAAACCTACAATTTCCGTTGTCGCCAGCTCCTCAATCATACTTTTAGGGATTCCTAGCACAACACTATCCTCGATAAAATTTGCGGTTAGCTCCCCGCCATCTATTTGTTCTATCTTATAAATAAATGGTCTTCCGATAAATGCTGTAACACTCGAAACAACACCATTTTTGTCTAACTCAGCCACTTCAGACTGCGTCAGGCGATATCTTACCGAATTATCTTTAATTCTTATTTTCATTTTTTCGTTTTTTTTAAGAGGCATTTACATTGCTGAATTTTCCATCACCGATAAGCACACATATCGGCCTTTTTCCAGCTTAATAAAAATTATCCCCGGCAATGAATTTGAACTGCGCTCCACTCATCATTCTTTCTCAATTTTAAGATTATTTCCCTTATGATAAATATTAAATCGATGATCACGGAGAAATCCCAACAAAGTAATATCAAATTCTTTGGCTAAATCTATGGCCAGACTCGAAGGTGCACCTATTGCTGCCACAATAGAAATACCAGCCATAGCCGCTTTCTGAATAAGCTCAAAACTCGCCCGACCACTTAATAGAAGAATGTTGTCCTCCAACGGAAGTTTGTTGGTAAGCAAAGCATGCCCAACGAGTTTATCCAAGGCATTGTGTCTCCCCACATCCTCCCTTAGGGCAACCAGATTTCCGTCCAGATCAAAAATACCGGAAGCATGAATTCCACCGGTGGCACTAAAATTATTCTGAAAAGTCTGCAGCTTCTCCGATAATTGATAGAGAACATGAACGGATATCCCCCGTTCTTCCCGCCCCTGCATATCAAATATGCTCACAGTCCGTATGGATTCAATAGACCCTTTTCCACAAACTCCACAGCTGGAAGTCGTGTAAAAGTTTCTATCCGCTTTCATCAGTTGAGGTGTAAAATCCTCTATCAGCTCCACCGTTACAATATTTTCACTATTTCTAGCACAAAAGGCCTCCGAATGACCGATAGCCTTAATCTGATGATTGCTCGAGATTATACCCTCAGTAAAAAGAAAACCCGCGGCTAATTCATTATCATTGCCCGGGGTACGCATCGTAACGGATACATTCTTTAGTTCCTTCTCTCCCCCCCGGTTATATATAATAATCTAATTTCAAGCGGTTCTTCAACTGCAATATCGTCCAGATAAGAAAAACTACTCACGCCCTTCATTTTAACAATCTCGATCTTCCTGACCGATCTATTGTCCTGTAAATCCGCTTTCATTTCACAATAACATTAGCTAACTAAAAATAAACACCTTATACTAAATATACGAAATTATGCATCCATAATTAGGGATGCGCGGCAACCCATTCAGCACCATTTTCAAAGATCTCCTTCTTCCAGATAGGAACATGTTGTTTAATGGTGTCAATAATATATCGACATGCATCAAAAACTTTATCACGGTGACCTGCATTAACCACAATAATCACGGCAACCTCAGTCGGAAACAAAATTCCTATACGATGATGGATTACGACATTCCTTACAGAAAACTGCACGATAGCAGCTTCCGCTATTTTTCTTATTTCTTTAATCGCCATCGGTTCATAACATTCAAATTCTAAACGCAGAACACGTTCCCCGTTTGTCATATCCCGGACATTGCCGATAAAAACAGCATTTCCTCCGCTTCCCGGATCCTCTGCAAGAGTTAGACAATCCGTTATATCCAATTTATCCGCCGTAATTCTAATATCAATCATATCTCTATCCTCCGCTTACAGGTGGTATCAAAGCAATCTCATCACCACTTTCAATGATCCGCTCCTCTTCGGCATACTCCTCATTGACAGCAATAAAAAAAGATTTTAATTTCTTCAATTGAGGAAAATCCGTTTCCAATATATTACTCAATTGTCCAACAGAAATTCCTTCCATTACGACAATTTCTTTTTCTGCTGATCCCAAAATATCTTTTGTAATTCCAAAAGCTAATATGTTAAGTTTCATGTGCATCTATTTGTACTTAAATCTACCAATATTTTATCAGAACATTTATTCCCGCAATTAGTACTAAAAGCGCTGTGGTTCGCTTTATGATCAGTGGATTCCATTTCAGAGACATCCGCGAGCCAGCTTGTCCACCAATAAATACCGCAAGACATAAAATTAATATCCGGACATAATTCATATCAACTGTTAATTTTGATAACTGACCTAAAATACCTGATATCGAATTTGCTAGAATAAAAATACTGGCGGTAGCAGCAATTTTTCGCGCCGTATCCCATTTAATTAAATTCAGCAGTGGGGAAAGAAAGATTCCACCGCCTATTCCCACTAGCCCCGACAAAAAGCCGATCCCACCTCCCAATAAACTGTTCTGGACAACGGATGAACCTGTAGGGGCGGAAATCTTTACCTTACTATCCGTATTAGCACCAGTATCAATCCATAATAATATCGCAGCAATAATCAGGGTGACGCCCAGAATAAGAAAGAATGTTTCCTGGCTTATCTTCATCATCGCTCCTAAAAATGCCATCGGTATACTCACAAGGGTAATGGGAATAATCTTTCTCCAGTCCGTTTGTTTATTTCTGATATAAATATATATTGCCCCGCTCACCACAATGACATTACAGACAAGCGCTGTTAAACGTATTTCCTCATAGGGAATATTGTAAAATGTCAAGACCGCCAAATAACTGGATCCTCCCCCGAAACCCACGGAAGAATAAACAAAAGCTATAACCAAGAAAATTAGAAATACCTCTAAATGTCCCATATATTGCTGGATAATTGTTTTACAATATTAGTCATTTTTAGCAGTCAACCGGGCCTGCCAGTTTAAAAGACTATATAATGATTTGTGAAAAAAATAACACACATTGTGTATCTAAAAAGCAAAACAAAAAACTACAGCTAAATTTGGGAAACACCGCAACGGTCATATAATCTCTTTCATATTTCACCAACGATGACTGAGTTTGTTTACATATTTACATAGAGAACCTCTCAATGAGATACCTCGATATAAAACATATAAATAATAAGAATGTTCGACTATACCCGGAATTAGGAAACTAAATAATAGCTAATGGATAAAAACCACAAATGGAGTGAACAACGTGATGCTTCACCTCTTTTCTCCAAATATATGAATACCTGTAAAAAGGTCCTGGAGAAGCTATGTCTGCACACACATATGGAAACATTGATCATTCATAGAAAAATTGACGAAAAGCTATCCTTCTGGTATCGATACGATGCATTGGTTCACAAACTTACAATCGGATCAGACGAGGATTATAATATCTGTAATAATATCCAATATGAACGTGATCCAATCGTCATTGAAGATGCAGAATCCTGCGAAAATTTAGGCTGGAAGAATTTGCTTCTTCACAATAATATAAGGAGCTATATTTCATATCCTTTCGTGGATAAAGATGGTGGTCAGCTTGGACATTTATTTTTTACAAACGCTAACCCAATGTTCAAGGATAAATCTATCTCAAATGATATGATGAATTTTTGCTGTGATCTAATTGCGATCAATTTTACCTCAATATGGGATATACCAGACGGTATATAATATGCATAATATTCTGAGTCCTCTTAAATTATCCATCCCGTCAATAGCCCATTAGCAAAAACCTTATTTAAGAAACAGTGAACATAAAAACATGAATAAGTTTAAAATCAATGCGATAATCTGTAAAAGAGATCGAATTAGCATTGGATCCATTCCTATAAACACAATGAATATTCACAATTGATAACAATAAAAATTATGGCAACAAAAAATCCCTCATATGCATATATGAAATCTCAGAATGTCACTGATTATCCAAATAACAATACTTTTTTTCTTGTTTGGAACTTTAAAGAAAACATCGCCTCATCAAAAATACAAGCTGTTTTTCAACGCGTATGTGCTCTGGTGATCAATCTAAACAACTCGGCATTGGACCGCTTTCCAAATTCCAGAGCGAGTTGCGTACTGGGGATCGGATACGAGGCCTGGATAAAATTGGAGCTCCCAAATCCATTACCCAAAGAATTAAAGAAATTTGAAGAGATCAAAGGAATAAAACATACCGCGGTGAGTACACCCGGTGACCTCCATTTTCATATCCGTGCAGATGAAAAAAGTTATGCCTACGATGTGGCGAATATAATTACCGATTTCATGAAGGATATCGCAGAATGTAATGTTGAGGTTCAGGGCTTCAGATACTGGGATAGCCGCTCGATTTTAGGTTTTGTCGACGGAACCGAAAATCCTCACGGCCAGGACCGGGAATATTTTGCGCTTATTGATGAGGCAGATCCGGCATACCAAGGAGGCAGCTATTTATTCGTTCAGAAATATATCCATAATCTGGATGCCTGGAAAAAACTTTCCATACAGGAGCAAGAAAACGTCATCGGACGATCCAAAGAACAGGATATTGAGATGGATGACCAGACCAAACCCGCTAATTCACATAGTGCACTTGCAAACATCGGTGACGATTTTAAAATAGTACGGGACAATATGCCCTTTGGAAGTGTTACCTCGAATGAAATGGGGACTTACTTTATCTGCTATGCCAGCACTTTCACAACGGTAGAAAAAATGCTTACCAATATGTTTGTCGGTAATCCAGCGGGAAATTATGACCGTATTCTGGATTTTAGTACCGCTGTAACCGGAACGCTCTTTTTCGCCCCTTCAATGGACATGCTCGATAGTTTCTCCGGATAAAATAAGTACACCGACCTTATTCCTAATTCCTACCAAAAGATGTGAAAGTATAAACAGCTAAGAAGAAACAGTACACTAAACTCATTTCTTCTTAGCTGTTTAGATGAGTTTCCATATTGACTCCAGTCCCTAGTAAAATTAACCCCTTTCCCCCTATTCTACGTATTGATAGCTAAAATGCACTATACTGACTTCAAATATCGGATTTAAGTAACAAAAATCATGATTAACAAAACATAAAATACTAACAATCAAGATATTTATATTATAATTTTATATGGTAAATAACATTCAAAATTAAAACAACTTTACAAACTCGACAGATGACAACGGCACTATTAATCAAATTATCTCTGATATGGATTCCATTTTATGCTGTGGTTATATATCTATTTTTCCCAATTAAAAATGGACATATCCGAACTGCTAGTCACTGTGAAAAGAAAAATAGTGCTGCAATAGCCCAAAAGGAGTTTGAGCAGAAATATATCGGGGAAGGGCTTTGCTATGATCAGCAGCATTCAGCGCTAGACGATCTTAATAATAACCGCCTTGAATTGGACCATATTACTGTCCCTGAGACCATTCTGGAAATAGCCTGTCCTAATAAAGATAAAGTAGAAAGTTATAAAATAGAGTCGATCCAGCATAAAATATCAGGGACCGAGCTTCCATTTAGTGCTCCGACTATCCAATCACGCTACTAACATCGTTCTTTTTTATATATGTTTTTTGGTTAACCTGTGCGCTTTTTGAAATATAGAAGCGTGCGGGTTTATTTAGTTCGTTATCGTCCAAAAAAGGCAATTTAATATAAAAAAAGGAGTCCTATTTCTATCAATCCCAATCCTAGAAGTGCAATCACTTAAAATTAATATCAAAATGGAAAAATTCAAACAACTCAAAAATCTAATTAAAGATGCAGAAACCGAAGCCTTGGCTTTCTATGACAAAGGCAATAAATCCGCGGGAACAAGACTACGCAATGCTCTTCAGCAAACCAAAATAATTGCGCAGGAGATACGAAACGATGTAACTGCCATTAAAAATTCTAAATAGATAGATTTTAATACAATAAACCCCATTTACCAAAATAGTAAACGGGGTTTATTTTTAATAGAGAAATAGCCAATGACTATTTAAAAAAAATGAAACAAAGTGACAGTATGATCACTTACAAATTCTACTGATTTTTACTGATAGCTGGAAGTCGATTCATATAATTCATCTCTAAGCATTTTCGGAGACATGCCACTATTGATCTTCATGAAAGTGGAAAATGCACCTAAGGTAGGGAAACCAAGCGTATAACTTATCTCTTTTATACTCAAGGCTGAGCCCAATAAGAGACGCTGTCCTTCTAACGACACTCTTTTTGTAATTAGATCTTTAGGCGTTTTATTGAGCTTCCTTCTCACCAAAACAGAAAGATAATCGGGTGCAATACCTAGTGACTTCGCATAAAATGCGACCGTTTTCTCCTCCCGGAAATGGACTTCCAATAACTTCAAAAACTTCGATACAAACCACGATGCGCGATCTCCCGAATGAATATCTTTGTCCATTTCATTCTCAATAAGGTCACCTATCAAAGTTAATACCAGCTGCACTCGTAAACTAACTATATGGTGAGTTACTTTTCCTATATCCTGACCGATCATCGTCAATTCAAAAAAGACTTTCTCTGCGATATCCTTAGGCATATCTATAACAGGACAATTATTAAGGTACAAAGTAGTAAAGACTGATTTAATTAATCGCGTCTCCACGAATTTTTTGGAAAGAATTAGCTTATGCCCTTTGCTCTCTGCCTTTGTTTTCCACGAATGTATCTGACCCGGGAATGATATGTGTACTTGGTTGTCTTTATCTTCGTATTCCACAAAATCTATTGAATGCCATCCGCGACATTCTTCAAAAAAAAGAAACACGTAAGAATCCGGTGCCCAAAAATTGGTGTTTTCACTTGCTCCCATAAGCGGGAGATATGTAATATCATCCTTAACACTGGATTCCCAATCAAGATCTTTCATTATTTGTTTATCTTTCATTAATTACTTGATAACTTGATATAAATACTGTTTAATTAAACATTGCACCATTATATTTATAATATGTGACTTCAAAAGAGATTTCTCCAGATAATGGTAAAATCTGCCGGATAGTTTTTGAAGAATTGGGAGTAATCTTTGAATATGCGCAACGTCAAGTAAAAAAATATAGTTTAGGAGCTTTTTCATATAAGTATTTGTAAGTATGCAAGACAAAGCTATCAATATATAGTATTGATAGTTAATCTTTTATGTTATACATATTGTGTTTTCTGTTATATATTTCACAAATTATTTGGATAAAATCCTACCTGATATTAGCCCCCCTGGTCTACCGAACCCAAAATTTTATAATTCCTGCCGATAGCAATAAAATTAAAAGTCCAATAAGAATTTTGGTTTCCATTAAACATGAAAAATCCCCTACACCATGATCAGAATATGGAAATAGGGGATTAGCTGTTAAAAGTTACAAGGATTTAGTTATTGACAACATTCCGTACACACCGGATCGTAACTCCTCGGTTATATGCAACCTCCTGTACCGAAGTGTTTCCAAAGGATCCATTGTTTATTTCAGCATAGAGTGAAGCACTTGTATTATTGTCTGTATACCTATTACTTCTATACAATAAGATACCCGTACCTGAAGCACTTCCCGAAGGTTGTTGTTGCACATTTCCATTAGCATCACGAATACCATAATAGGAAAGTACCAACTGATTATCAGGATATGCCGAATTCGCCGGTTGCGACGTTTGCCATGTCATGCTGTGTCTATATCCATCAGACACCCGTGTAGTAGATGTCGAACGGTTTGTATTTTGAGAAAGATTTGTGATCTCGTGCGGACTATTTAACTCCTGAGGCAATCTCCAGGTTCCTTCCGGATAAACACGTCTACACTCATCAACAGTCTGATAATCTGTTCCTTTAGGCGTCGCAGTTCCAAAATTCCAGAATTCAGTATTGACATTAGCATAGGCATACTGGTTATTTGGTCTAAAACGATAAGCATCAGATTTACCTTGACTATAACTAGAACCATAAAGCTTATTTGCATCATATATCAAGTTTGTTCTCGCCCATAAAAGACCCTTCACATTTACCCCCGACTCAATTAATCTTACATTGGTTTTCGATAGCGTACCTTTTGTCAATGATAAAGAAGAACTGTGGCTGATCGGCACAATTGTATTTGAGGAGAA
>JBMAAL010000075.1:0-28307 GCA_050281725.1 Sphingobacterium sp. | reverse complement strand
ATGTACTAATAATTTAGCGTTTTCAAGGCGTTTGCCACATTTCTTTCCACACGTTCCAGTACGTTTTCCTGATCTGGATACACAAACTTCTCTCCGACGATATGCTCGTAAAGCTCAATATAACGTTCAGAAATGGAAGCGACAATCTCATCAGTCATCTCCGGAACGACCTGACCGTCTTTTCCTTGGAAGCCGTTTTCAATTAACCATTTGCGAACAAACTCCTTCGACAATTGCTTTTGGGACTCCCCTTTTTCCTGACGTTCCTGATAGCCTTCTGCATAAAAATAACGGGAAGAATCTGGTGTATGAATCTCGTCGATAAGAACAATTTTTCCATCTTTTTTTCCAAACTCATATTTTGTATCCACCAAAATAAGCCCTCTTTGCGTGGCAATTTCAGTACCTCTTTGGAACAACGCTTTGGTATATTGCTCCAATTGAACATAATCTTCCTCGCTTACGATACCTTTTTTCAAGATATCGGCACGTGAAATATCTTCATCATGTCCAACAGCAGCCTTTGTTGTCGGTGTAATAATTGGCTCAGGCAATTTGTCATTTTCTTTCAGTCCTTCTGGCAATGCCTCACCACATACTTCACGTTTGCCTGCAGCATATTCACGCCAAGCATGTCCCGACAGGTAGCCCCGAATAACCATTTCCACTTTAAACGGCTCGCATAGCTGACCGATAGTTACACTTGGGTCCGGAACAGACACGACCCAATTTGGAATAATATCAGCCGTAGCCTTTAAAAATTTGGCTGCAATTTGATTCAACACCTGCCCTTTATAAGGTATAGGACGTGGAAGTACCACATCAAATGCCGAAATACGATCGGAGGCAACCATCGCCAGATACGTATTGGCAATCGTATATACGTCACGTACTTTTCCCCTGTAAAAAGCAGTCTGATTTTCGAAATTGAAATTTGTTTCTTTTATAGCATTCATGTTCAAAGTAAAATTCAAATGTAAGTAATTGTTCATTTATGACTGCATGCAATGCCGTTCATAAATGCAGCGCATTTATTTAAGAGCTCGCTATGCTCGATTTGCCTTTTAATAAGGATAACCCAAATCATACGTTTGCAGCATAGACCGATTAAATATCGCCATACGCTTCGAGGATGCGGCGAACCAATTTATGGCGAACCACATCTCCACCGCTGAGGTGGATAATGTCTATTCCTTCGATATTCTCCAATAGGCGAATCGAAGTAGACAATCCAGATTGATTTTTTTTCGGTAAATCTACCTGTGTCATATCGCCTGTAACGATAAATTTTGCCGTAGGCCCCATACGTGTCAAAAACATCTTTAGCTGCATATCGGTTGCATTCTGAGCTTCGTCCAGAATCACAAAGCAGTTGTCCAATGTTCGTCCACGCATAAACGCTAGAGGTGCAACTTCAATAGTCCGATTTTCCAGGTAACCTTTTAGCTTCTCCGCTGGAATCATATCGTCCAACGCATCATAGAGCGGTCTCAAATAGGGGTCTACCTTCTCCTTTAAGTCGCCGGGTAAAAAACCGAGGTTTTCACCCGCCTCTACGGCTGGTCTCGTTAGAATGATCCTTTTGATTTCTTTATTTCGAAGTGCCCTAACAGCTAATGCAACCGCCGTATAGGTTTTTCCTGTACCCGCCGGTCCGATAGCAAATAAGATATCATTTTTCGAAATACTATCCACCATCTTCCGCTGGTTGGCCGTACGTGCACGTACAATAATACCATTAGGTCCATACACGATCGGTTCAGATCCAAAGGCTGCATGTTTGGCCGCAAGTTCTTTTTCTTGTTGGACAGCAGAACCTGCACTTGCTCCAAGGAGATTTTCAAAATCCAATAAAGTAATGTTGTTAAATTTCTCCAGATGAGCCATGACTTCCTTAAACGATTGCTCAAACAGGTCTAATTCCTTCGCGTCTCCCAACACCTTCATTTCACTTCCGCGAGCTACAATCCGCAGTTTTGGGAATTGCTTCTTCAAATAATCGAAGTGCTCATTGTCTGCTCCCCATAATATGGGCAAATTCAGACCATCTAATGCAATTAGTAATTCGTTCAAATTTTATCCTATTTAGAATTAATTAGATTGTAGCCATTACACAATATCGTTCCTGTATAATACTATTCAAAATTAACGTATTCTAACGAAACAACCAAGAAGATACAGCGTACAAACGACGATGATTTAGAAGCTTATGGAGACAGACCACAAAGGGACACAAAGATTTCATTATACATAAAATCTTCGCTATGTTTGTGTATATCAATCGAAAAAAGACCGATTCAAAATAAGTTATCCAATTAGCTTTATAAATCATCTGATAAATAGTAATTTTGTCCACTATTTAGATAAATATAAGGGTATATTTAAGGGAATTCGACAGCAATTCGATCTAGGATTTAGATTATAATGGCAGTAATTACATTAACAACAGACTTAGGACACAAAGATTTTTATCAAGCCGCGTTAAAAGGTAGTCTTTTATCGCAGTTGTCTGATGCCAATATTGTTGATATTACCCATGAAATCCCAGCATTCAATATCCCTCGGGCGGCCTTTGTATTAGGCAATGCTTATCATTATTTCCCTAAAGGAACCGTACACATTATTGGAATTAACACCCTGTTTCATGAAGAGTCGAAATATATCGGCATGAAATACAACGATCATTATTTCGTCGGGGCCGACAACGGTATTTTCAGCCTATTGCTGAATGGCAATGAACCACAGGAACTGTATGAGCTCAACTTAATGCAGGACCTTCGGTACCTTCACTTTCCGCTTGCAGATATTCTTTCCAAATCTGCTTGTCATATTGCCAAGGGGGGCAAGCTGAAAGAAATCGGTACTTCAATGCAACAGCTCATCGAAAAAGTAACTTTGCAGCCTATCTTTGATAAAGACATGATCCGAGGCAACGTCATTTATGTTGATGCATTCGGCAACGCCATTACCAATATCTCGAAAGATCTATTCAATAAAGTTCAAAAAGGACGTCATTTTGTCCTTTATTTCAAACGCAATGAAACCATTACCAATCTTTCTTGGCATTACAATGAAGTTGGAGAAGGAGAGAAACTTTGTTTATTTGGTATTTCCAACTACCTTGAAATCGCCATCAATAAAGGTAATGCCAGCCAGCTACTCGGACTTCATGATGACGATTCCAATGTTATTCGTATAGAATTTAAAGACTGATTCACAGGGCTAAAATTGTAGGTGCAGCTTCATGGCAAAATAAAATTTCACCATGAACGTTATTTTAAACTAAACATTTAATAAATAGATCGTCCAAATCCATGATGAAATTCTTAAGATTCCTACTTCCAACCGTCGTTCTATTTTGCTTCTTTGGACAGGCCAGGTCGCAAAACAACCCAGACTCCAGCTCTTTTGAGGTCCAACGAAACCGTGTAAATGACCTACTCGATGCACGTCAACAGAAATTCGGGGCTTATGACACGAGCCTCACACAAAAAACAGGTCTTTTTGGCCTTTTCAAATCAAAAGGTGACATGCAAAAGAGCATTGATATTCTTAAAGATATCGTCATCACCGATAACAACATTTTCTTGGAAACCCAAAAACTACTGAAAATCAAAGATTTTGAGAAGGATAAATTCCAACAATTGGCAACAGATTACGACAAGCAGGTTTCAGCCTATATAGGCACCATAAGTAAACTTCAAAAAGAGAACGAGAAGCTGCGGGCACAGGGAGACAAGACATCAGGCAACGGAGGTGTAGGCAATATCCTGCTCTATATCGCTTTACTTATCATCGCCGTTTTAGGATATTTACTCTATAAAAGCCGCGCACAGCAATTAGCAACCAAACATCAAAACCCTGGGTAAACACCCTATATGTATAGGTGTTTTTGCGAGAGCAGGCATCCAAAACAGCCGTTTATATCAGAAAAAGTATGGTTTAGTTCAAAAAATTGACTAAAGTATGATAGCAAAATATTTTTAATCTCTTTACATTTGTCCTCGCAACAAAATTTGAAGTAGCGGATATGGCAAGAGGATTCAACAGCGGTAATAAACAAGAAGAAGATCTACCAAAACCAAAATTGAATAAGGAGCTCCTATTGAGAGCATCTAAATTGATGACCTATTTAAAACCTTATCGGTTTAAATTTGGGGTCGGCATGTTTTTCTTGGTATTATCCAGTTTGGCCATGCTCGCCTTTCCGGCTTTGCTTGGTGCCATGATTGATGCTGCACAGGGCAAACAAAAATATCTTTGGCTTCCTCCACAAGTGTATTATATTGGTGGAATTGCCTTTATTATTCTAAGCTTTCTATCTATTGTTTCTTTTTTTCGCATACGCATCTTTGTTGAGATTGCGGAGCGTACATTGGCAGCACTTCGCAAGGACACCTACCTCAAACTAATTTCATTACCAATCGAATTTTTTGCCAATCGTCGTGTCGGAGAATTAAACAGTAGATTATCTGCAGACCTCTCACAGATCCAAGATACACTAACAACGACACTCGCTGAAATTTTAAGACAATTGATCAGCCTTTGCTTCGGTGTATTCTTATTGGTCTGGGTATCACCCAAACTGGCCCTCATGAACCTTTGTATTTTACCGATTATCGTCATAGCGGCTATTATTTTCGGAAAATTCATCCGTGAATTGTCGAGACAGGCCCAGGATAAAATGGCCGAGTCAAACAGTATTGTCCAGGAGACACTACTGGGAATAAGCAACGTCAAGGCCTTTGTGAATGAGTATTTCGAGTTTAATCGCTACAGCAATCAGATGGATTCAGTGGTAAAATTGGCGGTCAAAGGAGCTACTTTCCGTGGTGCTTTTGCCTCTTTTATTATTTTCTGTATTTTCGGTGCAGTGATCGCTGTCATCTGGTACGGCGCGGCATTGGTTTCTATCCATGAAATGACTGTGGGCGACTTGACCACCTACATCTTGTATTCAATGTTTGTTGCGGGCTCCATGGGTAGTTTCCCCGAACTCTATGCCAATATCCAACGTTCCCTGGGTGCAAGTGAACGGATCTTGGAAATTTTAGATGAGCCACAAGAACACCTCAATGTAAAACCAACTTGCAAGGAAGTGCACAAGACCATGACCGGAAAGCTAAGCTTCAACCATGTTTCCTTTGCCTATCCAAGCCGTCCTGATATTGAAATTCTGAAAGACATCAACTTTACAGCCAATGCTGGTGATAAAATAGCCATAGTCGGACCGAGTGGAACCGGAAAATCAACCATAGCGTCTTTGATTCTACAATTCTACACAGCCAATAAAGGGGAAGTATGTTACGATGATAAACCTGCATCCGATTTTGAACTTTGCGATATCCGCAACCAGGTCGCTATAGTGCCGCAAGATGTTTTGCTATTTGGCGGAACCATACGTGAAAATATAGCCTATGGTAAGCTCGATGCTACGGAAGATGAAATTATAACGGCTGCAAAACGTGCCAACGCACATCAATTTATATTAAATTTCCCCGAGGGCTATGACACCCTAGTTGGTGAACGTGGCGTTAAACTCTCGGGTGGTCAGCGCCAACGTATTGCCATTGCACGTGCACTATTAAAAGATCCTGCGATTCTTATCTTGGATGAAGCTACTTCTTCCCTGGACTCAGAATCGGAAAGACAAGTGCAGGAGGCATTGGAAGAATTAATGCGTGGACGCACCTCGATCATTATTGCACACAGACTATCGACCATCGTTGATGCCGATAAAATTATTGTTGTCGAAAATGGAATCGTGTCCGAAAGCGGCACACACTTCGAACTGCTCCAAAAAGAAAGCGGTCTCTATCAGCATCTCTATAATCTGCAATCAAAGCAGCAGAAAATTGATATGTAAAATTTTGTTAATTATTGATTCTTTTTAAACAAATTTACCTTGGGATTGTTCATTTGGTATCATACTTGATTATCATTTGAATATATAACAAAATAGAAGAATTATGAAAAATAGCAAAAATGGATTAGTGGCATTTGCTTTGGTAGGATTAGCTGCGGGAGCTGCTGCATGGTATCTTTTAGGAACTGATGATGGAAAAAAACAATTAGATCGTGCAAATGATGGCATTAAAAGCTTAACTAAGTCATTGAAAGATCTTTCAAAAAAAGAAGCTAAAAAGGCACAAAAACTAGCAAACAGAGCTTCGGCGGAGTTAGACAACCTGAAATCTAAAGCTCAAGCTGCTTTTAGCAAAGCCACAGATGATGCCGACGCACTGAAAAATAAAGCAAAAGAAGCTGGCAGAGAAGCTTTAGACCACGCCAATAATGCCGCTCAAAATTTGGCAAGCAAAATCGATAATACAACTGATGCTGCAAAATCCAAAATTTCTAACGCATAAGTAAAAAAATAGCTTTTTTAAGAATTGATGGTTTTGGTCACTCCCGTGGTCAAAATACATTTGTATCTTTGCTGCATATGACTTTGCTGCAACAGGTAAAAACTCTAATTCTTAAAGACATCATTCTGGAATGGCGTTCAAAATATGCTATTAACGGAATTCTACTATATGTCGTATCAACTGTTTTCGTCTGCTACCAAGCGTTCAAATCAGTTGATACGGCTACATGGAATGCATTATTCTGGATCATTATGCTCTTTGCTTCGATCAATGCAATCAACAAAAGCTTCGTCCAAGAAAACCCAAACCGGCAACTTTACTACTATTCACTGGTTGATCCCAGAGCAATCATTTTAGCGAAGGTCATTTACAATATGATGATGATGACCCTGCTGGCCATCATTGCGTATTTTGTCTATTCGACGATATTTAGAAACCCTGTCGGTGATCCAGCGCTTTACTTCATTTCGGTCATCTTGGGCAGCATCAGTTTTGCAACTGTTTTTACCATGATCTCCGGGATCAGCTCCAAAGCGGGCAACAACAGCACCTTAATGGCCATCTTGAGTTTCCCCGCCATCATCCCACTGTTAATCGTATTAATCAAGCTGTCTCGCAATGCAATAGAAGGCCTGGAAAGGGCTTCCAGCAGCAAAGAAATAATCGTATTACTTGCAATTAATGTAATCACCATCACTATTTCTTTGTTGTTATTTCCGTACCTTTGGCGAGATTAAATGTCAGAATTGAGAACAAACTAAATTCAATTTATCCATGAGAAAAAAATGGTGGAAAATATTAGCGGTAATGATTATCTGTGCGGTCATTATCAATGGTCTTTTAGGACCTGTTCCCCGCCTATTCATCCTTCACGAAAGCATTCGAAATGTTTATTTTCATGTTCCAATGTGGTCGGCTATGTTCGTTATGTACTTGGTTTCTGTTATTTATAGTATCAAATACCTCAATACGGGCAAACAGGAGTATGATTTAATGGCCATTGAAGCTGTTAATACCGGAATAACATTTTGTTTTCTTGGACTTGCGACAGGTATGCTTTGGGCAAACATCACCTGGGGAGAGCCTTGGCCAAACGACCCGAAGCTTAATGGCTCTGCCATAGCAACACTAATGTATCTAGCCTATTTGGTGCTCCGTAATGCGCTGGAAGAAGAACAAAAAAGAGCCAAAATATCGGCTGTGTACAATATCTTTGCATTTCCAATTATCATCGTGCTACTCTATATTCTACCAAAGATGACAGACTCTCTTCACCCGGGAAGTGGAGGAAACGCCGCCTTTGGCGATTTAAAAATGAGCAGCGAGCTACGCCCTACATTTTATGCCGCGATGATCGGCTGGCCAATGATTGCAGCTTGGATCTGTTCACTTCGCTATAGAGTACGCCTGCTCGAAAAGAAAGACTTGAACGCATAAGATTGAACGGCTAATTCCACACTTTATCTCTAAAATAGAAAAATCAGGTAAAGCCCAATCAATAAAAAATAGGGTATTACATAAATCAAACAGCGTGTATCGAATCATGTATACAATGAAAACGACACGAATAATATTTTAACAAATGAAAAAAATAACATTGTCAATCGCCTTACTACTCTTATCAACTTTGAGCACATTTGCACAGGAGGATGTCGAGATGGCGACTGGATTGCGTAGCGAAGGTAAGATCTACGTTGTTGTATTGGTCATGTTGGTCATTTTTCTAGGTTTGGCTTTCTTCCTTTTCTTGCTCGATCGCCGTATCAGCAAATTGGAAAAAAAGAATAAATAGCATTTTATTGATCGCATACGATGATTATAAGTCAGTTTAGAAATTATTCACCCATCAATATTTTATTTCTATCCATCGTGGGTTTTGTTTTATGTTTAGGCATATTTCTTCACCTTCCGGACAAACTTGATTCTGTAATCTTTGAGCCTGCCTTGGGGAATCTTTTGGGAGAAAATAACTTAATCAACCTCTCTCCTTCGACGAATGTTTTTATTACACTGATCCTGACAATTTCTCAGGCAACGATACTCAATCGCATCACAAGCCATTTTAACCTGCTGGGTAAACCCAGTTTCTTGGTTGCTTTGATGTACATGACACTGGCCAGCCTGTTTTTACCATTTTTGGTACTGTCTCCTACACTGATCTGTAATTTCATTTCGATATGGATGTTAAGCAAACTGCTCTCCCTCTATCGGCAGACAGATGTTAAAGCCGAAATGTTTGATCTCGGTATGATTGTAGGTATAGGAAGTCTGATCTACTTCCCTTTTCTGAGTATGTTCGCCTTACTATGGATAGGACTGCTCATTTTTAGGCCATTCAATTGGCGCGAGTGGATCACACCTTTACTTGGCCTGGCAACGGTCTATTTCATCTTAGCGGTTATCTATCTTTGGATGGGTAAAATGGAGCAATTTTATACCATATGGCTACCGTTTACCTACAAATTCCCTACTGCTATTCGCATTCAATTAGTCGATTATCTGGTACTCGTGCCGGTAATCTTTACTTTAATACTCTTCCTTTTGGTATTGAAAAACAATTTTTTCAAAAGTGTCGTGCATATTCGCAAGTCATTTCAACTGTTGTTTTTTATGTTATGTCTTGCGATAGTCTCTTTTTACTGGAATAAAAAACTAACGGAGGCCCATTTTTTACTTTGCGCCCCTTCTATCGCTATTTATATGGCTTATTATTTCACTTATGCTAAAAAGAAATGGTTTTTTGAAGTCGTATACGCCATCATAACACTCACCATAATCTACTTTCAGTTTTTCTAAACTACTGTACAATAAGTGTTTAACCTTTTTTAACAAAATCGGCTTAACAAGCTCGCAAAAATTGAATAGTTTTGTATGCGATTAAAAGCAAAGAACATTTAATATAAGAGTCAGATAACTCGAAAATTTCACTAAAACTAAATAAACATTAGTTTCTCAATTTTATAGATTGACCATGCAGAAACGCTTTACAAGCTCTCTAAGAAATAAATCACTCCAACTGTTGTTAGCAGGTGGAATTTTAGCTAGTTCTACTACCGCATTTGCACAAAAAACGACATCCGCATCACCTTATTCTCAATTTGGACTCGGTCAGATGCGTGAAGATTTATTGCCACAATATAGAGGGATGGGAGGTGTCAATACCGCTATCCGGAGAATCAATGGCGTATACAATACCAACCCAAGCAACCCTGCATCTTATTCTGCAACACAGTTTACAACCTTTGATGCTGGCTTATACGGGAACTACACGCAGTTAAACTCGACAACAAGATCCGATAATACCGCTGACTTTGCCTTTAGCCACATCACCATGACTTTCCCAATGAAACGATTTGGTGGTATCAGCTTGGGTATCCTTCCCTACTCCGATATAGGCTATCGGACATCTTCAACGGGAACAGTCAATTCTGATCCCTATACGAAAGTTTTCACAGGCGAAGGTGGTTTAACTAAAGCCTATGCAGGTTGGGGGGTACGCATTGTAAAAGGTCTGAGTATTGGTGCCAATATGTCTTATCTATTTGGAACCCTAAATGACTATAGCCGTGTAGAGTTTTTGCCTTCATCCGGAGCATTAAATACACAACAACAAAATAAGCGCGAAATCCAAGGGATTATCTTTGATTATGGTCTGCAATACGAACAACCTTTAAATAGAGAATACTCGTTGATCGTTGGTTATTCAGGATCGCTCAATAATGACATCAAAGAAAGAGCAACAATTTTTAATACACGAGTTACACCTTCAACGGATCCAGACAACCAAAATATCCCGTTGGATAGTACCTATGTTTCTGGCCGTAGCAGCAGGCATTTGACGCTTCCGTTGAGACACAATGTAGGTATTACCCTTGCACGTAACAACCGATGGTTAGTAGGGGCCGATTTTAAATATGCCGATTGGTCAAGATTTCAGACCAGAGCGGGTGAAAACGAACTACGCAAGAATTATGGTGTAGCGATTGGTGGCCAGATAACACCTGATGTTACTTCGCTTAAATATTTGAACCAAGTAGACTATAGAGTTGGTTTCAGGTATAATAAAACACAATATTTCTTAAGCGACCAGAATATCAATGATATGGCGGTTACTGTAGGTGTAGGATTGCCATTGGCAAGAAATCAATTTTCAGGAGCCTTCTCTAAAATAAACTTCTCTGCAGAATTTGGCCAAATGGGCAAAATCAGCAATAGCCTCCTACGTGAACGCTATATTAATTTTAATATCGGCTTTACCTTAAATGACCGCTGGTTTAGAAAACCTCCATTAGATTAATTAATACGATGGTACGCAAGACATTTGCTTCATCCATATTCCAAAATATATCGCCCCTAGTAAAGATAATATTACTAGGGGCGCTCTCATTGACCTCTTGCGAACCGGATCTAAAAGAAGTAGACCGCATTGCCAACATGAAAAAGGAAGAGGCGGTCGACATTTCGCGTCATGTCGATATTATCTATAGCGATTCCACACGGGTAAAAGCAAATCTCACAGCACCTGAAATGCGGATCAAACACGACAGCACCGAAGTATACGAATTTCCAAAAAGCATAAAAATCATCTTTTACGACGACAATTTAAAGGAAACTCAGCGAATCACTTCCGACCATGCTGTTCGGCGGGAAAAAGAAAAGACCACCGTCTTTACCAAAAATGTGGTGGTTACGATGGCCGACGGTTCTATCATCAAAACCGAAGAGATCATCTATGACGAAAGTAAGGCCGATAGTAACAGCAACATGACCTTTTATAATCATGTTCCCATTACGGCATTCTTTCGGGATAATCGCGGCAACTTACAAGGTTCATCTTTTACTTCGGACAAAGATTTTAAACATGTCAATATAGCCAATGCAACTGGGTATACGATCATCACCAACAACAATCTCTTCCCTTCGCTAGGTAAATAACTATTCGCTTGCCATAAACCAGATTCCGTTTTGGTTTAGAAGCAAGTATGGATCTGATACGACGGCTCCAGACTGTTTATTTTTACATTAAGTTATTCAAAACGAATTATTTAAACTAAACGAGAACAAAAAACTCCACTTTATACAAATAGTTTTCAAATTTGTTTTGTTACATTCAGGAAAATATTCCGTTTTTTTTTATAAAAATTGTATCTTGCACCGCATTTTGCTATGCTATGCATAAATTAACGAAATACAAGTATTTACACAATATAAACACAATAAGCAGACTATGGGATTAATGGGCTTTTTGCGTAATAAAGCTGGTGTCATCTTGACCGCAGCTATGGCTATCGCAATTTTAGCATTTTTACTAGGAGATGTCGTTCGGGGGGGAGCTCCTTTTTGGGCGAGACATCAAAATCGTGTAGGGGAAGTCAACGGAACTGAAATTGAATATCCTGAGTTCAGTAAGCAAGTTGAACAAACAGAGGAAATGTTCAAACAACAAATGGGCGGTGCAGTAACCCCTCAAATGCGGACCTACGCTGTTCAACAAGTATGGAATCAATTTTTGTCAAGAGAAATCTTGAAAAAGGAAATTGAAAAAATCGGTTTGACTGTCGGAAAAGACGAATTAAATGATTTGGTACAAGGCAACAACCCTTCGCCTCAAATCGTTCAAGCGTTTACCAACCCGCAAACAGGACAATTTGACCCGAGTCAACTGCGTGCTTTTATCAGTCAAATGAACACATCAGGTAACCAACAAGTGGCTGAACAATGGGAAGCACTACTTAAAGGCGTTAGAGATGAGCGTTTAAGCAGCAAATATGGTGAATTGCTTTCTAATAGCGTATATGTTACTTCTTTGGAAGCAAACGAAGAATACCAAGAGCGTAATAAATTGGCAAACTTCAAATACATTCTTTTAGATTACGCTTCTGTTAAAGATGCTGATGCTAAATTGACTGATGCAGACTACCAAGAATATTATAATGAACATAAAAGTATGTTCAAAACACAAGAGGAAACGCGTGCGATCCAATACGTAATGGTCGATGCAAAACCTCTTGCTAAAGATTCATTGGCCGTAAAAGAGACGATCAATAAATTGAAACAAGATTTAATCGTTGCCAAAGATGACTCTTTATTTGCTTCGATCAATTCAGACAACAAATTTCCGTTTACTTATGTGAAAAAAGGACAGTTGAGCCCTTCGTTGGATTCAGTTGTATTCAATGTTGCAGCCGGAACAACAGTTGGACCTTTCTTAAACAACAATGCCTATGAAATCGCAAAAGTTGTTTCGACGATCGTAAGCCCTGACTCCGTGAAAGCATCGCACATCCTATTGGATCCTGCTGCCGAAGGTGGAATGGATAAAGCATTGGCGAAAGCAGATTCTATCAAAGGATTGATTCAAAAAGGAGACAATTTTGCGGCATTGGCGGTTCAATTCAGCAAAGATCCAGAGAGCAAAACCAACGGTGGTGAGCTGGGTACTTTAACAAGAGGCCGTATGGCTCCAGATCTTGAGACAGCCATCTTCGAAAGTAAAACAGGCGATATCAAAGTTGTAAAATCACAATATGGTGTCCATGTCATTAAAATAGAGAAACAATCAGGTAGTTCAAAATATGCTAAAGTTGCCATCATTGACAAAGTGATCAACAGTGGAAAAGAAACGTTGAACAATGCGCATAGCAAAGCAACAGCATTCTTATCTGCAGCTACAGCACAGAACTTTGCTCAAGAAGCGAAAAAACTTGGTCTAGAAGCAAAAACAGCCTCGCGCGTAACAGCGATGGACAATGTATTGGATGGTGCCGAAGCTCCGCGAGATTTAATCAAATGGGCTTTCGAATCTAAAAAAGGTGATATTTCAGATAAAGTTTTCGAGACTGAAACCTCTTATATCTTAGCAAACTTGGTCGACATACAGCCTAAAGGAACTCTTTCCTTGGATGCTGTTAAGAAAGATATCGAACCTGCAGTAAGAAATATGGTTAAAGCTAAAATCTTGAAAGATAAATTTGACAAGGCTTTAGCAGGAACATCTTCTATTGATCAAGTAGCACAAAAAGTTGGTAAAGCAGCTATTCACGTTGAAAATGTTGTTTTCGCAAATCCAGTTATCCCTGGTGTTGCATTAGAAAACAAAGTGGTTGGTACTGTTTTTGGACTACAGCCAAACAAACCTTCCAAAGCTATTGAAGGCAATACGGGTGTATATGTTGTACAAGTAAATGGTTTTACCAATCCTGCCGCTATTTCGGACATCAACGGACAAAAGAAACAAATGCTTGCAGCTAAAGCACAACGCGCTTGGGGATCTATTTTCCGCGCATTACAAGACAAAGCTGAAATCATTGACAATAGAGTGAAATTCTTTTAAAAGATTTTTAAGTAAATTTGTAGCCGGACGAATTATCGTCCGGCTTTTTTTTGATGTAAATATGGATATTCAAACAAATATTGTCAACAAAGTTGCGCAAAGTGGGTTAGTCACAGTTGACTTGGCCAACTACCATCCTAAAGCAGACAATGTAGTATATGATATTAAGGATAATCTCTTCCATGGCTTGATTCTTAAAGAAAAGGATTTCCGAGAATTCATTAAGACACACGACTGGTCGCAATACGAAGGTAAACATGTCGCAATTACGTGTACTGCCGATGCTATTGTTCCGACTTGGGCTTATATGTTATTAGCCAATAAATTGGAACCCTATGCGAAGACAGTTATTTTTGGCGATTCAGAAGAGTTGTTGCGTATACAGTATGCTGCGGCAATTGAACAGATTGACATGGAACAATTCCGAGATCAACGTGTGGTTGTGAAAGGTTGTGGTGATACTTTTATTCCGGAGTCTGCATTTGTGCAATTTACGGTAAAACTAAGTAAGGTGGCAAAAAGTATTATGTATGGTGAACCCTGTTCTACGGTCCCCGTATTTAAGCGGTCACAGCCTAAATAAATCAGCTCAAAATAAGTATAAGTCATCGTCCATGAAGGTTTCATTAACTCCAAAAGTTAAATTTATTTGAATGAAATTAACATTTCTTTTTCAAACAAATTTCGTAAACTTACGTACATGAAACTTATATCGACTTTGCTCCTTTACTTATCCGTTATCGTAAGTACTGCTTTCGCTCAAGATTTACCGCATTTAAAAGAATCGGCATTTAAAGGTGGTGAGAAATTAAAATATAAACTCCGTTATGGCTTTATTTCAGCCGCCACGGGGACATTAACCGTTGAAGATACCAAGGACGGAGCTGGAAACCCTTCCTTTCATCTATACGCTGCCGGCAAAACAGCTGGCGCCTTTGCGATATATACCGTAAAAAATGAATACAACTCGTATATCAACAGCAAAACATTTTTACCGTATTATTATACAGAGAACATTCGTGAAGGTGGATATAGACGGAATGATAAGGTGCGCTTCAACCAGGAGACAAATAGCGTTGTAGGCAATAAAGGGACTTTCAATTCGAAGGTAGATCAGACTTTCGACTTGCTTTCTTCCTATTATTTCGCCCGTAATCTAGATCTGTCGACGGTTAAACCAGGAGAATCTTTTAAGCTGACTTATTTTTTGAATGATGAGATTGCCACTTTAGGCATACAATATATTGGAATAGAAAAAATAAAAACGGAATTAGGCACATTAGAATGTCTCAAATTCAGCCCTGAGATCAAACCAGGACGAATCTTTAAAAAAAATAGCAAGCTTTATCTGTGGGTAACCAATGATGGCAACCGTATTCCGGTCAAAGCCAATGTAGATATTCTAATCGGCTCGGTAACATTGGAATTACTCGAAGCCAGTGGATTAAAATACAAATTGGGCCAAAAAGCAAGCTACTCAAAATAATTAGAATGATTGAAGTAGGAAATGTATTGGTACACGAAGATCTAATCAATAATGACTTTGTGTGCAATTTATCAAAATGTAAAGGAATCTGTTGTATCGAAGGCGATTCAGGCGCTCCTTTATTGGAGAGTGAAAAGGCTATATTGGAGGAAATTTATCCAAAAGTAAAGCCCTATATGACCGAGAAAGGTATTGAAGCGATTGAAGAGCAAGGGAAGTATGTTGTCGATGTTGATGGCGATCTAACCACCACCTGTGTCGATGGGAATAAAGAATGTGCTTATGTAACCTGGGAAAATGGCATTACAAAATGCGCTATCGAAAAAGCTTACGAACTTGGCGAGGTACATTGGCGAAAACCCGTTTCGTGTCACCTCTACCCTATCAGGACAACACATTACCCCGAATTCGATGTACTTCACTATGACCGTTGGCATATCTGTAAAGATGCATGCTCATTTGGCAAAGAATTACAGGTCCCTGTATTTAAATTTTTAAAGGATCCTCTCATCCGAACCTATGGTGAGGAATGGTACAAAAATCTTGAGAAAGCAGTCGAAGAGTTGTAACAAAATCACTATCTTTAAGCTTTAACTATTTTGGTATTTCACCCCAATTCATGTCAAAATTAAGAGAGATCCAACGTCCTATTGCCCATGAACTTGAGGCTTTTGAAAAAAAATTCAAAGCTTCAATGAAAAGCTCCGTCCCCTTGTTGGATCGCATTACACAATACCTGATCAAACGTAAAGGCAAACAAATGCGGCCCATGTTTGTGTTCTTTTCTGCTGGTATATGCAACGGAATCAATGAATCCACCTACAGAGGGGCTGCTCTCGTAGAATTGCTACATACGGCATCACTCGTACATGATGATGTGGTGGACAACTCCTACGAACGCAGAGGTTTTTTTTCCATCAATGCTTTATGGAAAAATAAAATTGCTGTTTTGGTGGGTGATTTTCTGCTGTCAAGGGGCCTGCTCCTTTCTGTAAAACATCAGGATTATCACTTACTAAAAATTGTATCGGAAGCTGTTGATCAGATGAGCGAAGGTGAATTGCTTCAAATCGAAAAGGCCCGTAAACTGGATATCGAAGAGTCTATTTATTTTGAGGTCATCCGAAAGAAAACAGCTTCGCTGATTGCCTCTTGCTGTGCCTGTGGATCGGCTTCTTCAAATGCAGATCAGGAGACAATAGATAAGCTCCATCAATTTGGTGAAAAGATCGGAATTGCATTCCAAATCAAGGACGATTTATTCGACTTTGGCTTAGATGACGTTGGTAAACCACTCGGCAATGACATCAAAGAGAAGAAAATGACCTTACCGTTAATCTATGCCTTGAATCAAGTTGCTTCAAGTGAAAAGCGAAGGATCATTAATTTGATTAAAAACCATAATGAAGACACACACAAAGTGGCCGAAGTCATCGACTTTGTCCGCCAGAGTGGTGGGCTCGAATACGCTACCAATAAGATGCTGGAATACCAACAAGACGCTTTCCGGATTTTGGAAGACTTTCCCGACAGTGAATACAAAGCGGGGTTGGAGCAGCTGGTAAAATATACAACAGAAAGAAAAAAATAAAATGAGTCACGAATTAATGTTTTTTGGCGGATTCCTCATCTTTATTGCACTTATGCTAGCAATAGATCTAGGCTTATTCTCCAAAGGCGACAAACCTGTTAGCCTAAAGATGGCTAGCATCATGAGCGCCATCTGGGTCTTATTCTCCTTGGGTTTCTATTGGCTTCTTCGTCACTATGGATTTGAATTGCACAATATCCATGACTTGGACCACCTTCAAGAAATCATTACCAAACACCACCACGATATTAAAATCATTCCCGGTGATTTAGCGGCGAGTCTCGAGCTCTACAACAAAAATCTTGGTTTGGAATATATCACCGGTTACGTTGTGGAATATGCCCTATCCGTAGATAATATCTTTGTGATGGTATTATTATTTACTTCTTTTGGTATTCCGGAACGCTATTACCATAAAGTTTTGGTGTGGGGAATTTTGGGCGCAATTATTATGCGTTTCTTATTCATTTTCCTTGGCGCAACCCTTATTGCTAAATTCGGCTGGATCCTCTATGTTTTTGGCGCTTTTTTGGTCTTTACAGGGGTCAAAATGTTTATCAACCGCAACCAGGACGAAGAAGTGGATCCGCAGAACCACCCAGTTGTTAAATTTGCTTCCCGATACTTTAAGGTGACACCAAAATTAGATGGCGGACACTTCTTCCATGTAGAGAATGGCGTGAAATATATGACACCATTATTTCTTGTACTACTGGTCATAGAATTTACGGATTTGATTTTTGCTGTGGATTCTATCCCTGCAATTTTCTCGGTTACCAAAGATGCCTATGTTGTCTTTTTCTCCAATATTTTTGCAATACTTGGATTGCGGTCGATGTTCTTCCTTTTGGTCAATATTATCCACAAATTCCAATACCTCAAAGTAGGTTTAGCATTTTTGCTGGTCTTCATTGGTCTAAAGATGCTGCTGCATCACTGGTTGGCCGAAGTAGGTTTTACAACAACACATTCTTTGATCGTTATTGTCGGCATACTTGCATTGAGTATCATTGCTTCGCTGCTTTTTCCGAAAAAAGCTGAACCGGCTGATTAAACGACTATTGAAAGCGTACCGACGGTCATTATTCGGCGAGAAACTCCGGTAATCCGCGCGAAATTACAAACGATACAGAACACCATGGTCAGAAATTTTTTTCTGACCATTTCTATTTGATCCTATCGCTTCTTACATATACTTTCTCGGACAAAAGGCTAATATAAAACAGCTGGTTTTTAAGAACAATTATTTTACAGAGGAATTTACCTTACTAAATTTTATTTATTTAATTTAGCACCACACTAAATTAACAAAATACTAACAATGAATTGGAATAAAACGATTGTACTAGCTGCTTCACTTTTCGCAGCTTCATTCCAAGTACAAGCACAAGACAATTTGATCAATGCGCTAAAAGCAAATCAAAATGACAATAGCAAATCTGGATTTACATTTACTGAAGTTATCAATCTTGGTAACACATCCATCAAAAACCAGGGTTCATCAGGTACTTGTTGGTCTTATTCAGGTAACTCTTTCTTGGAGTCAGAGATGATCCGTATGGGTAAAAAACCAGTGGAGATCTCTCAAATCTATACTGCGCGCAACACGTACTTAGACAAAGCACGCACTTATGTACGCCTTCATGGCGGATTGTCATTGGGTGAAGGTGGTCAATTCCATGATGTGTTGAACTCTTTCCGTAAATATGGTACAATGCCGCAGTCGGCTTACACAGGTCTTCACTACGGTACTACACGTAACAACTTTGGTGAAATGACAAATATGTTGGATGCGATGTTAGGAGCAGTGGTAAAAGGTAAAACGTTAACGCCAAACTGGGAAAAAGCCTATACCGCTGCGATGGATTCTTATCTTGGGGAAGTACCTGAGAAATTTGACTATAACGGTAAATCCTATACACCGCGCACCTTTGCAGACCAGGTAATCGGTATCAATCCGGATGATTACGTAGGTATTGCTTCGGTAACTGACCACCCATACTACAGCCAATTCGTATTGTTGATTCCAGATAACTGGTCATTCGACCGTTTCTATAATGTTAAGATGAACGATTTAACGGACATTATTGACAACGCTTTACAAAAAGGTTATACGGTAGCTTGGGCAACTGACGTATCAGAAAAAGGTTTCTCTTGGAAAAACGGTGTAGCTTATGTACCAGAAAAACCTTTCGAGGAAATGACAGATCAAGAAAAGTCAACGATGTTTGTTGGTCCTAAACCAGAGTTAAAAGTAACACCGGAAGAAAGACAAAAAGCTTTCGACAACTGGCAAACTACAGATGACCACGGTATGCATATCGTAGGTCTTGTAAAAGATCAAAACGGAAAAGAGTATTACATCGTTAAAAACTCTTGGGGCACAACAAATGACTATCATGGATATTTATATGCATCAAAAGAATTTGTACGTTATAAAACAACTTCTTTGATGTTACATAAAGACGGTCTAACAAAAGATTTAAAATCGAAGATAAATATCAAATAAGCGATTTATCCGTCCACGAAAACACCTCTGAAATTAATACTTCAGAGGTGTTTTTGTTTTCAGATTAATTTAATAACTTAAACATAATTATGAATCTTTTGTTGAGTGAGTATGAGAAGTATAATCGCGTTATGCCTTACAATTTTATTCGGGAATTTGGCGCAAGCCCAGACTAAGGGAGTGAAATTTGTAGAAGGGTTGAGTTGGAAGCAGATAAAGGAACGGGCACAAGCTGAGAACAAGTTTATCTTCGTAGAGCTATTTGCAACTTGGTGTGGCCCATGCCAATATATGAGCAATGAGATCTTTCCTTTAGAGCAGGTGGGACAGCCAATTAATCAGAACTTCATTAGTGTAAAGGTACAAATGGATTCGACAGAGTCCGACAATGCTAATGTCAAAAAATGGTATGCCGATGCGCGTGCTATTTCCAATGAATACAATATTCAATCCTTTCCCACATTTCTTATCTTTAATGCCGATGGGCAGGCGGTACACCGGATTGTCGGAGCAAGTGATGCTCCCGAATTTGTCGGGCATGTGATGGATGGACTAAATCCTGAAACACAGTATTACACGCTGTTAAAAAAATTCGAGAAAAGACCCCAAGATATTTATACGGCCAAGCAGATGCTGAAAGCCGCAAATATCGCTTACGACGAAAATACTGCACGGAAGGCAGAAAATACCTTAGCGAATTCATTGGGCACGGATGAGTTATTCAAAAAAGAAAATGTCCATATTTTATTGGCAGCTGCCAAATTCACCAATTCAAAAGCTTTTAATCTTATTCGCAACAATAAAGAGAAAATCGATATTCTATTAGAGTCACCAGGTATTGCCAACCGCACCCTGGCTAATGTTGTCGTCAACGAATTATTTCAGATTAAGATTGATGCCAAACATGAACCCAACTGGGATAGTTATCAAAATGAACTCGCTGCAAAATATCCAGACATCGATTTCATCCCGATGTTCAAGAAAATAAAAGCACACTATTACCTTCAGGTGAAGAATTACGTAGCCATGAAGAATACCATCAATGATTACCTTTCGTCAGAAGATTTTACCCCACACCAATTAAATACTTTTGCCTGGACTATTTTTAACAATAGCAGTGATACTGCATGTATTGAATCCGCGTTAAGCTGGAGCAAGAAATCCATCCTAGAAGATCCAAGCAGTGCATTTTTGGATACCTATGCAAATCTGCTCTATAAGAAAGGAGAAAAAGAAAAAGCCATAAAGTGGCAAAACAAAGCGATCGAAATGGCCAGTGAGGACGATCGTCCTATCTATCAAGAAACACTGGACAAAATGATGAAAGGAATAAAAACTTGGGAAAACTAACCTTATCCCGACTAATACGAACGATTAAATTAAAAATCTGAAATACCAACATTATGAAAAAAATGATTTTAATGCTATTTCTAATTCCAGCCCTCCTATTTGCGCAGAGCGAAGGGGTCAAATTTGAGCATGGGCTCAATTGGAGTCAGATTAAAGAAAAAGCGGCTAAAGAAAACAAATTCATTTTTGTAGACTGTTTTACAACCTGGTGTGGCCCCTGTAAATATATGTCGAGTACCATCTTCCCACAAGCCAAAGTAGGTGATTTTTTCAATGCTAAATTTGTCAATGCAAAAATTCAGATGGATAAGACCAAGAATGATAATGAAGATGTAAAATCATGGTACGAAGAGGCCGACCGTTTTGCCAAAGAATATAAAGTTAGGGCCTACCCAACTTTTCTGATCTTTGACTCAAAAGGTACCCTTGTGCATCGTATCGTAGGTGGCGGTGAAGCGGACGATTTTATAGCGAAAGCACAAAAATCACTTGATCCAAATACACAATATGAAACACTATTAGCAAAATTCAATGCCGACCCAACAAATGTAAACATCGCCAAAAGTATGGCTATGGCAGCCAAAGAAGCTTACGATCAAGAGACACAAGCAAAAGCGGAAGGAGTCGTATTAGCGTCCTTGTCTACGGATCAAATCTTTACAAGGGAGAATGTTAGTTTATTACTTTCGGCGGCGAATGTTGTCGATTCTAAGGCTTTTAATTTAATAAAAGACAATCCTGCTAAATTTGATGCCGTTAGTGAAAAAGTAAAAGCAAATGACTTCTTGTCCCAACTGTTGGTTAGTAATGCAGTAAACACCAAAATTCGTGCAAAGGAAACAGTTGATTTCGCGAGCATAGAAAAAGAATTGGCGCAAAAATATCCGACTGTGAATACAGAGAAAGCAAGTCTCGAAATGCAACCACGTTATTATGGTTATATCAAAAATTACCCTGGATTAAGAGATAGCTTCAATAAATACATTGCAAAATATGGTTCAACCATCACCGCTGCAGAACTAAACAACATGGCTTGGTCCATTTTTGAAAACTGCAATGACCCAGCGTGCCTAAAAGCAGCAGCCGAATGGAGCAAATTATCCAACGAAAAAGAAAAAGATGCACCAATGTATTTAGACACTTTTGCAAACATATTATATCGCCTTGGAGAAAAAGAAAAAGCAATTAAAACGCAAGAAAAAGCGATCTCACTCATTACCGATGCTACTCAAAAAGAAGAATATGTAGCAACATTACAAAAAATGAAAAAGGGGGAAAAGACCTGGCAATAAAAAGATATCCGAATAGTCAATGAATAAAAAAAGCCGCAATCGAATTATTGATCGCGGCTTTTTTATGGAAAACAAGACAGACAATGTGTTGAGTCTTTGAATGCTGTCCGCTTATTTTAATTCTTTAATCCCCATATTCCAAAGGGCAAAAGCATATTTATCTACTGTACTATTGATCAGGACTTCTGTTGACCTTCCCGCACCGTGACCAGCTTTTGTCTCAATACGAATCAATACAGGATTATCACAAGCTTGTTTTGCCTGTAGTTCGGAAGCAAACTTATAGGAGTGCGCCGGTACCACCCGATCATCATGATCTCCCGTAAAGACCATCGTCGCTGGGTAACAAACTCCAGTTTTCACATTGTGCACCGGAGAATATGCTTTCAGATAGTCAAACATTTCTTTGCTATCACTGACTGTACCATAATCATAGGACCAACCTGCACCAGCTGTGAAGGTATGATAACGCAACATGTCCAAAACACCAACCTCGGGAAGTGCGACCTTGGCTACTTTGGGATCTATTGTCATTGTTGCTCCCACGAGCAAACCACCATTGGATCCCCCCGATAAAGCGGTGTACTCGGGTGATGTATAACCATTCTCTTGAAGATAATGTGCGGCGGCAATAAAATCGTTAAACACATTCAACTTGTTGAATTGTCTGCCACCATCATGCCATTTCTGACCATATTCGCCGCCCCCACGTAAATTCGGAACAGCATAAACACCGCCATTTGCCAGCCAAACAGCAACGGAAGTACTAAAGGCAGGTGTCAAGCTGATATTAAAGCCGCCATAACCATACACAATCGTCGGGTTTTTCCCATTCAAGACAATCCCCTTTTTGTACGTAATAATCATCGGAACCTTAGTACCATCCTTGGATGTGTAGAAAACCTGTTTCGATTCATACTGATCGGAATCAAACTTCACCTTAGGTTTGATATAAAGTGCAGACTGACCAGAATTCACGTCAAACTTATAACTTGAAGAAGGCGTAATGTAATTTGAAAAACCAAAATAGATTTCTTTTTCCTTTTTCTTACCCGAAAAACCACTCGCTGTACCCACACCCGGCAACTCTATTTGCCGAATCTTCTTACCGGTATAATCGTATTGAATCACCACCGAAACGGCATCTTTCAAATAATTTGCAAAAAGATAGCCTCCACCGGTGCTGATCGAAAGCACATTTTCAGTCTCTGGAATAACATCTTTCCAGTTCTCCTTTGCAGGATTCTTCAAATCAACTTTTACCAAACGGTTGTTGGCAGCCTTGTAGTTTGTCTCCAATAAGAAACTATCTCCAATATTGTCAACGACACCTGTATTGGCATCAAAATGATCTTGTAGGCAGACAATCTTGCTATTCGACTGATGGAGATCCTGATAATAAAGTTCATTTCCCGTTGTTGTATTTGCAGCGGAAATAATCAGGTAACGTTGATCGTCTGTTAATGAAGCACCGACATAACGTCTCGGTGTTGCAGCACCGCCAAAAACCAATTTATCTGTAGATTGGGCTGTTTTAAGTTTATGGTAGTATAATTTATGTTGGTCTGTTTTTTCAGAAAGTTCAGATCCCTTCGGCTTATCGTAACTCGAGTAATAAAAACCATCGTTTCCTTTCCAAGCAATACCAGAGAATTTGACATCCACTAATGTTTCACCCACAGGCGACTTATCTTTGGCATTCAGTACAATGACTTTCCGCCAGTCCGATCCCCCTTCAGAAATAGAATAGGCGACTAAGCTCCCATCCTTTGAAAACGAAACATCGGCCAATGAAGTCGATCCATCTTTCGAGAATGTATTTGGGTCCAAGAAAACTTCTTCTGCTCCTCCCTCCCCTAGTTTACGGTAAAGGACAGCATGTTGCTGCAAGCCATTATTCTTAAAAAAATAAGTATACTCGCCTTCCTTAAACGGGGTTCCTATCTTTTCATAATTCCATATTTCGGTTAATTGATCTTTTAATTTTGTCCGGAATGGAATTGCATTCAAATAGTCAAACGTCACTTTATTCTCCGCCTGTACCCAGCTTTTTGTTTCAGCTGAACGATCATCTTCCAGCCAGCGGTAAGGATCTGCTATCTTTTCACCCCAAAATTCATCCACGACAGTCCCTTTATTTGTCGTCGGATATGTCAACTGTTGTCCATAACCAGTGGTCGCTGTACCTGCCATACCTATCATCATTAGGATAAGACCAAAATTCTTATTTATCATAAAACCTTATACTTGTTTCAACCAATCTAAGTTTTATTCACTTAGCATCTGAAAATTCAATTTGAGTTGAATATAAACAAATTTATCGACCTCTTACCTACCTCAGGCAGTTTTTTCTCTTCCTCGAATAATAACTAAAAAGCCTAGATTCATCACTTCCCACTTGTCCTTTACGCTAGCATCCAAACCACCTACATCAAAGTGAATAAATAAACAAAACATGAGCCTCTCATAGTAGCATTAGACACATTTCTGCAGCGTATATTTTTATCACAACCGAAATTTCTTTAGATTTATTTAAATCTTGAAAATACTATAACCATGTTCAAAAAAGTCGTATACCTTTCTTTGTCCATTTCCATTCTTCAAATTGGAATAAGCGAAGCCCAACAACTTTCCATAGATCAACAATATCGAGCCACCCCTACCAAGATCAACGATCTTGTCCATACCAAACTCGATGTCCATTTTGACTATACCAATCAATTCCTCAATGGAAAAGAGTGGGTTACATTAAAACCTCATTTCTACCCAACAGACTCTCTTCGCCTTGATGCAAAAGGCATGAATATCAAACAGGTCTCTTTGGTCAATGGCGCACAATTGATTCCCCTAAAATATACCTATGATGATCACTCTCTACTGATTAAGCTCGACCGAAATTACCTTGCAAAGGAGCAATATACAGTATATCTCGATTATACCGCAAAACCCAACTTATTAAAGGTTCAGGGCAGCGCAGCGATCAACGATGCTAAGGGGCTATATTTTATCAATCCAGATGAACGCACAGCGAACAAACCTCGTCAAATATGGACACAAGGTGAAACTGAAGCATCATCAGCCTGGTTCCCGACAATCGATCGCCCCAACCAAAAGACGACGGCTGAAATCTCCATGACCGTTCTTGACAATTACGTCAGTTTATCAAACGGTGCATTGAGCAATCAACAGAAAAATAGTGATGGCACACGTACAGATACCTGGAAAATGGATTTACCACATGCCCCATATCTATTTATGATGGCCGTTGGTGATTTTAAAATCTATCAGGACAAGTACAACAATATTCCCGTTGACTACTACCTTGAACCGAAATATGCACCTTATGCCAAAGATATCTTCGGAAAGACACCGGCCATGATGGATTTTTACAGCAAGACTTTGGGTGTTCCTTACCCTTGGAATAAGTATGCACAGATTGTCTGTCGCGATTATGTCTCAGGCGCCATGGAAAATACAAGTGCAACCCTACATGGCGAACATGTACAAAAGACAAAACGCGAATTGTTGGACGATAATCAGGAGGGAACGATTGCCCATGAACTGTTTCACCAGTGGTTTGGCGATTTGGTCACAGCAGAATCTTGGTCCAATTTAACCATGAATGAATCTTTCGCTACTTTCGGCGAGGTTATCTGGCGTGAGCACGACGGCGGCAAAGATCGTGGCGATAAATCTAGATTTGAAAAACTCCAGTCTTATCTCAAATCGACTAAAAATGGAAAAAGTCCGACTTTAGCCCGTTACTATTATCATGACAAAGAAGATATGTTTGATAATATCAGCTATGCAAAAGGCTCATTGATTCTCTACGCCTTAAAAGAACAAATGGGTGATGAAGCGTTCTATCAATCGTTGAAAAAATACTTGACAGACAATTCCTTTAAAACCGGCGAACCGCAACAGCTCCGTCTAGCGATGGAAGAGGTGACCGGCAAAGACTGGGCTCTGTACTTCAATCAATGGTATTACCAAGGTGGGCATCCAATTTTGAAAATCACGACAAGAAACGGAGAGAACAGTGTCATACTGAATGTAGCCCAAATTCAAGATTCAACCGTGCAGACATTCCAACTTCCCTTGGCCGTCGATATCTATACGAAAAATGGGAAGATCAGACAGACCTTTCAACTCAACAAGCGGAATGCCCAATTCATGATTCCGTTACCTGCTGCTGTTGAATTTATTGATATCGATCCCGAAAAAACACTCGTTGGTCAAATTCAAATCGATAAGTCAGATGCCGACTATCTGTATCAATATGAGCATGCACCTTCATTTGCCAACCGCGTCGGTGCGATTGCCTACGCCTCAAAAAATCCGACAAATACTATCAGCCAGCAAATCTTAACAAAAGCATTGGCGGATACCGATGCTGATCTTGCTGCAACAGCAATTCAAGGTCTCGATCTAAGCAATCCCACGATTCGCAAATCAACAGAAAAAACAATCTTGACACTTGCAGAGAAATCCGAAGCCTCTGTTATCCGTGCCTCTGCGATTCAAAAGCTTGCACAGACAAAAGATAAAAAATACAAAAGTCTAATTCTGAATGCTGTAAACGACAAATCCTATATGGTTATCGCAAGTTCAATCATGGCGATAAAAAGTGCTTATCCCGATCAACTTCAGCAGTCTTTGAAGCGCATTGATCCCGATGCCACGGAATATCTAAAGGCGCTCATCACCGAATTATCTAAATCATAGCAAATTATATTGTGGCGGCGAATTTTGTATTCGCCGCCATTTTTTTTAGTTTTGGCCACATGTCAACAAGAACAAAAATTTATTTTGCCTCCGACTTTCATCTTGGATCTTACCCCTTGGAACGTTCTCGGGAAAGGGAGCTGCAAATTATACAGTGGCTGGAACAGATCAAAACAGATGCTGCACAGCTCTATCTTGTTGGTGATATTTTTGATTTCTGGTTTGAATATGCCACGGTTGTCCCGAAAGGCTATATCCGATTTTTGGGTAAATTAGCCGAAATTTCGGATCTCGGCATTCCCATTACTTTATTTAAAGGAAACCACGATATGTGGATGTTTGATTACCTCAAAAAGGAATTAAATGTTCGGATCATCGACAATGAGCTGGAATTACAACTCAACGAAAAACACTTTTATATTCACCACGGTGATGGATTAGGTTCGGGAGATTACAAATACAAGATACTCAAGAAAGTATTTCGGAGCCGTCTCTGCCAATGGTTATTTGCGCGGTTGCACCCAAATTTTGGAATCGGAATCGCGACACGCTGGTCCAAACATAGCAGGCTTTCGAATAATGAGGACGAAAAGTTTTTGGGCGAAGACAAAGAATGGCTGATTGGCTATGCAAAGGAGCTGGAGTCAACCCAACATCACGACTATTATATCTTTGGCCATCGACATCTTCCCTATGATGTTGCGCTCAACTCCAATAGCCGTATTCTAAATTTAGGGGAATGGATCAATTACCATACCTATGCAGTATGGGATGGTGAAACTTTACGTTTGGAAAAATGGCCGAGCAAATCCTAATTTCTTTATCCGATTGCCTGAATGGTTACCACTTTCTAACGCCTGAAAGTGCTGCAAAACTGGAGCAGGTCAGTAAGAAAATCACAGTAAAAAGAAATAGCCTGTTGATCGAACAGGACAAAATTCAAAAAGACATCTATTTTCTGGCTTCCGGATTAGCCCGCGTTTACTACGAGACGGCAAACCGTCAAATTACCCTAGATTTTGTTTCACCCGGTGGAACGCTCATATCCATGAATAGTTATGTTCATGATACCCCAGGTTATGAAAATATAGACCTTTTGGAGGATAGTGTTGTTTATCAGATAGACCAAAAGCAACTTTTTGACCTCTACGAAAGTGATATTGCCATTGCCAACTGGGGAAGAAAGATGGCTGAACTTGAATTTATCAAGGCCGAACAACGAACCATGTCCAAGCTCTTTAATACTGCCCAAGAGCGCTATGCCGAGTTACTTCAAAAATACCCCCAATATATTCAACGAATAAAACTTGGTTACATCGCGTCCTATCTCGGTGTCAGTCAGGTTACCCTAAGCCGGATTCGCGCAAATATTCACACAAATTTTTAACATTTGTAAAAATTATTATCGGCCAAAAGCTGGAACTTTGTACCAAAATAAAAAATAGAAACGATATGAACTGGATATTTTTAATATTAGGCGGATTATGTGAAATTGGTTTCACCACTTGTTTGGGTAAAGCCAAAGATGCGACCGGAAATGGGCAATGGTTCTGGTATGGTGCCTTTGTCGTATTCTTATTTGCAAGTATGGGCTTATTGATCAAAGCCACACAGACACTTCCCTTGGGCACAGCTTATGCTGTTTGGACCGGA
>JBMAAL010000074.1:0-28316 GCA_050281725.1 Sphingobacterium sp. | reverse complement strand
ATCAAAAATAGCTCATGGGGAAGGGTCATTCCGACTGCTTTGTCGGAGTGCAAAGTTACATTTTAAATTTTGAAAATTAAGTATTTATTTTAATAATATTTCAAAATTAAATGCCGTTTGTTGGAAAAGTAGTCCTGAAAAACAAAAACGAGTATAGAACCTTCATGATTTTATAGCTATTGGTGCCGTGAAATCATGAAGGTTGTTGTTTTCCGATAACAGCGAGTTTTGAACTCATTGATGCCTTAATGAGAAACCACAAATCAACAAAGCATGCAGGTTCAGAAAACAGTCCAGATGTGCTTAATAAACGATGATTTCGTCTGCAAACAAGTACCCTTTTTTAGGATTGCTGGCTTTGATTTTTATATAACGCGCCTGCTGTGCTTTGTCAAGCTTGAGTTCAAACCTTTTGAAAGTCAACTTGGATTCTTTATCGGATATGTCATTTTTGATTGTTCCTACCGATCTGAAGGTCCGGCCATTATCCGAAAGCAGAACTTCCATTTCTCCGGGCATATAAACGCCCGGGCCAATCATCTGCATAAAATTCATAGCTACCTGGTGTATTTCTTCCCTGCGTTCCATATCCACGACAATATCAATCGGACTGGTGAATCCTTGCCATTGACCATCGTGATAGGAAAGTCCACCCATAATACCGTTTGTTAAGGTAGAATCTTTTTGTGCTGGATATCCCGACCATGCTGTGTTGTACGTTACTTTTTTTCCAATAGCGCGATGAATGTCGATATCAAAGGATAGGGTTGGGCCGATTTTGATAGAATCTTGAAAGTAAGCGGCATTGATATGACCTGTTGAGCTGAGTTCAAATGGTCCGGTATAGGGCGTGGACTGGATTGTAGGCTCACTGCCATCAATGGTATATCGGATCTGATCTGTTTTTAGTTGCTCGGTTGTCAGCGTAATTTTATTATTGTTTTTAGCTGCATTGTATGTGGCCGTATAAGCGACATTAAAGGAAGGGCGATAATAATTGACATTCAAATCCTGCAATAGTTTATAATGTGATTGCAGTCTTCGCTGAAAGTCAGTCCAGCTTTTCCCATCTTTATTGGTCCAATTGACCTCCGCCAAAGCCAGGGCACGTGGGAATACCATATATTCGACGTGTTCGGTCGTTGGGACGTACTCTGCCCATATATTTGCTTGCGCACCAAGGATATGTTTGGCTTTATCCCCCTCTATGGCCGCTGGAATAGGATCATAAGAATAAACCTTGTCTAGTGTGAGGTATCCACCAATAGCTTCAGGCTGCGTCCGAGGATCTGTTTGATAAGAATCAAAATAGAGGTGTGAACCGGGAGTCATGATGACATCATGGCCGGCATTTGCAGCCTTTATGCCGCCGTCTTCACCGCGCCAGCTCATGACAGTAGCCCCTTCAGTGAGGCCTCCTTGTAGGATTTCGTCCCAACCGATCAGCTTTCTACCTTTGGATTGCAGGTATAGATCCATTTGTTTGATGGCGTAGCTCTGCAGTTCGTCAACAGATTTTAGTCCTTCTTTCTGCATGAGCGCCTGATCTTTTGGACAGGTTTCCCAATGCTTTTTCTCAGCCTCATCACCACCGATATGAATGTACTGGGAAGGGAATATCGTGAGGACTTCATCCAAAACATTTTTTAGAAATTCAAAGGTTTTTTCATTGCCGATACAGAATTCTCCCTGACTATAGGGCTTTCCGGAGCAGGAGAGTTCAGGATATACGGCTAATACTTCTTCCGAATGTCCGGGCATTTCTATTTCAGGAATAACATTGATTCCTTTACGGGCGGCATAATCGACCAATTCGCGGGCCTCTTCCTGTGTATAGAATCCACCGCTGGCATTTGGCGTACCTTTTTCTACATACTGACGACCATTGTTCCACCAATCTTTCCAGCTCGTATGTGTTCGCCAGGCCGCCTTTTGTGTTAACTCCGGATATTTTTTAATTTCTAGTCGCCATCCCGCTCCATCGGTTAAATGCCAATGAAAGTTATTGAACTTATAGATGGCCATGATGTCGATATACTTTTTTACAAAGGATAGTGGCATAAAATGACGCGAGACATCCAGGTGTAAGCCACGGTAGGCAAAGCGAGGCTCATCGACTATTGTTGCATAAGCTATCTTACTTGGATCGGCTTGTAGATAGCCTAATTGAACCAGCGTGTAAATCCCATTGATTACCTGTGGGACATTCCAGGCCCTAAGTAGTAGGCCTTTTTCATCGATTTGGATGGAATAGGCGTTTTTACTCAGATTATCTGCATCGACGGCCTTAATAATGCGAAAGCCTTCTTTAGGGCCTTTTTTATTTTTTTTGAGTACTTCGACAGCTAGGCTTTTGATGGCTGGGTGCTCAGTGAGCAGTTGTGTCGCCTCCTGAAATTCATCTGAAACAATAACTTGAAGATGTGCAGGGATTGCGTATGTTCCTGTAGCCAGGGTGATTTTCGAAGGTTTGGGTATAATGTCAAAGTTGGTTTGGGCTTGTGCTGTAAAGATGGTTGCACTCCCAAGTAACAACATGGATAAAGATCGGCTCAGTCGCATAGTTTTGTTATTAGATTAATGATAATCAACACAAATATCCTAATTTTTGTTTCATAATTCTATTATTGGTGGCAATCGGTCATTTTTTATGATATAAAACCAACAAATTGACGGTTAGAAATTACATTTTTAATCCTTAACTTTGTTGTATGATTGAACTTCCAGTTATTCCGGCAACTCCTGCACAACGCAAGCCTGATTGGTTGCGTGTCAAATTGCCTGTTGGTAAAGAGTATAGACATGTCAGAAGTCTTGTAGACGAGCATAAATTACATACAATTTGTGAGAGTGGAAATTGCCCGAATATGGGCGAATGTTGGGGGGCTGGAACGGCAACCTTCATGATTTTGGGAAATATCTGTACGCGTTCTTGTTCATTTTGTGCGGTAGCAACCGGACGTCCGTTGGCGGTTGATTTGGATGAACCCAATCGCGTCGCCAATTCTGTCAAGTTAATGCAGGTAAAACACTGTGTGATCACTTCGGTGGATCGTGATGACCTGAAAGATGGTGGTTCGCTAATATGGGCGGAGACAATCAACGCCATCCGTAGAGAAAGCCCAGAAACAACCTTAGAAACGCTTTTACCAGATTTTAAAGGGCAATGGGATAATTTGGACCGCGTGATCGCAGTACGTCCCGAAGTTGTTTCGCACAACCTCGAAACTGTCCGTCGTTTGACAAGAGAAGTTCGCGTTCAAGCTAAATATGATCGTTCACTTGAGTGCCTGCGTCGAATTTCTGAAGCTGGACTCCGTACAAAATCGGGAATTATGCTTGGTTTAGGTGAAACAGAGGAAGATGTTATCGAGGCAATGCAAGATTTATATAACGTTGGGGTGCATATTTTGACACTGGGTCAATATTTACAACCTACGAAAGCGCACCATCCTGTCATCGAATGGATTACACCTGCACAATTTGAGAAATATAAGAAAATTGGTTTGGAAATGGGGTTCAAGTATGTGGAGTCTGGACCGCTGGTTCGTTCTTCTTATCATGCTGAGAAACATTTATTCGATATGCAATAGAAAACAGTTCTAAAGTTTTTTAACAAAGAATACTTTTCAAAAGATATAAAAAAGAAGCCTGAGTGATTTTTTGCTCAGGCTTCTTTTTTCTGCTTTTTTTATTAAGTGGTATGCCTCTTGGGCTTGAAAAACCCACTTCTTATGTTCATCATTGATGAATTTGCTAAAATAGCAAGATTTCGATTGCAAGATATTGGTCATTAGGCGCAAGAATAGACCAACAACAAACCAACAACAAACCAACAATAGACGAATATTAGGCCAACGCAATTGTCTCTTTCCGAGGTGGTCTGATACCTTATAGGTTAAAAACTGTACGGAGTAAAATTGTTCTCCCGCGAAGTTCAAATTCATTCTGAGAAATCATATTGGCCGTCATTAGGTAGGTGCGATAGTTTTTGATATTGGCCAAATTATTCATTTCCAATTCGACATCCATTTTCCACTTGTTGACCTTATAGCGGGTAAAAAAGTCGATGAAGGTATAACTTGCATTCTTCATGTTTGTTTGAAAGGTGGAAAGATTGCGTAGGTTTAGCCGCATAAAGCCATTTTTAAAGGGGCTAGCCGGAAAACCTATGTTATGCATCATGGCGGTGGTTTTATTTTGGATCGTATTGTCAAGGCCCTGTTGTTTGCTCCTGCTCCAATTGAAGAGTCCTGAATAGGATATATTATACGATTTAAATACTTTAGCTTCTATACTGGGCTGAAATAGATAGCTCATACTTCGAATAGGAACCAGGGCATTGTTTAACAATTGATTGTATTTGAAGTAAGAAATGCTTCCTTTTAGTTTGAGGGTACTTGCCAAGGGGAAAATGTATTTATCAAATCCAATCTGAGAAGACCATCGATCCTGTAGGTTATCCATATTGACCAAGATATTTTCGGTGATATTATTTTTTATGACGGACGATAATATTGTGTTGGAAAGCGATCTTGTATAGCTAATACCAGCATTTGCAAATAGTACTTTTAGGGTGCGGGCCAAATTATAATTGAGATTAAACGTATGTTTTTTGGATTCATTTAGCGCTGCATTATTTTGGCTTAGCATTCTATAGTTCCGTAATACCGCACCGCGGTATATATCTTCGATATTGCCTATATCCTGCGCAAATTGATAGTTAAATTGAAGATAGTCTTCTTGTGAAACCTGCCATCTTGCTTTTAAATTAGGATTGATCAGCACGGAATTTTTGGACGTAGTCAGCTGATGGCTGACGTCTTCATAATGAGTAAATAAATAGTTGATCGGGATGTCGAGCTGGGTTTCAAATCGATTTGTTTTCCAGGAATATTGCGGTGTAATAAATGCTTGCGACCTGCTCCAATGCAGATTATTACGGGTATTATCGCCCAGTGTTCGAATACGTTGTTCATTATCCGCTATTGTAAGAAGTGAATTGAAATGTTGACGATCTGTATTGAAGCCAATTTGATAGTACTGCTTTATTCTGCCTTTATTGAAGCGATAACCTGTACTGATCTCCGTAAAAAAGGAAGGAACTTCAATTTGCTGCCGGCTACTTTTATAGGGAATGCTATCGTTGAGTATTTCTGGAAAAACACCGGGATAGATCTGTAAATTCTGTGGTTTATTACCATAATTTAAAGACCAGTTGATTGCGATAATGTCATTGTTTTTAAGTTGGGGTATATAGCTGAACAAATTGCTGAATCCCTTGATATGGTGTTTTTGGAACTGCTCGATCTCGCCCGAAGAGTTTGCCAGCAATGCTGTTATATCTTTTTTTTCATACTCAAATGACAAGGAATTGCTCGCATATTTCTTTTCCGTATTGGTGGATGCTGAAAGCCTTGCTGCACCAAGCCATCGCGCTGTTTTTGTGTGATTTTGTTCATTAAAATAGACATCACCATCATCTAGCAGGTATTGTGTGCTTGAGGCATTATTTTGCCTATCGTTGTCGTATAAAACCTGAATATTGGATTTTAGCTGCCAGAGATTCTTGAGGTTGTATAGGTTATTGGTGTTTAGTGAACCGGTATTGTTGAAGTAATAATTGTTTTTAGGAATATTTGGACTGCCTGTTGTGCTCGTCGCCAGAAGATTGTTGATGGGCGAGCTGCCAAACTTGGCCAGTAAAGAGGATTGATTGGCACCGATGATATCTCCGGAAAGATCATGACCGGTATTATTTCCGCTGAGGACATTCAGCATCTTTACTTTTTTGTTGAATAGGATTGAATTCAATTCAGGATCATAGAGATTGGGGGTGCCGACGCCAATTTTGGCCTGTCCAGTGAGCTTCAGCTTGGCTTCCTCTTTGATAACGAGATTTATGGCGACGTCGTCTGTAAATCTTTTATTTTTAAGGACCTTATAATGTTCATGATTGTCGAGTACCTGAATGTCCTTTACCATTTTATGTGGGATTGTCCGTGTACCTACACCATAGCGATTTTCCAACAGATCGTCACCGTCAATGTAAAGTTTAGAAACGGTTTTATCCTGGTATTTAATAAGCCCCGATTCGGTAACTTCCATGCCCGGAAGGCGTTTGATTACGTCGCCTATATTGCGATCCTCCTCTTTGGCAAAGGATCCGACGTCGTAGGAGATCGTATCATTTGAACGGCTTACTTTAGGTTTGCTCTTTACAATGACGTCTTGTAGCAGATTGGTTTTTGGAACGAGGGCGATCTGAAGATTGGATGCCTGCTTGCCAAGGTTGAGTTCAAATTTCTCGTAAGTCAGGTGATTGATCTGCAGGTAAAGGCTTGCATATTCCTTTGTCAATGTGATTGTAAAACGCCCTTCTTTATCTGTCGGTTTGAAAGCGATGATTTTATTGTCTGAAAGGATGTTGACACTGGCAAAGGGTACGGGATGCTGTGTCTTATCCACTTGGACCGTTCCACTAATCGTTTGCTGGGCAAAGGTTATTTGCCCAAACAAAACGACTATAAATAAACATAAAAATACTTTCATTAAGGCGTCAGCTCTATCGGATTGTTGGTAACTTTTGAAGGTTTGTATTTATCGTCTCTTGAGATATTGAAACCTTTTATCTTGGATGGATCCAAAGCACCAATAGGGGAGCTTCCGCCTGAATTACCGGATCGAACGGCAACGATGTTTCCGTTTGAGCCCACATTGATGGCTCTATTCTTTCCGGATTGCGCTTGCATGTAGGCTTGAGGATTGGCCTTAAAGGCTTCCTGAATTTTCTTTACTTCATCTGCAGTACTTGCAATGGCGTTTTGTGGCAGTGCAACTAGTGTTTTGTCATCTTCAATTTTATCGAATCCGGCGTAAGCGAAAATCACTTCATTTTTTGTGTCCCGGGCATCTAGGATAAGTCCGGGTAGACCATGGAGTTTCCAGGGGCCATAGGAAAACGGAAGTTCGGTTGTAAACCAGGCGATATAGGTCCGGCCTTTGAATGTTGTCTTGGCATTCTGGCAGTTGTAGCCGCCGATTTCTTTACGGTCTCCCAAGATTTCCCAATCCTGTGTGGGATAGGGTAAAGGGATGGAAAAATGGTCACTTGCAACGGATATTACCTCAGTCATTTTATTTTGATCGGGGTTGATTAGATAGGATGATGATGAGGGCGAGGAGCGCGTAGTAAGGGTTAGATTGCCGGAAAATGCAGGATCTTCCATCTGTTTCTTGACCTCTTCCTGCATGCGTTTTGATGAATATGAGGTGTAGTAGCTGGCCTGTTGATTCAGGTAAACCACTGTTTCATCGCGTAAAAATTGATCCCGATGGGTACTGTCATTGACATGTTTGAATTCGTAATGTACTTTAGCGATGGCTGGAGTATTATGCTCTTGTGCAAATAATAGCTGCGTCGCCACAGACAGTAGGAATGATAATGAATATTTCATAAATGTATGTTTATATCGTAAATATATGAAATATTCGTAATTGTAAAAATTTATTCAAATTTTTCGTTATTATCCTCCCTAGGGTTGTGCTGATGCAGGTGAAGAAAGGTTTGACTCGTTAGCTATACTTTTGTTAGCTATGTTGTTTCGTTAGCAATATAAGTTTATTGGGCATGGCTAGGCATATCAGTTCTTGTTATCTTTTAAACAGGGTCTCACCTGCAATTACTGTCTGTTCTGTTTTTACATTTCGCAGTTGCCCATTTGGAATTTTCAAGATATCCTTTTCGAGGACAACAAAATCGGCATCTTTTCCCACTTCGATACTTCCTCGTTTTTTCTCCTGAAAACAAGAATATGCCGCCCAGATCGTCATTCCTTTTAAGGCATCTTCACGGCTTATTGCATCTTGTATCTGAAATCCCTGGTTAGGATACCCTTTTTTGTCGACACGTGCTACAGCCGCGTGGAAACCGTATAAGGGGTTAAAATGTTCAACCGGAAAATCACTCCCTAAAGCGAGTTTGCCATATTCTGCCAGCAGATGCTTATAAGCGTAAGCGCCTTTCATACGTTCTTCACCAAGTCGATCTTTGGCCCAGTACATATCGGAGGTTGCATGTGTGGGTTGTACAGATGGTATGATTTGATACTTTTGAAACTTATCAAAATCTGTAGGCGATATAATTTGGGCGTGCTCGATGCGCCATCTACGATCGCCATTATTGTGGAGGTATTTGCCATACATATCCAGAATAATACGATTGGCCGAATCGCCTATAGCATGGGTGTTTGCCTGAAACTTACTTTCGGCAATCTGTTTGATCATGGCTTCGTATTCCTGGGGGCTATGGAGGAGAAAGCCGTGAGTGGGGGCATCATGGTAATGCGCAAGGAGGCATGCGCCACGAGATCCCAACGCGCCATCGGCGAGCAGTTTAAATCCTTTGATCTCGAAACGGTCCGTTTCATAGAAACCCTGATCGATAAATGACTTTATGTTTTGGGGATTACCGAGGATCATGGCATAATCTCTAATTTTCAACTGTCCTTCCCGATAGTATTTTTTTAGGAGATCGAGTCTTTCTTTTGATAAACCTGCGTCTACAATAGTGGTAAGACCGACGGAAAGGAGAGAGTCTTGCGTTCGCTTAAGCATTCTTAAGTAGTCTTTTTCACTCGGAACCGGAATTGTCTTATTGACAAGATCCATTGCATTGTCGATCAAGAGACCATTGGGGATATTATTATTCCCACCGACCACACCGCCACGAATGGTGGGAATACTGGTTAATTTGGCCCATTCCAGTGCTTTGGAGTTGGCTACCGCCGCATGATAATCTACACGCATGAGGTAGACGGGGATATCCGGGAAAGCTTTGTCGAGTAGATCCTTGGTTGGAAAAGTTTTATCTTTCCAGCGATTTTGGTCCCAGCCACCACCGATCAGCCAAGTTTTGTCCGGATTTTTTTGTTGGTAGTTTTTGACACGTTGAATAACCTCCTCGAAAGAATCGGTACCGTTTAGGTCGACTTGATCCATTAGTTCGGCTTCGTCAAATAAATGTGCATGGGCATCATAGAATCCCGGATAAACGGCCTTACCCTGCGCATCAATTTTTTCTATTGCTTTGTACTTCCGCTGTATTTCTTCATCGGAACCGATGGCAATAAACTTACCATCTTTGACAGCAAAAGCATGTGCCGTACTAAAAGCCGAATCTACAGTATATACTTGTGCATGATAAACAATGAGGTCCACTTTCGTTTGCGGTGAACATGATATGATTGTCAAGCAGAACAAAAAAATGATGATTGGGAAGGTTTTCATAACCTAAAAATAGGAAAAAGCTTTCAATAAACGGAAAATAGGATTGGGGCTAGATCTACTGGATATGCGGACTCGCGGTTTTGACTGATCGAATTGTTTTACGTGAGGTACCTACGCTGAGTTGTCGCGTATTATTCGGACAGGAGACTATCAGTATGGTTATGAAAAGCGACGTGCAGGAAAAGTGATGCGAATACAATTTATCGAAATGCAAAAAAGGCTATCCAAATAACTTGGACAGCCTTTTTAATTCAAAAATCAAAATACGTGATTAACAGTACTCGTCAAATGCTGCAACTAAATTGTCAGCAATCATTTGTGCCGGGCGACCTTCAATCATATGTCTTTCAATCATGTGTACCAATTTCCCGTCTTTAAATAAAGCCATTGCTGGTGAAGATGGAGGGTAAGGCAACATGTAGTTACGTGCAGTGTTTACTGCATCAGTTTCCATACCTGCGAAAACAGTCACCAATTTGGCTGGGTGTTTTTCGTTTTTTACAGCAGCTTTTGCAGCTGGACGTGCATTTGCAGCAGCGCAACCACAAACAGAGTTTACAACCACAAAAACAGTTCCTTCTGATGCGATAGCCTGATCAACTGCTTCAGGTGTTTTTAATTCTTCGAATCCCGCATCAACTAACTCTTGACGCATTGGAGTTACTAAATATTCTGGATACATTATTTCTTAAGTAAAATGTTAATATTCTATTTTAATTGTGTCTATAAAGCTTGCTGTCGCTGGGCAAGTATTCTTAGTCCGTGTAAACAACAGCTATACTTTATGCTTACAAATATAGCTGTAAAAGGCTGCTCCGTCAAGACACTTGTCTCAAATCAATGTCAGAAAATCTTTTACGGCATGAAGTCCATTTTCGAGACGTTGGTCGCCGAGCCCCGAAATAAGACGGTAATTCGCATTAATGGCGCTCAATTCGCTTTTCCAGATCTCCATGAAATGTTCGCGCTGTTCGGGGAAATCCCGTAGCGGATCATCCTGCCAGGGTAGATCGATATCCATCAGCAGATAGAGATCATAAACATGTTGTTGAATTTTATCGGTGACTTCCTGCGGTGTATGGCCGAAAAGATGATCTGACCAAATTTTTACCGTAAGAAAGGTGGTGTCACAGATGAGGAGCTGTCCTTGTGCTAAAGGGACCAGAGCTTCCTCTAGGGCCACCTGTCCATAAAACATATTGACTTCGTCCTGTAAGGTATATTTATTGTTGAGGCTTTGACAATAATAACGTGAATATTCGGGCACGCATACCGTCTGAAATTCCTTGGCAAGAAATTGTGCCATCGTTGATTTTCCGGTGGACTCGGGGCCAACAACGGCAATTTTTATGAAATCTTTTCCCACATCGATCGTTTTGATAGGCAATATTACACAAAATTTTTATAGGTTTTCTGCCAATCGCGATAGCCATTCCAAGCGATGAGAGTGAAAACAAGGTAGAGTACTGCGGTTAGCATAAGGTCTTTGTGTATATAGAGCGGGATATAACAAATATCCACAAATATCCACAAGAGCCAATTTTGAAGCACTTTGCGCGTCATCAGAAATTGAGCAACAAAACTTACGGACGTGCAGAACGCATCAATATAAGGGACATCGGAATTTGTCTTGCTATCGAGGAGATAACCGATTGATAGTGTCAGGACGAGGATTGCCAGGAGGCAAAGGAGCAATTGTCCCTTGCTGGCTTTGACGATAGGTTTCTTTTTTTCTTCTTTTCGTTTTATCCAATAATACCAACCATACACAGCAGTAGACAGAAAGTAGAATTGCAGTACAGTATCTCCGTATAGTTTGGCATCATAAAACAGAACAGCATAGGATGCTACGCTGATGATACTAATAGGCCAGTTCCATATATTTTGCTTAGCGGCCAAATAGACACAAAGAAAGCCTGTCAGTGTACCTAACCATTCGAGCCAAGAGGTCTGGGCAAATTGACGTGCAATCTGCTGAAAAAATTCCTGCATGTGGTGTATTAAAATTACACCTAAATATACAAAGTCTGCCCTATAGTCAGTTATTGAACCTGTTTATTAGCGCAATTTGTACTGGCAAAGGACTCGGGCTTAGCCTTAAAAACAAACCCCATACCCATGATATAGCCCATAGCTTCTTTCAGGGCAACATTTGACTGGAAATTTGGATTGGTGTTGATGTCGGCGTGGACTTCGAGGTCTACTTTGTGTTTTTCGAGGAGGGGGCAGAGTTGATAGGCTATATCGATGGATTTTTGGACTTCGAGTAGCATCCTTTCTTTAATGCTCATTCGGTGGTGCCTTTTGTCCCGTTGGATAAACATAAATCCACCTTTATGTTCCCGGAGAAAGACGATGACTGTTGCGAAGTCGATGATGCCTCTCTTGACTTGGGAATCGGTGCCGATATAAACCTTGAGCTTATTCCCTAGGGCATCTTCTCGTTTAATGACTTCTTCAACAGCATCGAAAATCGTGGAGCGAATGGATTCGCCATTGTATTTTTGCCATCTCATAGCGATATAAATTAGATATAAAAAAATTAAACTTCATCATTGACATAAATTTACTGAATTTCAATGAGCTAAGTGTTAATTTAGTTTTAAATAATTTATCCACATTAATGGTGTTTTACACCATAGGCCAGGTCTCCGGCATCACCGAGTCCAGGCACAATATAAGCTTTTGAGGTCAGTTCGTGGTCGACGTCACCTACCCAGATATGCGCCGTAGGTACAAAAGCCTGAACGTGATTCAGTCCTTCTTCGGATGCAATGGCCGCAACAATGTGTAATTCCTTGATGTCATATTCGGCCAGGAGATCCTTACAGCATAATACAAGACTCTTTCCTGTGGCAAGCATAGGGTCTACAATGATTACTGTACGATTATCTAAGTTTGGTGTATTGACATATTCCTTATGAATTTCAAACTCACCGCTCTTTTTCGTATGCCGATAGGCTGCAATGAAGGTGTTGTCGGCTTGATCAAATACATTTAATAGTCCCTGATGAAAGGGGAGGCCCGCTCTCAGAATTGTAGCGAGTACGGGTTGTTCCATTAAGAGATGGGTTTTGGCCACGCCTAATGGAGTTTCAACTTCAACAGGTTTATAGGCCATCGTCTTGCTGATTTCATAAGCGAAAATTTCACCTAATCGTTCCAGATTCCGACGAAAGCGCATGCGATCCTGTTGAATCGTGAGATCTCTCAGCTCGGCAATAAAATGATTTGCAATGCTATTTTGGGTAGATAGAATAGTGACCATGGCGTGTGTGCTAGTTCAATTAAACTAAAGATAATAAATAATCAATTGAAAGTAATAACATCTATGGTATTATTATAGTTTGCGCTAAAATGGTAAAATTTTTAGTAAATTTGTGTAAGACCGTAGGAGGATATGGCCTGGACCACAGGTCGAAAAATCCTCTTTTTTGCAGATTGAAACCATCGGATCACAAAAGCTGTTTTTGAGCCTACGGCTCAAGCAATTCGTGGTGCAATGTTTGCTGGAAAAGGCCTGAATAGTTTTCTTTAAGAAATAGGAAGTATATGAAATTTGAATTGACATCGGAGTACAAACCCACAGGCGATCAGCCAGAAGCAATTAAGCAATTGGTCGCAGGTGTAGAGCAGGCAGAGCAATACCAGACGCTTTTGGGGGTAACGGGATCGGGTAAGACCTTTACTGTGGCTAATGTGATTCAGGAAACCCAAAAGCCGACATTGATTTTAAGCCACAATAAAACTTTGGCGGCTCAGTTGTACGGCGAATTCAAGCAGTTCTTTCCCAATAACTCGGTCAACTATTTTGTGTCGTATTACGATTATTATCAACCCGAAGCTTTTATTGCTTCGACGAATACCTACATCGAGAAGGATTTAGCGATTAACGAAGAAATCGAAAAGCTGCGTTTGGCGACCACGTCGTCATTGATGTCGGGACGGCGTGATATTGTTGTCGTCTCTTCGGTATCCTGTATCTACGGTATGGGAAATCCGGAAGATTTCTCCCGCTCTATTTTTCGTTTTGGGGTCGGTATGACGGTCACAAGAAATGCTTTCCTGCATAAACTGGTGGAGATCTTGTATTCAAGGACGACCACAGAGTTTAAACGTGGTACTTTCCGTGTTAAGGGCGATACAGTAGACGTGTTTCCGGCATACTTGGATAATGCTATTCGGATTTCATTCTTTGGGGATGAAATTGATGAACTTAGTGAGATCGATCCCATTTCAGGGAAAACGCTCAACAAGATGGAAGATCTTGCTCTTTTTCCGGCAAATCTCTTCGTTACACCGAAAGAAAAATTCAAAGAATCAATATGGGCTATTCAGGATGAATTGATGCAACGGAAAACGCAACTGGAAGACGAGGGCTTAATGCTGGAGGCGAAGCGTTTAGAGGAGCGGGTCAATTATGATCTGGAAATGATGCGTGAACTGGGTTATTGTTCGGGAATTGAAAATTATTCCCGCTTTTTTGATGGTAGACAACCAGGGATGCGTCCGTTCTGTTTGCTGGATTATTTTCCGGAAGATTACCTGTTGGTCATTGATGAGAGTCACGTGACCTTACCGCAATTACGTGCGATGTATGGAGGTGACCGATCGCGAAAAGTTTCCTTGGTTGAACATGGGTTTAGGTTGCCCGCGGCTTTGGATAATAGACCTTTAAACTTTCCGGAGTTTGAATCCCTGACAAATCAGACGATTTATGTATCGGCGACTCCGGGCGATTACGAACTGCAGCAGACTGAAGGTGTTGTCGTTGAGCAGGTCATTCGCCCAACAGGACTTCTTGATCCAATTATTGAAGTACGACCAGCGATCAATCAGGTCGATGATTTCTTGGAAGAGGTCGATAAGACCATCAAAGAAGGGGGGCGTATTTTGGCTACGACATTGACCAAACGTATGGCCGAGGAACTTTCCAAGTATATGACCAAGCTGAACTTAAAAGTCCGTTATATACACTCCGAAATTAAAACCTTGGAGCGGGTGGAGATCTTACGTGGGCTTCGCTTGGGTGAATTTGATATCCTGGTCGGGGTGAACTTACTCCGTGAGGGGCTTGATTTGCCGGAGGTCACGCTCGTTGCTATTCTCGATGCGGATAAGGAGGGCTTTCTGCGTTCTGAACGATCGCTTATTCAGACGATTGGTCGGGCTGCCCGGAATGATAAAGGTCGGGTTATTATGTATGCGGATAAAATGACTGATAGTATGCGCGTCACAATAGATGAAACCAATCGTCGCCGAGACAAGCAGATGAAATATAATTTGGAACATGGCATTACACCGCGTACTGTTGGCAAAACAAGAGAGGAGATCTTAGAGCAGACTTCTGTTGCTGATTTCTCGGGTATTGAACCTAAAATTTATGTTGAACCTGATCCGTCGCAGGCAATTGCTGCTGATCCAATTATGCAGTATCTGAGTGAGAAGGATCTGAAGAAAGCGATCGATAACGTACGCAAGAAAATGGATAAAGCAGCGAAAGATATGGACTTTCTGGAGGCCGCGAAGTATCGTGATGAAATGTTCTCCTTGGAGAAGCTCTATGAAGAGCGATTTTCTTCATAAATGAGCTCGTTTTGAAAATATGTATTATTTATTGTTAACCAATTTAAGATTTGTTAAACATCGCTAAATCGCTTTTACATTAAGATTCCGACGTGGATATTTGTGCTTTCCATAGCATTCTGCCAAAGTAAAATTTCCTATAGGATAAACGCGGGATACACGAATGCCTCCTGACCTAATAGATTCGGCCGTATTTCCTAAGTTTTTCTATTGAACTATATTGTTCAATTGTTAACATATTTTGCGTAAATCAAATTCTTCTCAGTAAATTAGTGCTCAAATCTAAACTAAAACATACTAAAAAATGAAAAAGCCAATTCTCGTTGTCAAATTTGGATCGGCTTCTATTACCACGAAAGAGGGAGAAGTTGATGAACGTATTGTTTTGGAGATCGCTAGGCAAATTGCTTCCTTACAAAAGAAATACAATATCGTCTTGGTCTCTTCAGGTGCAGTTGCTGCCGGTAAACGTTTTCTGCCCAGTTATACAGGAACGTTATCCGAACGCAAGGCCGCTGCTGCAATCGGGAACCCCATATTGATTAATACGTATTCCACTTATTTCCGACCGTTTAAAATTTCATTGGCGCAAAGTTTATGTGAGCGACATCATTTTTCCAATCGGGATCAATTTCTACAATTGAAAAATACGTATGAGGAATTGTGGCGGAACAATGTTATTCCAATTGCTAATGAAAATGATGTGGTGAGTAATAAAGAACTGAAGTTTTCAGATAATGATGAACTGGCAACCTTGATTGCTGTTGGTTTTGGTGCCGAAAAATTACTATTTAGCACTTCCGTTCCTGGTGTGTTGGATGCAAACAACAAGATTATACCACAGATTGAAACAATCGACCGGGATATTTTAGGGTTGGCAAGGAAGGATAAATCTTCCGTAGGATTGGGAGGAATGACATCGAAATTGAACTTTGCCCGATTGGCCAATCAAATGGGGATCGCTGTTGTGATTTTTAGTATGCAAACCGAGGAGGCGATACAAAAAGCGGTTAAGCACGAGACTGGCACATTGTGTCTGGCTCAAAGTAAGAAGATCTCTTCCCGCAAGAAATGGCTTGCGAGTGGAAGTTTAATAAAAGGGGAATTGATGGTTGATCGTGGAGCGGAGGAAGCATTATTGAAGCACAAAAGTTTACTCGCAGTGGGGGTAACCCGTATCGTCGAACATTTTGAAAAAGGAGAAGTGTTAAATATTGTCAATCTAGAAGGCTTAACTGTTGCCGTTGCCCGCGCGAAGATGGATTCATCCGCTTTGTCCCAGACCAGTAAAAAAAATGTAGAAATTGCACATGCAAATGATATCGTATTGTTATGAGTGAATCCATCGTAAACCAACTTCAGGCGGCGGCCAAAGCAAAACAAATTTTGCAACAACTGGCTCCTGATACCAAAATAACTATTTTAAATGCCATCGCAGATGGTCTTATTGCACATACTACTGATATATTAGAAGCCAATAAGATTGATTTGGATCGTATGGCTGATGACGACCCCAAAAAGGATCGTCTTTTGCTCAATAGCGATCGTCTAAAAGGTTTGGCCGACAGTGTTAAGCAAATAGCTCAGTTAGCAGATCCAACAGATCAGCTATTGCTAAAAAAGATATTGCCAAATGGATTGGAGATCGAGAAAATTACGGTTCCACTCGGTGTCGTTGGCGTCATCTACGAATCGCGACCTAATGTGACGATAGATGTTGCTGCATTATGTATTCAGTCGGGTAACGTTTGTCTATTGCGCGGTGGTTCTGATGCGTTACACACCAACGAGGCGTTGTTGAATGTGATCCATGCTGTCTTGGGACAGTATGGTATTGCAACAACTATTGTGCAACTGTTGCCTGTTGATAGGAGGCATGTTTCGGAATTATTGGAAGCGACCCAATATGTGGATATTATTATACCACGAGGTTCACAGTCGCTGATCGATTATGTCAGGGAACACGCTAAAGTACCTGTTATTGAAACTGGAGCAGGAGTATGCCATACTTATGTGGACTATACAGCAGATTTAGATATGGCAGCGAAAATTGTTGCTAATGCTAAAATTTCAAGGCCATCGGTGTGTAATTCTTTAGATACTGTTTTGGTCGATCGTGCTGTTGCTGCCGAGTTCCTAACGAAATTGAAAACTTATTTTGAAGATGCTCAGGTGGAAGTTTTCGCGGACCCTATAGCTTATGAGGTATTACAGGGTCAAAATTTTTCAAATTTAAAGCGCGCAGAAGAAGCGGATTTTGGAAGAGAATTTTTAGATTTGAAGTGTTCAATAAAGACGGTCACCAGTTTAGACGAAGCTTTGGAGCATATCGCAAAATATTCTTCCAAACATTCGGAATGTATTGTTTCTTCCAGTGAACTCCATATTGAACAATTTTTGAATGCAGTGGATGCTGCTGCGGTATATGCCAACGCGTCTACACGTTTTACGGACGGAGGTGAGTTTGGTCTGGGTGCAGAAATCGGTATCTCGACCCAAAAGTTACATGCTCGCGGACCATTTGCATTGGAAAAATTGGTAACAGAGAAGTGGATTGTCCGTGGAAATGGACAGATCAGATAAGCATAGATCATGGGATTAAGTTTTAAAAAAGATGTATTGATGAATTGGATCGAAGAAATTGGTAAATTTCTTCGCATTTGGACAGAAGGCCATGATGCCTTTACGGAGCCGACTGATCCAGCAGTGTTTGAAGATGCTTATGAGAAATTCTTCGAAAAGAGTAGGGCCTATTTTTTAAATCTTTCCGAAAATGAACTTTCGGCATATCTCAAAACAGATCTTCAAATTCAGCAACTACATCCATTAGCTTTAACTTTGTTATTTGATGGGTTGAATGCTACAGATGGCAATCAGGAGAATTTACTTCGTAAAGCAAAGTTTATTTTGAATCTGGCGATGGCAGAAACGGCGAGCTTTGCCTTTCAGGATTATCAATATCTTGCTATGATCGATAACAAATTGAAGAGTCTTTAAATTAATAAAGCTATTCGTCATGCAATGCCATAAAAAAGTGTTTAACTTTTTGGGTTCATTGCATGACGGACAGTTTAGCGCAGGATCTCACGGGCGATTACCAGGCGTTGGATCTCAGAGGTTCCCTCATATATTTGCGTGATTTTTGCGTCGCGCATTAATCTTTCGACATGATATTCTTTTACGTAACCATAGCCACCGTGGATCTGTACAGCTTCGATAGTGTGCTTCATGGCGACTTCAGATGCATGCAGTTTGGCCATGGCAGCTTCTTTACCGTAAGGAAGGTCCCGGTCTTTCGTCCAGGCAGCTTTATACGTCAAAAGTCGAGCTGCCTCGATATCAACTTCCATGTCGGCCAATTTAAACTGTATGGCCTGATGGTCCGAAATCGGTTTTCCAAAGGTCTTTCGCTCTTTTGAGTAAGCTAAAGCAAGGTCATAGGCACCGGCAGCAATTCCTAAGGCCTGTGCTGCAATCCCAATGCGACCGCCATCGAGTGTTTTCATAGCAAATTTAAATCCGAAGCCATCTTCTCCGATACGGTTTTCCTTGGGAACCTGAACGTCGGAAAATAGAAGTGAATGGGTATCAGAACTACGGATGCCTAATTTGTTTTCTTTAGGACCAATGGTAAATCCCGCCATCCCTTTTTCAACGATCAATACATTGATTCCTTTGTGGCCTTTTTCAGGATTTGTCTGTGCAATGACAAGATAGATATCGGCATGACCACCGTTGGTGATCCAATTTTTTGTACCATTTAGTAGATAGTGATCGCCCTTATCTTCGGCTGTTGTATGCTGTGAGGAGGCGTCCGAACCAGCTTCAGGTTCTGATAACGCAAAAGCGCCAAGTTTCTCACCCTTGGCTAAAGGAATTAGGTACTTTTGTTTTTGCTCCTCTGTACCATAGGCATTAAGTCCATATAATACTAGAGAATTGTGGGCGGATACAATAACGGCCGCAGAGGCGTCAATTTTGGCAATTTCTTCGAGCACAAGAACATAGGCCAAAGTATCCATGCCAGCTCCGCCATAAGCTTCGGGGGTCATGATACCCATAAATCCTAGTTCGCCCATTTGCTTGACAAAATCTGTTGGAAATTTTGCGGCTTCATCGCGCTCGATTGCCCCAGCCTTTAGCTCCTGGGCGAATTCCCGCGCTGCGTCGCGGATCATTTTATGTTCTTCGCTTAATTCAAAATTCATGGCATTTCAGTTTTTCTTGGTTCATCAGTTACCAGCCGATAACTTATCTATCTAATAAGGTTTGCTATTAAAAAGTTTTTTCCCAGCCCACAATCATTTTTGTGAGATTGGTGTACCACCATACTCAAATATACAAAATATATATTATGCAAGCATAGTAATTAGTTAAATTACTTTTTAGGCTACTTTAGCTAATCATTATAAGCATTTTGGAAAGTAATGGCCAGGGTAGGGCGGATAAGTAGCAAGGATCATGTCGATTTTCATTTTGTTTATAGGTGTAAAATGCTTATTTTAATTGGATTAAGTTTTCTTTTTTCATCTTAATTTAAAAAAATGAAGAATTACTTGTTTACTAAATTTAATCTACTATATTTGTAGACTATTTAATTTAAACACATTTAAAAAATAAGATTATGAGTTTAAGATTAGGGGATGAAGCGCCAAATTTTAAAGCGCAAACAACCATTGGTGAAATAGACTTTCACGATTATATCAAAGATAGCTGGGTCGTTTTCTTTTCGCACCCATCAGATTATACGCCGGTATGTACAACAGAGTTGGGCCGTACTGCAAAATTGAAATCTGAATTTGACAAGAGAGGTGTGAAGGCCATTGCGCTAAGCGTCGATAATGTAAACGATCACTTGAATTGGATTAAGGATATCAATGAAACGCAAAATACCGAAGTGAATTTCCCGGTTATTGCTGATGAAGATCATCATGTGTCCGAATTGTACGATATGATCCACCCAAATGCTTCCGCAACAGCGACCGTACGTTCCGTATTTATTATTGGTCCTGACAAAAAGATCAAACTGACATTGACCTATCCAGCATCAACAGGTCGTAATTTTGATGAAATCTTACGGGTCATTGATTCTTTACAGTTAACAGCCGATTATCAAGTGGCTACACCTGCTGACTGGAAGCATGGCGAAGATGTTATTGTGGTTCCAGCGATAAAGACAGAAGATATTCCTGCTAAATTTCCAAAAGGGTTTAAAGAGATCAAACCGTATTTGAGAACGACGCCGCAACCTAATCTGTAAGGATTGAGCTTGTATTAAGGGACAAAAAAAGGCAACGTTGAAAAACGTTGCCTTTTTTTATAAATTCTAAATGCATCCTAATAAACTTTAACCATGTAGATATAGTCTTGCATTTTCTTAATTTGTTCTGTTCTTGGTAAACCTGCCAAGCTATTCTTTTTGTTGATCTTAAGACCGGTAACCAGTGAATCACTTGGTATGTCCGCTAAAGCATTCAAGATTGATTTCGTTTTGATTGCAAAGGCGGCACCATCTATGCCACGTTGTTTTCCGGAAATAATACCAATCACATTACCTCTGCTATCCAATACCGGACCGCCACTGTTACCTGGATTGACAGGTACGGAGATCTGATAAGCGATGGTATCACCGGCATAACCTGTTGATGAACTTAGGTATCCCTGACCATATACTGCTTCGTCCCGAGGAAACCCGATCGTATAAATATCTTCGCCAAGATCTGAAGTCGATGTTTTGAATGTGTAAGGTAAGCTTTTAGCTTTCTTAAAGGTCTTATCTGCAATGTATAAAATAGCCAAGTCTTTGCTTGGATCGGTATGTACGATTTGTGCTTTATACGATTCGCCTTTACTATTTTGTAAATAGATCGAATCAGCCCCACTGATGACATGGTAGTTGGTGACGACATAGCCATCTGTTGTCAACATAAATCCTGTTGCGCCAAACTGGCTTTCGGTACCTTTTACTGATTTTTTGTCATTGATATCCCTGATTGCAGCGTTGTGTGCGTTGACGTTCTTTTTGACATTGTTCATGTCTCTACGTAGCGCACTGTAATCGGAAGATGCTTTCTCGAGGTTGCTGTAATAACCGCTCAGCCATAATGTGCCAAATACCGCAAATACCGCTACCACTGCAGCCACCAAAGAACTTGCTTTGATGCGTTCCCAAAGTGAAATTACCGCTGATTGTTTTATAGGAACTACCTTTGCGGGTTTGTTTTGGGTTTTATGGTATTCTTTTGCTGATTGTGCTAATGCATTTTTGAAATCCAGCCGTTGGCTGGTTTCTTTCATATTGGCAACAAATTCGCGGTGTTGTTGTAATTGGGCAGCATAGGAGGGCTGATCAGCACAAAAAGATTCAAATGCAGCTTTTTCTTCGGCCGATAATTCGCCGCGAAGATAGTGGTCTGCTAATTCGAAAAATTCTTTTTGATTCATTGTTCCCATGGTGTTACACTAATTTTAATCTGTTGAAAAAAATATTTTTTTCAGCCGTTGTAGGCATTTATACTTCTGAGTCTTGGCATTATCTGTATTGGTATAACCAAATTTTTCACAGATGTCCTGCATCGAATGGTTTAAGATGTAGAAATCATGTAAGATTGTTTTACATGGTTCTCCCATTTTCTCTAAGGCAAGTTCCATTTGGTCGAACTTCTTTTCAAGTTCTTGATGCTGTTGTAGATCTTCTTCCTCAAATAAGGAATCTTCATAACCGCTAATGTCACTGTTGCCAAAACCAGCACGATTGAGTTGCTTAAGCCAAAGCCTTCTGCAAATCGAGTAAAGATATGTTTTAAGTTTGCTGCTAAGCTCAAAGTTCCCTTTGGAAACTTTATCGTAGAGCACAATGACAGCTTCTTGAAAAATATCTTTCGCTTCATCCTCACTTCCATTGTTTTGCAAGATCATATGGCTTATAGACGGATAGTACCGCTTGTAGATAGCATCTATCGCCAAGCTGTTGCCGTCTTTGATGCCTTCAATGATTTGCTCATCATTTTCTAGCAGGACTGATTTACTGAATTTACTCACCTATTAATACCTTAATGCTTAAATTGTAACCCTTTGAAAAATAAAATTCTTCGAAATATTTTCAAACGTAAACTTTTATTTGTTTAAAGCGAAATCTATCCCCAAAAATAAGGCTTATTCCTTGAAACCGAAAGCATTTGTTTTTTATTGAAATCAGCTGCTTTTGGGAGGAAATAGTGATTTTTCGCCGCCTCTATTTTTTATGTTTTTGCTTTGTTTTATGTACAATTCTCGAAAGAAGATCTTATGGGACGATTTTAACGTTCTATATGATCTTTTTTTGTATCGAAAAAGTTTCGCAATCGAGTGCTTTAATAATCTGCTTGTTATTACTGCAAAATGAAGTTACATTTGATTTCCTGGACTAAATTGCTTAATTACATTATGTTAAGAAACTCTGTTATTTTTTCAACGATTCTAGCCTCATTGCTGTCGCTGGACACTACCGTTACGATAGGGCAAACGATTACGTCGTCTATCGATGGTTTCCAGTATGGAGCTACAGCGGCTCCAAAAGGGAATGAATGGGAATCGCCTCAATTATTATCACTTAATAAGGAGTTGCCGCATGCTTCGTTCTTCTCCTTTCAGAACGTAGAAAGTGCGCGAAAAGTACTTCCCGACCATAGTAACTATTGGCTTTCGCTCAATGGATCCTGGAAGTTTAACTGGGTAAAGACCCCGGAAGAGCGACCAAAGGACTTTTATGATCCGAGTTATAATGTGGGTGCCTGGGAATCTGTTCCAGTCCCTATGAGCTGGAATATTTATGGTATACAGAAGGATGGAAGCTTAAAATATGGTGTACCTATTTATACCAACCAACGCGTGATCTTTCATCATCAAGTAAAGGTCGATGATTGGCGCGGTGGAGTTATGCGAACACCAGCCAAAGACTGGACAACTTATGTCTACCGTAATGAAGTGGGATCGTACCGACGTAACTTTACTGTACCTGCCGATTGGGACGGTCGTGAGGTATTTGTCAATTTTGATGGTGTAGACTCTTTTTTCTATCTGTGGATAAATGGAAAATATGTTGGATTTTCAAAAAATTCAAGAAACGTCGCGTCTTTCAATATCTCGCCTTACTTAAAAAAGGGTGCTGAAAATGTGTTAGCTGTTGAAGTATACCGTAATTCGGATGGATCTTTTCTAGAGTCGCAGGATATGTTTAGATTGCCCGGTATATTTCGCGATGTTTCCCTGACTTCAACACCAAAAGTTCAGATTCGAGATTTAGCGGCTATTCCAGATCTGGACAGCAACTACGAAAATGGTTCGTTGAAAATTACGAGTACTGTTCGCAATCTAGGTAATAAGAAAGCTGAAGGGTATAAAGTTGTTTATTCACTTTATAAAAATAAGCTGTACAGTGACGAGAATACACTTGTTGACCAGGCAGAAGCAGCATCAGCTGTGCCAGCCCTGGATGGTCAAGTTTCCAATAGCATCGCAGCAACGTTGAACGTCAAAAATCCGGATAAATGGTCAGCCGAATTGCCTTATAGGTATACTTTGGTGGCTGAATTGAAGGATAAAAAAAACAAAACGGTTGAGACTGTTTCCACCTATGTTGGATTTAGAAAGGTTGAGATAAAAGACACCAAGGCTGCGCATGATGAATTTGGGCTAGCTGGCCGTTATTATTATATCAACGGCAAAACAGTTAAGCTAAAAGGCGTCAACCGTCATGAGACCAACCCTGAGCATGGTAAAGTGGTGACCAGAGAACAGATGGAAGCTGAGGTGAAATTGATGAAACAGGCGAATATCAACCATGTCCGGAATTCACACTATCCAGAACCTGCTTATTGGTATTACTTATGCGATAAATATGGAATTTATCTCGAGGATGAAGCTAATATCGAAAGTCATGAATATTATTATGGCAAAGAGTCTCTTTCTCATGTTCCTGAATGGAAAAATGCCCATGTGGCCCGTAATATCGAGATGGTACATGCGACCATCAACCATCCGGCAGTGGTTATCTGGTCTTTAGGAAACGAGGCCGGTCCGGGTGATAATTTCGTGGCCGCCTATCAGGCTATCAAGAAAATCGATACGTCAAGACCTGTTCAATACGAGCGTAACAATACAATCGTTGATATGGGCTCCAACCAATATCCTTCAATAGACTGGGTAAGAGGGGCTGTAAAAGGTACATACAAATTGAAGTATCCATTTCATATTTCGGAATATGCACATTCCATGGGCAATGCTTCGGGAAACTTGATTGACTATTGGGAAGCCATTGAATCGACCAACTTCTTTATGGGGGGTGCCATCTGGGATTGGATTGACCAGTCGATGTATTATTATGATAAGAAAACGGGCGAGAAATTCTTGGCCTATGGTGGTGATTTTGGGGATAAGCCTAATGATGGGACGTTCGTAATGAATGGTTTAATCTTTGCCGATATGAAACCTAAGCCACAGTATTATGAGGTCAAGAAAGTGTACCAAAATGTGGGCGTAAAGGCTGTTGATATTCAACAGGGGAAAATTGAGCTTTTCAATAAAAATTATTTTAAAGATCTATCCGATTATCAGGTTCAATGGTCGCTATATAAAAATGGGCTGGAAGTAAAAAATAGTACGGGTACAATCAGTGCAGCTGATTTGCCGACAGCGCGTCAACGCAAGCAGCTTGTATTGCCGATAAATTATACGCAGTTAGATGCGGGATCGGAGTATTTTGTAAAAGTACAGTTTATCCTTAATACAGATCGGCCTTGGGCAGCCAAAGGTTTTGTACAAATGGAGGAACAACTGTTTGTCAAAGCGGCTGAAAATAAACCGTTGATTTCATCTGTTGCGCAAGGGGTGGCTCCGTTGCTTTCCAAAGAAGGTGATTTGCAGGTGGTCAAGGGAGATCAGTTTATCGCGAAGTTTGACAATAAAACCGGCTCGATATATAATCTAACGTATGCCGGTAAACAAGTTATCCGCGATGGTGAAGGTCCTAAATTGGATGCATTGCGTGCTCCGGTTGACAATGACAACTGGGCTTACCAACAATGGTTTGAAAAAGGGTTGCATAACTTGAAACATAAGGTTTTGTCTTCAAACAGCTATACCAAGAAAGATGGAACAGTTGTATTGGCGTTTACGGTTGAATCGCAAGCTCCATATGGTGCGTCGTTGTTGGGTGGAACTTCGGGAACTTACACGCTTAAAGAACATACAGAAAAGCCTTTTGGTAAAGATGATTTTAAATTTACAAGCAATCAGATCTGGACAATCTATAAGGATGGCTCTATTGAATTGTCGTCGAGTATTACATCCAATAATGCAAGTGTTGTATTAGCTCGATTGGGATATTCTTTGCAATTGCCGACCGAGTATGGCAATTATAGTTATTATGGGCGTGGACCTATCAATAATTATGCTGATCGGAAAACGGCTCAATTTATTGAACTGCACAAAAGCACTGTAAAAGATCAGTTCGTGCCATGGCCTAATCCGCAAAATATGAGCAACAATGAGGATGTGCGTTGGACAGCATTGACAAACAATGCTGGACAGGGAGTTGTTTTTGTTGCGAAAGAGCATTTATCGACATCCGCTTTGGACTATAGTGAGCTTGAGTTGACGTTTGCACCGCACCCTTATCAATTACCAAAGAGTTCGGGTGTACACGTGCATCTCGATGCAGCTGTAACAGGGCTTGGGGGTAATAGCTGTGGACAAGGGCCACCGTTAGAAAAGGACCGTGTGAAAGCAGTACCAACGGCTATCGGTTTTATTATCCGCCCAATTCAGAACAATGATATGATGGCAAAGGCTCAGGTATCGACTGCCGGTGATGCGCCCATTTCTTTGGTAAGAAGTTCAAATGGTGAAGTTTCTATTCAATCGGGAAATAAAAATGAGCCCGTATTGTACAGTTTGAACAACGAAAAAGCAAGTGTCTACAAAGCGCCTTTTGATTTACGCGCCGGCGGTACAGTAACGGCTTGGTATCAGCATAATGAAAAATTGAAAGTAACACAGCAATACACTAAAATCGAAACCATTCCAATGGAAGTTGTTTTTGCTTCAAGTCAAGAGACTGGCGAGGGGGATGCCAAGAACCTATTGGATGGAGATCCTTCCTCGATTTGGCATACGATGTATTCGGTTACCGTAGCACAGTATCCACATTGGGTTGATTTTGATGCTGGAAGTAGCAAAACCATTAAGGGCTTCACTTTTCTACCGAGACAGGATGGATCGAATGGTGATATCAAGGATTATAAGATCCAGGTGAGTAAAGATGGGAAGAACTGGGAAGATGTGATGTCCGGATCTTTTGAACGGAATAAAAAATTAAAAACTGTTCGATTCGAAAAGCCTGTGAAAGGACGTTATATCCGTCTTACAGGACTTAATTCGCAGCGTGGTGATGACTATGCTTCCGGAGCTGAATTTGCTGTTATAGCTGAATAATTAGCTTTTATATCGGATATTGAGCCAGCATCTGTCAAACAGGTGCTGGCTTTTTTGTTGGCGACCTAGGATAAAATTAAATGGTGCGATCGATATGTCTGAGCGATCGCTTCACTTCACTTCACCATGGGTAGGGTAAGGTAAGGTAAGGTAAGGTAAGGTAAGGTAAGGTAAGGTAAGGTAAGGTAAGGTAAGGTAAGGTAAGGTAAGATCTTGTGCGATATTTTTGTAAACATATTACACAGAATGTTCGTGCACTTCTGTATTTTTAGGCCAGTTTAAACCGAGGCAATCCGGACAGTATGGAAATAAATAAACTTAATAACGCGCCCTTTACGGCATATCAAAAACTTGTGGTGTTTTTATTGGCCATGACACAATTTACAGTTGTGCTTGATTTTATGGTGATGTCACCGATGGGGGATATCCTGATGAAAGCGATCGATCTCAAACCAGCTCAATTTGGCATTGCGGTTTCGGCCTATGCTTTTAGCGCCGGTGCTTCGGGTCTGCTGACCGCAGGCTTTGCCGATCGTTTTGATCGGAAGAAACTACTGTTATTTTTCTATTCTGGCTTTATTATCGGGACCTTCTGCTGTAGCTTTGCTAACGATTACTGGACTCTGGTTGCTGCACGAATCGTCACGGGATTGTTTGGGGGTGTTATCGGTTCCATTTCTATGGCTATTATCACCGATATCTTTACGCTCCAACAGCGCGGACGTGTGATGGGCTTTGTGCAGATGGGCTTTGGTGCAAGTCAGGTACTGGGTATTCCCATCGGATTATATATTGCGAATAATTGGGGTTGGCATAGTGCCTTCTTGTGGATTGCAGTGATGGCTTTGATTATTGTCGTAATCATAGCGGTCAAACTTATTCCTATTACCGCACATATAGGTCTTCAGAAACATCAATCTGCGTTAAAGCACCTTTGGTTGACTTTTTCACAGCGAGAATACCGTGTCGGCTTTGCTGCAACAGCCTTGCTATCCATTGGAGGTTATATGATGATGCCTTTTGGAAGTGCCTTTGCAGTCAATAACCTAAAAGTAAGCCACGAACAGTTGCCGATGTTGTTTATGATTTCTGGTGTTGCTTCATTGATTATTATGCCTATCGTCGGGAAATTGAGTGACCGTTACGATAAGTTTAAGATTTTTGCTTTCGCTTCCCTTTGGCTCATGGTTGTCGTATTTATCTACACGAACCTAGGTGTTACTCCATTTTATATTGTTGTTATCTTAAACATTTTAATGATGGCGGGCATTTTAAGTCGGATGACACCTTCTTCGGCTTTAATCACGGCTGTTCCGGAGATGAAAGATCGAGGCGCATTTATGAGTATCAGCTCATCGTTGCAGCAGCTGGCAGGTGGTGTGGCAGCTTCACTAGCAGGTGTAATCATTGTCCAAGAAACAAAAGAAAGCCCCTTGGAACATTATCCCACATTGGGGATGAGTGTGATTCTGCTCTCTATCGTCGGTATTTTTATGATCTACCGGGTGAGTAGTATGATTAAAAAGCGAAAAGCCAATTCTTAAAACAAAATTGTCCTTATCGTTATTAGTTCTTAAAATATAAATTGCTAAAGAGAGATGGAATTATGGAAAAAATAGTTAGATATCCACATCCAAATGGAGAGATAACCGTTCTTTGGATACCTGAACGCTGTGCACATGCTGCGGTTTGCGTGAAGAGTCTCCCAAATGTGTATCATCCGAAAGATAGGCCTTGGATCACAGCCCAAAATGCCAGTACAGCTGAATTGATTGAACAGATTAAGCACTGCCCTTCTGGAGCACTTCAGTACGAATTAAAAAAATAATAGCTGTTGTATTGTTAGGGCAAAAAAAAAGCATCATTTATAATTAAATGATGCTTTTTTTGTTGGCGGTCTGGACGGGACTCGAACCCGCGACCCCATGCGTGACAGGCATGTATTCTAACCAGCTGAACTACCAGACCTA
>JBMAAL010000073.1:0-28643 GCA_050281725.1 Sphingobacterium sp. | reverse complement strand
AAAGTGGCATCATTTGAACCGTAATAGCTGGCACCATCCGACCGAAATGACTGGCACAAATCAAACCGTAATATCCAGTAGTTTTTCAGCTACAGCAAGGGCCGGATATGGCACTATTTCTGTCTTCAGTTTTACGACGGTTCTACAGGGAGGGGAGCATTGATGAGCTTCGCTTCAGAAAGATGGACGGGAGAAATCCACCTTTTATATTTTGAGTTATCAATTTCTTGTATTCTGTAGTCTATTTGTTGTTGCATAAGTCAAATTTGTAGTCAAATTGAAATCTTTAATCTTTGGTTAAGTTTTAATTTTTTGCTTATTTGTTGAGAAAGATTTCAGCCATAAATCAATCGCCAATGGAAAGTACCTACGGGAAAAATAATACTATATGTTCTCGGCGTGTCGCTATATGTCAATTATAGATCTACATTGTTCGGAAACTGTATCTAAATAAAATCAGGGAATATTCATAATGAAAAGTCTTAACATGGTAACGCGTTTATTTTTTAGTCCAAAAAGCTCGAGTGGTATAATAATGCCGGTATATATTCCAGAATATGCATTGAATGTAAAGAAAAAACAAGGTTATCCGTCGAATAATACTTATCTGGATAAAGGGTATGTAGCTCCGTTATTAAATGTGACCTATCATTGGAAAAGTAGAGGAATAGATCAATTTACCAAAAATATCCAGGTTATTCAACCTCGGCAACGAACCGAAATTTACGAAGTATTGAATACAATAGAAAGGGAGCTGAAACATAGGCAATATTATAGTATATTTTGGGGAAGTATCAGTATCATTTTATTTCTTACGCTCATTACGCTGGGTTTTTTCTTCAGACTAAAATATAAAACCCAGATTGATGTGTGTATAAAGTTAAAAGAACGCAATAAAGAGCTGGAAAATCGCCTGAACGGAGAGCTTCATAACCAAAAAGATGATCAGGTGAAGTTGATTTCTCAAATACAGCAATTGCAATCGCAGAATGAACAGATGCAAAAAATAGCCTTATTTGATGCCCTACAGATCGAACGCAAGAATAAACTACTCGACCATTTGAAAGAGGTGCTTGTAGAAACACATGGTAACGAGCATGCTGGTGTATTTGAACGGATGATAAAAGACGAATTACGGTTTGATGAGGTAACGGGGCAACCCATTCGTGAATTTCAATCCATCAATCCTGATTTCTTCTTAAAAATAAGGGTATTGTCTGAAAATAAGATAACAGCACTCGAGCTAAAACATTGCGCATACATGTATCTCCAACACAGTACATTAGAAATCGCAAATGCATTCCATATAGAACCCAAAAGTGTACGTGTGACAAAATATCGCATAAAGCAAAAATTGAAATTGGAAAAAGAGGTCGATCTGGAGGCTTATCTACAAAGCCTAGTTTAGATCTGCGGGGCATATTGGATCGTTGTTACTGGATTCAAATTTTTGTTGAATAGGATTGAATAGAAAAGGATACCCTTTTTTTTTTTTTTTTTCTTAAGGTGAATTTATTTAGTTTTTTGTTGTGGTTTTTTTATTTGTTAGTGTTACTGCCTTGTTTTATAGATTGTTATTTATTTTAAATAACGCGTAAGGTATTAAATTTTGGTTATTTGCTACATTATAAAATACTGTTATATAAGGTATTTGTATTTTTTTGTAGACAAATTGTAGTCATCGGTGTAGCCAAAATGTATCCTGTAATTTTAATTTCTTTCTTTATTAGTTTATATGTTTGCGTCGTTGTCGGTCTTGATGTTGTGTAGATCATGTTTTGATCTTTTCAATTAAGTTTCGATGCGTTTAAAACCAAATTTTAAAGAAAATGAAAAAAGAAAAGAAAACCTATGAGACACCTTTTATACAGGTGCTAACAATTGAACTGGAACAGGGGATTGCCGCAGGTTCTGCTAGTACAGGGACGCCAAATCCTGGTGTTGATGATTGGGGCAATGGTTCAGGAGGTTCAGGTAATGGCGATTTTTAAACGAACATTTATTTTAAACTAACAATTTTATGAAAATATCACGTTTAACGCGCTTCGGCTGGATGGTCACGTCTATTGCTTTAGTGCTGGGTAGTACGGTTACCTTTACTGGTTGTTCGAAGAAAGATAGTCAAATTGATCAGACCGAAGAAGGGACGAAATTAGATGGGACAAAGTTGGTCCTCAAGGTATCCGGTATTGACGAGACACAGCAGGTGTCTTCGGCTAAGGCCAGTATACATCCGACGGGTTCAAGCGCCCAAAAGGTGCTGGAGTTTCCGGAATTTGATGCTATGATTGCAGTGGATAACAATGTCCCTTTTAGCGCTGCCAAGTCTACCGCTAAAGCGGCGAATAGCGCTGCCAGTGGAATTCGTGCCGCCGCAATGGATAATGGCATAACCTATCGTTTATTCTTGTTTTCGCAAGATGGGAGCCAACTGATATCCTCTACCCAATTTACGACAGGTGCTCAAGGTACCATTGATGTTACCCAAGGCCAGACTTACAAATGGGTGGCATTATCTTATAATACGGGTGAAGATGTTCCCGATGTAACCACGGCGAATACCCTAATTGCGCTACCAGCGGGAAAAGATGTCCTATATGCTTCTGGTGAAGTTGTTGTGCCAACAGGTGGTTCAAGTGTAAACGTTCCGATCAACATCCTATTCAAGCATAAATTTGCCCGGTTGGGGGTGGAGTTAAATTCAATGGGTATGTTTGCTAATATGACAGCCGCCAAGGTAGAAGTCGCCGGAATCAAAACAGCTACGATTGATGTGGGTAGTGGTGCGCTTTCCAATTTTGTTTCTGCGGATCAGGAAATTGCATTTTCAAGTTTCGCAGATATTGACCCGGCTTATCAGGATGCAAAAATTGCCTTTGTATATACCGCAGATCCTGCGGCCGTATCCGGTGGGATAAAGGTAAATGTTTCAAACCTGGCCTTGAAAATAGATGATGGCTCAACACGCCAATTCTCTTCAACACCTGTCAACTTCGCTTTCAACATTACGCCTACTTTAGGGAATAGCCATCGTTTATTGGTTAATCTATTAGAATCACCTTTGACTGTGGAGGGAGTACGATGGGCCAGACAGAATATTTATTATCAGGCGGGACACAATCCCTATCGTTTTCACCATACTTATGCGCATTCAAACGCCAGAAATACATATTTTTCATTTAAAGGGCTCGTTCCGGATCAATTCGGTGTAAATAGTGATCCTTGTAATGAAGTCTATCCAAAAGGCATATGGCGTCAGGCCAGTGAGCCTGATTTTCGAAAGCTGACCGGAGTTCTAGGCTTCGGTGGTAAGAATCCTACATACGGCACAGCCGGCGGAAGAGGTTACTTTGAATACGATGCAAGTGGTGCTGCAGCTCCCTATCCAAACAACAAGCTGCACTTCAACTTTAATGGAGGGAGTACATCCTTTGCTGTGATAAACGGGCTTGTACAGATCAACCTTGGCAATTTCGGAACCCGGGCCGAAATCTGGACAGGCAGCTCTGGAGTTAAAATCGGCGGCTTGCTGGGTTTAGGTGCTTGGTATTACCATGGAGAAAAGGGGCTTTTAAATAGTAACAATGCGGATCTGACAGCCAATCTGCTGAATATATCTGTCATTGGTATCGATTTAATCGAGACACAGATGAAAAACATCCGTTGTGTGAGAAATTAACATCGCGTTCTTAAGATGATTAATAACCTATTTAATTTGAATTTTGGACTTCTTTTAAATAGGGATAAAAAGCAGCCTGTTTACAGGTTGCTTTTTATTTACATTTAAGTTTAAGCACGTTTAGTTAAACCCAAAATTTATCCGTTCTTCCTTTTAAAATTTATGAGCGCCTCCCTATTTGCCACACTGTAGCGCGACTAAAAGCTTATCATTTTGATTAACCAATTTAAAAAGCAGATTTATGAGTATAGATCATAAAGTTAAAACACGATTTACCAAAGAAGTTAAAACACGGGTGGTGAATGCAATTGTCAATGGGGAACTGTGGCTGGAAGAGGCTATGCTAAAGTACAATATCCCAGATCGCAGGACTGTCATTACTTGGCTAAGAAAATATCTGCGGAACAATAAACAAGAAACATAATGTGGTTGCGATTAATTTTGCGAGTTGAGACAGTTAATCTGAGTAATTTTAGCAAAATCTAAGCTACATGGTTTAATAAATGAAAGTTACCAGATAAATATCGGTTTAATCAGTAACTTATCTTTGAATGAGGTGACACAATCCTCCGACAATGAACAATGCCGCTAATAAAAAGTTTGCAGGTATTATTATAAACAGCATTAGCATCTTATATTATTTTTCCAAATGAATATTGCTTTTTGATATTTTAAAGTAAATTGATAATGAGGGAAATATTGTCAGTGGCCAATCACCATGTGACTCGTAATGGGGTATGTCTTATTTTTGAATCAATATCCGATATAATTCTTCTAGCAGAGCCAGGTGACGGATTGAAGGCGTTTAATTTCATTAGAAGAAGCAAATAAAATGCTTATTGAAAAAACTACTTTTTGATTCAGAAGGATGTTTTCCGCTTAATGGATTTTAGCAGTCTTAAACGTCGAGTATTATTGCTCTTGTGCTCGTCAGAATAATAATTTTCTTTCAATTTATTTTTGTATATTTATAAACCTCCCTACGTGCAGCACCTTGTCAAAGATACAAGAAGATCGTATGCAAGGACTTCACTTAAAAATCCAACAATGATTTCAGCAACAAAAAGAGGAATAGCGTTCCTATCCACTTATCCTCCACGCGCCTGCGGTATTGCAACTTACACAACAGATCTAATGAAGGCTATCGCGAGTAAATTTGAAGAGTCTTATCGACTAATTCCTATACCGATAGTAGATGATAATATATCTCAAGAAGATGGTCCACTGGGGAAACTGGATATAGCAAATCCGCTTTCTTTCGATACTATTCTTGACAACATTCTGTTTGATCAGGATATTAAATTGATCTGTATCGAACATGAGTTTGGCCTTTTCGTTGGTCACGAAACTAAGTTCATAACTTTTCTCAAGGATCTTAATGCAGCCCAACTTGCTATTGTCGTGACTTTCCATACGGTGTTGCCAGCACCAGAACGCACGCTGCTCGCACATGTATATGCCATTGCTTATAATTGTTCGCAAATCATCGTGATGACACAGGGATCCGCCGATATCCTTACTGGTACTTACAAAATTCCTACCAGTAAAATAACCGTAATTGCGCATGGCACCCATTTAGCTCCGGCGACTGATAAATACGCCATTCTTGAGCGCTACAACCTCGTGGACAAGAAAGTCCTCAGTACATTCGGTTTACTGGGACCCAGCAAGAGTATAGAGACTACACTTTATGCGCTACCCGCTATTATCGAACAAAATCCAAATGTAATGTTCCTTATTTTAGGGATGACGCACCCCAATCTTTTACGATATGAAGGAGAGACCTATAGAAACAAACTTGAGACAATAATAGATCAATATCACATTGCAGATCATGTCCGTTTTGTTAATGAATTTCTTTCAACAGAAAACTTATTGGCCTATTTATCGATCACCGATGTCTATCTTTTTACGTCAAAAGACCCTTTACAGGCTGTAAGTGGGACATTTTCTTATGCGCTGAGCTCTGGCTGCCCCATTGTGTCGACGCCAATCCCTCACGTGAAAGAGGTTTTAAAGGAAGATATGGGGACCATAATTGATTTTGAAGCTTCTGACCAGCTTGCGGCTGTAGTCAATCAAATTTTGGATGATGAACTTAAATTAAGTAAGATTCATCGTGTGAATCTTCAAAAGATGGTCAAAACCTCCTGGCAAAACGTTGCTATAGCTCATGTTTATCTTTTTGAGCTTCTGATAGATAAAAAGAGGGAAATGATATACTCAGTTCCCCCCATCAATCTGGATCATATTTTTCGGATGTCTGAGGAACGTGGATTTGTTCAATTTGCGGATATCTCTATGCCCGACCTTGCAAGCGGTTATGCGTTAGATGACAATGCGAGAGCGCTTATAGCCATGTTACATCACTATAAAATATATGAATCTTATGAAACCATTGCTCTGATCCAGAAATACTTGGATTTTATAGGTTATTGTATGCAAGCAGATGGTACATTTCTGAATTATGTAGACAGGAACGGCAATTTTACAATACAAAATAAACAGGAGAATCTTGAAGATGCCAACGGCAGAGCTGTCTGGGCATTGGGTGAAGTGGTGGGCATGGCTAATCTTTTGCCTGAAAAAACAGTAAAACTTGCAATAGAACTTTTGGAACGGGCATCCAAGCATGCATTAGTATATTATTCGACAAGATCGATGGCCTTTACCATAAAGGGCCTGAGTTTTATGAAGGGCAAAAATTATAAGGCTATCATAGAAGTCCTAGCAGATCGTCTAGCAGCCATGTTTGAACATGAGAGCTCTACAGATTGGCAATGGTATGAATCTTACATGACCTATGGCAATAGTGTTATCCCAGAAGCGATGTTGATCGCTTATGAGACAACTGGGGATAACAGATATCGAGATATCGCCTATCAATCCTTTGATTTCTTATTGAGCAGGATTATTGTCGACGATGAGATTCACGTGATTTCCAACAAAGGGTGGGCACAGCGTGGCCAACTGAGAACGGAGCCCAAAGGCGGAGAGCAGCCTATTGATGTTGCTTATACCATTATTGCGCTAGATAGATTTTATAAGTTCACAAAAGATGAGCAGTATGAGAAGACCATCCAAATAGTATTTGACTGGTTTTTGGGACGGAATCATATTAGACAGATTGTTTATAATCCCGTTACTGGAGGCTGTTTTGATGGTCTGGAAGAGCATGCTGTCAATATCAATCAGGGTGCGGAATCCACCATAAGCTATTTAATGGCAAGACTTAAGATGGAGGATCATATGAACGAACCTGTAAGTTAACTTCTTTTGAACAGTAGTTGCTTCATTGTCAATTATTATTTGTATATTTAATACTATGATCTACTATTTCATATAACCCCATTTCGTAGGTCCAATAGGATAAATACACTTGTTTTATCTTTAAATTCTCCACAATATAGTTTCCGGAAATTTTTAGTTCAACAACTAGCTGGCTTACTATTATTCCTCCCGATCAAGTATAAAAAGTGAAAAGGATAATTCGCAATATAAAATCCATACATCATGAGTAAAGACGTTAAAAAGGAAAAAAGCACAAAAGAGAAAACGCAATCTTCTTATCAAAAAGAAAAAGATTCTGTTTCGAAAGACTTAACGGAGAATGTTTTCCGTAAAAAAAAGAAATAGGCGATTGATGAAAAGATAGCTTATTGTTTGCACTTGCACAAAGGTTGGATTATTAGACCAGCCTTTTGCTCGCTTTTTTCTTTAACAAAACTGAATTTGAGTATCGTATAATGATTAAAGCATCTATCATATTGGTATCCATATCATGACTAAAATATATCACTTTGTAAGGAATGACTATATAATTACAAATTGGCGAATAAGATGTTTGATTTTCTGTTCGAATCTTGTGTTAGCGGACCTTATGTCTAAATATAAGCATAATTTAATGTTTTTTTAGAATCTAATCCTGTCAGAGAGGGGCGAATTCCAATTGGAGACACTTATTATTCCGTTTAATAAGACCTTGATTTTCAATACAAAAAGACGTTTTTATACGTCTTCGGCAGAATATACACGTGAAATACAGTTGATTGCTCTGCGATTAGAACTAATACTGTTCGATGGATGTTCAAATTCAAAAGCTCTAGGGCAATAAACTTTCAAAAAATGGAAACAACAACTAAAAGTAACGCAAGTGAAAATTCTGGAAATGGAACGATGACGAAACAATCCACAGATCACACGAAAAAGCGTTCAGGATCCGATGCGGCAAAAGATTTGGCCGAGCTATTTGAAGACGGGCTTAAAGATATTTATTGGGCGGAAAAAGCTTTGATAAAAGCATTGCCCAAAATGGAAAAAAACGCTACCGAGGAGAAATTAAAAAAAGCTATTTCCAAGCACCTTGTGGAAACCGAAGATCATGTGAAACGCTTGGAACAGTGCTTTGAGATTTTGGAGCTGAAGCCTAAAGCAGAGCGATGTGCTGCAATGGCTGGGTTGATCGAAGAAGGTGAACATATTATCGAGGAAACCGAAGAAGGAACCGTTAGAGATGCAGGTATTATCGCTGCTGCCCAAAAAATTGAGCACTACGAAATTGCTACATATGGTACCCTCGCGGCATTTGCTAAAGTCTTGAAGTACAATGAGGCCATTCAGCTTTTGCGTGAGACTCTCGCTGAAGAAAAAAAATGTGATTCTGATTTAACTGCCTTGGCGGATACCAACCTCAATACAAAAGCTAAATAAGAGTTACAAAATAAAAAAATGGATGGATCTTACGTCTGTAAGATCCATTTTTTATAAATGATGATCTCTGAAAATGTATCTCTGATCGATAGAATTTAAAAAAACTCAAGATGAAAAAGAAAATTGTGGTGTGTGATGACGATATAGAAATACTGAATGCATTTTCTATAGTATTGGAGGATCAAGATACGATAGTTATAACGGTGGCGAACAGCTTATTTCTGTTGGAAGTATTGGATAGTATAGATGCTGATATACTCTTTTTGGATATTCATATGTCTGGACGTAACGGAGATCAAGTAATGCGTGATCTCAGGAGTTCATCTAAACATGATAAGCTGCCTGTAATTATGATCTCAGGTCATATCGATGGACGGAGTATTTCAGTAGAATGTGGAGCCGACGGATTTTTAGCTAAACCTTTTGATCTTACCGACTTGGAAAACTATATACGAAGATTTGTTTATGAAAGTGAATCTTAATATCGTATTTGGTCTCAAACCTTTTAAAATTTCGTGATACTTGCATTGTCAATCAAATGAGCAGCGAACAATTATTTAAAAACAAATTATAAGCAAGTTTCGTATAACATTTAACGACTTTAATCCCAATGGAAATACCAAACTTTTCACCCTTTGATCTGGATAATATTTTCGTTATTTCGAGTACAAAGGGTCCCCACTTTTTCTTTAAAGCTCTAAGTAATGGTATAGAGTTAGGAAAGAATGCTTTCCTGTTTAAAGCATCTGAACAAAAATGATTTCTTGTATAACTTAATTAGATTTAAATGAAGTAGTCATAACTCTAATCTGTTTTTTCAGTTGTTAATTTATTGCAACTGTCAGATTAAGTCTTGACAACTTCAATTATATGTATCATTTATATGTATCATTAATAAATTGGATGCCATTGTTATCTTATGTACTTTTAAAAAAAATGAATCAACTTTTATTATTGAGAACAACATGAAGTTTATAAAAATCTATTTCCTTCTAACTTCCCTAATTGTAATTTTACTAGTCTCTTTTAAATCCACACCTCGTAAAATAATCCGGGAAGATTTTAAACAATTCTATGATAACTATAAGGTGCGGGGCTCGTTCATTATGTATGATCAGAAAAATGATCAGTTTACGATTTACAATCAAGAACAAATATCTGTACCGTTTACTCCAGCATCTACATTTAAGATATGCAATTCATTAATTTCGTTAGAAACCGGAGTTGTTAAAGACCAATATGCTGTCTTTAAATGGGATGGAAAAGAACGTCAGCTTGCAGTATGGAATAAAGACACGGATATGAAGGATGCATTTAAAAATTCTACCGTATGGTATTATCAAGAGCTAGCAAGGCATATAGGTGAGAGACGAATGAAGAACTGGCTGGATAAGGCAAAATACGGTAATGCGGATATTACCGGCGGTATTGATGGTTTTTGGTTATCGGGTAAACTGAGGATCACACCCAATGAGCAAGTTGATTTTCTACGGAGACTTCATGATGATAAGCTTCCTTTCTCCAAACGATCAATGGATATCGTAAAGGACATAATGATTGTTAAGGATACACTGGGTTCTGTCGTAAGGGCGAAGACTGGATCTGGCAAACAAGATCAACAATATGTGGGTTGGTATGTTGGTTACGTCACAACTAAAGATAATATTTATTATTTTTCAAATTGTATCCAGTCAACTGATAAAAATCCTGATTTTGGAAAGGCAAGATTTGAAATTCTAAGTGATATTCTTGATGAATTGAAAGTGTTACAGAAGTGAAGTTCTATATAGCTTTCAAAATCATTACTCACTTCTGGTTTTCTGGGCCATTCGTTTGTCCAAATGGAAGATGTGGTATTACAAAGTGACATTAGCTTTCGAGTCCTAATTATTTGCTTGTCACTTTCAAATCCCTAAAAAACCTTCGGTTCCGATATCAACAAAAAGACCGATAAAACCTCTGGCATGAGCCGGCGCATGGGGCAGCAGTCGTGACAAAACTTTTACCTCTATCACACCATCTTTAAAGTCCAGATCATTGATCCTAACATAGGTTGCCTCATCATCAGCAAGTACTTTTGGCGATTTGATTACGCTAACAGCTCTTTTGCCATTGATACGTGTCATTGACATGGAAGTTTGCACGGGAGTAAGCCGCTTTTCTTCCAGTTTTATTGTCTGTGCAGATACTGTATTTACAATTAACCCTATTAATAGAACGATTGAATAAAATTGCGCGTAACCCATTTTGTAAAGCTTAACCTTCTTCATATATTATTCTTTGATTAAAAACTCGTACAAAGTTACGCAACTTAGTCCTTTAGGATGCATGAACAATCTTAAGAAACATCCTTGAACTAGTTTAAGGGTTAATTTAAATCATGCTCTGTATTTCCTGTTTTTCCAATTAAGCTGAGGAAAGGAAGAAGGAGTTTATAAGAAGATAATAAATGCCCGGATTTCCGGGCATTTATGAACTTAGGACGCTGCCTCGTTTACTGACGAGACGGCTATTTCTGTGAGTAAGATATCGGTTTGCTTTTCTTCGTCAAGTGTTTGCTGGAGCAATTGCTCTGCTTCAGTATGGTTCATCAGTTTAGCAAATGTGACCAGGCAGCCATAGCTGGCGATTTCATAATGTTCAACTTTTTGTGCAGCAGAAATAAGTGCCGCATCTAGTGCTGGATCACCTTCAAAATTTTCGATGATTTCGTCAGCTTCCTCCAGCAGGCCTTCCATCGCTTTGCACTTTTTACCGCGTGCAGCGATGCCCAGAGTCCCGAATACCTCTTTGAGCCGCTCGATCTGCCCTTCAGTTTGGCTGTGGTGTTCGTCAAATGCTTGTTTTAATTGTTCGTCTTCTGCCGCTTTGCTCATTTTCTTTAAACCTTTTAAGAGCTGCTTCTCCGCGCCTAGAATATCTTTTAGTTCGTCTACAAATAAGTCATGTAAATGCTCATTTGGCATTTGTTGCTGATTTTGATTAGAATTTGCCATAACTCTTTTTATAAACGGACATGAGTAAGGAGAAGATTGTTTTTAAAATTCTCAATTTTGATTTCAGTCTTGTCACTTTCGTTCTTTAATTATTGAAGAAGGTATTAATATTTACCGAGGATCATGTTTTAACCCCTTTATTTCGCCGTGCTGGATCATACCGACATATTTGTTGATGGGGTCATCTGTGAGGAGGCAGCCATCCTCAAGGCTGATATTAAATTTTCCTCTCTAAACTTGTTTAATTTACCTGTATGTTACAGTGGTACCATAAAAATCGTAAAATTTGAATACTACTATGTATAAAGGGCTTTGACAACGATTTTAGCATTTCTTATTTGGTATGATAATTGGGTGGAAAGTAAAAATTTAAAGATATGGAAAGAGCTATTAAAATATTTTTGATGTTGTGTGCTGCTAGTTTTATTTTTACCGGTTGTTCAAAAGATGCTGGTACCGATTCATCGAGTTTTCAAGTCACCTATACACTTAAAGGACCAACTGCATCGGCGCAAGTTCAGTATACGCCAACGATCACGGATCCTAACAATATTCCAGACAACTATGAAGAGAATGTTACTGTTCCTTGGCAAAAGACTGTAACTTTAGTAGATGCCGTAAAAGGCGCGGGGTTCTCCGTTTCAATTGATGGTGGAGTGCCTGGAGCCAAATACCAGCTAGCAATCTCAGATAAAGATGGTAAGCCATTAAAGGAAGGAGATCTGGTTTTGGATAATGAAGGGGATGGAGTTCTATTAATAAATTATTACAGATAGTTGATTTTTCTTCACTTAAAGTTCTTATTCGGCGATGTGCTGAAGAATATTTACAGTCTTGCCATAGGGATCCTTTACGAAGAATCTTCGAACTCCCCATGGTTCGTTTGCTGGACTGTATAGTATCTCAAACCCTGCTTTTTCCATTTGCCGATAAACGAGATCCACATCCTCCACTTCTATAGAGATGTCAGGGACGTTTGCGCCAGAACCGCCCGTAGTCATAAAGCTCATCTGGACCCGCATATTGTTATCATTGCCATAAGTACGGATCCATTCCATGTCCATGATGACCTCCAATCCTAGGATATCCTGATAGAAGACCCGAGATGCTTCAATGTCTGAAGCATACATATTTACAACTATTCTTTTTACTGCCATATCAATTTTGCTTGTTTGTTCCTTTTTATAAATGCCTTAATATTTCAACACGGATAAGTCTTGGATAGAAGGCAGCCTCTTTGAATACCGCTTTCATTCATATGTTGCCCATAAAGTAATCGATGCTCAGCCCCAGGACGAGCACCATAAGTGAAAATGTGATTAAACCTAAAATATAGGCGGCTAATGCTTTAAAATAATTACCTACTTTTTTTGCGTCAAAGAACTGACCGATTGCCCAAGAACAATAGATAATCCCGAGTATCCCACCAATATGAGCTATACGCATATATGTAATAACCTGCAGGATGGAAAATAGGGTATAAATAAGCATTCCCATTCCCATGACGAAACATAACAAGATAAGTATTTCGAAAAAGTTATAATCATATTTTTTAAAAAATAGTTGAGTCCAAGAGGCAATAAATACCCCCATAATAATGTTAGCATAACCATAATGTCCCTGTACCCATTCAAATAACGCCCCTGTAGTGGATGGTTTGGATTCGTTGTAAAACACATATTCATCTTCTAAATGAAAGAAATGGGTAGTGATCGAGTATATCAACGAAGTGACAATAATGAAAATAATCGGTTTGACTAGACGACTCCGGTTTTCCGTAATATATTTTCTTACATTTTGACCAGGAGTAACTATAAGTTCTTTGATGGTATACAGAATACCACGTTCAAAATGAAGTACGTGTTCTATTTCGTGGGTAATATAGTGTGCGTCTATTCTTTTGAGAACCGCCGGTTGGCCGCACTCTGGGCAGAATTTTGAAGCAATGGTTGTTTCACAATTTTTACAGTTCATATTTTCAGTGTTTCTAGGAGTGGTAAAGGTGAATAAATTTAACAAGCGAAGGATGCCAAATTACAAAAGCAGATACGTTGCTGCATACTATCTTGTAATCTTTTTTAATGTGAATAAATTAAAATTAAGGTCAGCTTTATTAGAATTCATGTTTTTCCGACGTTTTAAGTGGTGTATTCGGTTATTATTTCGCTCAAAATTATTACAGTTTGTGCTAAAATAAGCTACACTTGAGTGTAGTTTTCCCTACCTTAGAGATATAGAATTTGACTATGGATTTTAATGCCTTATTTTCGCAAAACAATACAGTGAGAATTCTTTCTGAAAGAGATTTGTCACAAACCTCCAATTACATTGAACTTGTTAAAGCTTTTGCCAGAATCACGTATCAAAGTATTTATGTGATTGATTATCAATTGAAGAGTTTTGAATATGTGTCTGATAATCCTTTGTTTCTTGCTGGATTGACTGCAGAAACCGTGAAAGAAATGGGGTATAGCTTTTATCAAAAATTTGTCTCTGAAGCGGATTTCAGGATGTTGATTGATATAAATGAAGCGGGCTTTAATTTTTATGAGAAGATCCCGCTTGAGGAAAGAAAACTGTACGTCATATCGTATGATTTTCAGATACAAAATGCGAGTGGCAAGTATATTTTGGTAAATCATAAATTAACTCCTGTTTTTTTAACCGAGGGGGGCAAAATATGGAAGGCAATTTGTATCGTGTCTTTGTCATCTAATCTGTCCTCAGGCAATGTGACCATTGAGAAACTTAATTCCGATTTGTTATGGAAACTCGATCGTTCTAATGTTAAGTGGGTACCCCAAAAGAAGATTAATCTTACAGAACGAGAGGTTGAGATTTTACGGTTTTATCACCGTGGTCTTACGATTCTTGAAACTTCAGAGAAAATCTTCCTTTCGATAGATACTGTAAAATTTCATAGGAGAAAGCTTTTGAGAAATTAGGCGTAAACAATATGGGTGAAGCACTCGTATTTGCCCTGAGCAATCGATTACTGTAATTATATAGTCAATAACGACACGAGCACTACTGTTCCAAATTCTACTTTGGCCTCTTTGATAGCGCAAATTGCAAACCTTAGCCGCATTGGCAACAGCTAATTTAAATGTTTTGATGGCACCGATTTCACTAGGGTCTTAGCTTAGAGAGTGCTAGCTGCGCCAGCGATGATCTTTTAGAACAAAGCAGGCCTGGTAGCGTGGTTCGATAACGTTAAATTTAATAGCATAGCTGTTTCTGTTGTCGTTCTCAACACGATCATCTTTGAATATGATGCCTTGCAATCCAATGCCGACAGTGTATTTATCCAGCAGAATCCTATAGAATATAATGGCGTAATTGGGAATTACCTTCATTTCCAACTGCCAAATCATCACCGACCACTTTAGTATTTACTACGATGAAAGAAATTGATAGTTATTTTATCTTGGAGGCTTATTTAGGTTCATCGAGTTGACATACGACCCACTGTAGCCCCTACAATTAGCCCTCCTAGAAATAGTCGACTAGTTGTAGGGACCAGGAAAATATCATTTGAGTCAAACCCAATTTTTAAATCGACCTGTTCAATACTGAACGGCTAGTGTCCAATAACGGTCAGTATTAAAAAAGGAATTCGTTTGTAGTGTGTTGGCAAATAGAGTGTTAAATTTATTGGCAAACTATTTGGAATCCCCGTTGAAAGTACAGAATAAATAAAAGATGGTAAAACCTATTTCCAATATGTTCGAAAAAGCTTCTAAATATGCATTGATTATCCTTTTCAGTTTGCAATTCATGTTCGTCTATGGGCAGCGTAATCAAATTATGGATAGGCCAAAAGTTGATGAGCGTATTGAAATGCTAAGTATTGTATTTAGGCTTGCCGGCAATCGAGAGTATAGCTCAGCTATTTTTAAGCGCTATGTTGATCGGGTCAATAAACACTATAGTCCTTTTAAAGAACACGAATTGATCACTTTTGTCAATAAGATTAAAAGTGAAAATGGCATAGGCTACGATGCTGTGATGAGTATGGCGATACATCTTGACGACAAGTTCAATCTTAAACAAAAGAATATTGACGAAACCCTGGACAAAAGATGGAGTAGCGCTAATGCTCTTCAATTTGCGGCACTGTTAAAGAAGTTTTACAAAGACAGTAACAGTAAACGATTTTTTCAGGATAACCGAGCACTGTACAATGAGGTAGAAAAGCGCTTCCTTCCAATTTATGAACATATTGAATTGGACTGGTATCCCAAATTCTACGGTAAGAAACCCTCCGAAAAGTTTTTGATTGTGAATGGTTTGGGGAATGGTGGTGGTAACTATGGGGTAGCCATTGAAAATCCAAGGGGTCATAAGAAAGTTTACGCTATTATGGGGACATGGAGTATGGATAGTCTTGGCATGGCTGAATTTCCCTTACAGAGCTATTTCCCTACATTACTTCACGAGTTTAACCACTCCTTTGTTAATTATTTATTAGAAAAAGACACCACCATTTTTAGAGACAACGGCGAAAAATTATATAGCGTCGTTAAGGAAAAAATGAACCGGCAGGCATATCGTAGCTGGCAAACGATGCTGAATGAGGCATTGGTTCGAGCTGCGGTTATTAAATATCAAAAAGATCATCATTTTAGCTCTGAAGAGATTTCAAAAGAAACCAACGAACAGCTAGACAGAGGATTTCTTTGGATTGAAAAACTCGTTGATGAACTTGAAAACTTTGACCGTCAGCGCGAAAAATATCCTACTTTGGAAAGTTATATGCCTGTACTTGCTGAGGCTTATCAATCCTATGCTACAAATATTTCTTCTTTAGATGAGAACTTTGAAGAAAGAAGGCCAAAAATCATTTCTTTTGAGGGGATTCAGGATGGACAAACAAATGTCAGCAGCACGTTAGGAGAGCTGAAGATAAATTTCGACAAGCCTCTATTGGGACAGGGGCGGTCATTTAGAGGGATTTCCAAAGAAAGTTTTCCGATGATAAAAGGACATCGCTATTCTCCAGATAAGAAATCCGTACTTATAGATTGGGAATTGGAACCAAACAAAATCTATGAGATCATCATTACAGGGAATGCATTCCGGACAGCAGATGGGATACCGATGCAAGACCATTATTTAAAATTCAGTACAAAGTAATTTACTGTATGTCGCTGTATTTCAGTGTTCTATTTATCACAATAGACCATTATTTTTGAATAGGGACAAACACCCTATACAGCGTAAGCTATTCGATTTTGAACATGCTCTAAACATATTGTATATTTATATTTGTTTCATATACCCGAGATACATAAAAATGAAAATTAAACTAAATTATAAGTTTTACAGTCTCCTTGTTTTATTTTTGTTCTCGGGCAGGCACTTACCTGCCCAAGCTATTCGCGCCGATTACGATTATTTTATGAAGGAGTTTCAAAGACTTTTTAATGAAAAAAAATCAGACGAGATTTACGGGCAATCGTCCGCCGCCTATCAATCTAAAATTTCAAAAGAAAAGTTTTCGCTGGGAATGCGGAAGTTTGTCGCAAATGTGGGAATAATGCAACATTTTTCTTTTGTTGGTTCGACTACAAACGGATATAATTATACCATTCAATTTGAAAACTCCGAACAATTATTTTCTGTTCTGCTTGATAATGAGAAACAGGTCCTAAGGATGAATTTTAAGGAACTACCGTTTTTAATAGAAGATAAGAATTTCAACGTGGGGAGCGATAATCCATTAAATGACTCCATAGATTTGCTGGTGGAAAAATTCGTCAGGCCCTATATTCAAAAGGGTGCTACCGCAGGTATTATCTTAGCGGTAATTGATGGAAAGCGGCAAAGAAAATATAGTTACGGGACTATAGCTAAGATAAGCACGCAACTTCCAGACGCTTCCAAAAGTATTTTTGAGATTGGGTCAGTTACAAAAATTTTTACCTCACTTTTATTAGCAAAAGAAGTAGTTTGTGGAAATATGCAATTAGAGGATCCGATCAGTAAATATCTGCCCGATTCTATTCCTTGTTTAGCATGGGGTGGTCATCCGATTACACTTGTGCAATTATCAAATCATACCGCTGGATTTCCTCGGCTCCCGGATAATATTTTTACGACTAATGCCGTTCTGGCAGATCCATATATTCATTATAAGGTTGATTCACTCTTCCATTTTCTGAAAAAGTATAAAGTTTCTTCTCAGAGGGGAATGAAGTTTTCTTATTCAAATTTAGGGGCGGGTGTATTAGGTGTAGCATTAGAACGCCATAATAACAAAAGTTTTGGACAATTGATCATTGACAATATTTGCTTGCCCTTGGGAATGAAAAATACATCACTAGAAGATGCCGGAGTTGTACAAGGATACAATGAAAAAGGAAAGCCAACGTCGTATTGGCACTTGGAATCTTTGGCAGGATCTGGTGCCATAAGATCTACGTTGAACGATATGATTATTTTTATGAAGGCACAGTTAGGTTCAAAAAATAAACTGCAAAAAGCCATTCATTTGACTCACCAAATCACTTTTGAAAATGGCGATCAAATTATGGCATTGGGCTGGCGTGTTAAAAAAGCAGGAAGTAAGACGATATTTCATCATTCTGGAGGTACAGGTGGATTTAGGTCTTTTGTTGCCTTTGATGATAAATCTAAAAAAGCAATTATTATTATGTCTAATGCCGCCTTGGATGTCACTACTGTCGGATTTTCGATATTTGAAAATTGTTTATAGCGTTGCTGTCAAACCAAAGGTCTTGCCACAATCTTTTGCATAGCTTTATATTTTTGGTTATTTTTTCTTTTTCAGTATAACCCACAATTGATAATCCGCTATTCCATAGACAATGATGATCCGATTACGGTAATATCTTGACACATCCCAGCATACCAATCGATAATATACACTTTATAATACCTGGGCTAAGCTGTTTCATGCCATATCGGTTTGCAGTTTCCCTTGACTATAGCTAATTTCCTGTTTGATGTTAGCTACTAATGTCCATAGTAGTATCGGTTCTAAATGATTCATATCGATTCAGTTCTATTTTAATCCGATAAGACGGCCCTTGACAAAGAATACATTGTACTAATCACATACCAATTTTCTATAAATATCGCATTATCGGCCACGAGTATTCAGCAGTAGCTAATAAAGGTTTTAAAATTAAGTTGTTGTAAAATAGCCCTTTATGTTTTTATTTGGAATAACGTGATAAAAATATATTAAATGTCATTTTAACGTTTAATATATTTTACTATATTGCAACAGAAATAATACAAATTAACCAATTGTAAACAATGCTACCAATTCACAAATCTAAATGTGGTGTATGGGGATTTTTAGTGCTATTTTCCCTGTTTTTCACCATCAATTCAGCTTACGGACAAGGAACCTTCAAGCTGATGGGAACGATTATCGATAGTCAGAATAAAGCACTTCCTGGCATTAGTGTAAGACTTGTTGGAACCAACCTGGCTGCTCAAACGGATGATAAAGGCCACTATGAGCTTGTCGTGCCGGCCTTGAAAGGTAAGCTTTCTATTTCCCATTTGGGCTATGTGTCGCAGACGCTAACATTGGCTGCCGATGTGACCACTTATAACGTCAGCTTACAATCTGACCTCTACAAAATTGACGAAGTGGTTGTTGTGGGCTACGGAACGCAGCGGAAAAAAGATATCACAGGGGCAGTTGCCATAGTCGATATGGACGATGCTAAAAAGTTCTCAACAAATGACGTAGGTAGCATGTTGCAGGGACGCGTTGCCGGTGTATCCGTGACCAGTGATGGTCAGCCTGGCGCTGTACCTCAAGTCAAACTACGTGGTATTTCTACATTCAATAATGCCGATCCGCTATATGTTGTCGACGGAGTGCCTTTGGGCGGTATCCCTAGAGAACTTAATCCTAATGATATTGAAACCATGCAAGTATTAAAAGATGCTTCAGCAGGTGCAATCTATGGCTCCAGAGCTGCAAACGGGGTAATTATCATCACAACAAAAAAGGGTCGCACAGATTCCCCGGCACGGGTAGATTACAGTGCCTACTATGGCATTGATAAGGTCTGGCAGATTATGCCGGTAACGAACGCTCATAACTATCAAGTATTAAACAACGAAGCGCGTTACAACGCCAACAATAAACCTTTGGCTCCCGGAAATGATCCCAATTCACCGCGTTTTATTAAAGATGTCAATACCGATTGGCAGAAAGAAGGACTGAAGTCCGGAATGCGGCACAATCAAAACGTGGCTCTGACGGGTGGGGGAGCACATAATACCTATATGGTCTCGCTGGATTTATTTGAAAATACGGGTACCTTTGTTGGTAATGGTCCCGACTATAAGCGCTACACCGGTAGAACCAACCTAACACAGGAATTAGGTATTGTACGACTGGGACAATCTATCGCCTATACCTATTCGCACGAAAATGCACTGGTAACGGGCGATGGAATTTTAGCCGGTGGGAGACCTCCATTAATCAATGATTTGGTGTTTGCTATTCCTACGATGCCTTTGTATGATTCAAATAGACTAGGTGGCTTTGGCGGCACAGCCAGCGATTTGCATGATGCAATTTCACTCAATGGTATCGGTTTTAATAGTTTGGTAAAAAACAATACGACCGTCGGGCGTTTTATGACCAACCTTTGGGGCGAAGTGGACCTGCTAAAAAAAGAGAAGCATAAATTGAAATATAAAATCAATTTTGGCTATGACATTAATGAGGTCCGGGACAAAACTTTTACTCCAAAATTCAACCTCGGTTATTTTTTTATCAATAATATTAACCGTCTTAATGACAATAATAGACGTTATCAGAACTTGCTTGTTGAAAATACCCTTAATTATGAGTTCAAGCAGGATAAACATCAGCTGAGTGCTCTTGTTGGCCAGATGTATCAAAAATACTCGACTTGGGAACGTCTGATAAGCGCAACTGGTTTTAGTGACGAGGAGTTTGCTAACTTAAGAAATGCAACGGAAACAAATGCCATTAACTATGATCAGTTCAGTGCATTGGCATCCTATTTAGCGCGGCTCAACTATAATTATGATGAACGCTATCTATTGACGGCAACTGTACGCCGCGACGCCTCTTCTCGTTTCAAAAAAGGAAATCGCATCGGCTATTTCCCTTCTTTTGCAGCAGGATGGCGATTGAGCAATGAAAAGTTCTTCCCGGAGACCGGCGGTGTCATCAACGATTTGAAAATTAGAGGGAGCTGGGGTAAGCTAGGAAATGAAAATATCGGTAATTACTTGTATCAGGCGGTGATAAATCCTTCAGTCGTTTACACTTTTGATGGACAGCGCATCTTGGGTGGAACACAGACAAGTGTGGTTTCAGAAGACCTCAAATGGGAAGAGCGTGTGACCAGCAACATCGGTTTTGATGCCCGTTTATTAAAGGATAGATTTGATCTTTCTGCAGAATATTATATCAGCGAAAGCCGCGATATCCTTGTACCGATTCCTATTCCACTTTCTGTAGGATCTATCAATGCTGCTCCAATCGTCAATGCAGGTTCTCTGCGAAATAGTGGCGTCGAATTAACATTGGCCTACCATAAGACCACAGGAGAATTTACCTATGATATTGGAGCAAACTTCACAACAATAAAAAACAAGGTATTGAGCCTAGGGGACAATGTTCAAGCTAGACTCGATGGGCAGTTCAGAACCGAAGTTGGCAAGGAAGTGGGGCGGCATTATGGCTTCATCAGCGAAGGGATCTTCAAGACGCAAGAACAAGTCGACAACCATCCAGCACAATTTGATGGAGCCTCTGTTGGTGACGTTATCTATAAAGATATTAATGGCGACGGTTTCATCAACGACAATGACAGAACCGATCTTGGAAGCGGTCTGCCAAAATACCAATATGGCTTTAACTTCAATGCAGCTTTCAAAAATTTCGACTTTGCTCTTTTTGCCTCGGGGATGGGAAAATATTTGATCAATAGCCGTCTCTACCGCGATCTGATGCATAGTGGTGGTGATGCAAATTATCATCAGGATATGCTTGGTCGATATACCTCCATCAATACCGAGACAGATATTCCACGTCTGGATTGGGAAGATCCTAACCGCAACTGGGAAAGTTCAAATCGAAAAGGCTGGCTGCAGGATGGCACATATCTACGGATCAATACACTGTCATTGGGCTATAATTTTCCGAAAACCATGATCCCTTATGTTTCAAAAGCAAGGGTATATGTGACTGGGCAAAATCTTTATACTTTTCAAAAGTATAAATCCTATAATCCCGATTACACCTATGGTGTTTTTACCCCAGGACTGGATAATGGATCTTATCCGAAACCTAGAACAATCTTATTTGGCATACAGTTAGGCTTTTAATCTTTAGAAACTGAAATCATGAAACGCACTTTGTTACTAATGACGGCAGTCTTAATGCTTGCCGCTTGCGATAAAAAGTTGGATCTGGACAACCCCAATTATCCAACAACAGAAACCTATTGGCGTACCGCTGCACAGGCCGATGCTGGCGCGGTGGCAATCTATAACGCGCTCGCCCTCGAAGGAACTTATACGCGTTCCTTTCCGGGATTGTCTGATAGCCGTGGGGACGATGTGCAAGGAAATAGCCCTTGGGCCGATTTGGTATTGGTCGGTCGTTTTACAATACCGAGCAATTCAGCGCCAGTAGAATGGATCTGGCGCGACCATTACGTGCTTATCAACCGGGCCAATCAGGTCTTAAAATATGTATCTCAGATCGAGGAAACCCAATTTACAGAAGGCCATAAAAATAGAGTTTTAGGACAAGCCTATTTCCTCCGTGCTTTTGCCTATTTCAATCTGATCAACACCTTCCAGAAGGTTCCCCTGATTACAGAACCACCAACTGGAAAAGACGACTACTATCCTGTTACCGCAGCTCCAGAGGAGGTGTGGAAGCAGGTTGTCGAAGATCTCAAACAAGCCGAAGCACTTCTGCCTCTATCATACAAGAATGTCGTCGGTCCAGATGCGGGCCAGACTGGACGTGTGACCAAAGGTGCAGCTGCAGGCCTTCTGGGAAAGGTGTATCTGTATACCAAGCAATATAATGCTGCAGTTGTGCAGTTTGAGAAGTTTACCAAATCAGGAGGTACATTCAATAATCTCTATCAACTGATGGCCGATTATCGGTACAATTTTGATACCCAGCACGAAAATAATGCTGAATCCCTCTTTGAGATACAATTTACCGCAGAAGGTGGGACAGATGGCAATTGGACCGGCGAGCCTAATGCCAACTGGCGTCAGTTCTGCGCGCTTGCCGTGACCTATGCTCCTCCCGGTGAGACCTGGGGCGGCTATAAGGATTACGAACCTAGTCCTGGTCTGTATGCAGCTTTTAAAAAGGAAAAAACAATCGCTGGAAAAAGTGATCCGCGACTTTTGGCAACTATTGCTTCTTATGAATCTGCTGATAATTCAACCAAAATATATGGCCGGGAATGGCCCTATGCCTCAAAAGATGTTAGGTATTTACGCAAGTGGACGCACGATGGGCTGAATGTACTGGAAAAGGAAACCTTTGAAACCGGAGGTATCAATTACCGCGTACTGCGTTACGCTGATATTTTGTTGATGTATGCCGAAGCTTTAAACGAAGTGAGCCGAACAGCCGAGTCTTACACCTATATTCAGCAGGTCCGGGATCGTGCAAAACTACCCCAGTTGGTCGTCAGTAGACCTAATATGAATCAAAGTCAAATGCGCGAGCAGATTGCACACGAACGATTGCTGGAATTTGCTGTCGAGGGACAACGCATTCACGATATTATTCGCTGGGGCTGGCTCTATGATCCCGCTAAACTTGCTGAATTGAAAGAGAGAGATACGGATTTTGGAAGCTGGAAAGCTGGCCGCGAGTATCTGCCTATACCTTTCAATGAACTGAACAACAATAAGAACCTATCGCCGAATAGCGCCAATTAAGGTATGCGTCGATAAAAAAATAAGAAGACATGTATAAAAAAATAATATGTTATTTATTGGGAGCAGTATTGACCAGTACATTTGTTTCCTGTGAAAAGGATAATTTTGACAGTCAGCCGCTGACTGAAACAGATCCAGGTATATTTGCGCCAAAGGCATTCGATATAGCCAACATTTTGGATACCTATGGTCATATCCAGAGCTATGCTTTTACGGGACAATGGGGGCCCTACAATCTACACGATCCGTCCATTATCAAGGATGGTGATTGGTACTATTGTTTCAGTACCGATGTGGCCTATGGCCAGAAGATTAAGCCGGGAATTATGGTTCGAAGATCGAAGGATTTGGTCGAATGGGAATTTCGGGGTTGGGCATATGATGGGTTACCCAAACAGGCTGTCAATTATATTACAAGTGTCAAAAGCGACTATATCCCCAACGAGGGCGTTTGGGCACCTTATATTTTAAAAGTCGGTAATGAATTTCGTCTATATTATTCTGTTGCGTCAAATGGTTTTCGGGTAAGCGCCATTGGATTATTGACTTCATCATCGCTCGATGGCCCTTGGGTGGAAAAGGGGCTTGTTATTCAGTCAAAGACTGAAGGCCCGGGGACAAATGCCATTGATCCCTCAGTCGTTGTTACACCGCAAGGGGAACATTATTTGTATTATGGATCAGCCTGGGATGGTCTTTTTGTTGTAAAACTAGATCCGGCTACAGGCCTGCCTATACAGAAAGGGGACCTAGGGAACTTGGTCGTTCGTCGCGGCAAGACTAATGGCGTTTACAATGGCAACCTTGAAGCTCCAGAAATTATTTATAACGCCGATCTCAAGAAATATTTTCTTTTCGTTTCCTACGACTGGATTGATACGAAATATAATGTCAGGGTATTTCGTTCAGATTCACCGGTGGGACCTTTTTTGGATTGGAATGGTGAAAGAGCCGACCTAGCGACCGATCACGCCGATCAGATTGTATTGGGACCCTATGCATTTAAGGGACATGCCGGCTGGCAGGGTACTGCACATTGTTCTGTTTTTAAAAATGAAAAAGGAGACTACTTTATGGCTACGCAAGGAAGGCCGGCTGTGGATCGTTTTTTCATGGACATGCACTTGCGTAAGATGTTTTGGTCAGATAATGGTTGGCCTATGGTAAGTCCCGAACGCTATGCTGCCGTTGCTCAGGATCCAATTACAAAAGAAGAAATTGCAGGTGAATACGAGCAGATTATACATGGTTATGTCAGGGTGCCAGGATATGCCGACGAACAGACCAATCCAACGATCAACTATGCTGTCGCTACCAATCCGATGTTGGAAGCAAACGGCACGATCTTCGGCGATGCAGCAAATACCTGGGCTTTCGATTCCAAAACCAATAGTCTCGAATTACGCTGGGCAGGAGGATTATTTGTGGATAAATTTAAAGTTTCACGCGAACGCGATTGGGAAAAAGGAGTAAAATCTACACTCGTCATGACTGGTTATAACGGCGGTGGACTAGGTATATGGTTGAAAAAAATCAAATAAAAATGATAATGAATATAAAAAAGTTTATAGGAGGGATCATCTGTTTGTTGCTATCGCAAGGCGGATGGGCGCAATCTGTTGCGCCGATCGTCCACGATCCCGTCCTCATCAAAGAGAAAGGAATTTACTACCTTTTTGCAACCGGACAGGGGATCACGGTGATGTCGTCCAAAGATTTGACAACATGGAAACCGGAGGCCCCTGTTTTTAATCAGCCCCCGGCCTGGGCGGTGAAAGCGGTGCCTACATTTACAGGGCATATCTGGGCGCCAGATATCAGTTATTATCGAGGGAAATACTATCTGTATTATAGCGTCTCAGCGTTTGGAAAGAATACATCTTGTATTGGTTTAGCAACAACGCCTACCCTTGATCCACACGATCCAAATTTTAAATGGACCGATCACGGCCTGATCATCCAATCATTTCCTGGAAAAACCAATTGGAACGCCATAGATCCCAACTTAATAATAGATAAACAAGGGAAAGCTTATTTGAGCTTCGGTTCGTTTTGGGACGGACTCAAACTCGTGCGATTGACGGCCGATGGTACTGCTGTTGATGACGATCTAGACCATATTCCGACGATAGCGAGCCGTAAGACAGATCCCGCTGCCCCTAATCCGCCAGCTATTGAAGACAATCCGAAAGATGCTGGGGGCAATGCCATAGAAGCCCCTTTTATTTACAAACATGAGGATTATTATTACCTATTTGCATCCATTGACTATTGTTGTAAGGGACCAAAAAGTACCTATAAGATGGTTGTAGGAAGATCCCGAAGTGTACAGGGACCTTATCTGGATGACAGTGGTGGCGATATGGCATGCGGTGGAGGTAGAATGCTGCTCGCCGGAGATGAAGATTGGCATGGCGTAGGGCATAATGCTGTATTTAGAGATGGGAAGGATGAATATCTCGTCTTTCATGGTTATGATGCACATGATCAAGGTAAACCAAAATTGCACATTGAAAAAATAATATGGGATAAGGAGGGTTGGCCCATATTAAAGAAATAATGAACGAAATAAACTGATGTAAAGATGAAAAAATCCCTTTTGACTTCTGTGTCATTGCTCGTCGTATTAACGGTTGCTGCAAAAAGCAAAACGCAGATATTCTTGCCAGACACCGTAATCACAGCAACAGCAAATCCACTTTTCACTCACCGTTATACTGCAGATCCCGCAGCTCTGGTTGTAGACGATACTTTTTATATCTATGCTGGGGAAGATACAGGTGACGGTCGAGACTATAATATGCCCAACTGGCTGGTCTATTCGACCAAGGATATGAAAAGCTGGACCGAGCACGCCGTTCCCCTGCGAGCTAAAGATTTCTCCTGGGCCATTGGAAATAGCTCTTGGGCATCCCAGGTCGTGGAGTATCAAGGCAAATATTATTGGTATGTATCTACCGAACATGAAAATGTAGACGGAAAAGCCGGGAAAGCGATTGGTGTCGCAGTATCCGATAGTCCGACTGGACCATTTAAAGACGCTATTGGAACAGCGTTGATCACCAACAATATGACAACGCAATGGACGGATATTCCCTGGGATGATATTGACCCAACAGTTTATGTGGATCAAGATGGAGAAGCCTATCTTTTTTGGGGAAACCGTCAGTGTTACTACGTTAAATTAAAAAATAACATGGTAGAGCTGGACGGTGAGATCAAACCCGTTGCGCTCACGAATTTTACCGAGGCACCCTGGATACATAAACGGGGAGACTGGTATTATCTTTCCTATGCATCAGGATTTCCAGAAAAAACTGTCTATGCCATGAGTAAAAATATTCATGGACCCTGGCAATATAAGGGCGTGCTCAATGAACTGGCAGGTAATAGCAATACCAACCATCAAGCGATCGTCGAGTTTAAGGGCAGCTGGTATTTTGTGTATCATAACGGGGCAATACAGCCAAATGGTGGAAGCTATCGCCGTTCAGTATGTATAGATCGTTTGTATTATGAGAAAGACGGAACGATCAAACGCATACAGATGACGTCGGAAGGATTAACAAAAAAGTAAATCACAAATTTAACAAAATAAACATGCAATTTTTTATTGATACGGCCAATTTGAATGATATTGGCGAAGCGCAGCAGCTGGGTGTCCTGGATGGTGTAACCACCAATCCTACGTTGATGGCCAGGGAAGGTATTTCAGGTGATGAAGCGGTCAGAAAGCACTATAAGGCCATCTGCGGTCTGGTGACGGATAATGTGAGTGCCGAAGTTATCAGTATGGATTATGAGGGGATGGTTCATGAGGGGATGCTCTTGGCAAATATCGATCCTAAGATCGTGGTGAAACTTCCGATGACTGCCGAGGGTATTAAGGCTACGCGGTATTTTTCTACACAAGGCATTCGTACAAATTGTACGTTGGTCTTCACCGCTGGGCAAGCCTTGATGGCAGCAAAGGCCGGTGCGACATATGTTTCCCCATTTATTGGGAGATTGGAGGATATTTCTACAGATGGTATAAATCTGATTGCTGATATCCGTCGAATCTTCGACAACTACCAGTTCCCAACGAAAATATTGGCCGCATCAGTACGTCATGCGACACATATTGTCCAATGTGCCAAGGTTGGAGCAGATGTGACCACATCACCTTTATCCGCAATTGTGGGACTGCTAAAACATCCGCTGACAGATTCAGGGCTTGCACAGTTTCTTGAGGATCATCGCAGAGTCAACAGCAAGACTGCTGCAGTAATATGAATTTGTGGAAAGGTCGCTTGATTTTATAACTCATGAATCCTTACTGACTTTTAATTATGGCGAATCAGCCATAATTAAAGGAAGGTTTCAGTTCGGTAAGCACAGAAAGCGAAGGCTTAGCCTCCCTCATCGTTGTAAATTGGTAAATACGTTTATGGAATATGTAGCAACAGGAATTAATACCGATATATTTTATTCAATTTTGAACTTTTTACAGCAAAATCAGGTGAAATTAGATTTTGAATATGATGAAAAAATGTTTGATAAAGGAATAGATTTTGATCTTTATCAGTTTAGTAAAGAGGGAGAAATAATCCTACTGGTCTGGGATAACTGGTTTGAAGGTGAAGTTAAAACCACTAAAAAAAGATTGGAAGAATTATCTAGTCATTTTAGTTTTGAAGTTCTTGATAAAGAAACAGAATATATTCATCAAATTGACTTAATCCAACGCATGAGCAAGTTAATTAAATTTTATAGATAAGTATCGTTCCTTGAGAATTCACAAAATCTGGTTATTGAAGCTTTTTTATTATAGTATTCAATGCCTTTGCCTGCTTGCCTTATTGCTTGTTAGCTTTATGGGAGGCTTAATTGCCATTTTGCTAATTTGTTGGTAGTAAGAAAGCAAATTCTACTTATAGCTTATCTTCTGCTGATGAATTTTTTGAAGACGACAGAATTTTATTCCGAAAAAGTAATTTAAGCAAATCCGATAAAATAAAGGCTTTAGAAGAATATCTATGTTTTTATAGAAATAAGACGGTAAGTGGAACATTCTCAGTCAATTATGGGACTCGAGATGGCAAGTGCTTATATAGGGATTACGATTATGCCACTTCTTTTTGGGAAAATTGCTGCGGGCTCAGGTTTTTTTGTTTATCCCTTTTTCCTATTGATTGTATTGTTTTTGTTCTTTATTTTCAATTATAGATTAAACAAAAGCGTAAAAATAAATTGGAATTATTTAGTTTTGGATATAGCTAGTTAGGGTGAGATTACAATAGGAGGGTAGGCTTCAGGTCATCTTTACAATA
>JBMAAL010000072.1:0-28839 GCA_050281725.1 Sphingobacterium sp. | reverse complement strand
AACGACCAATACGGCCAAATCCGTTAATTCCAATTTTCATATTCTTAATTTTTATTGATATAATATTTAATTAAATTGTGTATCGGTTCCTTTACAACGGTACCAATACTGATATTAAATTCCTCTGTAGCAACTTCCCGAAGTAAGTGCTCATAATTAAATGCTACTGAACCCGTAAAGTTAACATCACTGTCCGGATATTCTTTCATTAAGGGCTTGATGTAGGTCTTGATAAACGTACGGAGCCCATTTTTAACCAATTGACTGATAAATAGATGATCCTTATTTTCGAGGACAAAGTCGGTAAATGAATTCAGAAAATTTGTCGGCTGTGGGGCAATATACACCCTTTCCAAAATGGTTTTCTTGTCGATGTTAAATTCTCTTTCCAGTTTGTCCCGCAGATCAACAGGTAAGGTATCTGTCATGTAATGTTTGAGCAGCTGCTGGCTATTCCAGTTTGTTGCCCCTTCATCGGCCAGAATATAACCTAGACCATAGTTGTTGTCAATGATTTTTTTCCCGGTATAATAAGCTGCATTTGATCCACTGCCGATGATGCCAATAATTCCTCTTTCGTCGCCGAAAGTCGAAATTGCCGAAGCAATGACATCATGATCAACCCGTACACGTGCATTGACGAAAAAACGCTCCAGGACATTTTTTATTTTATCCTTACGTTCCTTCGACGATGATCCAGCACCAAAAAAATAGATCCGTCTGATTTTTTCGGCATTGTTGATCAAATTGGTGTTTTTATGCAAATGCTGTAGTATGGAGCGCTCATCCTGAAGATAAGGATTGATCCCGTTCATGCGGAACCCCGTGGTGATCCGTCCTTTGTCAGCCAACCGCCAGTCTGAAAATCGCGACCCACTATATACTACTGCTATCATGTCTGTTCAAATTATGATTATAAAATCTCAGCCATCTCCAATAAATCAGGGCTAAGTTTAATTTCCTTATTGCTGATTGCTTCTTCAATTGGAGTTGTCTTGATTTCATTACCACGAAGCCCAACAGTAACTCGTGTGTTTCCGGCCAATAATTCATTGACAGCAGCAAAGCCCAATCTACTCGCAAGCACGCGGTCGAAACTCGTCGGAGAACCACCCCGTTGCAAATGCCCTAATATACTAACTTTCGTGTCGTAATGATCAAACTTTTCTTTTACTTTTTTTGCGACATAATAAGCACCACCATTTTGGTCGCCCTCTGCGACAATAACAATAGATGACGATTTCTTCTTAATGGCACCGTCTTCTAAATGACGGATTAGATCGTCAATGGCAGTTTCTTTCTCTGGAAGTAAAATGGCTTCGGCTCCGCCAGCGATACCGGCATTTAAGGCGATACAGCCTGAATCACGACCCATCACTTCAACGAAGAAAAGACGTTCATGTGACGCCGCAGTATCTCTGATTTTATCAATCGCTTCGATGACAGTATTGTTGGCCGTATCGTAACCAATCGTATAATCAGAACCGTAAAGATCGTTGTCTATCGTACCCGGAATACCTATAATAGGTATTTCAAATTCTTTGGAGAAAAAGTTAGCACCTGTAAAGGTACCGTCACCACCAATGACCACCAAGGCATCTACACCGGCAGCGATCAGATTGTCATACCCTTTTTGACGGCCTTCCGGCGTCTTGAACTCCATGCAACGTGCTGTTTTTAATATCGTACCACCACGTTGTATAATATTGCTGACCGAACGCGTATCCATTTCGATGAAATTTGCGTCGATCAAACCTTGGTATCCTTGATAAATACCCGTTACTTGCAATCCTTTATGTAATGCTGTTCGAACGACAGCACGAATACAGGCATTCATGCCAGGAGCATCACCTCCCGACGTCAATACACCTATTTTTTTAATTTCTTTTATCACACGCTATATTTTAGGTTTTACGAATATAAGATTTTTATAGTGTATATTCTACACTTTGAATAAATTTTTCAATATTTTTTTGCGCATCACGTTTAGGAAGCGTATAATTGTTACAGATAACCCGATGATTAGTAACCGCTAAATTTAGCTCAGTATATTGCACATAAATAAATTTAGAAGTTTTGTATAGTAATTTTACCGTTGACTGTGTCATATTAGGCTTTCACGAAGGAGAATTAAAAGTTCTTTTGGCCGAAAGAAATGAATATCCTTTTAAGGATTGGTGGGCATTGCCAGGTTTTTTCGTGGATAATGACGAAGAGATGGAGGATGCCGTAAAACGAATTTTGTATGAGAATACAGGTTTGAAAGATGTATTTATGGATCAACTGCATTCCTTTGCCGGATTAAAACGGCATCCAAAGGGACGCATTCTGACGGTGGCGTATTATGCCCTCGTGCAGCTGGATAATACCAAATTGAAAACCAAACCTGTTACAAACTATATGAAGCAGGCGAAATGGTTCCCCGTCCGGAATGTGCCTGAATTGGCATTTGACCATAAACAGATTTTGGACCTCTGTCTGGAGCGGTTGCAGCGCCGCCTTGCGTATAAACCGATTGCTTTTGAGCTGCTGCCTGAAAAATTTACGCTCACCCAGCTACAGCTGGTGTACGAGGGAATCTTGAATAAACCACTCGATAAACGCAATTTTAGAAAGAAAATGCAGAATTACGGCTTTCTAAAAGAACTCGACGAAGTGCAAACAGGAGTGGCCTATCGTGCAGCAAGGCTCTATAAACTGGATAAACGAAAGTTTTTAAAACATTTTCAGAACACGGTCGCATTCTAACAGATCTGTTCGTATAATAAAAGGCAAACTCGAAAGTTTGCCTTTTTTTTGTTGTCAGGTTAATATCAAAATTATTACAATTTCAAAATTTATTTTGTCCAACATGTTACTTTTTATATTTTTGAACAATTTTTGATAAAAGTCAGAAAGTAGAAAGGAGTTTTTTGAAGAATGGAAGATAGAAAAGATCAAATCATTCATGCGGCGATAAGACGCTTTATGCATTACGGTTTTAGTAAGACTACGATGAATGAAATTGCGGAGGATATAAAAATTACCAAAGCGAATTTGTACTACTATTATTCGGAAAAGAATGCACTTATACGGGATGTGATTGTGCGTTTGACGGATGAATATAGGGAAGAGGAGGAGAAGATGGTGGCTGTGCATGTGGGCACCACCTACGAGCTGATCATGAAAATACTGGAACTGCGCGATGCATTTGTCCGGAAATACTACATGTTGCACATGAATGAAAATCTGGAATGGATCAAGGGACTTTCCATGCAGGATTTTTTCCAGTGCCTGCACGACCGCGATGTGAAAGCCTTGTTTGAGATTTTGGAGATCGGTGCCGAAAAAGGTGAAATCGATGGGGAACATCTCTATGAAACGGCCGAAATCTATGTGGAATTGATGAAGAGCTTATCCCTGATGTGCAATATCTCCGATATCATTTCGGGAATTCCAAATCAGGATCGTTTTGATGAAGTACTGCAGAAACAAAAGCTAGCAACCAAGCTGTTTTTTAATGGTATAAATAAAAAGTAGATATAAAATTAGGACAAATAAATTAGGAATGAAAACAATCAGAATACTAGCCAGCCTTTTATTAGGTACGATGGTTTTCCAGAGTCATGCACAGCAACAATTGAGCTTAAGTGATGCCATTAAATTTGCTTTGCAGAACAAAAAGGAAGCTAAAAAGGCAAAGTTAGATCTCGAAAACTCGCAATACCAGATTGATGAGGTTAGGGGTAGCGCGTTGCCACAAATTACAGCAAATGGTTCCTTAAAATACAATGTGTTAATTCCAGAAATGGTATTGGAAGCCGGTGGTCAGACTCAGAAGATTAAAATGGGACAACCCTGGAATTCAACAGCGGCCATTTCCCTAAATCAACAGCTTTTTAATCAATCGATCTTTACGGGGTTGAAAGCTGCTAAGACAACAAAAGAGTTTTACCAAATAAATGCGCAGTTAACAGATGAACAGGTGATCGAAAAAGTAGCAAATGCTTATTATGATATCTACCAAGAACATCTGAAACTTCAAACAATAGAAAATAACTTGCAAAGTACGACGAAAACGAGAGATGTGACGGAAGGACTTGTGAAAGCTGGACTTGCAAAAAAAATAGATTTAGATCGCTTGGTGGTTAATGTGAATAACCTGGAGGCACAAAAACAACAAACAACCAACGCCGTACAGATCAAAGAAAATGCATTGAAATTCGCAATCGGAAAGCCGATTGAGGAAGATATTGAATTATCTGGAGAGACTTTTGATATCAACGCAGCACTGGCCGTGGAATCGGATAATGTAGAAAATAGGACTGAGGTGCAGTTGATGAAGAAGCAAATTGAACTTTACGAACTGAATAAGAAATCGAAAGTTGCTGATCTATACCCTAAATTATCCTTAGGTGGAGATTTTGGTTTTAATGGATTTGGTAAAGGGTTTCCAATTGGTGGCGATTTTAGCTGGCCAAAGACGTCGAGCATAGGTTTAAATCTTTCGGTACCAATCTTCACGGGAGGAACAACAAGAGCAAGAATCAATCAGGCCGATATTCAGATTAGACAAGCACAGGTTGATCTTGAAGATACCAAACTTGGTCTTAATCTTGCTAAAGAAAATGCCAAATCACAGATTAAAATCAGTTTGTTGACGATCGACAATAATCGCCGGAATGTTAAATTGGCTAAAGGTGTTCTAGATGATACAAAAAACAATTTTAACAATGGTTTAGCAACGTTAACAGAATTACTTGATGCTGAAAAAGCATTAGCTGATGCAGAAAATAATCTAAATACGAGTTTGTTGAACTATAAAGTAGCCGAAGTACAGATTATTAAGGCGAATGGCGAATTAAAATCACTAATTAAAGAATAACTGACTAATACAATATGAAACGCGGAATTATTACCTTACTTATTATTGCTGCTGGTCTAGCAGGAATATTTTTTGTGTTAAATAAAAATAAAAAGAAAAATGAGGCCGAAACTGCAGAGGTGGCAAAGAAAAATGTGGCTATTGCAGTGCGTATCGATACAGCAAAAGTATCTTCCATGGACTTACGCTATACGGCTAACGGAACATTTTCTCCGAAACAGGAAGTGACCGTTTCGGCTGAGACTGCAGGTAGAGTGGTGAAAGTATTGGTTGATGAGGGTTCTCATGTGAGCGCTGGACAGACTTTGGCGATCATCGAGGGCGATAAACTGAATGTGAACGTAGCGAATGCTCAGGCTGCATTTACCAATGCGCAGGCTGATCTGCACCGCTTTGAAAGTGCTTTCTCTACAGGTGGTGTAACCAAACAACAGTTAGACCAGGTGAAATTGCAATTTGAGAATGCGAAAAATAACTTAAAAGCGTCTAAATTAAATGCTGGCGATGTGACTATCAAAACGTCGGTATCAGGTATTGTCAATTCACGTAAAATCGAACCGGGTACTTACCTGAATGTGGGCGCTGCAGCCTTCGATATTGTCAATGTTGCCACTTTGAAATTGCGTGTCAATGTAGACGAAAAGAATGTGGCTACCTTAAGGATCGGTCAATCTGTTGATGTGACAGCGAGTGTGTATGCAGACCAACGCTTTACGGGTAAAGTAACTTTTATTGCTCCTAAATCGGATGGTAGCTTAAACTTTCCGGTGGAAATCGAGGTAAATAATGCATCGAACCAATTGCGTGCTGGTATGTACGGTACAGCCATCTTCGGTGAAGGGGTTGCCAGCAATACGTTGATCGTACCTCGTAATGCCTTTGTGGGTAGTGTGAGCGACAACAAGATCTTTGTGCTGAAAAACGGTAAAGCCATCGAAACAAATGTCAAATCGGGTAGAAACTTTGGTGATTACATCGAGATCTTAGGTGGTTTGCAAAATGGGGATCAGGTGATTGTTTCTGGTCAGATCAATCTATTTGACCAAAGCCCTGTAGAGATTATTAAATAGAGCATACTGTAATCGGTAGCAGATGGAACCTCGGTTGCATAGCTATTAAAAATAAATTATTCGAATGAAAATTACCGAAATATCGATAAAACGCCCCAGTATAATTATCGTATTATTTATAATACTGACATTAGGCGGGTTGTTTTCTTATACGCGATTGGGCTATGAATTGGTCCCTAAATTTGAAATTAACGTCATTACGGTACAGACGGTCTATCCGGGAGCTTCGCCTGCAGAGGTTGAGAGTTCGGTGACCAAAAAAATAGAGGATGCTATTTCATCCTTGGAAAGTATCAAAAAGGTGGAGTCGACTTCCTTAGAAGGGGTATCGATTGTCATGATTACCCTCAACAACGGTGCGGATGTCAACTTCCTGCTTACGGATGCTCAACGGAAAATCAATGCCGTGATCAACGATTTACCGGATGATGTAAAGACACCTTCACTCTCCAAATTCTCTCTGGATGATGTGGCCATCATGAGTTTGGCCGTCACGTCCAACTTATCGGAGAAAGAACTCTACGATCTTTTGGATAATAAAATCCAACCGGTCTTTGCGCGGATCAATGGTGTTGCCAAAGTGGACCTGATCGGTGGTGAGGAACGTGAAATCCAGATCTCTGTAGACCCGAAGAAAATTGAGGGTTATGGACTGACAATTTCTCAGGTACAGCAAACGGTAGCGGCATCTAATCTCGATTTCCCGACAGGTAACGTCAGCACCCGTGATAACCGGACAACCATCCGTCTTTCGGGTAAAGTAACTTCGATCGAGGAGCTCCGTAACCTCCCGATCACAACACCGGCAGGGGTGCAGATCTATCTGCGCGATATCGCCGATGTGCGCGATGGTATCAAAGAGATTGAAAAAGTAGCCCGCCTAGACCGTCAGAATACAATCTTATTGCAGGTCTTTAAACAGTCTGATGCAAATGCGGTAGCGGTGTCCGAAGCGGTCAAGAAAACCATTGCGGTACACGATAAAGACGGAAAAGTAATTTCTGGTGTAGAGAAGGATTATGCGGCACAGAATATTAAAATTCTGGTGGCCAATGACTCTTCAGAATTTACATTGAATGCGGCCGATAACGTGATCCACGACTTAATGATTGCCATTGCCTTGGTGGGCTTTATCATGTTGTTCTTCTTACAAAGTTTACGTAATGCGGCGATTACCATGGTGGCGATTCCTTTATCTTTGATTGCTACCTTTATTGGCTTGCTTTTGATGGGCTATACCTTGAATTTGATGTCTTTACTCGGTTTATCCCTGGTGGTAGGTATTCTTGTGGATGATGCGATCGTTGTTATCGAGAATATTCACCGCCACATGGAGATGGGTAAAAACAAGGTGCGTGCGGCCTATGATGGTGCTTCGGAAATCGGATTTACAGTAACGGCGATCACCTTGGTTATCGTGGTGGTGTTTCTACCAATCGCGATGTCTACGGGTTTGGTGGCCAATATCCTGGCACAATTCTGTGTGACGGTAATCATCTCGACATTATTATCCTTATTGGTGTCATTTACGGTAGTACCTTGGTTATACTCACGTTTCGGTAAATTGGAGCACTTGAGCAAAACTTCTTTCTTTGGTCGTATTATTCATGGTTTTGAAAGCGGTTTGAACAGCTTTACACATTGGGTTGCTGGATTGTTGACCTGGGCCTTAAGAACCTGGAAAACCAAGCTTGCGACTTTATTTTTGGCAATCGGTTTACTTTTTGCATCATTTATCCTGATCGCTAAAGGTTACATCGGTTCGGATTTCTTCCCGAGTATCGACCGTAAGGAGTTCTTCATTCAATTAGAACTTGATAAAGACGCTTCCCTGGAAAAGACCAACTTATTGACACAAAAAGCGGAGGCTTATATTAAATCGAAACCCGATGTAAAAGAAATTATTACAACGGTGGGGCAGTCTTCGGACGGTATGGCTTCGACAACGGGTTCGCGTTACAAATCGGAGATCCACGTGATCCTTGACAAAGAAAATTTTGAAGGTAACTCACAGGTGTATTCAGCGACATTGAAGCGTGAACTGGAAAATAAACTGATCGGTGCAAAAATCAAAACCGTCAATGTGGGTATCATGGGAGCGGAGCAAGCGCCATTGAAGCTGACGATTATCGGTGCTTCTGTCGAAGATGCACAGGAATTTGCAGAGAAGGCGGCAGATCAATTACGTAAGATTCCGGGGGCTGCGGGTGTCAAATTGACTTCTGAAGCGGGTAACCCTGAGATCAATGTGAAGATCGACCGTGATAAAATGACCTCTTTGGGACTGAATGTCTCTACCGTAGGTATGACGATGCAAACGGCGTTTTCAGGAAATACGGATAACAAATACAGAGCAGGCGATAACGAGTACGATATCAATATCCGCTATGCGGAAAATGGCCGTGCCAATATCGACAACGTACGTGATCTGAAATTTATCAATAATCAGGGTGCCTCTATTTCTTTGGATCAATTTGCCAATGTAACCTTTGGTTCGGGACCTACGTTGTTGGAACGTCGCGACAAGTCGCCGGCAGTATCCATTCAGGGACAGGCAATCGGTAGACCAATGGGTACCGTAGCACAAGAGTGGCAGGCACAGTTTGAAAAACTGCCGCGTAAACCGGGGATCGTCTTCATCTGGGGTGGTAATATGGAAAACCAAAGCGAAGGTTTCGGTACCTTGGGTATTGCCTTATTGGCATCTATTATCCTAGTATATTTGGTAATGGTTGCTTTATACGATAGTTTTATCACGCCATTTGTGGTCTTATTCTCGATTCCATTGTCGTTTATCGGAGCCCTATTGTTCTTGGCGCTGGGAAATCAGACCTTGAATATCTTTACAATTTTGGGTATCATTATGTTGATTGGTCTGGTGGCCAAGAATGCGATCATGCTGGTTGACTTTGCCAACCATCGTAAGGAGGCTGGCGATAATACACACGATGCGTTGGTGGCAGCCAATCACGCGCGTCTTCGTCCGATTTTGATGACGACAATTGCCATGGTATTTGGTATGATTCCTATTGCAATCGCTACTGGAGACGGTGCCGATATGAATAGAGGTCTTGCGATTGTTATCATCGGTGGTTTGTTATCTTCTTTATTTTTAACCTTGGTTATTGTACCGGTGGTATACTCCATTTTTGACAGTCTTCAACGTCGTTTTGGCAAGAAAGAAAAAACAAATTATGAAGCCTTGATGAAGGAAGATTATGACCATGTAGATGTGGCAGAACACTAAAAAATAATACATTTTACAATAGAAAAAGGCGGCTAATGTTTCATTAGCCGCCCTTTTTGTGTTAATTTTAGGTTAATCAATCGATTGCGTAGATATTTTTTATTACATTGCGGCGCATTAACAAAATATACACTTAAAATTGAGACATACATGTGTGGAATTGTAGGATACACAGGTTATCGTCAGGCGTACGGTATCGTCATTGACGGATTACAAAAATTAGAATACCGCGGTTATGATAGTGCTGGAGTGGCATTACATAAAGGTGAGCAGATCGATGTTTTCAAAAAAACAGGTAAAGTCGCAAACTTGGAAGAGTTTGTGTACGACAAGGATCTACAGTCGACAACAGGGATAGGCCACACGCGTTGGGCTACTCACGGTGAACCTTCTGATCGGAATGCGCATCCGCATTATTCCAACAGCGGACGCATCGCGATGATTCATAATGGCATTATTGAAAACTATGCTTCCTTAAAATCAGAATTAATCAATAAAGGTTATACGTTTAAAAGTGATACCGATACAGAGGTTCTGGTCAACTTTATCGAAGAAATTCAATTGCAGAATGAATGCTCGTTAGAAGAAGCAATCCGTATTGCTTTGAAACGGGTTGTAGGGGCCTATGTGATCCTCGTATTGGAAGCTGGTCATCCGGATCGTATTATTGCAGCACGTAAAGGAAGTCCTTTGGTGATTGGTATCGGTAAAAATGAGCATTTTTTGGGTTCAGATGCTTCGCCGATGTTAGCATACACCAAAGAAGTTGTTTACATCAATGACTACGAACTGGCCATTATCACACCGGAGGAGCTGATCCTTAAAAATCTAGGTAATGAGCGCATCACACCTTATGTGCAAAAACTGGATCTGGAGTTGTCGGCTATTGAAAAAGGGGGCTTTGATCACTTTATGTTGAAAGAGATCTTCGAGCAACCGCAAACGATCTTTGACTCTATGCGTGGACGTTTGGATCTGCAATCCCATCAGATTACACTGAGCGGCATTGAAAAATTTGCCAATGAGATCAGCAATACCAATCGCATTGTGATTGTTGCCTGTGGCACCAGCTGGCATGCCGGACTTATTGCAGAATATGTTATTGAGGAATTGTGCCGCATAAATGTAGAAGTTGAATATGCGTCGGAATTCCGCTACCGTAATCCGGTTATTCATCCGGGTGATGTGATTTTGGCGATTTCCCAAAGTGGTGAAACGGCTGATACATTGGTTGCATTGGAAAATGCGAAAAAACAAGGTGCTATCATATTGGGTGTTGTCAATGTTGTTGGATCTTCTATCGCCCGACTTTCGGATGCAGGTGCCTATACACATGCTGGACCAGAAATCGGCGTAGCGAGTACAAAAGCATTTACGGCACAGTTGACTGTATTGAACCTGATCGCATTAAAGATTGCTTCTTTAAGAGGCTCGATCAGTGAAGAGCGTTATCAAAAACTCGCAAAGGAATTAAATGAAGTGCCTGAAAAGGTGGAGTGGATTTTGGATACGCAGGTTGATAAAATCAAAGCCATTGCCAAAAAGTACAAAGATGCCCGCGACTTTCTTTTCTTGGGTAGGGGATATAATTTCCCGGTTGCCCTGGAAGGTGCGCTTAAACTCAAGGAAATTTCCTATATCCATGCCGAAGGTTATCCTGCAGCGGAGATGAAACATGGACCGATCGCATTGGTTGATGAGAATCTGCCTGTTGTTTTTATCGCCACAAAAGATGCGTATCACGAGAAGATTGTTTCAAATATTCAGGAGATCAAAGCACGTAAGGGAAAGATCATATCGGTGGTTACCAAAGGCGATACCGTTTCTGAAAATCTATCGGATGATTTTATGGAAATTCCGGAGGCCGATGAGATTATAGCGCCATTGATTTCGGTTGTACCATTGCAACTGCTATCGTATTATATTGGTGTAGAGCTCGGATTGGACGTGGACAAACCACGTAACCTGGCGAAGTCGGTAACTGTAGAGTAAGGAGGCCTATGAGTGTATTGAAGAAGAAACCTTTGGAACAGCTGGGCTATGGATTTATCCCAGATGAATTTATTCCAGCAGGACAAGATGAATATACCCTGCGCTTTCAGCAAAACCCGCGTAATGACTACCGCGATCTGACGGAAACGGAGATTCAACAGTTGATTAATAACGGTAACTGGTCCAGCGACTGGACCAAGGTCAAAGTATCGGCAGTCTTCGATCCGAATCAGGTGCAGCACTGTAAGTTCTACGGTCTGGTGCGTATCGGCAATTTGAGTCCGAGTTACCTGGATTACCGCAATTTGCAGCTGCCGATTGGCCTGTATCATTCGACGATCATCAGCTCGGACTTTGGTGATGATGTTGCTGTTCATTATGTGGGCTACTTGTCCTACTTTATTGTTGGTAATGAGGTGCTTTTGAGCCAGATCAAGGAAATGGAGACCGGTAGTACAGCCAAATTCGGTAATGGTATCCTCCGCGATGGAGAAGAATCAGATAAAAGGATCGAACTGGAGCTCTGCAACGAAAATGGTGCCCGTTCGGTTTACCCTTTTGATGGCATGCAGGCCGCAGATGTTTACCTTTGGACCCGAAATCGACATGATCATGCTTTACAGCAGCGATTTGGAGAACTGACGGATCAGAAATTTGGAAGTCAACGCGGCTATTACAGCCAGATTGGCGACCGTTGTGTCATCAAAAATACGTTAACGATCAAGAATGTCAAGATCGGGACTGATGTTTATATCAAAGGGGTCAGCAAGCTGAAAAATGTAACTGTCAATTCCTCGCAGGAATCGTATACGCAGATCGGTGAAGGCTGTGAGCTTGTTAATGGAATTATTGGCTACGGCTGTCGTATATTTTACGGCGTTAAAGCCGTACGTTTTATCCTGGCTTCCTATTCACAATTGAAATATGGTGCGCGTTTGATCAACTCTTATTTGGGTGACAACTCGACAATTTCCTGTTGTGAAGTGTTAAATTCCTTGATTTTTCCAGCGCATGAACAGCATCATAACAACTCGTTTTTATGTGCGGCATTGGTGATGGGCCAAAGTAATATGGCTGCTGGAGCAACAGTAGGATCCAATCACAACTCTAGAGCTGCGGACGGTGAAATTATTGCGGGACGTGGTTTTTGGCCCGGACTCTGTGTCAGTCTAAAACACAACTCCAGATTTGCATCGTATTGCCTGATTGTAAAAGGAGATTTTCTGCATGAACTGGATATCAAGCTGCCTTTTACCTTAGTAAGCAATGACGTACAACATGATCAACTGGTTTTGATCCCGGGGTATTGGTTTATGTACAATATGTATGCATTGGTACGGAATGCCAATAAGTATGCGGCGCGGGACAATCGACATTTCAAAAATCAATATTTTGAATACGATATGTTGGCGCCGGATACGGTGAATGAAATGTTTGAAGGGATGGATATGCTGGCCTTGGCCGTTGCAGATAGCCTTCACACTGCAGCAGGGAAGGATGAGCACGAACGTATTGTTGCCGGTCGGGCACTGCTTGCCAACAACATGGATCTAAAAGATCAGACCATCGTGCTGCAAGGAGCCGAAAATTCACGCAGACCGACTGTAATTCAGAAGGTTGGTGAGGCTTATCACTTATACCGTTCGTTTATTAAGTACTATGGTGTATTGCACCTGATGGATGCCCTCGAGGAAGGTCTGTCACTGCAGGATATTATTGCCTCCTTATCGGGTCGATCGCGTACGAACTGGGAGAATATCGGTGGACAGCTGATCGAAAGCAATGCCCTGCACGCTTTCTTAGATGATGTCAAATCAAAAAAGATAGATTCATGGGATGATATCCATGAATTCTATCATGATAAAAGTAAAGATTACCCCCTAGATAAACGTGAACATGCACTCTTGTCTTTAATCGAAGTCTTAAATTTGGAAGGTATGGTTTTATCAACAGATAAAATTGTATCTTTGTTGGATCAGGCGCTTGGGCATCGGATCTGGATTGGTGAACAGATTTATAAATCCCGGGCCAAAGACTACAAAAATCAGTTCAAAAACATGGTTTATGCCAATGATGAAGAACGTGATATTGTGGTAGGAAAACTGGAGGAAAATTCTTTTATCAATCAACAACAAAAAGAATTAGAGATATTTAAGATAAGGGTTGCTAATTTGAAAGGGCAATTTTAAAAGAAAGGCTTCCGCTCGGAAGCCTTTTCTTTTTTTTGACCTGCTGCTGCTTTGGCCTGCTGGTTCTTTTCTTTGGGCAGCTGCTTATTTTCTTTGATCTGTCACTTCTTTTTTTACCTGTTTTCTAATCCTGGCAGCCGAGGTTGCTATGAAGATTACTTTTGTCGTTCCACACCTTTACTCGTTGATTTTGTCGAGCGGCTTACGTTTATTGTCTTTGATCTGTTTAAAGTGGCTTGGCGTCAACCCGGTTACTTTTTTGAATTGATTGCTTAAATAGGCAACACTGGAGTAATTGAGTTTATAGGCAATCTCACTCAAGGTAAGTTCGTCGTAAACCAATAACTCTTTGACATATTCAATTTTCTGGCCGATGAAGTATTTTTCGATGGTTATCCCTTCAACATCCGAAAATAAATTGGAGATGTAGTTGTAATCATGGTGCACTTTCGTGCTGATGATTTCGGAAAGATTAAGGCTGGTGTCGTTATGTTGATTGCGGATGAGATCCAACACCACATGTTTTACCTGTTCGATGATGACGGTTCTTTTATCGTCAATAAGTTCAAACCCAAGTTCCGAAAAATTTGCAGCAAGTTGCTTACTCTCCGCTTTGGTCAGTTCTTCTTCAATTTCCACCTGGCCCAAAGAAATATGCTTAACATGGAGATTGAGCTTCGCCAGCTCATTTTCAACAACCATTATGCATCTATTGCATACCATATTCTTTATTGCAAGTTTCATAAGAATTATTTTAAATACAAGTTACTCATGTAAACTCAAAAATCGATAATTTATTAGACATGGGGTTGTAATATTTAGGGTTTATCTTGTAGTATTTTGAAAATCGGCTGTAGTAAGAAATAGGACGGAAGGGTTAGATCGCCAGCGGATGAGCGCAATGGAAGGGGCTTTCAGCGCTTAGGTCCTCAGTTTGTTAGGACCTTGTCTCACTCAATATTTTATTTCAGTCAAGGGTTTATTTCAGCTAGGGCTTTATTTCAATAGTTGTGCCTATTGGAACAGCGTTGAAAAGCTCGTCAATCTCCGAGTTAGTAAGTGCCATACAACCGAAAGTCCAGTCCATGTGGCGTTGCAATTTACCGATAAAGCCTAGTCCGTTTCGGAGTCCGTGGATCTTGATGTCGCCACCGGCATCTTTTCCTAAACTTTTGGCATGGGCAATATCTTGCTCATTTGGGTAAGAGACACCTAGGTTTTTGTGATAGTCGCTATATGGATTTTTATTGTTGATCGTATAAAGCCCCTCGGGTGTTTTTAAATCACCTTCAAATTCTTTGTCGCCTACAGGTTGACCGCCCAGTGAAATACGGTATGATTTTAAGAGGTTTCCCTTGCTATAGGCCAATAGTGTCCTTTTAGATTTATAGACAATCAGTTTGTCCACTTTTGCATGCCGATCCAACGTTGCTTCGGGATAAAGATTATAGCCAATCAGGCCCAGGTAAATTAAGACGAGGAGGCTGATGACTGTTTTTAAAACTATTCGACGATTTCTTGATCGATTCATTTTGGAGATATCGTTAGCTAATGGATAAAATGTTTAGCCCGGGTGCCTAACGTAGAGCTTGGCACTCAGGCTATGCATGTATTTTGATGCTGTGACTAGAATTCGCGGTCAACATCCTTGTCGCCACGCCCTGAAAGGTTTACAATAGCGACTTGGTTTTTGTCTTTGAGCAATTTCACCGCAAGGGCAACAGCATGTGACGATTCAATGGCCGGAATAATACCTTCCAGTCGGGAAAGCAACTTGTAGGCATCAATAGCCTCGGTGTCAGTCACGGGATGATAGTTTGCGCGATTGCTATCTTTTAGCTGGGCATGTTGCGGCGATATCCCTGGGTAATCAAGGCCTGCAGACACTGAAGTTGAGGGGATCGGATTGCCTTCATCATCGACCAGACAGTATGAAAAGGTTCCCTGAAATACGGTTGGTTTACCAAAAGAAAGTGTCGCTGCTGTTTTTGGATAAGTCCCGGTGCCACCACCTTCACCACCATGAATTTCGACGGCATGATCATCGAGAAAACCCGAAAATAAGCCAATGGCATTTGACCCGCCACCTACACAGGCAAAGATGCTGTCGGGGAGGCGCCCTTCCTGATCAAGAATCTGCTGGCGTGCTTCTTTACCGATAACGCTTTGAAAATAGCCGACCATTTTTGGATAGGGATGTGGGCCAACATGCGATCCCAATAGATAATAGGATGTTGGATTTTCGACGTAATACATCAAGGCCGCGTCTACGGCATCCTTTAACGTACGGCTACCGAGATTGGTCGTTACAACTTCGGCGCCCAACAATTCCATGCGTTTGACGTTCAGGGCCTGGCGCGCAGCGTCGATTTCGCCCATAAATACTTTACAGGGGATGTTTAACAATGCTGCTGCTGTTGCTGTTGCAACACCATGTTGACCGGCGCCAGTTTCGGCAATGATCTCTGTTGCGCCCATTTGTTTGGCCAGAAGAATTTGACCGATACAATTGTTTATCTTGTGGGAACCTGTATGGTTTAAATCTTCCCGCTTCAAATAGATTTTGGAACCGACATATTCGCTTAAATTCTTCGCGTAATATAAAGGTGAGGGGCGACCGACATAGTGTTTTAAGATCGCAATAAACTCTTTCTGGAATTCTTCTTTTTGGACATGACTATCGAAAAAGGCAGCCAGTTTATTCAATTGTTCTTCGAGTACCGGGGGGATATAAGATCCGCCGTATTCTCCATATTGACCATTGTATTGAAGCATCTTTTCGTTTGCTTCGACAGATGCAGCTTGTGCTAGACTCATTTTAGGCTTAAGTTTTTTGTTGTAAAAGGATATATTATTTATTGAAGCCTAATATAGTAATCTTTGCAGGTATTGGAAAAAAACAAGGCATCTTTTCTACAAAAGATGCCTGTTAAATCTTGTATTTGCAAACAAGGATATATTGCCTCCTGTTTTAAGCTTTGGTTTTCCGGAAGATAAAGTAAAAGCCTACCAGAATAAAAGGTATACTCAGTAATTGGCCCATGTTTAAAGCCATACTTTGCTCAAAAGCTTCCTGGTCAATTTTAAAATGTTCCAAGACCATACGTGCACCAAATAATAGGACCATGAATATGCCAAATAATTGGCCTTTTTGGCGATTGGGATTGGATTTGAATAAGGAACCAATGATAATAAAGATCAAAATATAGGCGATTGCTTCATAAAGCTGCCCAGGGTGGCGCGGTACATTGTCTACACGCTCAAACACGATAGCCCAAGGTAGATCTGTAGGTGTGCCAATTATTTCGGAATTGAAGAAATTTCCGATACGGATAAGTGCACCGGCAATAGGGACTACAATGACCAATCGGTCCGCTAACCATAGAAAGTCGGTTTTTGTTTTTCTGCAGAACAAATATAGCGCGAGGATAATTCCGATGGCGCCGCCATGGGAAGCCAAACCTGCAAAGCCGGTAATATGAAATCCTGTTTTATCCCATTTGAATGGCAGGAAGATTTCAAGTATATGATCTTTGTAATAGTCAAAATCGTAAAATAGGCAGTGTCCCAATCGTGCTCCGATCAAAGTGCCCAGGAAAATATAAATTGAAAGCTGATCCAACTGTTCTTGTGTGCGGCCTTCCTTTTTGAATATACGCAACATGATCACGTATGAAACAAAGAACGCTAACAACCAGCATAAGGCATAATAGCGAAGGGCAAAGGCGCCAAAGTTGAACATTTCGGGGTCAATATTCCAATGTATTGCACTTAATATTGAATTCATAAATTTTATAGCTGTTTAAATTACTTTGGAGTAAAGATAAGCTTTAATCTCATTTTTTATTCCTACAATTTGTTTTTAAGCATAATATCGTTGGGCTGCGGACCTAATTTATTCATCGTGAACAAAATATTGTCTTTTGCGGATCTTGTTTACTAAAATAGGGGGGATGACCTGAAAAAAATGCGCCAACAATATTTCAAAAAACATTTTTACTTTTGCATTTCATTGAAATTTTCATATTTTGACGAAAGTAAATAGAAAAGGAAAAGATGGCAGAAAAAAACAAGAAAAAAGAGCCGAAGCACAACGCGGTTGTGACTAAAGATTCGCTTTCATTTTTTGAGAAATATATCAATAATGCTTCTCCTACAGGATTTGAGTGGGAAGGACAGCGACTGTGGTTGGATTATTTGAAGCCTTATGTCGATGATACATTCGTTGACAACTACGGTACAGCTGTGGGGGTAATCAATCCAAAAGCAGAGTACAAGGTCGTTATAGAGGCTCATGCGGATGAGATTTCTTGGTTTGTCAATTACATTACCAAAGATGGACTGATCTATGTGATACGTAACGGTGGCTCAGATCACCAGATTGCGCCGTCTAAGCGCGTGAATATTCATACGGAAAAGGGTATTGTCAAAGCTGTATTCGGCTGGCCGGCAATTCATACACGTTCGGGAGAGAAAGAAGAAAATCCTTCACTGAAAAATATCTTTTTGGACTGCGGCTGTAGTACCAAAGAAGAGGTTGAAGCCTTGGGAATACATGTGGGTTGTGTCATTACATACGAAGATACATTCTCTATTCTTAACGACCGTTATTATGTAGGGCGGGCTATGGACAATCGTGCCGGTGGTTTTATGATCGCTGAGGTTGCTCGTTTGCTAAAAGAGAATAAAAAGAAATTGCCATTTGGATTATATATCGTAAATTCGGTGCAAGAAGAGATTGGTTTACGTGGTGCCGAAATGATTGCAGATCGTATCAAACCGAATGTCGCTATCGTAACTGATGTGACACATGATACACAAACTCCGATGATCAATAAGATCACGCAGGGCGATCTGTTTTCAGGAAAAGGCCCGGTATTGTCCTATGCTCCAGCGGTTCAGATCAATCTGAATAAACTGTTGGTTAAGGTTGCTGAGAAGAATAATATTCCTTTCCAGCGTCAGGCTTCATCTCGTTTTACAGGAACTGATACGGACGCATTTGCCTATAGCAATGGAGGTGTACCGTCGGCATTGATTTCTTTACCGCTCCGTTATATGCACACAACTGTGGAGATGGTTCATAAGGAAGATGTGGATAACGTAATCAGATTGATCTACGAGACATTATTGAATATTGAGAACGGACAAGACTTTAGAACATTTACAAAGTAGAATTTAAGAATATATTAACTTATCATTAGAATTATTATGGAAAATAACCAAAATCAAAACGAATTGAGCATCGAGTTGACAGAAGAAGTAGCAGAAGGAATCTACTCAAATCTTGCGATTATCACTCACTCTAATACTGAATTTGTGGTTGACTTTATCCGTGTGATGCCAGGAGTGCCAAAAGCAAAAGTGAAATCAAGAATCGTTTTGACTCCAGAGCATGCAAAACGCTTGTTAGGTGCATTGGTTGATAACGTGAACCGTTTCGAAGCATTAAATGGCCCAATTAAAATGGACTTAGGTGTTGCTGAACAACCTCAACAAGGTGGTGATCCTACAGTTGCATTCCCTTTTGGAACGCCACAAGGTCAAGCATAGTTGATTGCAGCTATCATTGAGATATCAAAAGCGCCAATTGAACATTGGCGCTTTTTTTATGCTGTTATTTTTAGGAAGCGCCTAACTTCTGCGGTGTAGCTGATTTTTCTAGATTCATCGGCTGATTCTTCTTTTCCATTCTGGCCAGCTATTGGAAGGGATTTTCTAGGTATATTGACTATGCCGGCGAACTAAAACGGGTAAAGTTTGTTATCTATGGATACTGGCGTTTGTAGTCGATGCGCCATACCTGGTATATTACCTGTGGCCAGCCCTTGTGCCTGGTCTTTACTTTTACTAAATTTAGATAACTAATTTCAAAAAGGAGATTTATATGGATATTCAAGTGCGGAACTTGACAAAGAAGGATTATGTTGATTTGAAACGATCGATGGAACAGGCTTATGATGGTGCAGGTGAAACTTGGTCAAAGGAAAATATTCAGGATTTGATTGATATATTTCCGGAAGGGCAATTATGTGTGGAGATTGATGGACATGTCGTTGCCTGTGCATTGTCCATTATCCTTAATTCAAAAAAGAATAATATTTACGATAGTTATTATGAGATTATCGATGACGGTAAGTTTACCAAGCATAGTGATGATGGAGACACCCTATATGGGATTGAGGTGTTTGTTCATCCGGCGCATCGGGCGTTACGTCTCGGCCGGCGTCTCTATGATGCGCGTAAGGAGCTGTGTGAACAGATGAACCTCAAATGTATTGTTGCCGGGGGCCGTATTCCCAATTACCATAACTATGCGGATAAAATGAGTCCGCGGGTTTACATCGAGAAAGTCAAACGCAAGGAGATCTATGATCCGACGCTGACATTTCAGCTTTCAAATGATTTTCATGTCAAAAAAATACTCAAGCATTATCTGCCCGAAGATGCTGAATCGATGGAGTTTGCTACCCTGTTGGAATGGAATAATATTTATTATGAGTCAGAGACACGGTCCATTTCGACCACCAAGCAGACGATCCGTTTGGGCCTGGTGCAATGGCAGATGCGTTTGTTTGATAATCTGGAGGCATTTTATGATCAGATCGAGTTTTTTGTGGATACGGTGAGTGATTATGGAACAGATTTTATCATGTTTCCGGAATTTTTCAATACGCCACTCATGAGCCCTTATAACGATCTTCCCGAGCGCCTGGCGATGGAAAGGCTCGCGCAGCATACCTCCGAGATTATCGATCGCATTCAACAGTTTGCTGTATCCTACAACGTCAATATCATTGCGGGTTCCATGCCATTGATGGAAAACAAAAAACTCTACAATGTTTCCTACCTCTGTCATCGCAACGGTAAGCTCGATGAGTTTAAGAAAATTCACATCACGCCAAATGAATTTAAATACTATGGTATGGTGGGTGGTAGTGAAGTGAAAGTATTTGACACCGATTGTGGTAAAGTGGGGCTGTTGATCTGTTACGATGTCGAGTTTCCTGAACTGAGCCGTATTTTGGCCGATCAGGGGATGCAGATTCTATTTGTGCCCTTTATGACGGATACCCAAAACGGGTACATCCGCGTGCGTACCTGTGCGCAGGCTAGGGCGATAGAAAATGAATGTTATGTGGCTATTGCCGGCTCTGTAGGTAATTTGCCGCGTGTGAATAATATGGATATACAATATTCGCAGTCCGCCGTTTTTACTCCTTCAGATTTTGCTTTTCCCAATAATGCCATCAAAGCCGAGGCGACACCGAATGCGGAGATGGTGCTTATTGCCGACGTTGACCTGTATGCTCTGCGCGACCTGCATGAGTATGGTACTGTTAAAGTGAAGAAGGATAGGCGGAAGGATCTGTATGAAGTGAAACTTTTGAAGTAAATTTAAATACGCTTTTAATCTCTTAAAATATGATACAAAAAGTCAAATGGGGGACGCTATCCATGATCTTAATGATGATGTCATGTCAGTCAAATAAGAAAAGCGATACTGCTCAGGAGGTCCGCACAAATTTTTTTGATGTCTCAGGTATGGATACGACGGTGAATCCAGGAGATAATTTCTTCCAATATGCGAATGGAAGCTGGATGAAAAATACGCAGATCCCGGCATCGGAAACAGGATGGGGCTCCTTTTATGTGCTCGCCGACGAAAATCTGGCAAACCTGAAATCTATTTTGGAAGGCGCCGCAAAGTCCGATAACAAAAAAGGTTCAGATCAGCAAAAAGCTGGCGATTTCTATGCGAGTGGTATGGATACCGTAACGATTGATAAATTGGGCGCGAAACCGATCGAAGGAGCCATTCAAAAAATCAATGGGTTGAAAAGTATTGATGAATTGATTGCGTATGCAGCAGATGGATTTAAGGAGGGTGATGGTGATCTTTTTACCTTTTATGTCGCCGCAGATGACCGGATCAGCACGAAGAATGCATTGCAATTTTTTCAGGGGGGACTCAACCTGCCCGAAGCAAGTTATTATTTAGATCAGGATGACAAAGCGAAGAAGATCCGGGAGGCCTATGTCGCGTATCTGGTCAAGTTATTCGGACTGATCGGTGAAGGGGCAAATGCCCAAAAGTCGGCGGAAGAAGTGCTGCGCTTGGAAACAGAAATTGCCAAATCGCATGCTACACCGGTAGAATTGCGGGATCCCATTAAAAACTATCATAAATTTGCGGTACAGGAATTTCAGAAGCAAACACCAAATCTCAACTGGAAAGATATTTTGCAACGCTTAGATGTGAAGACCGATACCATTTTGGTACAGCAGCCCAAATTTTACCTTGCTTTAAATAATTTGTTGAAATCACAGTCCTTAGATAGCTGGAAGACAAAACTAAAAGCAGATTTAGCGAATGCTTCTGCGACGGCCCTGAGCAAAGGTTTCAGGGATGCCAAGTTTGAATTATTCGGGAAAACCCTGAATGGTCAGAAGCAGGAGAAAGAGCGGTGGAAGCTGATGGTGAGCTCGGCCGACGAGAACCTTGGCGAGATTGTGGGCAAGTTGTATGTGGATGAATACTTCAAGCCCGAAGCAAAAAAACGAATGCTCGAATTGGTCGACAATTTGCAGAAAGTCTACAAGAGCCGCATTGAGAAATTGGACTGGATGACGCCTGAGACCAAAAAGAAAGCGATTGAAAAATTGGAAGCATTCACCAAAAAAATCGGCTATCCGGAGAAGTGGAAAGATTATAGTGATGTGGAAGTCGCCAAAGATACCTACTATGCCAACTTGCAGTCTGCTGCAAAGCATGCTTATAAAGAAATGGCCGGTAAAATCAGTAAACCGGTTGACAAGGCAGAATGGCTGATGACAACACCTACAGTGAATGCCTATTACAATCCACCGTATAATGAGATTGTATTCCCGGCCGGCATCTTGCAGTTCCCATTCTTTGATGCCAACGCGGACGATGCAATCAATTATGGCGCTATCGGTGCCGTTATCGGACACGAGATGACACATGGTTTTGATGATCAGGGGCGCCAGTATGATAAAGACGGTAACTTGAACGATTGGTGGACTGCCGTGGATGCGAAACAGTTTACGGAACGCGCCAATCAGGTAGCGAAGTTATATGGTGGTTTTACGCTGTTGGACAATCAACATGTAAACGGTGAGCTTACTTTAGGTGAAAACCTGGCGGATATCGGCGGTTTAAATATTGCCTATGATGCTTTCAAATTAACCAAACAAGGGCAGGGGCAGGACAAGATTGATGGCTTTACCCCCGATCAACGTTTCTTCCTGAGTTTTGCGCAAGTGTGGCGCGTAAAGAGCAGCGATGAGCGCATGCGGTTACGTTTAAAAGTTGATCCACATAGCCCCGAACAATTTCGGGTAAATGGTCCTGTATACAACATGGAGGCTTTCTATAAAGCATTTAATGTACAGCCTGCGGCAAAAATGTATGTTGCTCCAGAAAAAAGAATTTTGGTTTGGTAAACGAAAAAGTAAATTTGTCTTTGAATTATGATAAAAACTGATTACTTTTGCCCTTCATTTAATAACACATTTAATTAATTAACAATGTACGCAATAGTAAATATAGCAGGACAGCAATTTAAGGTTGCAAAAGACCAGTTCCTTTTTGTACACCGTTTACAAGGAGATGAAGGCGCTAGTATTGAATTTGACAATGTATTGTTAGCAGAAGACGGTGGTAAATTCACCATTGGTACACCTAGCGTTGCTGGTGCAAAAGTTTCGGCTAAAATTTTGTCTCATTTAAAAGGCGATAAAGTTATCGTTTTCAAGAAAAAACGTCGTAAAGGCTACAAAAAGAAAAACGGTCACCGTCAACAATTTTCTAAAATCCAGATCACTGGTATTACGTTATAATTGAATTTTTAATCAGACAAATAGTCTTAAATTAAGATAAAGAAATGGCACACAAAAAAGGTGCGGGTAGTTCTAAGAACGGCCGTGAGTCACATAGCAAGCGTTTAGGTATCAAAATCTTCGGTGGTCAACAAGCAATCGCTGGTAACATCATCGTACGCCAACGCGGTACACAACACAATCCTGACACAAACGTTGGTATTGGTAAAGACCACACATTGTTCGCTTTAGTAGACGGTAAAGTAGTTTTCCGTAAAAAAGCTAACAATAAATCGTATGTATCTGTAGTTCCTACAGAAGCGTAAGGTTTTGCAACAATATTTGAAAAGGCATCAAGAAATTGATGCCTTTTTTTGTTTGTCTGTTCTCCCGTGGATCTGATCTTGGACAATATGAACGAAAGCCGATGCTACTTGCTGCACTTTCGTTCCACAGAGCGACCGTTCGTAATAACGTTAGCCCGCAGCGCTGCTGCTTCGGTAATTTATCGGAGTTGGTAATGAGCTCTTTAAGGTTTTGGTTTTATTTAAATTGTTATTTTCTGTTAAATGTAACCGCTTTGGTACAATTTTTATAAAGGATAGGTGTTTTTAAGACAATAGGCGAAACATTCCGGAATACCATTGGATGCAAGCACGATTGAATAAATACTTACATATGAAATACAACAAGTTTGGATACGGTTTGTGTGCCGGGTTATTTGCCTGTTCATTTTATTCCTGTAGTTCGATTTACATGCCGAATGTGCCTTCAGCACCGATGTTTACGGAAGCTGGCGAGGTGTATGTATCCGGCAATATCAATACAAAGGCTAATGTATCGGCCAATATGGGGGTAGCCGTCACTGATCATGTGGCTGTCATTGCCAATGGATCCTATGTGGATAATCGATCCAATACTAAAGACTATGCGCAAAAGATGGGGGAAGCAGGGATAGGCTATTTTACACGCTTTGGTCGGAAAAATAATCGTGTGTTTGAGGTTTACGGGGGGTATGGACTGGGCACGACGAGTGTCGTGAACAAACGTTCGTCGACGATGGGACAGGCGATTGTAGAGACGCAGGACATGGATTTTGATAAGGTGTTTGTGCAGGTAAACTTTTCATCGGAGAAAAAGGATGCCCTAAAGTTGTTTGGCAACCGGCACGATATCGATTACGGTACCATTATTCGGTTGAGCAATATGCGGATGAAGAATTTCGCCATTGATGGTCTTCCGGCAGAGAAAGAAGACAATATGCTTATTGAACCTGTATTTTATACAAGGATGGGCTTAGGGAAAGGATGGAAGCTGCAATATACGAACGGTATGGTATTCGGTTTTAAAAGTAATACCTATTTAAAAGCAGGGTACCCATTGTTTACACTGGGAGTTTTATATAAATTTGGAGGAAAATAGGGATTATGAGCAAGAAAGTTTTATTTGGATGTTTGGTTCTGCTGGGTTTGTTTATCTCCGGCTGCGGCGTGAATCGACAAAAGGCACAGATCGAGAATTTGGCGAAATGTAAGTTCGATGTGGAATCGGTAGATAGTATTCAATTGGCCGGAACATCATTGCAACGACTGATCAAGAATAATCAAATCGACTTGGGAGCGGCGCCTAGCCTGGCCTTGGCCTATTTGCGGAAAGATATTCCATTGAATGCAGTTATCCGGCTTAAAATAGACAACCCGACGCTCAAAAAGGCGTCAATTAATAAGTTTCAGTATATCATTCTTTACGGTGGACAGCAGCTTGTGGAAGGGATTGTCAATCAATCATTACAAATAGAGCCCGGAGAATCTACCGTGGCCAATGTGCGTATAGCGACCAATATCTATGATTTGTTAAAGAATTCGGACCTTCAGGATTTTTTAATGTCAAGCGATGAGAATAAAAAAGGAATATTTACGTTAAAAGTGAAACCTTCTATCAATATCGCAGGGCAGTCAGTGTTCTATCCGGGGTATATTACCATCGATAAAGCGGTAAGTCGTAAGATTCTGCTTTAGACAGGAGCATACTGTGATAAGATTTTAAGGTTTTCCATGAAAATGGGAAACCTTTTTTATTGATCTTGATTTTCAGGCTAGTTAAGTTCCCCGGGGATAATTGCCAGCATCTGGCTAAATCGATATTACGAATGGACTATTATGTTAAGAATTAAACTGTAATAAAAAAGTTATAGTGTCAAAGTGTAAAGTATACACCTTATTTTATATTTTAGTCTTTAATTACAAACCTAAATATGTTAAAAAGAATCTTTATTCCTGTTTTGTTATTTGCTGGTGTGCACGTAATGGCCCAAAAGACGTTCGAACCTTATGAGCAACCCATTGAAGGGACTAATCTGACGTTCAAAATGCTGGCAATCCCTGGTGGTAGTTTTAAAATGGGAACTACAAGTGGGGGGAAAGAGGATGAAAAACCTGCACACGAGGTGACGTTGGATCCATTTTGGATAGGCCAGTATGAAGTAACCTGGGATCTGTTTGAGCCATTTCTGTATAAAGATTATGAGATCGCAAAGAGTAAGGACGGTAAAGTATCGAAAGAGATTGATGCCGTTACGCGACCGACCAAACCTTATTTGGATATGACTTTTGGTTTTGGAAAGGAAGGGCACCCGGCCCTAGCGATGACCCATTACAATGCTATTCAATTCTGTAAGTGGCTGTATGTCCGTACTGGTGTGTTTTACCGTTTACCAACAGAGGCCGAGTGGGAATATGCAGCTCGAGCTGGTTCAAAGACAACCTATTTTTTCGGTGATCAAGCAACACCATTGGCAGATTATGCCTGGTTTAAAGATAATGCTGAACAGAAAACACATATTGTAGGACAGAAGAAACCGAACCCTTGGGGCCTTTATGATATTTATGGCAATGTTGCCGAGTGGACTTATGATCAATATAAGGCCGATAGTTACAATGAAGGCAAAGGAAAGGTATTGACCAACCCCGTAGTCGTTCCGACAACCCTGTATCCACATGTTGTACGCGGTGGTGCTTTTGACAGCGGGGCAGAGGACATGCGCTCTGCTGCGCGTGGTGCTTCAGATCCCGTGTGGAAACAGTTGGATCCACAAATTCCAAAAAGTAACTGGTGGTTTCCGGAAGCCCCATTCGTGGGTATGAGACTGGTAAGACCCCTTAATCCACCAAGTCACGAAGAAATTATGGCTTATTACGACAAACAGCCAATCAAAGACTTTTAATATAAAATAATCAATATAAAACTGTTATGGAAAATCTAGAAAGAAGAGATTTTATTAAAACTTCTGCTGTAGTTGCTGGAGGCGCTGTGTTGAGCTCAATGCCTTTATCAGGTGCATATGCTGCTGGCTCAGATGTTATCAAAGTTGCCTTAGTGGGCTGTGGGGGGCGCGGAACTGGAGCAACATTTGATGCATTAAGTTCGGGCATGAACATTAAAGTAGTGGCACTTGCAGATGCTTTTAAAGATAATTTAGAGAGTACTTATAAAACGCTGAAGGAAAAATGGCAAGATAAGATCGATGTAAGCGACAACCATAAATTTGTGGGGTTCGATGCATATAAAGATGCAATTCAATTGGCCGATGTTGTTATTTTAGCAACTCCTCCAGGATTTAGACCAATGCATTTTGAGGAAGCGATCCGTCAAGGTAAACATGTTTTCATGGAGAAACCGGTCGCTGTTGATATCCCTGGTGTACAGCAGGTCTTACGTGTGGCTGCAGAAGCTAAACGTAAAAAATTGAATGTTGTAGTCGGTTTGCAACGCCGTTATCAAACGAATTACCGTGAGGCGATCAAACGTATTCACGACGGTGCAATCGGTGATGTTACTTCGGGACAAGTTTATTGGAACTCAGGTGGTGTATGGGTGCGTCCGCGTAAACCAGAGCAAACTGAAATGGAGTACCAAATGCGTAACTGGTATTATTTCAACTGGTTGTGTGGCGATCATATCGTAGAGCAGCATGTACACAATATTGATATCGCCAATTGGGTGAAAGGTGCTTACCCGGTATCGATCCAAGGTACAGGGAGCAGAGCACACCGTACCGGCAAAGAGTATGGTGAAATCTATGATAATTTTGCATTAGAATTGACGTATGCCGACAACAGTGTTGTTTATAGTCAATGTAGACACTTCGAAGGTATACATAACCGTGTAGACGAGCAATTCCAGGCAACAAAAGGACGTGCTTATCTTTCTGCGGGTGGACAGGCTGTATTGTACGACTGGAAGGGAAAAGAAATCTATCGCCATGACGCGAAGGGCAATCCAAACCCTTATCAACAAGAACATAAAGAACTTTTTACGGCTATTTCGAAAGGCGAATATAAATTTGATAATGCAGAATATGGTGCTTACAGTACGTTGACAGGTATTATCGGACGTATCGCTTGTTATACCGGTAAGGTGATCAAGTGGGATGAAGCCTTGAAATCGACCATCAAACTGGGACCAGATGTACTTGCTTGGGATGCTAAACCTAAATTACTTCCGGATGCAGAAGGTTTTTACCCTGTAGCGATGCCTGGTCAAAACACCAACTTATATATTTAAGCAATTGGGCCGATGGGATTAAAGTGGAATTTGTGCCTTCTATTTTTTGTTACGATTTGTTGCATTGATGTACAGGCGCAAATACCAGCAACGAAACTCCATAAAATTCGGCTGGAGGGACCCGCGCAGGGTACTCAATTCCATATCACTTACTTCGCTTCCGACAGTCTTGTTAGACGGTCGGAAGTTGACAGTATTTTAACGACGATCGATTTGTCGATGTCAATTTACCGTAAGAACTCAAGAATATCCAAGTTCAATACAGATACGGTGATGTCTATCGTGATGGATAGCCATATGGCTAAGGTGATAAAAGCTTCCTTTAAGTACCATAAATTATCGAAAGGTCAATTCGATATTACTATTGCCCCGCTGGTCAACCTATGGGGCTTTGGTGCTAATAAGAGCCCGGTGGCCCCAGATTCGGCGGCGGTACGAAAAGCGAAGGAACTGGTAGGAATGCATTACCTGAAGGTCAGTGGCAATCGGCTGATCAAAAAGAAAAAGGGGATTAAAATAGATGTTAATGGTATTGCACAGGGGTATACGGTAGATGTCTTGGCCGACTATCTCGAACGTAAGGGAATTGCCAATTATATGGTCGAAGTAGGTGGTGAAATCAGGGCTTTGGGAACTCCGCCAGGTGGGCAGGGCTTTTCCATTGGTATTGTTCAACCCGATGATGTGGGTGGGGAGGAATTGATGACCGCTGTTGCGCAGCTCAACGAAGGGGCGCTGACAACAGCTGGCAGTTTTGAAAAGTTTATTCAATACAAAGGGAAAAAATTGGGTCATCATATCGACCCTGTTTCGGGTTTTCCATACATGACCGATATATTGAGTGTCAGCGTCTATGCAAAGACTGCCATGGAAGCGGATGCACTTGATAATTATTTTATGGGCATGGAACCCGAACAAATTAAGACAAAGGCCAAAAAATTGAAAGGTGTGGCGGTTTTTGTCATTTTTAAGAATAAAAATCAGTCCATAGAAACGATTTATTCGGATGGATTTGGTAAATTATTTAAAAATTAATCAATTATAAATAAAATGAAGAGATCGGATTTTATT
>JBMAAL010000071.1:1308-28881 GCA_050281725.1 Sphingobacterium sp. | reverse complement strand
GATAAGTATAGATGGAAAAGGTGGTCAATATAAACTTCACGTTCCGAATAATATTGAATTGAAAAGAGTTAAATAGAGAAAAAATCTACATTACGCTAGTGATATTTGTGCAATTTCAGATTAACACATTAGCTAAAAAGCTTCTCTCTGTAAATTAGAGGGAAGCTTTTTATTTAAATATTCACTTTATCGTCTCAGTAAAACTGCTAACTAAATCAGTTACGGTTTCCCGTGACGTGTCCTACTTTCAAACACATATCCTATCCTAACAATGTGTAATCATCTTGAAAGTTAATTGGTGTAAACATATTAATTCAGCATACCACGACCAATTCCAACCTTCCAATAGCTAACAATGTTGTCATTGACACCACTGTCTTTAGCGATATAGGCGCGAGCTATGTCGATTTCTTTGGCGGTCGCTCTACCAGCTATGAGAGGCATCATCCAACCATTCGCATATAAAAAATGAGAAACCCTATAAATCTATACCGTATACAATATTACTAATATTATTAGTAATATTGTAAAATGAAACCGCTAGAAATCTTTTGCCGAAATCGGGTAATGTACGCTCAAATTACCGTGCATGATAAAAGCATGGGCATGAAAGATTATCATCTTTACAACAAAAATGGTCTTGCTTTTTATGTTTTCAGGAAATCTCAGGGAGTGTGGCAATTGGCATTCGGTGTACTTGCCGATGACATCAAGGAAGCGTGCATTGACGCCCTTATACTTCGCTTTGATACGGATGTGCCTGAGTTGTTTTATCATCATGGAAAACGCCAGGTAGTGGAAGTACGGGCCAAGAAATATAGCCTTTGGCATATTTATCTCAATAATGCTTATGTAGGAAGTATTCAATATGACACCTTCACTAAGCAGTTCAATTACCACCTTGAAGATAATGGCTTATTGACCGATGATCACGTGCAAAAATATATAGCCATGATACAACGTGGGGAATTAAAGTGGATAAAGGACGATATGCGATGAAAAAGAATATAAAAGGAATAAAAAAACCTTGAGTCTGGGAGGGGCCAATCCTGTTTGGTTTTTTAAAAAAATAATTATTTCTAGCTGTTGAGCACGGAGTATTAGTTGTCGAAAAGTTTTCTGTTACCGGATTTTTGACTATAGATGATCTAAGCACCAAAAAATATTTTACATTGACGGATCAGGTGTGGATGATCATGGAAGAACTTTTTGATAAAAGACGGTTATCATTATCGAAGAGTGGGTTGATCTGGAGTGTTCCCGAAACTGATAATAATATTTAATGAGGTGAAATAGCATTTCGGGATTGAATTATTATTAGGATGGAATTTTTGAACAACATTTTTTAAGAAATGAACAACAATTATCTCAACTAATGTCGCGATCTTTACAGTAGATGAAAGCCCAAAGCCGGTTAACATCTAGCCCAAGCGGACATCTAGCCAAAATTGCCTTCCTTAACGGTTATAAGGGAGGCTTTTTTTACTTTATTGTCTTAGCAAAACCGTTGAGTAAATAAGCTACGGTTTCCCATAACCAATCCTACTTCCAAACCCATACCTTAGCCTTACAGTTTGTAATAATCTTGAAAGTTAATATCTGTAAACATATTAATTCAGAATAAATAATGTATATTAGGCTTGGGTATTAACCTTGCCCGATTGAAAAGTAGCATGCCATGATAGTAACCACGACCAATTCCATCGAAGGGAGGGAGATTTCACGCTATAATGATCCAATAGTTGCCAATGTTGTTATCGGTATCACTGTCTTTAGTGATATAGGTGCGAGCTGTGTAGATTTCTTTGGCGGTCATTCTAGGAGCTATAAGAAGAATGTGTAAGAAGTCTATTGAGTTGTCAAAGAGAAGCTTAACTGATGTTGTCAAGCGTTTATTGGTGATTCTATCAATGAGCCTAGTGTGGATTACGAGCAAAGTAGAATTTGATAATAGTGGATACTTCTTTGAATTATAATGAATTTTTACAACCTATCAGTTTCAAAATTAAAATAATAAAACCTCTAAAAATTAATAAAAATGTGGGCAGATAATGAAACCTCAGAAGATCTATTAGGATTTAAAGTCCATGCTGATCTTTTAATTGATGTAATTAATGACGAAACAGTTTTGCCTGTTACGATTGGTGTATTTGGCGATTGGGGAAGTGGTAAATCTAGTGTACTTCAAATTATAAAAAGCGAGTTTGATAAGGAAGAGAATGAAGATTCTCTATGTATCTACTTTAACGGGTGGACTTTTGAAGGCTACGATGACGCAAAAGCTGCATTGTTGAATGCGATTTTGAAAGAGCTAGAAGACAATAAAAAACTATCGGCAGAAGTAAAAACTACGGTAAAAGAAAAGGCAAAAAAATTATGGAAGTCTATCGACTGGATGCGTGGAGCAGGAATGGTTATGAAAAATATTGCGCTTCCTGCGGTATCTGCTTATTTTACTGGAGGATTAAGTTTAATTCCTTTCGGGATTCAAAAACTGACAGAATTTGGATTGGACAGTCCCGATAAGTTAATTACAAAGCTTCAATCCGAGGAAGGAACAGAATTTTTCAAATCATTACAAAAAGCAGAAAAAGAACAACAGGAGCAAACAAATGTCGTCGCGGACTTTCGATGTGATTTCGATGAATTGCTTAAAGCAACCAAGTTTAAAAAGCTGGTGGTAATAATAGATGATCTCGACAGGTGTACTCCGGATAGGATAATTGACAATTTAGAAGCTGTAAAACTGTTCTTAAACGTCGCTAATACTGCATTTATTATAGGGGCGGATCCCAGAATTGTAAAACATGCCATAGAGTTCAGATATAAGGAGAAAGGTAAAATCGCAGATGCTAATAATGACGATATTGTAAAAGACTATCTCGAAAAATTAATCCAAATTCCGTATAACCTCCCAAGATTGTCAGACTCTGAAGTTGAGACATACATTTCTCTTTTGATCTGTAAAAGAGAATTGAATACTGAACAGTTCGAAAAGGTACACAACTTCTTTAGAGACTTCAGAGCAAGGGACCGCTATTCTGTATGCGGTTTTGGCGCTATGAAAGAATATATCGAATCTAGCCAAAGGGAAAAAATATTAAAAAATCTTGTTTCTCTGCCGGATCTTGTGCCGATCATTACGCAGACTTTATCGGGAAATCCGCGCCAGATCAAGCGATTTTTAAATACGCTGACCTTAAGAGAGCGCCTCGCAAAAGTCGCTAATATTCCAGATTTCAATATGGCTATTTTAGCCAAATTAATGGTTCTGGAATATTCTCCTACAGAAATCGAAAACTTTACACAGCTTTATCACTGGCAGGTCGAACAAAAAGGTATACCGACTCAGATTTCCAAGCTTGAACAGCTCGTAAAAGGTAAGAAAGATGCAGAGGTGAAGAAAGATATCGAAAAAGATGATGATCTAAAGAAATGGAGCGGATCAAGATTGTTAAACTGGATTAAAGTGGAGCCGAGTTTATCGGATGTGGACCTAAGCGACTATTTCTGGTTATCAAGGGATAAGATTGCCGCAACTATACCTGGTACTTCGCTCATCCCTACGATTGTCAAAAGTCTCTATAAAAAGCTAGATGCAGAATCAATGCCGACAACTGTTACTGGTAAAATAATTAGGGAAGAAGTCATGATGCTAACCGAGTTTGAAAGAAACAATTTTCTGGAGTTTTCAGGACAGGTTTTAGCACGGAATCCTAAGAAAAAAAGAGGATACGATATATTCCATGCATTATTAGATAATAATGTGGCCGGTACGGAGAGTTTTTATGTAAGAGCTTTGGAATCTATCGCTGCTAATGACATACCTGCTGCTATCGGCGAAGCTTTAAAGAGGTATTCCGATAGGCCAGAACTTAATGATAAACTTGAAAACAAGTTCAAATCAGTTAAATCTCCAGCTTCGATCGCATTTAAATCAAAATAATGGGAACATCAAAATCATATTCGGCCTCAATAAAGGGGCAACCGCAATGGGGTAGCCTCAGCGCGGCGGTAACGAGTAGCTGCGATGGCAAGGCCGCCGCAGCTTCCACACTGAGAAACATCATATCCAAATATGTTTCAGTCATCGGCGGATCTGCAAGAGCCGGCAGAGGAAACTCCAGGATAGGAGGAAGGGCAGGTATCAGGACAGCAAAGAATATCGGTGCTTTTTTGGGAGCGTTTGGAGGTGCTGGCGGGAATATCCGGGAAGCACTGAAAGAAGTAGGTCTAACCGGGTTAGATAATCTCCCTTTGAACGAAATAATCGACCGGTTGCTCGAACACTGTACCGGTCCGTCTTCCACTCTGGATGATGTTGCAGCCAAAGCAGCTTCACAAAAGATCCTGGAAGAGCTGGCCGGAGACGCTGAAACTATCGCGGAATGGGAAGAGTATCTGAAGAGCACCCTGGATAAACAATCATTAGAAGAAATTATTGAGCGCTATTTCGGTTATTATATTTTCGAGCATCTTTCGATTATGTTTTATGAAAAGTTAGTGGTTGAAAAGGGAAAAACAGAATGTGAGGATTTATTCAGACAGATTAAAGATTTTATCTTCGAAAAGACCAAAAACATGAATAGGACCAATCCATTAAAGAATATCAACTGGTCAGGCGAAGATACTGACCGGCTAATAAAAAATATCCAGGAAGACGTATTAAAAATATTTGAAGACTATGAAGGTTAAAGTAAACATAAGCAATCCTCCAAAGACAGGGGAATTTGCAGGAATTAAACTATCTTTTGAAGATCCGGATGGAAGGCAAAGGTTAGTGGATCTTAATATTTCTTTCCAGAGCCTAAAGGATTTTTCCAACGATACCAAATCTGTAGCTTTTGATTTTTTCTTTATTTCAGCGCTGCTCTATGGTATAGATAATTTATTGGAACGTTATCAGTATTCAATAGACGGATGGGCACGGGAAATCGAAGTGTGCCTTCCAGTAAATAATACCCAGTGCTGGACGGATAATAAATCAAAAATAGATGCTCTATTAACATTTCTAACTGGGGACTATTGGGATATCAGTTTTAAGGACCTTGGCGAACAAATTCTATTTACTGACAAAGCTAAAAGGTGGAAATCAAAGATACCGAGCTATGATCTGTCAGAATATCGTTTTGCTTCGCTTTTCTCTGGAGGACTAGATTCTCTTGTCGGGGTCATTGATGGTCTTTCAAATCTTGACGATAATACTAAAGGCCTTTTACTGTCTCACTTTGATTACACATCACCGGGACCAAACTCAGATCAGGTAAATATTGAAGATTATTTTAGTAAAAATAAGGAGCTTAAAGATAAGTATTCGTGGATCCAGAGTGTTGTTGGACTCAGCTATATAGACAATGACGGAAATGACTTTCAAAAGGAAGCAAGTTTCAGAAGCCGTTCCCTACTGTTTATAGGAATTGCAATGTTTTGTGTGGAAACTTTACCAAACTGTAATGTACTCACCATTCCGGAAAACGGCACTATTTCATTAAACTATCCGCTCACTCCATCAAGGACAAGCACCTTGAGTACACGTACAACACATCCATTCTATCTCAAGCAACTTCAGGAACTGATCAGTGTACTTGGATTGACCACTGTTTTGTATAACCCTTACAGAGATGCCACCAAAGGTGAACTGGTCAAAGAATGTAAAAAGCCAGATATTTTAGCAAAAACATATAAATTGTCGGTCTCTTGTGGCAAACGTGGAAGGAAAATGCACTGGGATATAAAAGAGGGTACCAGCCATTGCGGAATATGCATGCCATGTATTTATCGGAGGGCAGCACTTCATAAGATGAAATTAGATAATCAATTGTACGGAATTGATATATTTGCAACGCCACACGATATTTTTGGCAAATATGATTTTCCGGCATTGTTTGATTTTCTGTCCAATGATCAAAGCAGAGAGCAGATCAAAAGGACGCTATTAGTTGCAGGATCGATTGAATTTAACAGTTTAGATGATTCTGCATCCCTGGTTGAGCGAGTCAAGACAGAAATCAAGCAATGGATCAAGGATAAAGGTAACGACAAGTTAAAAGCATTAGCAAGTATTTGATGATAGACACCCATTGCCACATCGATCTTTATAACAAGCCGGAGCATATTCTATATGAATGTGAAAAAGCAGGTATTACTGTTCTAGCCATGACCAACCTGCCTAGTCATTTCGAAATGGGATATCTTCATGTGCTACCCTATAAAAAGATACGACTTGCACTTGGAATGCACCCTCTTTATGCAAATTCCCACGAAAAGGAATTTGCATTATTTTTAAAGAATCTGTCTAGAACATCATATATCGGTGAAATCGGGCTAGATTTTTCCAGAGATGGATTTGCGACTAAGGATTTACAGACCAGATCATTTTCTAAGATTTTAGGGCTTCTTTCAAACCAGAAGAAGATCTTAAGCTTACATTCCAGACGCGCTGAAAAGGAAGTTTTAGAACTGTTGAAATCCTATAAGATAGAGGCGGCAATCTTTCACTGGTATTCAGGACCGCTTTCTTTGGTCGATAAGATTGCGGCATCGGGATATTATTTTTCAGTCAATCCAGCAATGATAAAATCAGAAAATGGGCAGAAGATAATTGATCGTATACCCAAAGATAAAATATTAACAGAAACCGATGGACCATTTACAGATGTTCGAGGCAAACCGTCGAAACCTAGTGATGTAATCTTGGTCCATCAATTTCTGTCAAAAAAATGGGCGAAAAGTGAAGTTGAAGTGGCCAAAATTATTTCAGCAAATTTCCGAAGATTGATTGCCTGTTTGAAGTAGCCGTTCTGTGAAGTTTTCCGCGACAGGATATCTTTTGGTTATAAAATTTAATACTTATGAAATTATATTTTAAATTATTAATACTCCTACTTTCTATCGTTCAGGTAAAAGACTGTTTTTCGCAGGTAAATGATAAATTCAATAGCCCGAAAAATATTGTGAAGGCTTATTTCTATTTATTAGGACAGAAAACAACGCTTAAATATTATATTGAAAAAGATCCTGGTAATAAAGACTTACTGCTTTTAAATAATAAAGAAGAATCCTACTTTGGGCAAGCTAGATCTAAAATGAAGGCTTATTTAGTTAATAAAGTGGGGGCGCAAGACCTAAAAAAACAAGAGGAAATAGCATTTACTGCATTAGACAAACTGTATAATCAACAGCCTCTAAATTATGATAATCTAAAAAATGATTTAAATGGTCGTATAAATGGAATGAAAACTCTCCCTGAAGATATAAAGTTGACAACTTTGAGTTTTAAATATCAAGGACATTTAAATTCCCTTATTTCGGATGGCTTCTATAACATTTATAATTCTAAAGGGCATCCAAAATCCAAGGGAATAGATTTTTCAATAAAAATACCTGTTTTATTCGAGATAGTCGACGGAGATAGACCAAATGTTTTAAACAATTTTAAAACTTCAATTGATGAAAATTTTATGAATTTCAATATTGGGGCTGTAAATTTTCCTGAATTAGGTAATGTAACTCAAAAAGAAGTTACTGAATTAATTAAAAGTGCTAGATACAAATCAATGATAGATAAAAATGCACAAAATGTTGAGGCAAAACCGATTTTTATCGAAGACTTAAATGGCTTAAAAATTTCATATAATTTGCATGTTCAAAGATTAGATCTAAGTCTTGATAGTTATATGATACAATATATGCTGTTTTTAAAAGGAAAGATGATGACAGTAACATTTGGTATCCAAAAAAATGAAGATGTTGACTATTTAAAGTTTAATGCATATGTTACAAGTATTATGAATACCTTTATTTTAAATTCCAATTATAAATAAAATAAAAAACTTTTTTCTAAAATGGCGGGCTAACGCCAGTCTATAAAGACATGAAGGAAGAAATGGGTTATGAACCTGCTTGGTCGGATAGATACGTGCTTCCACCTTCGTAAAGACCTTGCATGGCTTCTGCCTTGAAGCGTTCAAAGTCGAATGGGTCTTCTCTTTCATGACCGTGTCGTTTTGAATAATTGAATATAAATAATCTTATTTAATTATTCCTATGACACAGTTCATGTTACAGTCTTGAATAATTTATTTCCAAGGATGTCGATAGATGGTGTAAGTGCCTCCCTTTTTGCAGACGTTTACTAAGACATTGGTTCGTGTAATAAGAATGTATGCTGATATCTATGATTATAATTGGCGCAGATATAATTCGTATAGTAGCCTTTTATATTTATATTGACATCGTCATCAAACGGACATACAATAGTATATATTAACTTTATACAAAGAATACCATGATATCTCAAATTGTAATTGACTTTAATACTAAATTAAGTGACGAAGCACTCAATCAGCATACAAACAATCAAGATGAAATAATTGAGCTGTATGATGAAATCTTACATCGCATGTCAAATTCTTATGAGTTCTATAGAGAAAATGTGGCGACCTTCCTTTCGGGTTTAGAAGGGAACAATGCTATTTCAGTGAATTATGAAATAGCTAAATTCTTACAGCTTTTTGAAGATCTGATGTTAAACAAAAATATCGCTCCTTTTGATGAATCCATTATAAATCACAAAACGTCTGAGGAATCTGTGGAAAAGCTATTTGTTATCATGAAAGAAGCCTATAGCAAAAATAACCAACTAAGGCTTTCCGAAGATCACTTTGACTTTTCACAGCTTACAAATGAGGACGTAAAAGCTATCACAGCGTTATTGTTAAATTTAATTTACGATAAAATTGATCTTCCCAAATGGGACAAAGCAACTCTTGATGAAGTATTCCAAGACGCTGCTATTTTAAGGCCCATTTTAGAATGTATTCAGCAAAAGGAATTTTTCTATCATACTATGGGAGTAATTTCTGAGAAATTGAGCCTTTTGGAATACTATCAATTGAATAGGGATATAGCAGAAGAGGTAATCATCTGCTCATTTAATCAAAATGAAAAAGATTGGGGCTATTTGCATTCCTTTAGGGTATATAGCAACGGTTCAAGTATTCATGCAGGATTGCTCTATGCAAATCTCTCCATGACTGCAGCGTTAAAAAAGACCTCGCCGCTCAATGAAAAATATCTGAAAGAAATAATAATGCAATCCGCTCTGTTTTTCAGAAAAGTTGACCTCTCAAAATTATGCGAAGAAATTTATGAATTGATTCCGGCTCATATTCATTTTAGGGGTGCTGAAAAAAGATACCTGGATCACACTAAATTAAATACTCTTTTATTGAGAATTGACCCAAAAATACCTCTCCTTTATCTTGAATACCTAAATGAGCATAGGGAATCTGTATTATCTGGTAATTTAAATGAGGCATTACCTTGCCTGATTGCTCTGTACAACATCAAAAAGCATTATCCGTCTGCAGATTTTAGTGGTACCGGTCTGGGATATTACCTTTCGATGCTTGAATTAATTGTTCCAAAAGAATACATAGGGAAACAGATTGCTGCGATTTATTCTGATACAGCCGACATCAAAGGATACTTAAAGGATTCACTCATAAAATTAGAGCAAACAAGAAATTCTACTGATTTTATTTACGATAATGATTATGCACTTAAACTATCCAGCGCAGCTATAGAATACAGTCTAAAATCCAAAGATCATTCTGCCTTTTTAATGGGTATGATCTTAAAATCAGACTATAGCTTGCTTTTTCAATCGCAACTAGTAAACGGAACGACTATATTAGATCTTCCAGAAATAGATATTAATGCTTTAGAACAAAAATATGCCAATGACAATATTCTCATTGAATATCAAAATAATACTCCGAATAGTACCATAATTTGGTTAGCAGTTGTGAATAGGTCCATTTGTCAAATGAGCCTTCATAATGGGATTTTTGAAATTAATAAATTGGAAGACTGGGCATATTCCAAATATCATGAGCTCGCAAAGGCTGAGTACTTTTATAATCTATTATTTACCGATACCTTCAATGATAGAGGTAATATTAGAAGCGTATTTTCTGATGAACATGAAGCAGAAGGAAAAGTGATAAGCGATACTATTGGATTCACAAGAATTAATACTAATCCGGATTCCAGCCAGATTCTAATAGTAAAAGACATGCATTTATCTCAATTTCCACACAATCTGTTATTAGATAACAATGGAGAGTTTATAGCACATTCCATCCCTGTGACTAATATTCTCTCAACCGAATGGTTTTTAACTACGGCAGCTCTTTCAAAACTTCCAGGTTCTTTAAGTAAATCCATTTGGATACCAACAGAAAGTGAAGATTACCCTTTGAATATACTCTATAGTAAAATAGAAGATTCGCTCGCAAACAATTCTTTTAATATATTCACTCAACAAATATTAAAGAAGCCATTGGATTCTGATATAAATATCATCTGCTCTCATGGTGCAAAGAATATTTCTGAATCGCAAATAGTATATCAAAATAATGAACCAATGTATGATTTAGATAATGTGATCGGAAACGGTAAAATTCTAATATTTTTTGTGTGTTATTCGGGATCTATGCAAACTGAATTCTTCAGGAACAATGTAACTTCGCTTATTAAAAAATTTATAAGACAGGGATATCAGGCAGTTATAGCACCGTTTTGGACATTGGAAGTTTCGATTCCCGGTCTTTGGCTTCCGGAATTCCTTTCTGCTTTTGAGCAAGGGAAAAGTATTTCCGAAGCAGTATTCTTAGGAAACCAGGCTGTTTATAAAAGGTTTCCTACCCCTGCCGCGTGGGCATGTCTTCATTTATATGGAAACCCGAATCTAAGTATTGATTTCGTAGAATCAAATTCTTAGATTCCAAATCCCGTATAGTTTAATAGGAAAATATTTTTGATAAGAAAATCTCTTATTACAATGAATGGGAAATAGAACGGGAGCACCTAACCATAACGACACATGCTTCTAAAAGCATTTCATTGTATAATGATTGTGATGCGGTCAATAAAGAGGAAAAAGGGTATAAACCCATAGTAGTTGGTTTTGATAATAACAAAAGCCATCTCATAAAGATGGCTTTTGTTTTGATTTATAATAATTTACCCAATAAATTAAAAAAATGATTGAATATTTACCAAACCAGCAATTTCATTTTTTGTTCATTTTTGTTAGTCAATAGCTCTTCAATAATGTCTTTTGGTAGAGATAAATAATCAATGAGTTCTTCATCAGTATAACCAAGTCCTTCTCGAATAAGTTTCACCCCCTCAGAAAAAATAGAAGGTTGGTCTATACAAACATTTCCAGGTTCTCTTTTGGTATAACCTGATCTACTCAATTGTATATAAAAATTTTTGTACTCGGCAGAGTTAATACATTTAAGATCCGATGCTCGCCTTACGATAGAGGACATTGAAGTCAGCCAATACTGCTTTAATTCTCCAAGATCACCAAACTTTAGTCTGAACAAAGAGTTTCTAATTGCCATTTCCGGCATCAAAAATTCAGAAGCAAATAAATTAGCCTCTTTTTCTTTGTCTCGGTAAGAAGAAATAGGAAACTCATTTTCATTATGCATCAACAGATGTCCAAGTTCATGGGCGAGAGTAAATCTTTTCCGATCATTGGAAAAATTCTTATTGATTATTATAACAGGATATCCCTTATCTGTATGAAATGAAACACCATCAAATTTTTCTAAAGCATCTATTTCATAAACTATTATCCCATTGTTCTCAATTATTGTAATAATATCTCTAACAGGCTTGAAAGGGTCGATATTGCATTTTTTTCTAGTGTATGAAGCAATATATTCTGGATCAAAACCCTCATCGACATTGAGGGACTTGAACTTAAAATCAGGCCAATCTATGTCTTCTGACATTTCGTCTATTACATAACCAACAAGCTTGCAACGAAACTCAAAATCATTGACGTCTGCTTTTCCTATCGTCGATTTCTTTCGATAGTTTCCATTTTCTACAACATTATAAATTTTTTTATCGAAAAATTCCTTCGGAAAATTTAAAAAATTAATTATCTCATTTTGGATATTTTCTGATAAATATCCAATACCCTTCTCAAATTTCGATAAATTAGGTTGTGATAACCCAGCAATCGAACTTGACAGTTGCGATTGACTATATCCTCTAAACTCCCGAGCGAATGTCAGTTGTCTGTGGTTCATACGTTTCCTTTCAGTATAATTTTAAAAAATAGTAAACACGCAGAGGGCTACGTGTTAGTTATTCCGCTTTCTTCAAGCTTATTTTATCCTTCAATTTTGGAGCTACCTTATCTGTAGAGAGATTATCTACCACTTTGATATTTCCAAAGATTTCATCACTAATGACGAAGCTAATTTTCGAATCATCAATATAAACGATTTGAGGATTTACATATTGCCCGACTCTATTTTTCTGATATCCAAAATACAAAATTGGCGCATCATTATAGCTAGACTGTGCAAATAAATCCAACTGCATGTTTTGACTCATTATACCCTGAACATTTGCAGTTGTAATGTTCATCGGCATCCCCTTGTTATCCAGCTTTTTAAATAATATAATGTATCCCTTGACGCTCAGGACAAGGCGCTTATGCTTACCGTAGAAAGCTTTATCTCCAAAATTTAACATTAACATCTCTGCAAAGCAACTTTGCATAATAGACGCTTCCAATGTTCTCGATCTAGAAAGAGGAGGGAACTCACTCATTTGTTTTTGCGTCTTATTTAACGCTTTCTGAAATGTATCGAATAACAATTCCAATTCAGTTTTTAATTCAACCTTTACGGTATCTAGAATAGCAAGTGATCTTTTACCTTGCATTCTTCGCGAAACTTCGCTACTTTTGTGCTGTATATTTATTTCCATATGAAAAAATTTAGATTTCGCCCTCTGCGTGAATCTACTACAAATCCTTGTTGTCGCAAGGATTTGTTTGTTTATACCCAAAAATAAGAAAGGTAACCTTCTTTTGTATATAATTTAACATTTTTTTTGTCAAGAGTGTTGTATATGTTTGATTTATAGTTGTTTAGTTTTTTTTGTTTTTCTATTGATGATATTAATTTAGTGATGGAGCGATTATTCTCCCTCTTTGAGAGTTCTTACAATCTACTCTTTTATAAGAGGTGTTTTTTCATCTTATTACTTAAATTAAAGCTCGAAACTTCACTTTTGACAGTATGAACATTGGGAAGGAGAAAAGGTTTTTTTCTACACGAGTGTATGCATTCGAGAAAGTTGTATGTATCTCATTATTTGAAGAGATGTTAGTGGATTGAGGAAAGCTACGATTTGGGCAACAGATAATAAGAAAAATAATTTGAGATAATTTATAAATGATCCTTGGATATCTTCTGCATATGGCGCCAAAGCCTCCAGAAAATCAGTTGAGGTTTTGTTTTCCCAAGTTTCTGGATTTTGCTGCTAATCCTGGCGCAACAAATCAAGAATTTGATGAAGCTTTGTTTATCTTTTATTTTTCAATTCATATAATTGATTATCCATGTATTTTTACTTATATGATTATATAATCATTTTTACCAGCTTAATGAATAAATGTCCTTTATTATAACTGCGAAAATTAATATCATCAACGTACAAAAGAAAAGATGTCCCATGAGGAACATTGTCCGTTTTTTTCTAGGTTCTTCTTTACCTTTATAGGCCTTCCAACTGTAATATAACCCAAGTGGGGCTAAAACTAAAGTAATGAGATATGGTATTGCTACGAGAGCTTCATAAACTACTTTAAAATTCTCATTTACTGTTCTCAATAACGTTACTGTGAGCATGGAAATCAGCAATCCTATTCCATAAAATCTGAATATTTTTTTTGATTTTTTTAAATAATGAGGTTCAACTGTACACATATGGATATTGGTTATTAATCTTATAATTCGCAACGAACTCTTGGAGGGCCTTGACAAATTCAGGGTTATTAATCATAATTTTTTTCTCCTTTAAATCCTTGGCCTCAATCTTTTTTTTGCATTCCTTTTTTGGTCAATTGTTTATACTCTCCCTGTAGAGCATCTGCAAATCCTGTTTTTGATCTTTTATAAGACTAATTACTGAAGGGATCTAATTCTAATAAACCTTTATTTGTAGTGATATTCCATACATATTTTATAGGTTCATCGAAACCAGAAATCTTGGAAACAGAAACTTTATACAATTTTGCTGATTCTGTTTTAGTTGCTAAAAGCAATGGAGTGTCTTCAATTACCCTTCCAAAAAACCGAAGAAACATTTCATATTTATCCGTATCATTACATAATAACGGGTCAAATTCATTTATCATCAAAAATTCAAGCAGTTCGACTTTTAACGGCTGTATGAACAGAAGCTTATTCTGTAATTCTTCGAATCCTTTAAAATTCAAATCTTCGCCTGTAGTGTCTTTATAATCTAGAAAATGATCAATCTCTTTTAAAAGGTCTTTCACAGCACCTCTTTCTATACTGCTATGCAACGCCCAATTCATGCACATATATAAATTTTGGTAACCATGTATAGATTGTTGCTCTCGATACTTTCTAAGTTGTGATAGTAGGTAAACGCATTCAGCTTCCGATTCTACTCCTTTACTTATCAATTCGTTTATTTTTCCTTTAAGATCGTTTTTCATTGTAAGATAGTTATGTGAGATTGTTGTACTCATCTTCTACACTTTTTATTTCCTTCAATCCAAAATATACAGCACAAAATGAAGCTAATACAGTTGCAATTACAGCACTAGTTGCGGTATTAGCACCAGTAAATTTACCAATTAGGGCAAATGCAATTAGGCCTAAAAACAAAATGTATCTGACCAACTGAGAAAACCAAAAATAGCCCTTAGCGATAGGGTGGAAAGTGGAGTAAGGAGCATATTTTGTTTTGTTAACAACGCTACAATTTGGACACTTTAAATATGGTGGTCCAAGATGTGTTTTAAGAAAACCGTTAGAACTGGCATATCCGTTTGTAAAAGAGTATCTACAATTACCGCATTTAATGTTTTCATAATATCCCATATTTTATCAATTTGACTTATTAATATTTATTTACTTGCATATTTTTAATTTCATCATTAGTATGCCTGTCGAGAATTTTAGTTTGGCGGTAAAAAGGTTGCTCGAGACAAACCCACAGGTTGGTAAATTTCCTTCGGAGTTTTACTCAGGTTTGTAAATAGGTGCTTAACATAAAAATTCCTTATTTAATTTATATTTAAGTGTTTAAGCTATCTTGATAATTATTCGTTAGATTTTTTTGTAAATAGATTTAATTTTGTTATCTATTTAATGGTGTCTCCACTTTTCATCCATTCACTTTTATAAAGCAAATCCCTAATATCCACTTTTAGAAATCTGGCAATATCATTTAGAGTATTTAGAGTGGGTTGCTGTTTATTATTTACCCATCTGGAGACAGTTTCCTTTTTTACCTTTAAATGTTCGACAAGATCGTTGTTTTTAATTCCTTTTTCCTCTAAAACTTCGGATATACGATTGATTTTATATATAGACATAAATTATTTTATTTTTATTGTTGATTTTTAAAGTCAACTTTCATATATTTGTGTATGATTTAGTATTGCTATATCATAAAGTTTGAGCAGTAATTAGACATTGTCTGATTAAATAACGAGTCTCTGACTTCTCAATTGGCACCTGGGATGGGACGGTAAGGTTATGCTCATTTCCTACAGATATTATTATATTTGTAAATAATAATAGCGTAGGGGTGGGCCTTACTGTGCAATCATTTTCAGGTGCCGCCTAAGAGTTTTCTTAGGTCTGACCTAGGGCTTTGCCTTAGTGAGAAGAATGATTAAACGTAAGGTTTCATTCCTTCGTTATTTTTGGAACTCGTTCATTCATATAAACCAAAACGATTATGAGAACGAACACAAAAAACACCACCCATTACCCTCATTTGATCAGAGATCAGATGGCGAGGTATTCTCGCAAATCACTTTTAAAGAACATATTCCGTGCACCAGAATAGGTTGCGCTCAATCAAAAACAGGCTGTAAAGAGCAATAAAAAGGGGAGGTGTTGACTTTCCTTAAAATGAAAAGACAGCTGAACTAAGTTCAGTTTAGCTTCCCTCTTTTTACGCCTGTCACCGACCTATACATTTACATGATTGCATAAAAAGGTACTATTGGCCAATGATACAGCTTGATTTAAAATTCGCACTTTAAAATTAAGCAAATTTTCATTGAGTCCAAACTTTTTACCCGTAGTTTTTATTGCAAGACGATATTGCTGTAGGTCGGTATTTTCTTCTTTCCGGCAGGGAGCGCCATAATTAACCCTAATTTATGCTTTGAAATTGTATCAGGGCGCTTTTCGGACTTTTAACCGTATTTGTCCATTTGGCATAGGTCGCATTTGACCTTATGCAATGGCAAGCCATTTTAACGCGAAATATTTGCGAAGGGGATGCTATGGCCTAATTTTCAGCCAGCACCTCGGGTTTGTCGTACTTGATGAAACTAAATTATGAACCAAAAATCAAACAACCTGCTACCCTTTGAGCTAGCATGTTATGAAATATACGATAATGGATACGATCCATTAAATACCATTCGGGAGTTCTGGTCCCAAAATACAATAAATGACTGTCAGGAAAGCCTATGCGCACTCTTTGAAAACTATAGAAAGTGTACGGTACAGGAAGATGCTATTGATGTAAAGCAGATGCATACCTTTTTGATGAAAGTGTGCCGTGTGCTGATGGCTTATTTCCTGGTGCACTTTCGCAAGATCAAAATCGATGCGGTACCATTTGCCTTTGCAGAACCTGCCGACGTCATTACGGCCGATCTGGAAACCAAGCAAAGGATCCACAATTTCTTTAACCGTATTGCTGAATAATACTTAATCCGTAAGCAGATGATAAAAATTTCAAAATCATTAACTGTCTTATTGGATAAGGTAGTACTTATAATGCTATTCGCATTGTGTTTTATGTTTAGTTTATCGGCTCAGACGCCCCGCAAGGACAGCGGGGCTAATGGGCTAAATGGGCTAATCGCACTCAATCCAGGTGAGCCTATACCTGATGCCGTGTGGAGTATGCCATTGGAACTTAATTATTTTGATGGCAAGAAAAAGACAGTAAAGCTGGCTGATTATAGAAATAAGCTAATCATACTGGATTTTTGGTCCACCGGCTGCGCTTCCTGTATCGAAGGGATCCCCAAAATGGAGCTCTATCAGCAACGCTTTAAAGATGATGTGATCGTTTTACTGGTGAATAGCAAGCGAAATAAAGATACAGCAAAGCGTATAAAAACAAGATTTGAAAAATACAGACTTGATTTTAACTATACGCCGATCTTGCCGACCATACTAGATGATACGGTGTTTACCACATTGATTGAACACAATACATTGCCACGCATAGCCATCATCAACAAGGCTGGTATATTTATAGGGACCAATTCCTCAGCGAGCCTGTCCGAACAGCATATAAAAACTATGCTCAAGACGGGAAAGCTGCCCTACGAAAGCGAAAAGAATATTCTTAATAAGGTGATCGACCATGTCGATATGCCCTTATTGATCGATACAGTAGGACTGAGCTATACCTCCACAATAGCGCGATATAAAGTAAACTACAACGGCATATATCCGAATGTTCACTATAAGAACGGGCAGACATTATTGCAAACGGGAAACGCTAGTGTAAGATCCATGTATCAAAATGCTTTCTCGGATGTGTTCAAAGATAAAATATATGGTACCTACGTCTTCCACAGTTCGGTGCCGCCCGAATTTAAAAAGCTGCTGAACGATCCGAATACCTTTTTCTGGTACCAATATTTCAACAAGGATTCGGTAGACAACTACAGCATCAACCAGGCCTTTCGCCGTGCATTGATTGATAACTTTGGCGTGGATGTTAAACTGAAATTTGGTTTTCAGGATGTTTATATCCTAAAAATTGATCCCTCCAATAAAAATATTTTGTCCAAAGGCGGTATGCGAATTCATGCTATCGAAGAGGGGAGCTCTGCGCTGATCATGCAGAATGCTGGTCTCGTTAGCGTGGCTAATTTCCTCCGTACAACATTGGATAGGCCCGTCTTGGTGGAGGGAAAAAATCCCCCTAAAGTGGATCTCATGCTGCCTTCAAATTTTTATGACTTGGATAACGAAAGCAAGATCAGACTGCTGTCGGAGAAGGGGCTTATACTCAGCAAAAGTAGAAACCTGCTCGAATATCCATTTTTTTATAAACCTATTGAATAAACGATAATGTTAAAATATATGATATCGGTTTTGTTATCCTTTTTATTGATCGGCTTAGCAAAACCACAGCAAAAAGTTTGGGTAAAGGGTACCATTCTCTCCGAACGGGATAAATCGCCTATTGTGGGCGCCACCATCAAAGAACAGCGTAGGAACAATCAGGCTGCGAGTTCGGTTGGCGGAAAATTTTCTATACAAGTGGATACTGAAGCAGATTCATTAATCATTAGCTACCTCGGCTATCAGACCCTTACTGTAGCCACCAAGCAGCTTCTAACCCAACAGGTCATTCTATTGGCGCAACAGGACAATTATCTGGAAGAAGCCACGGTTAATACGGGTTATCAGGTGCTGAAACCCAATGAAATAACGGGAGCGGTAGATGTCGTCTCCAATAAGACCTTGAACGAACAGACGGGGACAAATATCCTGCAGCGGCTGCGCAATGTGGTACCGGCATTTCGCTACGACAATAATCCTGTCAAAAATGCGGATCTCAATAAATTGAACATTTCGATCCGGGGATTGAGCACCATCAACGGAAATCTCGATCCACTCATCGTATTGGATGGTTTTATCTATGAGGGCGATATGGCCAATATCGATCCGAATAGCATCGAACAGGTTTCTATTTTGAAAGATGCAGCAGCCTCGGCCATTTGGGGTGCACGTGCAGGCAATGGCGTTATTGTGATAACATCCAAAAAAGGGCGGCTCAACGAAAGTGCCCATGTATCTTTTAACTCCACCTTCATGTTGCAGGAAAAGTCGCCTTATACGGATTTATATAAAATGGACAATGGAACTTTTATGGATATTGAAAAGATGTTGTACGATAAAGGATATTACAATTTTAACATCAATACCTTGAAATATGTTGCCATGACACCCTTTGTCGATCTTTTGGACAAGCGGGCGAAAGGTTTGATTTCCGTAGCGGATTCGACAAAATGGGACAATTTTTACAGAAGACAAAATGGAGCTCATAATTATATGAACAATTTTGTGTCCAATGCGGTCACCCAGCAGTATGCTTTAAATATCAGTGGGGGTGGACAAAGCAATTCGTATAATTTTGGTGTGGGCTATACGCATGCAAGTACCGAACTAGCGGCAAAGACGAGAAAGCTAAACCTACAGCTCAACAATAGTTTTAGACCGACAGAGAAGATACAGATAGATCTTTCGGTATTATTTACCGATCAGTTGATGCGATCGGGCAAACCGGCATTCAGCTCCTTTGTCAATTCAGGTAAAGCAGTTCCCTACCTGAGCTTCTATGGACCGGATGGGGAACAAATTCCTTTTGAAAGGGAATATCGTAAGCTGTATCTCGATCAAAATTATTCAAATGGTTTTCTCGACTGGAATTATTACCCTTTGTCCGACTATAGAAATTCGCAGACCACAAATAAATTGCGTGAGCTGTATAGCAACCTCGCTTTGAATTATAAATTGACCTCTTACCTGACAGCCTCTTTGGCTGGACAGTATCAAAATCAACAGGTCATTGCCGAAGGACTGGATAATAGCGACAGTTATATCGCACGAAGAACGATCAACCAGTACATGCAGGTAGATAAGAATACCGGATCAGTGAAATATAATGTGCCTAAAGGGGGCATATTGCGCACAAACAATGGGACAGGATCGTCCTATACGTTAAGAGGACAGCTGAACCTGAATAAATCATGGCCGGAGCATCGTGTACTCGGCGTAATCGGTGCTGAAATGCGCGAGCGATTGTACAAGGAGAACAGCCAAACGGCCTATGGGTATACGGAAGACCCTCTATTGACTGTGCCCGTAGACTATGTCAATACTTATCCCATCAACCCTACAAACATCAATATGAACTTGGTCGGAGCGCCTTCTTTTCTCAAGCAGGTAAACCGCTTTGTTTCGCAATATGCGAATCTAAGTTATATCTGGCGGGATAGGTATGGGGTATCGGGTTCGTTTCGGAAAGACGGTGCCAATGTTTTTGGGGCCACCACCAATGACAAATGGTCGCCACTTTGGTCTACGGGACTATTTTGGGAATTGGGTAAGGAAAAGTTTCTTCAAGCACATCTAATCGATCAACTGAAATTGCGCGCTACCTACGGCTATAGTGGTAATGTGGATCTCCGCAAGACCAAAGATCCCGTGGGCGGTGTATCGGTGGATCGAAACTCAAATCTGCCGATAATCATTATCTCTTCATTAAACGACCCCTCGCTCCGTTGGGAGAAAATAGGTACACTAAACATCGGGCTGGATTACGCGCTTTTTAATCGCCGCATATCGGGCTCAATCGACTGGTACAATAAAAATGGAGGGGATTTATATGGTTTATCTAATTATGATTATACATCATGGGGATACCAAGGCACGATCACTAAAAATATTGCTGCCATGAATGGCCGTGGTCTGGATCTATCCCTGAACACGGTAAACCTTGATGGTGTGATCCAATGGAAATCGCGGCTGACCCTGAGTTTCAACAAAAATAAAACAACAAAGTATTACTCGACCACACCAAATACACTAAATACATTCATCAGCAATGGTTACGGAATCACGCCAATGGAAGGCTATCCGCTCAATGGTCTTTCGGCCTATAAATGGATGGGTGTAGATAGCAAGGGGCAGGGCTTGGGACTACTAGACGGCCAACCGTCGGCAAACTATAGTGCGATCCGTGCCAGTATTGCAAAGAATCCACTGAATTCGGAAAGTATGGCCTTTATCGGGTCGTCAAAACCACAGGTGTTTGGTAACCTCGCAAACACTTTTGCTTGGCGTTCTTTTGATCTTTCGTTTAATATCAGCTACGCTGGAGATTATTACTTCCGCAAACCCGTTACTTCTTATACGACTTTATTTTCCACGGGCACAGCTTATCCCGACTTTGAGCGTCGATGGCAAAAGCAGGGTGATGAGCTGACGACTGCGGTACCAGCCTTGTTTTATCCGGTCATATCCACCGCGGATAGTTTCTATGGCAGTGCGGATATCAATGTGCTCAAAGCTGATCATATCCGTTTGGAATATATCAATTTCTCCTGGCAGAATTCCCTAAAAATAAATAACAAGACCGTGCAGCTACAGATTTATGGCAATGTATCCAACTTGGGTATTTTATGGCGAGCAAACAAGCAACATATCGATCCGGAGTTTCCGTATCGCATAGCACCCACAAAAAATTACGCACTGGGATTAAAACTAGATTATTAAACGATTAGCGATGAAAAAGATAAAATATTATGTGTTTTTACTGGGACTGATGACGATCATGATAACCTCATCCTGTAACAAATTTCTGGAGGAAAAAGCGAACGCTTCCATGGTGGTGCCACGTACCTTAGAAGATTTACAACGTATATTGGACAATGCACAGAGTATGAATGCCAGTCTCTCCTCAATGAGCGAGGCGGCTTCTGACAACTACGCACTCACGGAGACACAGTTCAACAGTCTGCAAGAACAATACAGACGAAACTATATTTGGGACAATTACGAGTACTATTATGACAACGACTGGGCAAAAGGATATACGGTCGTTTACAACAGTAATCTTGTGCTTGATTTATTGAAGAAAATTGGCCGTACCGCGGAAAATGCCCAACAATATGATCAGGTGCTGGGGGCTGCATTGTTCTTCCGTGCGAGCCAATATTTGAATTTACTATGGACATACGCCAAAGCCTACAATGAATCTACTGCAGACTCCGATTTGGGCATCGTTTTACGTGAATCGGCAGACTTCAATAAGAAGTCAGTCCGTAGCTCCGTTAAACAATGTTATGAAAGGGTAGAAGCCGACCTATTGCAAGCTGCTGAGCTACTCCCTGGCACAACAATACATGTGAACAGACCAGGGAAATCAAGTGCTTATGGTATGCTTGCCCGTTATTTTCTGTCGAAACGCAATTATGTGATGGTCGGTAAGTACAGTAAACTTTTCTTGGAACACCGAAGTGAGCTGATAGACTTCAATGATAGTAAGGAGGTGGATCAGAGTGCTACTTTTCCATTTTCAAAATTCAATAAGGAAATTGACTTCTACCAGGAGTTGAGTGTAAGCTATCTGGCTTCCGCACGCGCATTTGTGGATCCAGCTGTATACAAAACCTATGATGGGAATGATCTGCGAAAAGTGTTGTATTTTAAGGATAATGGAGCCGGAGTAATCAACTTCAAGGGGAATTACAACCCGGCAGAAACACTTTTTGCTGGTATTGCTACGGACGAGGTATTACTGATGCATGCAGAAAGTCTTGTACGATCTGGTCAGGTTAATGATGGCATCGCGTTGCTGAACAGGCTTTTGTTGACACGATATAAGACTGGCAGTTTCAAATCTTATGAGCTTAGCGACCCGAAGAGTGCTTTGGAGCTAGTGCTGAATGAGCGGCGGAAGGAACTCCTATTTAGGGGACTGCGCTGGATGGATATCAAGCGGCTGAACCTAGAGCAATCGAATATTTCAATCGTACGCCGTGTAGCCGGACAGGAATATACCCTCAAACCCAACGAAAATCGCTTTGCACTACCTTTACCTTATGATGTTATATTGGAAACGGGTATGCCTCAGAATCCGAAATAACCAATACGGCCCCAAAATGGGGCCGTTCAGTGTGAAAATATTTCCAAGTCAGAAATTAATCTCTGTTGATCGGATTAAATGGTGTTGTGCTACTACCACCAGTTCTGGTCGGAATATAATCGTTGGAAGAGGGACTGCTTTCTTGCGCACCAAGTTGAATTTTGGCAGGGTCCAATTGTCCGGTAGATGTTAAATCACTGGAATCGACCTCTTGCGCACAAGCTTTACTGTCTCCATTACAATCTTGACCGTTAGGTGTAGTTGTCCAATTGGATTCATCCTGTACTTGTGACGGATCCGAAGAATCACCATGGAAGTAAAGCATTACGCTGGCAAACGATTTGCCGGATAATTTTTCAACAGCTTTTGCGCCATTGAAACATACTGCGAAGGCTATCGCTAACATCATGTAGCCTTTGCGATTGAAGATACTAGTCATATGACTATCCTCCTTTCTGTACAGCAGACCGCTGTTATTTTTCTTTTTTAAATACTTTTTGGTCTGCGACAATTTGTGTTTATAATTTACCATAGCTTTTTTCTGAAACTACGGTCTGGTTATCCTATGCTGTAGCCGAATTACTGTAACCCCTCTACAAGCTCGCTCGGGAACGGGGCGCCCTGCATCGGGTAGTCGAAAGCATTCTTCGACTTTCCTCTCAACAGCGCTTGGACATGACCAATGACGATAACAATAAAAAATAGGAGGAACAGATTTATTCTGTTTTTATGTTGCTTATTTTGAGCGTTTTGAGCTATTTTGTGTGACGGTTTACTGCTGAGAAAAAATCCTACAAGGGATAGCATAAATAACAGCGCGTTTATCCAGAGGTGTGTGATCCGATTGACGTTGGTCAAAAAGCTGCTGCACATGCAAGGCGCATCTTTTAGTACGCCGAATACACCCAAGGCGATATAGATGCTGAAAATAAGAATCAAAAGAAGGGATACTGACCAGCCTAGATATTCCAGTTTCTTAAGCGGCATAAAAAGTAAGACGGCCAAAGAGATTTCCAGCATAGGCATCAACCAGGAAAGGACAGGCGCAAAGACGCCGATAATTGGTTGATGAACCAGCGAGAGCTCAAATGCATCATGGATCCATATCTTGTCCATGCCAACATAGAGCCAGAAGAAGATCATTCCGCATCTTAATAGTTGATAAGTCCAATGGTATATTTCAGCTCTTTTCATGTTATTAACGATTTATCTACCGCGACTATTTCCTTGCCCGCTCTTGCTTCCGTTTTCCGCGATCATCTTGTACCAAAGTTCGCGAGTAAAAAGCAGGTCAACTTGACTGAATCTGGAGAGTAGTATATACAGGTTTGGAATAATGAAAGGGTATAGCAATAAAAAATCCCCTCGGGAGGGGATGCTACGGTTAAATTTTCAAAGGTATTGTGGTGGCTTCTTGGATAATCTCGTCAATGAATGCCAGATATTCGTTTTCGCTTTTAAAATTTGGCGTAATTTTCCGGTCTACCCTGTAAAGAATATGATGGCGTATAAAGGCTTCTTCAAAAACAGAACAGATAATTACATATTTATGTGTCAGGTCAATCTTCGAAAGAAGATGATTTACTTCAAGATAATCACCGCCGCTGCTCAAGATCAGTATCTCGGCTTTAGCAGCAGACAGTTCCAGCGTTTCCTCACGAATTTCTATTAAACGTGGGTGTTTGGTGAGGGTTGTCACAATATCCACTTTTGATAGATTGATCATCTGCCAGGCCACATAGCTATAGCTCGTTTTAATGGGTAATGGCTGCCGTGGTGCCGCTATCTTTCTCGCATGGGACAACAGATAATAAAGCATAGCCTTTGGAGAATAAATGTTGCCAGCAGCATTTGCTGCCTTGAGTACCTCTTCATCAAGCTGATAATTTTCAGGGAAATAGGAGGCGGCCATCTCGATACAAATACGTAGCGGGCCATATTTCCAGGCTCTATATTTTCCACAGACTTTTCTCGCAATAATCATGCTTTTGTCAGCTGGCTCAGCTACAAAAAGTTGTCCGATCGCTCTGAAGAATTTTCCGGTTTTTTGAATGATTTGTTTCATGTTTTTAGGTTACTAGGTTAATTTAATAATAAATTTTATAAATAGTCTTGGGTATACCGCTTAAAAAACTCCTTCGCGGTCATGCCCGTTTTCTTTTTAAAAAAGCGTGCAAAACTGCTTGGTGACGCATAGCCCAGTTCATAGGCGATTTCATCGGTACGCATACCGTCTACAATATATTTCTTGGCGAGATCCAGCATAAATTCTACCTTCAGCTCTTGGGGACTCTGTCCATAGTAAAGTTGTATAAGCTGATGCAGATAGTCCATACTGATCCCGAGCTGCCAGGCAATATCTTCTAGTTTAAAATCCTGGCCATGCTCGGCTACTGCCTGCTTAATGGCTGCATGGGCTTCTTTGGATTTGATTTGGGATTCCGAAATCTTGTCATATTCTTCAAAGATCTTTTCCTTCGATAGCTGGATCAGTTTTTTGATACCCCAGAGGATATTGACCTCACTGTCGAGGTCGCCTTTCTTGATTTTTGACGCAATGGTTTTCATCAGTGAAATAGTCCTGATGCCAGCACGGAAATCGATGCTGCACCATGAATTCGGATCTTGTTTTCGATAGGCATGGATCAAGGGGTGAAGAAACTGGAAGGGACGCTCGTTGCCATCGCGGAAAATACTGCCGCGGAAATAAAAGTTAACGAGGGTATACCTTCCGGCAGGAACACGGATTTCATAATCACTTGTGGTTAAGTAGAAGTAGCGGCCGCGATTGCAAGAAATGCTGTAACTGATCCGCTTCTGAACATCCCTGATCTGAATAGCACGATCTTCTGTAAAGAGATAAAAGATATGCATATCCAAACGCGTCACTTGTACAGGAATGACAATATCGGCAGGCAGGTGCAGATCTAATATATTGATGTAGCCGAGCATGCCATCAAACTGCTGCAGGCAGGCCTGCCCATGTTGGTTTTCGTAATGTTGATAGTCCGCATTGGACATGCTTATTCTTGGCTTGAGCGTATCAGTTCTCGGACTGATCGGCTGGTCAAATACCTGTGCGATATCGATCTGTAGTGCTGTTTTCATAATGGTGTATAGGTCAATAAAATCCCCCCGGTCAGGATTTCGGTATGATCGGGGGAAATGGTTTTTGGATAACGTAGGGTTGGATTACTGCTGCGGACCGGTGTAGGAAATCCGGATAAATAGGGGAGTGAACATTATCGTCGCCACACCATCCTGCCATTCATCGAGGCCGTGAACCATGAGCTCCTTAAATTCTGGATCATCATCATCACCCTTGTCGTCTTTTTGAAATTGAAGTACGTTGCCCTGCATGAGATAATTACTGATAGCCGTGCCAAGTTGTTTCCGAAACCCATTGGGAAAATTGTAGAGCTGTATTACCTGATGGGGATCGAGGTTAAAATTGTGTTCCATCCAGACTGCAAAATCGTCTTTAAGAAGTTGCATCTCTAGTGCGCGCTCTGCTAAGGGTAGCGCAAGAAGCGTGGCTACTTTTTGCGCCACACCTGCATTGTCAAAGTTCTCTTTCATACAAATTGTGTTTTTGCAAATATTTATTCAAATAGATCAAATTAGCAACCGCCCTGTCCTAACCTCCGGTATTTTGGAGGATAATCTTCTTTTGGACGATTGAATTTTGCTTAATATTTGATTTTATTTAGTAAATTGGGTGTATAAACCAGTATAAACCTGAGCCATTTAAGAGAGCTTGACGTAGCATATGAAAGTATTAAAACTAACGGTGGAGAGTTTACTCATCTCCATGCTTTTTAATTTAATCGGAAATCACGGTATTTATTTGAATCGATTTTGGACACAGACCTATTGGATGTGGACAGTGGCATTTGCTATTGCGATTGGTATTGCGGTAGTGTTCACGCAAATGTTTCTTAAAGCCTTTTGGACTTATTGGCAGAAGCAGTATCCTGATCTGATACTCATGAGCAAGGGGAGGATCATGACCAAGAGTATACCCAAAGGTCAACTCTTCTGTGCAATTCTTGCTACAACTATACCGATTCTATCGATTTATCTCTACATTATCTATTGTATCGCTTCGGTGCGCAGCGAAGATACGTACAGCTTGTTAAGAAGCTATCTGCTGCATTATATGCCTTTTATTGGTGTAGGCTGTATAGCCTACGTGATCTATGTTTTTCGTAACGGCAAATTATGGTGGTTAACAACTGAAAATGTGATGGCCTTGTTAGGAAAAGAGGTTATGTCGCAGGAAAACACAACAGATAGAGTGGTAACTATAGCACCTCCAAGTGTATTGGATAAGACTATCGTAATCGGATCACTCTATGATGTGCTGTACAACCATTCGCCATTCAATCTTAATACCTTGCAGATGGATGCTGTACGTATGTTTGATGTTCCCTTTTATTTTTCCCAAAAAAGAAAAAAGGAAGTCATCCTGATCAATGGTACCCGTATGGAAGCCCATCATTTCATGCAGGAGCTGGAAGCAATGGGGCTTGGTAAATGGTATTTTCGCATCAATAAAACCTGTAGGGTAAATATGATGCTCGTCCGTCAACCGATATTGCCTAATGCCACTTACCTGGAGTTTCGCAAGGAAGTTTTTGACAGCCTCAAGTTGAATATGACGGAATTGGAGATCAGCAACCTGCTGCAGATAACCGAATGGATGCGCAAAGAAAAAAAACTAAAGGATTTTTTGGATAACGTCAATAACCTGGAGCATGAGGGATGGGATAACCTTATTCGGCTCAATTGAATCAT
>JBMAAL010000071.1:0-1208 GCA_050281725.1 Sphingobacterium sp. | reverse complement strand
CTAAAGGATTTTTTGGATAACGTCAATAACCTGGAGCATGAGGGATGGGATAACCTTATTCGGCTCAATTGAATCATCCCATTTTATAAACTTAGATAGACCGAGCGCAGTAGACAACAGGTCTGCTGCTGAGCTGGATTTCGGCGGTTAGTCGAGCTAACCTTACCCATTTATGTTTTTTGTAAAAGGATCTCCTGATCAACAGGAGATCACCTCCCGTTTTGTGTCCAATGCGACAGCTATTCACCTAAAAATCCACTATTCTTTTCAATTAAAATCAGGCATCGGATATACGCCCTTAGAGGCCAAGCTGGACCGTATCCTCGACCTGCTGCAGGAACAGCAGTATACGGAGCTCCACCAGATGACAGGTACGATGACCATCCACGAAGTCGCCTATTTTTTGAGCAAAAGTGTGCGCACCATCGAGCGTCGTATCGCCAAAGGCCTGCTCAAGGCCACCTATAAAGAGGGCAATGCGGATCTCTTTCTCAAAAAAGATGTGGTGCAGCTGTATGTGACTGAATATAAAAAATGGCCGCGGCAAATGCCTTAAATCCCTATACTGTTCGTACCTGCTTCGTATTGCCTTCGGAGATGAATCAAAGAGCAGCCGCTGTTGAACCACTGCTGAACAGTAATTCCCTGTTTGGAGACTGGTGAAGGTCTGTTCAGTATCTGTACAAGATCTATTGCTGATCCGAAGCAGGTACGGAGCTGGTCCGAAGCAAAAGCCTGAGACTGCTGCTCGAGTGCGTAGTTTTTGAAGTATAAGACGAGTGCTTACCTGGAATATGCCGGACTGCACTACTGATTTTGTGTCTGCTTTTGTCCGGTCTCCGACAGCCCGCCGACAAAAGCCGGGCTGCCGCCGACGAGTCTCCGCCAACCTGTTTTACGCTATTGACAAGGGGCTGTGTGATGTGGTATGTTTGTCGAAGTAAAGCGCTACATACCGGTATAAATGAAAGCTTTATGGGTTTTAACTTTTAAATAAAGAACAACATGGCAACAATCAACAATGGTGTAATCGGAAGAGCAAGTGGTAAAGTGGGCGCAGTGATAGCTTCGTCCTGGAAATCTATCAACTACCTCAAAGGATTGCCCAAAAAGCGGACGAAAGGGATGTCCGAAGAACAGCTGATCCAACAGGACCGTTTTCTGAAAATCTCCAAATTTCTGATGCCGATCACGCCGATCCTGCAGGT
>JBMAAL010000070.1:0-29483 GCA_050281725.1 Sphingobacterium sp. | reverse complement strand
TAGTAGGTTAGACTGTAATTTCTAGAACAAACTTACAATTATTATCGTTTTCATAACCTATAATCAAAGGGATTTGCGACCAACGTATCAGGTTCTTTACAGGCATCCACCCTCTTATCACTAAAAACAAAGGCGTGTTTACATACTAGGTCGTAACTTCCACTTCCTCATTCTTGGTATAAAGTTTACTCCTATAGGTTATACCCCACTTTGTAATCTCATCGATGATTGGACCCAAAGTTTTTCCGCATTCGGTCAATTCATACTCTACCGTCAGGGGTTTGGTATTTAATACTGTTCTTCTGATCAGCTGATTCATTTCCAAATCCTGCAGTTCTTTAGACAGCATCTTCGCACCTATCCCCTCAACTTCGCGCAGCAGTTCCATAAAACGTAATTTTTCGACCAACAATAAGGTACCTATAATATGAAATTTCCATTTTCCTGCCAAAATCTCCATGGTATCGTTAATGGCCAACACACGTGTTTTGCATGCACCTGACGACGTTAAAGTTGCTTCCTTTTTCATTTCACTATTCTTTATTCATGTATTGTCCACCCTCACAAGCTTCCTTATCCCTATACGATCAACGATAAATGAACACACAAGCAAAGCTTGGACCGCTGACATGATTTCTTTTCTTACAAAAATACGCATTTATAAAGTTACAGACCACTATCTTTTTGGAAAGTAGTTTCTTTAAGGAAACTGATACCAAAAATAAACTATCTATCATCTACCTTTGTATCGGCAACATCAGAAGGTGCAAATTGGCACAGTTGATGCTGCAAAATGTAAAGTGTAAATAACATATAAAAAATAAAACGATTAAAAATGAAAAAGCAATTAATCTCGGGTTTAGCCCTTATCCTGTTGTTAGCTTCTTGTCAAAATACAAATGGCGACAAAGCAACAACAACAACTGCTCAGGAAGTAACTGAACAAAAAGGACAGACTTACACTGTTGAAGCAGATAAAAGCTCATTAAAATGGACTGGTTACCATAAAGGCGGTTTAAACCCAAGATATGGTGTTTTGAAAAGCGAAGGAACACTTTCAGCTGAAAATAACGCAGTTACTGGTGGTACTTTCACAATCGATGTCAATTCTATTCTGACAGATACAGCTTCTGTAGATCCCGCAACATCCGGTGGCAAAAAATCATCAGATTTGGATGCACATTTAAAAAGTGCTGATTTCTTTGACGTAGCAAAATATCCAACTGCAAAATTCGAAATCACCAAAGTTGGTCCATTCGATGCAGCGCAAGGAAAAAGTGTTGTTGCTGATGCGACAAATACGGTCAGTGGTAACTTAACCATCAAAGATAAAACTGTGAATGTAACTTTCCCTGCAAAAATTACTTTCAATGGTGACGAAGTAACATTCTACTCTAAATTTACGATCCAAAGACAAGATTGGGGTCTTACTTACGGTACAGAAGGTAACCCACAAGATTGGATGATCGCACAAAACGTTGACATTGAACTTAATGTCACTGCAAAAAATGCGAAATAGATTTCAATAGCGTTTAGTCGCTCTTAGCAAATAGATTAATCGGGTAAACTCTACTTGATTAATCTATTTGATTTAAATAACCTCCAAATACGAGCTCATCTTCATTCAGGACATGGATCAAATGGACTCAGCTCAACAAAAGGCTCAAAATCCTTACACTTCAGTTTGCTCCAATTTTTTCTTCAATCGCTGTTTTGCCTTACGAACTGCTTCTACCGAAACACATAGCAATTCACTCATGCTCGCATTACTCAAATCCAATTTGAGCAGCGCCAGTATTTTAAGGTCATTTTCGGTAACCTTTGGATAAGTTTGCCGCATTTGTGTCAGATAAGCTGGATACACTTTGTTAAAAACATGTTTGAATTTTTGCCACCGCTCATCGGTCATAATGTGCTGCTGCAAAAGCACATTCAAATTATCCATAACTTGTGTTAGGTATGCCGGATCAGATTCGGAAATCTTTACCACTTCCTGCCTAAGTTGCTGGATGACTAAATCATTTTGCCGGATGGTGGCTGTAAACTCGGTCAAGGAGTTTCGTAAAATCATTAGCTCCTGATCTAGCAATTGTTTTTCATAGGCATGCGCGAGTTGGTCTTTTTCCAGTAAGGTATTCCGCATCTTAATTTTAATTTTCGACTTATTGACGAAAAGAATAACTATCGCAAAAATCAAAATAAGAACCACACCTATAAACAGATACATACGTTTTGTCCGGATCCGTTTTTCTTCAGTAGCCTGTATAGTCCGATTGTATTTTTCAGACTCCCTTTGCCAAAGCATTTTCTGGATCTCCTTATCATTCGTTCTTTTTTCCAACGAATCTTTCAGCATCAGATACAAATACAATTGCTTAAGCTCCTCGCCTCCACGTCCTAAACCCCGCATGATGTTGGACTTAGCTTTCGCTAGTTCCATTTTATATTTCAAAAAATAGGGTTTGTCTTCCATCAAACGCTCACAGGCCTTCACACATTGCTCAGCCAATTTCCATTTTTTCAATTCAATATACCAATTGGCTAAATTGAGATTTGCACGCATCGCATCTTTACGCTCATTATAACGCATAGAAAGCTCAATATTTTTCTTAACTAACCCAATAGCTTTTTCCTTTTCACCTTTTCGCCATGCATGATCCGCTAGATTACCTGAAATGATACCGATCCAAACTGAATCTTTCGCCAATTTAGCCTCATCCATTGCACGATTCAAATAGTTAAAAGCTTGGTGATTGAGCGAATCCTTTGCCAGATATACAGCAATAGAATTGATCAGATCGACACGCTCTCGTGAAGCCGGCTTGGTAAAAGGGAGAGCTTCTTCTAAATAAACAACAGCATTTGCCTGATCACCTATATAACTGTAGAAACTCGCCATAAATTGGTAATGCTTGACTACCAAGGGGATTTTTTTGATAGTAACTTTAGATTTTAAATCATTCGCTCGTAGAAAGAACGGAAATGCTTCCTTTACCCGTCTATAGATAAAGTTGTAATACCCTTCACGGGCACAACCCAACATTTCTAATTCAGCGTCTGGATGTACACGGAGCAACTGCTCAGCCAAACGATAATAACGTTCAGATGATGAATTTATACGATCAAACGCGATAGAGAAACCATCGGCCATACGCATATAATAGACCCATTTTAAAGCAACACTTCTTTTTTTGTCTGCCAATTCCAAAAATGGGGCCAAGGCATTTTTCAACTTTATCGTATCACCGTCAAACCTAATGGGCAACTGAAGGGCAGCTTCTAGTTGGACAACAGGGTTTTCAATAGCAGATATTTCCTCTACAGATTGCCCACATACATGATTAAGGTTGCCTGACAATACCAAAGAAACGAGTACAATAAAATAAAATAAGATGGTCTTCATGCTTGAAAAATGTCAATTTCAGCGCTCCGTCTGCCTATTGGCGTAACCGATAAATTAATTTCAACAACTCTTTGAAATTAGTGCGCAAAATCCTCCGAGAAAATGGTTAATACTGACTTATTGTTCGTAAATCGGAACGCCGACTTGCGGTTATAAATATAATATTTATAACTTTAACATAATTACACGTTTTTATTAAAATTTCCCCTTCTTTTGATAACCCTGGAGCCCATTAGATTTGGCCTATAAGGTCTTTTATTTAACACTTTTCCCAAAAGATGAACAAAATTCAAACAAAAACAATAGGATTAACTCTCCGAAAAGGAATATTGCAAGATCTGCAAGAAATGTTAATCCTATTTTCTGAAACGATTGAGACTGTATGCGCAGATGATTATAATAACGAGCAAATTGCAGCATGGATATCATCCGTCAATAATCAGGACCGTTGGCATCGGCTAATCGAAGATCAGTATTTTATTGTAGCTATGCTAAATCAGAAAATGGTTGGGTTCGCGTCCCTCAATCATGGAAACTATGTCGATGTCATGTATGTGCATAAAGATTTTCAACGACAAGGAATTGCACAAAAGCTTTATAAAACATTGGAAGATGAAGCAAGAAGACAAGAAAGTACTTTCGTGACTGCTGATGTAAGTAAAACCGCGAAACCTTTTTTTGAAGCCAATGGATTTAAAGTTAGCGCTGAGCAGATACAAATACGAACTGAAGTCGAAATACCGAATTATAACATGAAAAAAAATCTATAGATTCACTTCCGAATTTTAGAAATTCTCTCCATAGTCGATTACTTCAGTTTTCAAAAGCAGCTTACTTTCAGTACTAGTCCTTAATGTCGCTGTTGCTATTTTAGTCTTTGTGTCAACACTGAACTCCAGCACAGCTCCAATGTCCGTTTTGTCATTAAAAAATGAAGCGAAATTTTTAAATGTCTCAGTCTCATCAAACAAAAACCGCGCAGCACATCGGTTATTGTGCTGATCATACCATTTGATGTAAACATCTTTGGGAATACCGCGAGATGCCATGTCCATATCCCGAAGACGCTCATCAAAGACAAAACGTTCGGAATTATAAAACTCAAAGTCCGCATCGAATCCTTTTATATCAGAAGACAATACAAATTTAGGCTGTACAGGATAACGTTGCCTTAATTTATCCCAGTAGCCATAGGGAATAGGTTTATTTGCAATAGCTTGTTGAACATCCGAAGGGATAATTGATGTATCGGACAATACCTGTTCGCGCCATTTCTGATTAAAGATATTACCATACGTTCCATTATCCTTGGATTGATCCGTCGCATGGATCACTACTTTTTCTGCTTGATAACGACCAATTTCGATCTGACGACGTCCTGTTCCAGTGGCCCATACCACAAGTACACCACCAGGAGCAAAACCCAAAATAATCTTGTTATAATGTTCATCATTAGTTTTGATCGCTCCTTTTTCTTGGTATGGCGTACTGAACAAAGCCCGCAATTTTTCATAATCAATCACCCCGTTCATGCGGTAAAAAGCATCTTCAACAAATGAATACCAAGTAATGTCCAATGCCTTAGGCAATGACATCACCTGCTCATATGTACCGCCTCCAGCTTGTCCCCACACGGCATTATAGTTCACGATATTGCCCTCACTAAATGTAAATTCATAATCTTCATCTTTCGGAAAAATAAAACGGCCATTATATAACTGGACGGGATAAGCTGTTGGATTACTCATCGCACAGAACCATTTATAGCGCCCTTCCCTGATATTATCTTCTTGCGTGAGGCTTTCTTCCCTAAGGTCATTAAACTCACGTATTGTCGTTGAGAACGCGAATATAATCGGGAGCAAAATAAGATATCCAAACAAAGTCGGAACCAAATATTTCCAGGATTTTATTGCCCATGTGATAATCACGCCGCTAAAAAATGTCAGGAAAACACTAAGTGTTAAAATCAAGGGAAACATTTCCCTAATCACTCCCCCTAAATCTGCATAAAGCCGATGCTCGTATTCATCACCCAACGTCGCTAAAAATAGTAGTACCGGAAACAATAAGGAAAATAAGCAATAAAAAAGAAAACCGTAGCCAAGTTCAAAAGCGAATTTTGGTTTCTCTAAGACCTTTAACTTCTTCCGAAAGAAATTAAAATGGAAATAAACCAAGGCGATAACAATAAAATAAGGCGAACAGCAAAATGCGGCATAAACCAAATTTAAATCTGCATTCTGTACAAGTAAAGTCGCAATTAGGCTGATGATAGCAACTAAAAAAGCAGAAACTGTAGCTCTTAAAATCATTGTAATTTGTTTTTAATCCAAAAAATCTGTTGATTTCGCCTAACCGACAACAACAGGCTTCAAAAATAACAAGAAATGTTTTAGGAATATAAGCCGATCGATATTCAAATACATTGATCAAATATTCGATACAAAGTAGACAATATATTTTTTTCACAAGAATGTATTTAATTAACTTTTATCGGTTTTCGCCAGGATCGATATCCTGAACCATTTCAAACACAGTCAATAAAGGTCCAGCTTCCCCCCCTCCAGCGAGATATCGTTCGTTATAGTAAAATTTCTTCGAAAACACTCCAATCAAAGGTCCTCTAAGGAAAGTCGATCAAGTTTACTAACTTCGTTTTTATTCTTCAAAAAATGGATATACATTATAAATTTAGAAGAGCCCAACAAAGTGACGCACATCATGTCCCTGAAATTATGCTCCAGGCAATGGAAGACATTATATTTCGCTTTATCAAAAAAGAAGATCGAAACGAAGCTGTAAATTTCTTAACGAGGCTTTTCAAGCAAAAAGGCAATCTCTATAGTTATGAGCATACTTTTGTCGCAATTGATGACAATGGACTTATTTTGGGCTCATTAACCGGCTACAATGGTGATAGGTTTATTGAATTAAGACAGCCTATTTTGGATCATATGAAGGAACTGTACAATAATAATTTGATTCCAGAAGCCGAAACAGCTGGTGGCGAATTTTATATCGATTCAATTGCTGTTGCTCCCATTGCACGAGGTAAAGGTATCGGAACACAACTTTTACAGTATGCGATTACACATGCCAAGCAACATGGTTTTAAACAAGTTGGTCTGCTCGTTGACCTAAAGAATCCCAATGCGCAAAAGCTCTATGAAAGGATTGGTTTTAAGCTTGGTAAAAAAACACCTTTCGCAGGAGGCGAATATTACCACATGTATATTTCCCTTGATTAAATACAGTATTTATCTTATTTATCGCCATTCAGGCCTTACCCCGCTAATCAGTACCTTTTAAGAATAAATCCAAGCAGCTTTGGCGGACAAAGCCAATTAGATCAGACATAACCATTGATCAATTGGCAAGGATTTTGTATTCCAGATACCAACTATGAAAATTTGGGAATAATGAAAAAGCTACTTTCTATTGCGGTGGGCTGTCTAAGCCTAGTTCTGGCAACGCCAGCCTTAACACAAGCACAACACAGAGGACATGGTGACCATGGCTGGCATGGCAACAAGGACCGGGAAAAACACATTCGAAAACGAGAAAAAGAGTACGACAAATATGTACGCGAACGCGATAAGCAAGATCGCAAATACTGGAAACATGAATATGAACACGATCATGGGCGTCCCAGATGGGCTAGTGCACATCACTACGATATGAGACATCATGTGTACTTTAGCGATTACAAAACGTTCTATGATCCTTATCGGGGCGGATATGTTTATATGACAAATGGCCGATGGAACTTTTCTGTGAATGTCCCTTCTTTCCTCATTAATGTCAACTTAGGAAATGCTGCGATTCGTGTGGTCAAAGATGTACCTCTTGACAGAAGACCAGAAGAATATTACGACGATAATGAGGATTGGGACGATTAAAGGCACGATCAAACTTTTTACGTTTATTTAGAATAATTACTGATAATACTGTATTTTTGCGCTGTTCATCTATTGACAGCGCATCTATGACACATAAAAGAGCTAAACAAAAAAGCCTAAAAAATATACTTGGAAAACTCCATCTTTTTTTGGGCTTATTATTTGGTGTAATCTTTTTTACTGTTTGCGTTACAGGAATGTTATTGAGTTTTGAAAAAGAGCTTACCCCACTTTTATGGCCGAAAGAACAGCAGGTAACCGTACAAACCAATCGTCTTTCCCTTGCACACATTTCCCAAAAAGCCGAAGCTATATATCCGCACAAGAAGTTGTTTCGCATCGAAATTCCATCAGATCCTTCCCGTAGTGTCCGTATACAGTATGGACAAAAAAAGACCGGATACTGGTATGCATATATGAATCCTTATACAGGAGCACTATTATCCAAAGGTCGGCAGAGTGACCGTTTTTTTCAAAAGACTTTAGATATCCATCGTTTTCTTCTCGTCGAAAAAATCGGAAGTACCCTAACGGGAATCTCAGCTCTAGCGGCTCTTATTCTTGCTTTAAGTGGTGTTTACCTTTGGTGGCCCAAAAACAAATACATGCTCAAACAACGTGTAACAATGAAAATGGCAGCCTCTTTCAAAAGAAAAATCTGGGATTTTCACGCAGTGGGCGGTTTCTACGCATCTTTGTTTTTAATTGTTTTTACCTTAACAGGATTGACCTGGAGTTTCGATTGGTACAATAAACAATTCTATAAAGTATTGGGTTCAACCCAAAAATCAACAAAAGAGAAGATCAGCAACACCAACAAACTGGCTTTTTCAGATTACCTCGTGCTGGATACGATCTATCAGCAGCTAAACAACCTATACCCTACCTCGGGAAATATAATTGTCACGTTTCCTGAAAAGAAGGATTTAGCTTTTGCCCTAACCAAGGAAAATTTTTCAAATTCAATATTACAGATCAACCAAGCGTTCTTTGACAGCAAATCCGGACAACTGCTTAAAAATAACCCCTTAGAAAAGTTACCATTGGCACAGCAGGTTCAACGTATGATGAAACCCATCCATATGGGATCGATATTTGGACTACCCTCTAAAATTATTGCATTCTTAGCCGTTACACTAGCGGCGTCTCTTCCCATCACGGGGATATGGATATGGCTGAACAAAAGAAAGAAAAAGACACCGTCAAAAAGCCAAAAGAAGAAAGCAATTCAACTTCAAACCACAGCATAGCATACCATGCGTATTATCCTTATTTTACAGGAGATAGATCTTATTATTTTAATGTACTTTTGCCCATTAAATTTTTCGATCTGAACAAGGAATAAAAGCTCTGTAATTACCATGAGTCTATAAATATGGGATATTCATTAGACATCATTTCGATGGACTTTGCTTTCTAAAGTATCGTGACATCCAGCATAAGAAATCGAATGTTATAAATTCTTCAAAAATCAAGATAAAATGCGCAAAGTTTAAAGCCCTTAGTATATATATATTTGCAAATAAAATGAAACACCATCTTCGCAGACAATTACGGATCTATAGATATGTAATCTATAGAGAGACATTAGTCGATCCTTGGGAACATTTTTGGTCATTTATTGGAGCCTTTGTAGGAATATTTATTATCGCTTATATCCAATCCCTTCATTTACCTTCGCTGGAAAATATCTTTTTGATAGGTTCTTTTGGAGCTTCGTCGGTTTTGGTTTATGGTGCCATACAAAGTCCACTTGCGCAACCACGCAATTTAATCGGAGGCCACGTTGTTTCTGCAATCGCCGGGGTTACCGTTGCACAGCTCCTTCCCGATATTATCTGGCTGACCGCTCCCTTTGCCGTGGCCTTGTCCATTGTTTGTATGCAGCATACACGCACGCTGCATCCTCCTGGAGGTGCAACTGCACTCATTGCCGTCAGCAGCGGAACAAAGATCTCTTCAATGGGATATTGGTACGTATTAAGTCCTGTACTATCAGGTTGCATAATTTTATTTCTGGTGGCTCTAATCTTTAACAATATCACGAAAAAGAGACATTATCCTGTAAAAAAATCACGTTTACGTCGTTCAAGAAGACAGCATTTAAAAACCCGTTTTGATAGCGCCAAGAGCCCATCAAACCTATAAAGTTCTGGAATCCCCCATTCTATCCAAATCTATCGAATAGAATGGGTACCTGATTCATATCCAAGCAAATCCTCCGAATATTAAGCTAGAATTAGCTATTTTGAAACTAGTAAGCCGCTATAATCCATAAAATCACCTTTCCTTTAAATTAAGCAAATCTTAAAAATTAATTTGTGTAAATTTTAACAATTGCCTAATTTAACACACAAAACACACATTAATACACAAAAGTATTTCTATAAGAATAATTATTTAACAAAAGATTATTTAAATCAAAACCATTCTTAAAAAAACACGTTAACTATTTTATTAATTACATTTAATTATATACTAAACAACGTAAACCAATCATGACCAGATTTACTCAAACAGTGCTGTTGATCCTGTTAATCTTCACAAGTCAACTTGTCGTTAATTGTTCCTCGGATAAGGACCCAATCGATGAGATCGAAAATTCGACCAGTTGGATGGATGACCTCGAAAAATCTTTAGGAACAGGCACCAAAGCCAAATTAAACAATTGGATAGCAAAGGGTTTGGACCAAACCAAACTCAAGGAGGCATTTTCGAAATCAAAGGATAAGGCTGCATTGCTGAATAACCTGGAAACAGCACAAAGTATTTATCATCAAAGGGTATATATTGAAGACTGGAATAATATCCCTGGAATTGAAAAATCCGATTATGTGCCGAATGGCTTATCCAATGGAAAAACTAGTCCATGGAATAATCCCGATTTAGATTTACCAGCGGTAGAGGCTGCCAACTTTGTCGATGCCACAGCGACAGAGCTACCCGCAGGCACCAAAATATATCGTGTCACTGGAGGCAATCCTGCCGGCGGCTACTGGACCAAAGAGATACCAAAATCCGTGGGCGACGTAATCGGCGGTACTGCCGTTCAACCGGCATGGAACAACTTCAGTAAATTTTACCGGTATGAAGTTCCACAAGCAAAAACACTAAAAGTATGGCAGGGGACCACTGCAAGACAACCCATTGCCGCAGGTGTAATCACCCCCCATCTGCCAGGCAAAGCAATTCAGCTATTTATACCTGCAGCTGTCAGAGATGATGCCTTTAAACAACTAGTACAAGAAATTCCTTTACCATGGTAAATATTGAATACATCAAAGAGCATTATCTGCAACTCTTGACTCTACTGAAAGGGGAAGTTGCACTCAACCAATCAGCTCAGGCGTTTTTAGACTATGTTCTTCTTTATAAGAATAAATTTTCAAGCGCAGAAAATGCAGACAATGTACAACAGCTTCGGGAGTTTTTGAGAGGAGCAAACCGATTTGCAGATGAGTTTTCATTTTCAGATCAGAACGGCAGCCAAATACAAGGCTCGATTAAAAGTCTTTATGAACTATTGAATAAGACGGTTTAATCTACAACGATAGCGTTTCGGCTGTTAACCGAAACGCTATCGTTTTATGATCGATTCTTCTCATCATCTAAAACAGTTATCATGGCCCGGTAGATTCCGTACAATAAGAATAGTAGGCTTGTAATTGTAAGCCCCAGATACTCCACCACCCAAGCAATAAGTATAGCGACGAGGTGAATCTTACCATTCTCCGGTTTAAATGCCGCTCCCGAATAAATGTAGTAAGCGATGGAACCAAATAACACCAACCATATAATCGCATAAATATAATGAAGCGGATTTTTGCTGAGCTTTTTATTTTTAAACATGTATCAAGTTTTATGATTTAGCCATCCGTTTAACCAAAGGTAAACAGACATGGTGTCAAATGTAAGCCGTAGGTCAGCTTTTTGCAAGGCATAACTATAATTCGCATACCATGATTTAATATTCGTACTTCCTATAAAAAAATCGCCCTCAGCAATGGTTTATATACACTTACTTCGTTACATTAAAAACAAAAGAAAAAGTCCCTTACATTACTGCAGGAACCTTGACTTCACCGATTATTCCGATGTGATTTCTATGTAGTCGGAAATTTGCTCATATCCATGTAAAATATCTCCCAGGTATGACCATCAAAATCTTCAAGACTTCGCTGTTGCATAAAACCATAGTCTTTCATTGGCGTTGGTTCTATACCACCAGCTTTCAGTCCCCTATCAACGATTTCGTTCACACGATCCAGGCCAGAAACAGCAAGTGAAAATAGTCCTGCGATCTGCTTTTTTGTATCTGCGAGCGGTTTTTCCGTAAATGTTTTAAACTTATCCGGAGATAAAAGCATAACAAAAATATGCTCACTCCAAACCATGCATTTACCTTGATCGTCCGAAAACTGAGGATTATTCGTAAAGCCCAATTGTGTATAAAAATCCATTGACTTATTCACGTCTGCTACTGCAAGATTAATAAATATCTGTTTCATCATTTTAAAGTTTAATTGCTACTGATCTAACAAAGATGAAAATTTCCGTCCAAAAAAAACTTGGCCTATGCGAAGATTTTTATTCAGCATCAATGAACAGGTGGAATAGCTAAATCTTGTTTGGAAAGCTTACTTGGAGAGCTCATTTAATTCGGCCTGTGAAAACACATGATCGCCTTTGAGATAACTATTTGCTTCTTTTAAATATGTGTAGATCACTTCTCGCCCCTTTGGATTGGGCAATTTATGCAAATTTTTGACTAAGTAATCTTTATCCCGCAATCTATCTTTACCATAGCTTAAAAAAGATGGTGCATGTGTCTGCACGCTCCAACGGATAAAACGTAAATCGATATTGTCAGGATATTTCATGATCATTTCTTCGAGGAGTTTTTTTCCTTTCTTGAATTGCCCCAATTTTGTAAACGGGTTGCCCATATGTTTTGCCCATAATATCTCATAAGCCGCGAGATAACCCTTTTCTGTGGCAGAATTGGCAGCTTTTTCCAATAGTTTCAGATTCGTTTCACAGAGCTTTTTGTTTTGAACAGCAGTCGCGTACTCAGCTCTCATTTTATCAACATCCACTTGACCAAAACAACAAATCCCACATAATACCAAAGAGACACAGATAAAAAATCGTATAACCATTTCCAATTCAATTAAAGTAAAAAATAAACTCTGTTTTGTGATATAACAATATCGAAGAGCTTTGAGTTTTCTTATTTTTTAATCCGTTGAGAACGCTGTTTGTTTTGCCACCTTCCCAATACAATGAGCAATGCACCAATGACGATGAAAACCAAAGTTACTCCAAAACTGTTCAAAATTACCCTGTCCATCCCCAATTCGGAAACATTGACAAAAGGATAGGGATAAAATCCAGAAAAAGAACCATGCCACAACGTATAAAAAAGATAGACTAATGGGAAGATCAACCAATAAAAAATATGGTTCCAACGGATTGTTCCCTTGTCCAAAAAACGCCACCAAAAAAGGAAAAAACTCAAAGGAGTGACCACATGCAATAATTCGTCAACCACCATTGATAAACCCTGTGGATGCGACAGAAAGCGGAGTATGGTATTATAGATAATTCCGACAATAAGAATGTATAATGTTATGGCAGTAATTGTTTCGGGTTTAGTAAAAAATAGGCCCATTCGACTCTTTGACCAGCAAACAGTAAAAAAACAACATAGCAGAACCATTACATTACTCAGAATTGTAAAATAACTAAAAAACTGAACAATATAGTCCATGCGACCAAGCTTTGAGACAAGAGCACTCAATACAAATTGCCCAACGACTGCAAATAAGGTAATCAAACCAATGCTACCCGCAAAAACCGATTTTAATGACTTCTGAGCCTCCATATTTCTCGTGATCTATACAATACTAAATATAAAAATTTCAACTGCTATTTGGAATTTTAAATGATCAAATCCAATTCACCCCTACTCGAATCTTAAATCCAGATTGTAAATAATTGCAACAAATTGTAAATGGATTCAATTTCCTTACTTACAATTATTATTTTTATACGCTATAAAGTATTGATAAATGATCAGAGTAGCCATTATCGAGGATGAACCCGCGGTACGCAAAGAAATCAGCTTTTTGGTCCAACAGGAAACTGATGTTGAACTTGTTGGCTGGAGTGATACGGTGACAAATGCTGTTAAATTGATTGAAGAGAAACAACCAGACGTTATACTCATGGATATTCAGCTCCGTGATGGTACAGCATTTGACATCCTAAAAAAGCTAACTGTTATTCCACAGAATATTATTTTCATTACGGCCTACAATCATTTTGCAATCAAAGCCATCAAATATGGGGCTTTGGATTATCTCTTGAAACCGGTCGATCAAGCCGAATTAAACGAGGCATTAGAACGTTACCGGCGTAAAAGCGAAAACAATCCCCAATGGATGCGGCGTTTATCAATGGCGCAAGAAGCTTTACATGCCAGCGAACTTCCCGAAAGCATCGCCTTGTCTTCCATACACCATGTACGTATCGTCCCTGTTCACAACATCGTGTACTGCAAAGGGGACGGCCCCTATACTTTTTTCTTTTTAAATGATGGTACAAAGGAGTTAATCTCTAAACCCCTCAAATATTATGAAGAATTATTACCACAGCCCTATTTCTTACGCACCCATCAATCGTATCTTGTTAATAGGTCACATATTTCTGGTGTCAATCGTTCCGAGTATATTGTCTTAAAGAACAAAGAGGAAATTCCAATTTCATCACGCAGAAAAAACTTGATCTTAAATCAGCTTTTCCCAGAAAAATGAACGCACTGAACCGGATTTTCCCTTGGCTACTATTGTCTTTGTTTGTTATCGCTTGCGCTCGAAAGAAAGACGGACTATCGCCCGACCATGATGCTATTGCTGCACAGATTAAAACACTGGAAGACCAAAGATTAAATGCAGCAAATGGGGATTCCATCAAACTGGCCTGGCTAAAGTTAGACCAGCATTCCACCGTAAAAAAAGACACGGTACTCGCTGCCCGTGTAAAATACTATCTAGCACGACTCTATGCCATGAGTGGTCAGGATTCGGCTCTTTTTTTTGTTCAACAGGCGCTCGAACTCATTGAACCCACCACTGGAAACGCTAAATACAAAGCACTTATTTACAATGGCATAGGAAATATCCGCAGCATAGAAGCAAAACAACGCGAAGCGGGCTATTATTACAACAAAGCCGCCACGATTGTTTTGTCGGACACCACATCAGGGCTGTCAACCGAAGCGAAATCAGCGATATTACTGTCCGCTGCCCAAAACAACTTGAGCTCCTTCCAGTATAACCTTGCAGAAAAAATGAATCGTTCGGTACTCCCCCTAATTGATTCACTGCCTGAAGGACATATTAATCGACAACGCGTATTGGTACAAATGATCCAAACGCTGAATACCTTACAGCGGCCAGCAAAGGATATTGCCCCCTTCCTTCATCAACTCGAAGAATTACATGCTAAAAATCCAGACAAATACAACATTAGTTTTCTATATGATTCGAAGATCCAATACTATGAAACGGCTAAAAAACCGGATTCCATTTTACATTATGAGTTGCTAAAAATAGCGATAGATGAACGTTTGCACCAACAAACAGCGTCCTCTATATTGATGAACAATTTATTCGTAGATTACAGTAATGTAGCCGCAATCTATGTTTCCTTAAATAAGCCGGCCTTGGGAGAAAAATTCATCCAAAAAGCCAGCAAACTTAAAGCGCAATTTCCCAAATTAATCTTTCCCAACAACGAAATTACATTTCAAAACAGTCTAGCAGCCGTCTATCGCTTGCAAGGAAAAAATAAAGCCGCAATAGACGTATTGAATCATCTTGTGCAATTACAAAGGGGTATTTACCAATCGGAGAATACACAAGCGATCGCAGAAATGAATGCCCTTTATCAACTCCAGGCGAAAGATCAATCTATTCGAATACTGAACGAAAATATCAAGATCAATAAACTCCAGCTACAACAAAATCGTTTAGGACTGATCATATCCTCGCTAGCAGTTATTTTATTGATCATCGTACTTTTCTTCCTATATTACAGTTTTCGCCAGCGCCGTTCCATACAAGAGAAAGAAAAGGTCTTGTTGCAGCAGCAGTTGTTGCGCACACAAATGGAACCCCACTTTATTTTCAATACCCTTTCCGCTGTACAGAGCTTCATGCGCCTGGATAAAAAAGAAAATGCCATCAAATATTTGAACCGTTTCAGCCGACTATTACGTAGTAATCTCGAATTAAGCCGTGAAAACCTCGTTCCATTAAATGAGGAACTTGAAACCTTAGAAAACTATTTGATCTTACAGCAAATGCGTTTTGAAGATGCTTTTCATTACCACATCACACAACCTGAAGATCAAGATTTAAGTGCGGTCATGCTACCGCCAATGCTGATACAACCCTATGTTGAAAATGCAATTCTACATGGTATAGATCTCGAAACAGGCAATAGCCGTATCGACATCCAATTTGAACTGTCAGCAGATATCCTAAGAGTGAGCATTCAAGATAGCGGCAAAGTCAATCCAGACATTCCTGAAATATCCCATCGTTCACTCTCTGGGACCATCAGTCGTGAACGCATGCAGCTGTTGGGCAAGAAAGCAAGTGTACAGATCACCAAAAACCCAACTGCAGGCACCACGGTCACACTTCTTATCCCAATTACATATTAACGATTTATATTATTTAAACGAACTACAGTGCATTCAACTTGTCATCTAATATTAAGATAGGATATAAATTGTAGCGCAATTTCATTCGATGTCCATGGAAAGTCAATTAAATTAATTAAATTCGTTTATAAACCAACGAAATAGCGTTTTGAACACAATTTTCAAATTTATAGTCGCATAATTTAGCCTCACAAACCACAGGCTAATCATTCTTTTATTCGGGTAATTCCTATCCGAACAGGTTTTCATTTCACCCTATTATTCTCGGTATTGTTAGCTCAGGACAGTATTTTATGCTATTTCAGCATTTAAAATACCGCATCTCATCCTTTCCAATATCGTCGATAATAACAAAAATCAAATAAAGAATATTAAGCGCGACTACAACTCATGCGAAAAGAATATATCTGGGAGATCAAAGCACACAACACTCCCCTTCTCAAAAGATCATGCAGCCATTGCGATAGTGATAGGTTCTACTGCAGTGAAAAGTTCAGAATGAATGCACAGAAAAGAAATATTGACGTTTGGTTGATTTATAGATGTATCAAATGTGATAACACCTACAATATGACCATTATTTCACGTACAAGCCCCGAATCCATCAACAAGGAACGATTTCATAAATTTCAGGAGAACAATACACAACTTGCATGGCAATACGCTTTTTCAACAGCGATCAGAAAAAAGAACAATGTTGAAGCAGATTTCGATACCATCAAATATGAAATACAGTATGAACAGCTGTTCATTGAAAATTTGCACAACATAAACGAAGACACTTTATCCTTCAAAGTCATCTATCCATTCGGCTTTCAGCTCAAACTATCCACCGTCATTCGTAAATGTTTAAAACTATCATCCAAGCAGCTTGACCGACTCATCACTATGCAGGCAATTACTGTGCATGGAAAATTTCTAGAAAAAAAACATCGCGTCAAACATGAGGATATTGTGAAAATATCATGCGAAGCATTGAAGCGTATAACCCTATAAACAAACGGCGAGCAATCCTATAATTGCCCGCCGTCTTATTAACTAAACACAAACTAAATATTTCATTATCGGCTCCAGCCCCCTACTCGTTTTCCTCATTTATTTCTGTTTCATGATATCCGCTAAAAGTTTCATGTAAAAACCTCCAACAACACTACGCGCCTTGAAGTTTTCACGGATACCCGTAGTCGAATCATAAAAATCATTTAATGGGACACGGGATTCCGTTTGAATCGCATGATTATAGACTGGTTTTATCAAAGCTTCAAATGCTTCTCTTGATGGAGCAAATGATGCTGTCCAAAGAATCCAGTCATTTTTTGTGTATGCTTTACGGCTATCCAATGGTATGCCGAATCTATTTTGCTTAGTCAGGTAATACTTAATTTCCGTATCATACACTTTTTGCGGAAACAGATTCAATCCCAACACTTTGTCCCAGATCAAATTATATTTTTGACTCCAGGTATTTTTATCATCAAATGTCAGCGCGTAATGGTCGCCCGCATCTGCCATTTCCATCCATTTCGGAACCATTTCCTCCGCAATTGCACGGTATTTTTTTGCGATTGCAGTTTCACCAATGGCCTCCGCTAGCTGCGCATAACAGGCAATGCCCACAATAGCTTTAACAGATAAATTGGCATTTCGTGCAAGATGACCAGCAAAATCGTCTGTACAGAGCTGCGTTTTAGGGTCAAAGCCATCTTTAACGAGATAATCTACCCAAGTTGTCAATGTTTTCCAATGCTTCCTTGCATAGTCCCCATTCCCTTGCACTTTCGCGATTGCCGCAGTTAAAATAATCATATTGCCCGATTCCTCCACAGGCATAGGTTCACCATAGGTTTGACCATTGGCCAATGGATACGTACCCAAATCGTGCGCTGCCCAAGGATATGGATATTTACCGCTCTCACTAAAATAAAATATTCCACTTAACATCCCTTTCAACAACTCCGGATTATAGATCAAATACAATGGCGCTGAAGGATAAGTGACATCCACCGTATTGATGAAGCCGCCACTATTATTTTCTTTGGAAAGCCATAGTAGTTCGTTTTGTGGACTTTTTACCAGGGTATGTGCTGCAATACTTTGACGATAAGCTAGAACGCTAAGATGTGCATACTCTTTTCCACCCGATTTTAGCGCATCTGCATACACTGTTTTGTCGAATGCCACGCACTTATCGAGCACCTTGCGATACTCATCTGCAGCCAAAGTCAGCTGATTTTCCATCGTTTCTTTACCGGAATTGTTCCACCATGGTCTCAGGTTATTTTTGAAATACTGAATCGCATAAATTTCATCGTAGCCTACCTCTACAAAACGTTCCTCTGCTTTCACCCCCACATTACCAAATGGAATGACCGTGTTCAGCGCAAGTGAAGTACCTTTAGTACTTTTTACCGATGTCGTTGTTCCCTTTCTAAAGGCGTCTACAGCTCCGCCCCTCGGACTAATAAACTGCTGCGTTTTATCCCGCTTCGGCGAAGCAACATAAAAATACCCCCAGTCTATCCGCATATCATCGGCCCCTTTCTGCAAAACAGGCTGTTCGACCGTTCCCGTTTTTAGCACAGACAATTTTGCCGTCTCATATTTTTCTGCAATCACCTCCTGTGAAGGTTTATACACCGCAATATTTGTGGATGCACTTAGAAAAACTTTGACAGCATGCTGCTTGCCATCGTTTGCTTTTACGTTATAAGTGATATAACTTACCGGTCGAGCCAATAAATTCAGATCATCCATAAGCAAAGGCGACGTAAAGGTTAATTTTAGATCTACCTTACCTGCCTGAAAGTTATAAACCGTACGCGTCGCTGTTATTTCTACATCTTTTTGCACGGCTTCTTGAATCCGTGCCCCACGCTCTTTAAGCCTGTCAACCAAACCAAAATCCAGGTAACGACCGCCAGCACTATTCTTCAAATGGATGGCAATATTATTATGCCCGGCCTTCAAATTCGCCTTGTCAATCGGTAAATACTGAAAGTTGTTGGTCCAACCTACTTTTTCGTAAACCTTCTTACCATTCAAAAATACTTCTATATTATCATCATGATTGAGTTTTAAAAACAACTCATTAATACCCTTCGGATCCGCTACGGAAAACTCACGTCTCACCCAGATATCGTTCGATTTCCAAAGCGTCTTTACCTGCTGTGCATCATCACCAATGGGTGCAAGTCCCGATTTCCATGTATCCGTCTTATAAGCGGAAGATTCCCAGCCACCTTGAGGTGTTGATTCAGTATACTGTACCGTATAAGATTTATCTTCGGCAGTCGGTAGAATAACCGCATAACTAGGTTCCTCTTTGCCAAGAAAACGATAAACATTGCCATCAACATCAATTAAGCCCAACAGCGAATGATCAGCGTCTGTCCAGTGTTTTGTTGTCGATGCATGAAGCTGATCTGTCATTGACCATATACTAAAATTGGGGTTGTGTGTAATCAATGGGTAAGCTGGAGCTTTGCGCTCTTGGGCTTGTCCATCTAAAACAGTGAAAACACAGGCTACAATAACACAGAGACCTATCTTCCCAAGTTTGTTCATTGCATAAATAGATTTTTGAAAAGGTTTAATCATATTTTTTGGATAAAATTAGCTATACAGTTTTCCGTATGGAGCATATGCTCAATCGTTTTAACAAAGAAAGTTGGAATAAATTAAATTCAGCTGTCGCATCGTATCATTTTATCTTCAATTTATATCATATTTGATGATCTGCCATCTAATCAAGATAATTATTATCTTTGAGAACCTGTCCGATCGTTATGCGCAAAATGACCTATATACATCGGCATTCAATTTTACCAATAACACGATGAGAAGTATTTACATTTATTTCTTAATAACCATATCTTGTCTTTTCCCAACAAGCACACAGCTTTATGCACAAGAAATAGATTCGGTCAATAAAAAAGAACTGGATCTGAGTTCCCTTCTGAACGGAATCAGACAACAGCAAATTAATGATTCTCTTGAACGGGTAAAGCTTCAGCATGAAATTGCCGATCTTAAAAGTCAAAATAGCCCCAAAAAGGAAAATTTAAAACAGCAGCTGAATGAGTTTGACGAAGAAAATAACCTTCGGAAGCAGCAGCTGAAAGTTAAAGTAGACTCCATCAAAAAAAACACAAAAAGATATGCGGTAGCACCATTTCAGGATACGCTATTCTATATCTACAATAAACTTGGATCATCATTAGCCAAAGACCGAGCTTACAATGTGGTCAGCAGAATCCATAATCTATATGAAGATGATTTTGTGAAAGTAGACTCGTTTAAAATCGAAAACAACGAAATCAGTGCCGACATCATTTATAAAGATCTCGTCATAACTTCCGTCACAGAACTCGATGCTCTTCTTGAAGGGAAAAGCAAAGAAGAGATTGCTGCAAACTACCTAAAAAGAATTCAGGATTCAATCACAACGGAACGTGCAAATAATAGCATTACAAAACTTTTTACCCGTATTGGGCTTGTATTTCTCATTCTAGTCGTTTTTTCGATATTGATTTTATTGATAAACAAATTGAAAAAATATGGTACGCGACGTATATTGGCGGAAAGAACACAGCGAATCAAAGACATTAAGATCAAAAACTACGTCCTTGTCACTTCTGTACAAAAAACACGGATGTTTATTAATGCAATAAATATCTTACGTTGGGGCTTGATCGTACTCATTGCCTTTATCATGCTGCCGATTGTCTTCAGTGTTTTTCCATTTACACAGAGCTGGGCATCCAATCTCATTGGACTTTTTACAAAGCCCCTGAAGACTGCAGTTTTGGCAATTTGGGATTATATTCCCAATTTGATTACTGTATTTGTTATACTTGTTGTCATGCGTTATGCCGTTCGATTCATAAAGTATATTTTTAGCGAAATTGACAAAGGCAAATTAGAGGTCAATGGCTTTCATCGTGATTTTGCCATGCCAACCTTTACTATTGTTCGCTTTCTGCTCCAAGCCTTCACGCTGGTGCTCATATTCCCTTACTTACCCGGCGCAAATTCAGATATCTTTAAAGGAATATCCGTATTTATTGGTGTCCTATTCTCTTTAGGCTCATCTTCTGCGATTTCCAATATCATAGCGGGACTTGTGATCACCTATATGCGTCCTTTCCGTATCGGAGACCGCATCACTATCGCCGACAAAACGGGCGTTGTTATCGAAAAATCCCCGCTGGTAACTAGGCTCCGAACGATAAAAAATGAAGAAATTACCATTCCCAATTCCTCGGTACTTTCAGGAAATACCGTCAATTATTCTACCTTCTCAGAAGATGGAATCTGCTTTCAGGTTGAATTGACAGTCGGTTATGAAGAACCTTGGCAACGTATACACGAATTGCTACTGAACATACCGCCACGAATAAAAAGAGTCAACCTTAATCCTGCCCCATTCGTCTTGCAAAAAAAATTAGACGACTTTTATGTTTTATATGAACTGAATGTCTACATCGCTAGATCCGCGGAAATTGAACTGGCAAAATCTGAAATTTTTCAATTGATCCTCGATGACTTTTTAGCGGCAGGAATTGAAATGAATGGCCCACACATATTTGCCAAGGTTGATCATGTCCAGCAATATAATCCAAAAGCACCCAACAATTCGCACGAAAACGAACTTTAAAGCTTGTTTCCCTGCGCTGTCTTTTGCTGTATTTTATAGATCAATGCTGCGTTCAGACCAGTCTGAATACCCTATTAAATTCATTAGCAGGGGGAAGCAGGTTAACGCCTGAGCTCATATTTTTCCACTTTCTGCACCTTAATTTCTAATCTTTCAAGATAAATATACCTAAGCAAGCGCAATAAATAAACACTGGACCAGCTGCATTATTCAAATTGGACTAGCTCATTTGCACCCATTGGCCGTAATTTTGAATTAAATCAAGAAATAGCTATTTGCATGTATGTACCCAAACATTTCCAGTTCGAAGATTACGCAGAAAAGGTTGAATTTATGCAACAATATAGTTTTGCGACCATTGTATCGATTAAAGAGGGGATTCCAATAGCCACACAGCTCCCCTTCCACATCCGTACAGATAAAGATCAGCTGCTTTTAACATCACACTTCGCTCACGCAAACGAACAAGTCAATTATATCGTAAATACACCGTCATTGGTCATTTTCTCCGAGCCACATGCTTATATCTCACCACAACACTACGACAAGGAGGAAAGTGTGCCAACCTGGGATTACATTGCTGTACATGCCTATGGTCTTGCATCCATCCTTATAGACGAAAAAGCAAAAAGTAAAGCCTTAGAACAGATGATCCTGAGTTACGACGAAGCCTATTTAACACAATGGGAAAGCCTTTCCGATCGTTTTAAACGTGGTATGATGCGGGGTATCGTCGCCTTCGAACTTGTCGTTACGGATTTACAGGGCCAAAAAAAATTAAGTCAAAATAAAAGTGAAACAGAAAAACAGCGTATCCGTGATTTTCTAAAAAATAGCGACAATGAGCTCGAAAGAAATATTGCCGCAGCAATGAAAAATGGACAATAAGTAATGAAAAAAATGAACAAAAATAACACCGAAATAGCAATCACTAAAGTAAAATTAACAGATATTGACCTGCTGCAGCAGATTGGAAAAGAAACATTTATCCAGACCTTTTCAGACACAAACACCGAAGAGAATATGAAGACCTATCTAACGGAAGGTTTTTCAAAGGAAAAATTATTGTCTGAGCTTTGCGATAACGAATCTGAATTTTACTTCGCCGTCTTGAAAAATAATGCTATCGGCTACCTAAAAGTAAATACTGGTCAGGCCCAGACCGAACAACAGTGTCCCCAGGCATTAGAAATTGAACGCATCTATGTATTACAGGAATTTCATGGCAGAAAAGTGGGACAGTTATTGTTTGAAAAAGCGCTAGCCCTAGCTCAAAAAAAAGCAGCCTCCTTTATCTGGCTTGGTGTATGGGAAAAAAATTCCCGGGCGATCAATTTCTATCGGAAAAATGGCTTTGTGGCATTCGACAAGCATATATTTCAACTGGGTGAAGATAGGCAAATCGATATTATGATGAAAAAAACAATACAACCGCAACATGGATGAGTTTATTACAGAAAATATACGCATCATACAACAGCGTATCGACAAAGCCTGCAAAGCAAATCAGCGCGACCCACGCGAAGTAAAATTATTGCTAGCGACTAAAACCGTGCCTGCCGAACGTATCGAAATCGCACTGCAAACTGGTCAAACCCTAATTGCTGAGAATAAAGTACAGGAGTTAAAAGACAAATTTGAGTATTTAAATGCTATTCCACATGTTAATCATTTTATTGGTCATCTTCAAACCAATAAAATCAAGGATCTGCTTAAATACAACGTATCCTGCATCCATTCGATCGATCGTATAGATCTTGCCGAAAAATTGCATCAACGTCTTTTAAAGGAAGACAAAACCATGGAAGTGCTCATTCAAGTAAATACTTCCTTCGAAGAGAGCAAGTACGGCGCTGCCCCAGAGGAAGTGATCGACCTAGTACAGCAAATAGCAACATTAAACACACTAAAAATTAAAGGACTGATGACGATAGGTCTATTGAGTGCCGAGGCCGAACAGGTACGAGCCTGTTTCAAATTGCTTAAACATATTCAACAACAAATTATAGCCCTAGCTATTCCTGACGTATCGATGAAAGAACTGTCGATGGGCATGAGCGGGGATTTAGAAATAGCGATAGCGGAAGGCGCAACGATTGTCAGGGTAGGCACGGCAATTTTTGGACAGCGTCCTACTCCAGATAGTTATTACTGGAACGAAAACTTATAATATAAAAACCAATGCGGATACATTTTATACAACACGAAGTTTTTGAAGCACCTGGGGCTTATTTAACCTGGGCAGAAAAACAACAGCACGAGGTCACCTTTTCCCAGGTCTATCAACAGGACCGTCTGCCAGAACAAATCGATTCCATCGATGTATTGATTATTATGGGTGGACCTCAAAGCCCAGATTCATCCCCTTCCGAATACCCTTATTTTGACGCTAAGGCCGAAATTGCTTTTATCCGCCGATGTATTGATGCAGGCAAGGCGGTTGTTGGTATATGCCTGGGTGCACAATTGATTGGCGAAGCGCTGTCGGCAAAGTACAGACATAGCCCGCAAAAAGAAATTGGGGTTTTCCCCATCACGCTAACAGAGGAAGGAATAAAGGACAGCAAAATAACTCATTTTGGCAGCCAGTTACCGGTTGGACATTGGCACAACGATATGCCTGGGCTTACCCCTGAAAGTAAAATCTTAGCAAACAGCGTCGGCTGCCCTAGGCAAATTGTTCGCTATACAAATCTCGTTTACGGATTTCAATGCCATATGGAACTCACAACTGAAGTCGTCCGGCTTTTGATAGCATCAGAAGAAGATCTCCTTCTGCAAAGCCAATCGCACCAATTTGTGCAATCACCTGACGTAATTCAGGCTTATGATTACAGCCAAATGAACAGCAAACTTCATACATTTTTAGATTTACTTGAAAGTGCATACACCAGAAGACAGGCAAATAAATGAAGCATAACTGTTTAAAAGAGGAGATAAAGATTCGCAGAGGTAATTCATTAGTTGGATAAAAAATAGTAGATTTGGTATAACACAAAAAACTATTGATGGACATACGACACAGTCAACTTTTAAAAATGGGCTATTTAGCCCTTCTGACACTTCTCCTATACGCCTGTGTTTCCCAAAAAGAAAACAAAAAACTGACCTGGTATCAACATCAGGTTATCGAGCAGCTTGTTCCGGAAACTGATTCCAGTTACAGAGTGCAAATTGGTATTATGGCAACTACCTTCTGGCTAGATAATCAAGATGGTCAGCTAGCGAATAAATTGAACCTCCTACAACAGAGCTACACGCAACGAAATAAAGTCGATGTCGCTGTTCAGCAGGGTACCAACAAAATCATTCGCGTCACTAAATCAGAATAAAACAAGCTTATTCAAGGCAACACAAATGATTTTGGTACCCACCAATACTTCAATTATAGTTCATATCTTCCGCCTGCACACATCATCCACTACACGATATTGTTTACTTTTGTTCAATAAGGTCCTTACAGGCCAAATTGTAAATTAAGCGATTTTATTCATTAATATAATTTGAGGCGTTTCCTGTAATTTTTCACCGGCAACTTTTCCAAATGCCACAATATAAGGTTGTTGATTATGCGCATCCAATCCCGCCTGATCTTCCCAGATTTCATAAAATATAAACTGATTTTCATCACTGTTTACCTGATGAAGATCATACTGTATACAAGCTTCTTCCTTCCTACTTGCTTCGACCATCTCTAGCAATAATGCCAATACTTCTTCCCGATGTGCAGGAACGGCCTTTAAAATTGCGGTTAAATATACCTTCATGTTATTGATTTTTATTTTGGTAATTTACTCTTTTCAGCGCAATAACGCCATGGATAAAGCGACTTATCGATCAATAAATTTTTAGTTCAACGTAGTTTCCAAATGGAACACCTCTTCCAAATATTGTTTATATTCTTTTTCGTATTTATCGATACGTTCTTGAGACGCACCTTTCTCCATATCATGAAAATGGAAGCTTCCCAGCTGTTCCAATCCTGCAAACTGATTCATCTTGTGAAAACCGAATAAAACACCGGCATCAACTGAATGTTGATCAAAAAACTCATTTTCCATTGTAAAGGCTGTCTCAGGAGCATTCCAGCTCGAAGTCACCATATATTTTTTACCATGCATCAAGCCTCCGGTACCATAATTAATGGCCGGATTCTTACGTGAACGACCATCATTTTTATAGATACCGTTGTTGTGACCCGCCGTAAAAACTTCATCGATATAGAGCTTCAAACGGTTCGGAACCTGAAACCACCATACAGGAAAATGGTAAACGATAATGTCTGCCCATTTAAAATTTTCAACTTCAACCATTGGATCAAAATCATCGTTGATATTGGTTACCCTTGTTTCAAGTCCATTTTCAGCCAATGTTTCAACAGTCCAATTTGTTATTGTGGTATTGAAAGAACCACCCGAGTGTGCGAATTTCTGTCCGCCGTTGATAATAAATATTTTCATTTCTATAATTTTTCTTATTGATAACACAAATTTCTATCATATTTTTGAATCATACAAATAATTTAAATTGTATATTTGTATCATAAAAATAATAACTATGAAATGGAACTTAGAATGGCTTCGTACATTTAAGGCAATCTATGAAACCGGAACATTATCTGCAGCGGCACAGGAATTGTTTATTTCTCAACCTGGTGTCAGCCTACATCTGAATTCCCTGGAAGCCTTTACCGGGCACAAGCTTTTTGATCGATCTGCGCGAAGAATGGTGCCGACCGAAAAGGGGAAAATCTTGTACAACTATGTTATTGATCCGCTTAAAAAACTAGAAACAGGTGAACAGCATTTTCACAAACGTGCATTGGACGAACGTATCACAATTAGTATCGGAATGTGTTTTGAGACCTTTCAATACACATTGGAGGAACATATTGCGCAGCTCCCCTTCAATTTAATTATCAAATTTGGAGAATACCCTCAGATGCAGCAGGATCTTGATAATGGTTTATTGGATCTTATTATTACGCCTCAAAAAGGAAACCAGCAGAACCTGCAATACGAAGCTTTCTCAAAAGAACGTATTGTCTTGATTGCAGGTTGTCAGACCGACACATCCACACTGGAAGCACTGCTGAGTGACAATAAAATTAAAGAAGCAGCTCAACTCCTGAAAAAACAATTATGGTATAGCACGGCTGCCGATATGGATCATTTAAAGAACTACTGGTCAACACACTTTGGCGAGCATCCAGACTTCAGCCCCAATTATATCGTTCCTAATATTAGTTCAATTATACGCTGCTTAAGCAACAATACTGGCTTTTCCATCGTTCCCGACTTCCTATGTGCCGAAGCACTTGCATCCGGAAAAATAAAACTAATCTGGGAAGGGACTTCTCCCGTTGAGAATATACTTTACTTTGGAACGAGAAAGAAAACCATGTATCAGGAAGAAATTGGTCAATTGGAAATGCTGTTAAAAGAGAAATGGTAGTTCACCGGGCTATTTCTTGCCGATAGCCCGATTTACCCTACTGGTGGAGCATTTTGCTTAAAAATTCGGGCGTAACGCCAATATATGCAGCAACTTGTTTCTGCGGAAGACAGTCGATCAATGTAGGATAACGTGTACAGAACTTTTCGTAACGTTCTTTGGCGGCTAGACGGAGATTCTCCATCGATCGACTTTGATAATAAACCAATGCATTTTCGGCAAGTATCCGAAAATAGACATTCAGTTTCGGAATCTCCTGATAGAGCCGATGCAGATCTACTTTGGAAATCATCCATACCTCAGATTCAAATACCGCATCAATGTATAGGTTGCCCGGTTTTCCGGTTACCAAACTATACATATCGCCGATCCACCAGCCTTCGGGAGCAAACTGTTGAATATACTGAAAGCCATTTTCATCCACGCAATAACTTCTTAGACAACCCGAAGCGACAAAAAGAGCATACCTGCTCAGATCGCCCTCCAACAGCAAATATTGTTTCTTCTTCACTTTTTTGGATTTCACAACAGCCAATAGGCGTACGATTTCATCTTCCGTTAGGTCGATCTCTTTCTGAATACTGTCTAACAATACTTGTTTGTCCATAAATTAAAGGATGATACACAACAAACATAGATAAATTGATTTTTGTATCCAAAAAAATAGGCAAGCAGCGCCTTTTCTGGGAAGGAAATACGTTTAGCACTTCTAAAAGAAAAACCTTTTAGGTCTTCTAAAAGAAATACGTTTTGTTCTTCGCCGAAAAGGCGCAGAGGATACTTATATATTTACGGATGGACGCCCCGAAGCAATGGTATGCGCTTCCTTCAAGACTTCTGAATAAGTAGGATGTGCATACGACACCCTTGACATACTATCGGGGGTGATTTCATATTCCAAGCCCAAAACACCTTGAGCAATCAGATCGGCCGCACGTGCTCCAATGATATGAACCCCTAATAATTCGCCATATTTAGGATTTGCTAACACCTTTACAAAACCTTGCGTATCCATCCCCGCGCGGGCACGGGCATTTGCGGAAAACGGGAATTTCCCAATTGTATACGCTATACCCTTTGCTTTGAGCTCCTCCTCTGTTGCGCCAACAGAAGCCACTTCGGGCCAAGTATAAACCACACTTGGGATTCGATCGTAATGTATCTTTGGTTTTTGGCCGTCGATATGTTCGACAACAAAGATTGCTTCTTCTTCAGCTTTATGCGCCAGCATTGCTCCGCCGATCACATCGCCAATAGCGTAAATGTGGGGAACCGTTGTCTGCAACTGTTCATTTGTAACAATCATGCCTCTGGCATCCAGTTGAACAGCTGTATTCTCCAAGCCGAGCCCCGCTGTAAAAGCTTTCCGTCCGACAGCAACCAAAACATAATCCGCCTGTAACTGCTGCTCCTGACCATCACTATCCCGAAAAAATACGCTTGCCGAACTGCCTTCATTTTCTGTTTTGTAGACAGCCTGTTTAAGCAGAATTTTAATCCCATCATTGAGTAGTATTTTTTTCAATGCATCCCCCAATTCATGATCCATATTGGCAAGGAGACGATCGGCATATTCTATAATAGTGACCTCACAACCCATCCTGTTGAATATGGATGCCATTTCTACCCCAATCACACCACCACCGATAATCACTATTTTATCCGGTTTCTCTTGCAAAGACAAGGCCTCCGTTGAGCTGATGATACGTTTTTTATCTATGGTTATTCCCGGAATTGTCGCCGGCTTTGAGCCAGTAGCGATGATAAATTGATTTGCTCCAAGAGACAGCCGCTCCCCAGCTGATGTAGCGATCTCCACCGTTGAATTATTGACAAAAGAAGCCGTTCCATGGATCACCGTTACCTTATTCTTTTTCATCAAGAAATTCAGCCCCTGCGTATTTTGCAACACCACTTTATCTTTACGCTCATACAGCCGACCAAAGTCCATCGACAGCCCTGCTACCTGAATCCCATGTGCAGCAAAATGATGCTGCGCTTCATGATAGTGATGTGTACTATCCAAAATTGCCTTTGTGGGAATACAGCCCACATTGGTACAGGTACCACCCAATGTATCATATTTCTCTACAAGTGCGGTTTTATACCCCAACTGGGCACTGCGAATCGCCGCTACATAGCCGCCTGGGCCAGACCCAATGACAACCAAATCATATTGTTCCATATACGAACTATTTTTAGTTAATAGAATTATTCACGACCAAAACAGGTCTTACAAGCACGCCCTGCATAGTTGCCACCATCCAAAAGGCTACTATAAAAATTTCAATATATACGCCAATCATAACATAAAATAAAATACCAAAAGGTATATTT
>JBMAAL010000069.1:0-30296 GCA_050281725.1 Sphingobacterium sp. | reverse complement strand
ACTGGTAGACACGCAGGACTTAAAATCCTGTTCCCGTTAAGGGAGTGCGGGTTCGATTCCCGCCCTAGGTACAAGAAGGCTCATCATCCGATGGGCCTTTCTTGTTTTATGCAATTTTTCTATAAATCTCCCCCCTTCTCCGTTTACTCACTTTTATAATCATTGCCTATATGGCTTTGTCGAGAATCCCTCAAGTATAAACGCTCCGATTAATACACTTTGTCAGTTTTTAATATCCATCAAACCTATAATCGTAGGACCAAAAAATCATAAGAACGATAAACGATTCACATCTACAAATTGTTCCCTTAAAAAAGGAGGACTTATGCCTTGGTATAATGGAGATTACCCACCATCTTATAAAAATCAGCCTGTTAAACTACGGGAGAAAGCGACAGCTATTGCGAACGCCCTCTTGGAAGAAGGTGCCGAAGAAGGTATTGCCATAGCTACCGGGCTTAAAAAGGCGCGGGAACATTTCCAAAAGGAAAAAGAAAACGACAAAAAGAAAAAAAGCGAATAGCGACGCATGTTGCCCCGGGCTATTATACACCATAATAAAAACTATAACATATGCCAGAGTTACCAGATCTACAGGCTTTCAGTAGAAACCTCACCAAAATGTTGAAAGGAAAAACACTTGAAAATGCTGTTATCTATACAAAGCAAAACATAAAAGTGAGCGAAAAATCCCTTCAGGAGTTAATTGGCAAAAAGCTTATTCAGGTTTACCGCGAAGGCAAACGACTTTATTTTGACTTTGGGAAAGACGCTGCCCTGTCGCTTCATTTAATGCTGCACGGTAAGCTGGTCTATTCAGCAGATGAAAATCCTAAATATACATTGGTAGCCCTGAAATTTAAGGATGGTAACACCCTTGCCATTACTGACTTCCAGAAGATGGCCAATATTGAATTGAATCCTGGTCCTTCCGAGGCAATCGATGCACTTTCTCCAAAGCTTACCGCCAAAATGCTTTCTGAATTGTTACAATCAAGTAAAGCCAAGATCAAAACCTTGTTGATGGACCAGAAACTTATTGGAGGTATAGGAAACGCCTATGCAGACGAGATCCTCTATGAAGCAGGAATATCGCCACTTTCAATCGCTAACAAGATTCCTGAGAAGGAGGTACAAAAGCTTGAAAAAGCTATTAAACAGGTACTAGAGAGTGCAGAAAAACAAATATTAAAAGAACATCCCGATATTATTCACGGAGAAGTGAGAGATTTTATGAAGGTTCATATAAAAAATGCCAATACAGACGAAAAGGGAAATAAAATCTTGCAAACCAAAATCGGGGGACGTACGACCTACTATACCGAACAGCAGGAAGTTTTCAAATAACCGCTAAAAAAAGCAGTTTACTAGTCTTCTCATTTTGACGGTTTGACTTCCCGCTGGGATACCCCAAGTTCTGTCGCGATATAGACAACTTCAACGACTCCGCACCTGTAACCTGAGGGCAGTTGCTTGTGTCAAGCATCCACACATATAGTTGGATCGCTTTGTTATATTAACAAAACAGTTAGGACGCGACAACTAGAGGCAGGCGGTTTATGTTTAGCAAAAAAGTCGTATTATGAAACAGATGCCTGAACATGCATAACGAGACGTGAGCCTCGATAGAATCAAAATTAGGAAATAAATTACCATCTTTAAAGGATAGCTTCAGAATTCTTGCTGATTGAGACTAGGCATAAGGGAACAAAATGTCAATAAATATAGATAATATGAGAAAGTTTATATTAGTTACCGCAATGTTGTTTTTTATCTCTCAGATCGTTTTCGGTCAGAAGAATGACGACTTTCCATCCTTTGAAAAGTTCTATTCCAGTGTGGCTCATACTATGAGATATCCTTCAATACTTCAAGATAATTGTGCTTCAACGTTAACACTAATGAAAGTTACTTTTGATCATAAGGGAGAGATTGATTCTTTAACTTTTTCGGATAGTGCACATCCCAAATTTGTTGAATATATGCAAACAATAAAAGGGCAACTTGATTTCAAGAGTATTTACATAGATCTAAAACAAAAAGGACATGCGTCCAAGCCTATACTAATACCTTTTTGTATTGATTTTGAAAAAATAGGTGAATGTAGATCAAGGATTACGTCCGATCTCAAAAACATGTATCTTTTCTCAGGGAAGCAATTTTCAGGCGAATATTTTCTATATCCAAACATTTATTTCAGATATGTAGTAGGAAGAGCACACGAAGAGCATTTTTAATCTTATTACGTTTATGTTAGGAATAATGAAATAATTTTAAGTATATTATAGATGATATGTTCCATTCAGCTCATTCTCGCCGGCATTGGCCTACGCTCCTACTGTCCTTACTCTTCTCCATAATTGGTTTAGACCTCAGCGCGCAATTGTTTCATCAGGACAGCCTAGCATTAATAGCCCGGCAGTTTGCCTTTACCGAAGGACCGGCGGTGGATAAGTCCGGAGACATCTATTTTACCGACCAGCCCAATAACAAAATCTGGAAGTATAGCACCAAAGGGCAACTTTCGCTTTTTAAAGATGCTGCAGGCCGTGCCAATGGCTTGTACTTTAACCATCAGGGTCAGCTCCTCGCCTGCGCCGACGAAAAGAACGAAATCTGGTCCATTGGCAAAGATGGTGAGGTTACCGTCTTGCTCTCAGCTGTTGATGGGAAAAAACTGAATGGTCCAAATGACCTTTGGGCAGACAAGAAAGGTGGCATCTACTTTACAGACCCCTTTTATCTGCGCGATTATTGGACAAGGACAAAGCCAGAGATCGCAGGGCAGAAAGTATACTACCTCCCGCCCGGAAAAGGGAAAAAACCGATCGTAGTAGCTGAAGATGTCACAAAACCGAACGGCATTGTAGGATCGGCCGATGGAAGATACCTCTATGTCGCCGATATCGAACGGAATAAAACGTACAGGTACAGCATTGAATCTGACGGTAAGCTCAGCGGACAGATGGCGCTTATCGATCAGGGATCCGACGGGATGACTTTGGACCATCAAGGAAATATTTACCTCACAGGCAAAGGCGTTTTTATCTATAGTCCAACAGGCCTGCTGATCGGACATATTGAAGTAAATGAACCATGGACATCCAATGTCTGTTTTGGTGGCAAAAATCGCAACGACTTATTTATAACCGCATCAACAGCCATCTATAGGATTCCCATGCGTACCAAAGGCGTAGATTAATACCGCCGAAAGAAAAGAGCTTTTTTATAGGACCTTATCGGATTTATGCTATTTTTTAATGTTTAATGTAGTTTGATTTTTGAAAAAACGTAAAACATGCTCCTAGCAATTTCAAGGCTTCGCTCGGCATATATTCTGTTCTGATCGGGTGTATGATCAGCGATTTTGGGATCCTCAAAAGTAACGGGAAACCGCTTATCGGCACCTGCTATAAACGGACATCCCCCATCGGCCTGCGAACAGGTCATAATGGCGATAAACTTCGACACCGGATTAAAGGGACTATCGTATTTTTTTGAAAAACCAATTACGGGAAGCGCATTGTCATCATATTTTATAGCATATACAGGGTTATGGGTATCCGAAACCGTAAAGATATCAAGACCCTGACCGGCCAATGTTTCCGCTACCTTAGGAAATAAGGCGGTTTCTTCTGTACCACCCGAATAACAATATACCTTTGGAATATTGAAATATGCACTTGCCACCTGTGCCCAAACCTGGGACAAGTGGCTGCGCCTTGAATTATGGGTACAGATGAAATTGAGGTTTACAGCCTCCAATTGATCAACCTTCTCCTGAATAGCAACGATCAAAGGCTGTAAAACGGCGCTGCTATCTTCGTTATCTAAAAGCGTCCAATAGAGCTGCTCAATGGTATCCGCTAATTTAGGATATATCATACGATGCTCAACAATTTAACAACATCCTGATCCAGGCGTACAACAGGAAGATTGTTCAATCGGTAGCTGCAACAAGTTCAGCTTCGTTTTTTCTGATGGTATACCACAGGCATCCTGCGCCAGACAGGCAGTTGTTTTATTTTTCAGTATAAAAGTCTTCCCATTAAAATCAAGGTCGTACTTACCGATGGTATCGTTTTGGTATTCCACTTCGATTTCCGCATCTTTTAGCTCTAATTTCTCTTCAGAGAGCTTGATGATATGGAGCAATTTTGCGGGTTTAAGACGATGCTCATAATCGTCAGCATTCCACAATTGAAAGTTTACAACGTTCTCATTCCGGATAACGCCACCACAATCGATAAAGTTCCTTGTGATTTGACCGACCTCGGTCACATGGAAATGCTCGGGCACAAAACTGCCGTTTTCCAATTGAAACTCAACATTTGTTAAGGTTGGAAGGATTTCTTTAATTTCTGATAATTTCATAATAATTCAATTTAAAATAAACGCTCTATTTATTAATAATACATCGCAATATTACGATACGTATTCTCAAAAAAATGCATTAACAGCATCCTTTTACTTTTACATCCTGGTTAAAGAACGTATTCAGTATACCTTGGATTTGTTTCCATACATTTTCCTCAATGCAGTAACAAACTGATTTTCCCGCTATGGTACCCTGAATGATACCTATATTTTTAAGCTCTTTCAGGTGCTGTGATATAGTCGCCTGTGCCAATCCCAACTCCTCGACCAAATCATTACAGATACATGCCTTTTGGTTTATGATGTACTGAAGAATTGCTATCCGTGCCGGATGACCTAAGACTTTTAAGAATGAAGCCAGCTTATTCTGTTCGTCGGTATAAATTTCTGTTTTCGTAATTCCCATGTCGACCCTTAATACATCGCAATATTACGATATTAATTTTACGAATCAAAATTCCAGCAACTTATTTATCGTAACCGGCATCTTCCTTGTTAAACGATAATAGCGGCCAGGAGCTTCTGACAGTCTACAAAAATATCTGGAACCGCATCAGTTCGTTCATGTTCTTGCACTGCAGTTTTCGAAGCAGATTGCGCCGGTGGGTCTTCACGGTTTCACAGGAAATGCTCAGGATATCCGCTATATTTTTATTGGGCTTTCCCTGCAAGATCAGCGTCAGGATCACTTTCTCCCTTGCGGTAAGCTGCATGTAATTGCGAATGCCTTCCGAAAAAAAACGTCTGTTTTTGATCACTTTAAGAATATCGAGCAGATATTCCGGAACTTCCGCGCTGTCCACATCGAGGGTAATCCGCCCCTTGTTCTCGTTAAGCAAAGATTCTACTTTCAGTAAAGGCGACAGGATTTCTGCATCAGAAACAGGCCCTTTGGTCGTTAGGTTGACCCAGTCCAGCGCGGTATTTTCATGCGAAAAGAAATGGGGTCTGAAGGTTGTTTTCCCATCCACGTACATGTTCATCACGCTGATGCTCGCGTAGATATCGGGGCTTAAAATATGCGCAACCTTATAGTCTATACCATGCCTACAGGCAGGTATATCCAGAAAATCAAGAATCCAGTTTTGTAGCTCCGTCGGAATCGTATAACTCATGGAAGAGAGATCCCAGATGATCTTTTCGGGCACTATTTTCTCAAAAATCCCCTTATACTCCCTGATTCCTGCAATGAGCTTTTCGGCCACATTACAGTTGTCCCATTTACCCATAAAAATATCGCGATCTTCATCGTAATACATGGCTAGGCTCTCTGATTTGAAAAGACGTTCCATAGGCTGATATTGACTTTATTAAATTTAACCATTATTTGCAATACCAACAAAATTACTTTTCCGCCATCCGACCCTGCGGCCACCACGATTCGCGTTCGATAAATACCCTCAAAACCACTCACACCCCAACCCCCACAACTCAACTATAACACACTAGAAAACAACAATTTACAACTATCATAATAAACTATCAATGCGCTCACAAATACCCACTAGTGGGTATTTCAACAATCCATCAGGACTGGTAATTTTAACTGTCATCATACCTACTTAACATGAAGCCATCAAAACCAGTGCACATAAAGCCTTTAAACCCCGACTGTATCCAGTCAGACAATAGATAAACATTTAAAACATATACCATGAATAGATTCGCTATTTTTTTTGGAATATTCATTGTTTTGAGTATCCAAGCCTGTCATAAGGATAAAGACAATCCACCGGAACAAAGTACCAAATCGAAACTCGAAGATGTACTAACAGGAATAGATTCACTGAAATCTTTTACCGCCGACTTTAAAAGCGCTTCGCTTACGGAGGAAGAGCTTAATCAGGGCATTACGGTCTTTACCCTGAGCGACCGCGTCCTTGCTGATGTGTCTGTAGCAAAGAATAACCTGCAATCTACGACCGAGGGCAGTCAAGATCTACCCCAGTTAAGGGCAGCAAATGGAACAAATGGATCGGATTTTAAGGACGGTTCGTCCATCAAGGATTATATTGTCAAGGGTCGCTTTTCATGGAGCGATTTTACGGCCGACAAGAAACTGACCACACTAAGCGGCAAAACCATTAGTGTTCAGGTCGTAAACGGTATGGTCTACCTAAATGGGGTACAACTGTTCAGTAATCCCATCAGTAGCAATAGTGCATTTGCTGTATTTGCCTTATCGTCTTTTATCAACTATGGTAGCATGCTGGCCCTTGACAACCAGGCGCTCGCCAAAGCAGCCCCATGCATACCCGGGGGCACCTTAACGATCTTAGGTCAAAATTTTGGCGAGAAACCGGAGCAAAACCTCGTTACACTCAATGGCAAAACTGCCCTGGTGAATGAAGCTTCAAAAAATAAGCTGGTTGTTACCATTCCTGCAGAGGCCACGACGGGATTGCTGACGGTCGCCGTCAACAATAAAACGGTGAGCAGCCAATCGGCTATTTCCGTCTTATTGCCCAATGTAAGCACAGTCAGTGGCATAGCGGCTTTGGGATGCCAGAATATTCAGGGCATCGCTATCGACAACAACAATACGCTCTACTTCACCGATCCGTCCAACTACCGTACGCTTTCCTATGATGCAAGCGGACATGTCGTCATCTATCAGCCACTGAGCCCACCCGTCAAAGACATCAACGGAGATGGAAAGATCGATGCCAATGATGCCGAGGCTATTATCACAGATCCCTGGGCCATCACCCTGGGTAATGATGGGAAGATCTATGTGGCAGGAAAAAGCAAGGAAGTGATACCGGCCATATTCCGCTTTACGCCCAGTCTGCCAAAGCAAACGGAACTTTGGGCCGGTAGCAAAGACCTCAATTTAGAAGGCAGTCGTTTAAATACAGGTATGAGCCCCATCGCCCTCTTAGCGGATGGCGAGACGATGTTGTATGCCAACAATTTCCGCGAACAGCAATATGTGGTCAACCGGATTTTTGGCAATAATATTATCGGCTGGTTATACAATATCAACTTTTTGAGTGTCGACCCCACCTATCAGCAATCCGCCACCATCCTAGGTATGACAAAAATGAGAACTGCAAATACCTTCTATCTTGCTGACGGAAGCGGCAAACGCATCTGGAAAAAAGATCAAGATGGGCTTTATCTCCTTGCCGGAGCCAATAATAACAATCATAAACCCGCACAGGATGGCCAGGGAACTGCCGCATTGTTTGGAAGCCCAATGGGTATAGCGCTATGGTCAGACCAGTATATTGTCGTGTGTGACAATGACTATGCCAACCACAATTATAGCATCCGTGTTGTCAATAGCTATGGTGTGGTCACCACCATTGCCGGTGGCAACAACGCGACCAACAGCAGCAAAGACGGTATCGGCAAAGCAGCGCAGTTCAATGGCGTCAATGCCATTGCAGTTGACAAGGACAATATACTTTACGTCGCATCCGATGACGGGTCCATTCGAAAAATTCAATTTAAATAGTATATGATTTAAACGGACGCCATTTAAATAAGAGTTATTCATTATATCCATTCGCCTGAAATCCAAAGCGCGGCCTATATTGCCGTCCGCTTTGGATTTTCTTTTCGCCGATTATTTTCTATTTTTGTACATCTTCCAGCAATAATCTAATTTAGTCGGGAACAACCATTATGCAGTTTAATTTCGCCTTTGATTCCAGTCCGTTTAAAACCCTGATCGCTTTTCATAAGATTATACCCTCTTTTGAAGCAGCGGCCTTATCGCCGGTTGGCTTTCAGGCCACCTATGCCCGATCACTGCTGGAAGAAATCAGCAAATACCCCGAACTTATCGAAGGAGTCGAAAAAGCCGAAGACCTGTTGCGCTATGAGCCCATTATCAAAGTGCTGCTGGCCGACCTCTTTCCAAGCTCATTGACACATAATGAGATCAAGGCCATCACCATTCCCTTCCACCTCTATACGTTCAACCATACCGCAAGACTGGAAAAAATATTACAGGACGCCGGCGATCACTATGAATTTAGTCTGCGCGATATCTCGCCCGACACCTATTATATCCTCAATTGCTGCGTCATCATCAGTCAGTATTATGGCTTTAAGGTCGATGCCATGGATGCACCCCTCTTTTTGGATATTCCAGACAAGAATAACATCATCCATCATTACCGCGTCCTCTTCAATGCCGATTTTATCGATGTCCTTCCGACAGAACGGGCTCTCGATCTTTCGGCAGAAGATATTACCGAACTGGTCGACAACTTTTCGGATATTGCCCTATGGAAGTCCAAATTTCCCGAGCAGAGCTGGATCCTCAAAGGCTTTTCCATTATGACACTCTTCGATGCCACCATTGAAAATGCGGTATCCAGCTTCAAGAGCAATCTGCTGCGCGAAAAAAGTGCGATCCAAATGGCGGAAATAGAAAGCATTTTCAGGTCGATTTATAAAATAAATGATCTGCGGATCGGACTCACCTCCTTTGAAAAAGTGAGGGACGAATACAACCTTCGGCTTGTCGAAAAACAGCTGTACAGTCATCTACTTTACGATTCGACCATCGAGGAGTGTGAAAGCATGCTCTGCAGCGAGACCCTGGAGCGCATGCTCAGCAAGGACGAGTACCTTGTTGTTCCGGATATTGACAAACTGCCGATTGCTGATCCAAAACAGGCCTTTTTTATCAATAAGCTGAAGCAGCAAAATGTAAAGAGCTTTATTTTTGTTCCACTGATCGAAGGCGACAAAGTGCTGGGTTTACTGGAAATGTCTTCCTCCAGGGTACGCGAACTCAATTCGGTCAATGCCAACAAGCTCAATTTTATCTTACCCTTTATAAAGGATAAAGTCTCGAAAGCATTTTCCGAAACTGAAAACCAGATTGAGGCGGTGATCCAAAAGGAATATACATCGATCCACCCGAGTGTCAAATGGCGGTTCCAGGAAGAAGCCATCCATTTCCTCAACGACCGCGCCTTCGGGAAAGACTATGCCCTGCAGGAAATCGTCTTTGACCATGTTTATCCGCTCTATGGACAAATCGACGTACAGGGCTCCTCAGAATCGCGCAATCAGGCCATCCGGCAAGATCTAATCAATCAGAGCAAGGAATTGATCGCACTGTTTACGGCGGTCAACCAAACGCAGCAACTACCTCTATTTGAACAGAAAATATTCGATCTGGAAAGAAACCTGACGACGCTACAGCAAGCGCTGCTGACGGATACGGAACAGCTCATGCTCGATTATTTTAACCAGGATATTCACCCTATTCTGGAGAATTTCAGGAAGAATAACACAAATAGCCTCGCTACAGTGGCCATAGACCACTATTTTGAGCGGATCAACGAGGCTATAGGCGGTTTTTATGAAGCCCGCCAGGATTATGACAACTCCATCACGCTGATCAACAAAAAGCTGGTGGCCATCCTCGACGAAAAGCAAGTAGAAGCTCAAGAATACTTTCCACATTATTATGAGCGCTACAAGACAGACGGTATCGAGCACAATATGTATATCGGGGCGTCTATTGCTCCCGGCCGGAATTTTGAGCTCTATTATCTGCGCAATTTACGCCTGTGGCAACTACAGGTGATGTGCGCCATGGAACAGGAATTTAGGCAGCTGCAACCATTGCTGCCCCACCTGCTCGAGGTAACCTCCCTGATATTGGTCTTTGCCACCCCCATTTCCATCCGCTTTCGCATGGACGAGAAGCAGTTCGACATCGACGGCTCTTATAATGTGCGCTATGAAATTGCCAAGAAACGGATCGACAAGGCCAAGATCAAAGGCTCGACAGAGCGCATTACACAAAAAGGCAAACTGGTCATTGTTTACTCCAATACACATGAAGAGACAGAGTACCTCGGCTACATCAACCTGCTTCAACACAAGGGATTATTGAAGGATGAAATCGAACAGTTTGAGGTGGAAGATCTACAGGGCCTGGTAGGCCTGAAAGCGATCCGCGTAGGCTTTCAATTTCAGGAAAAGTAAGAAAACAGCAACGATCATTTCGGACAGGTTCGATCACCGAAGCGTCAACGGCAGCTTCTTTTTATTTTATAAGGAAAAATTATTGCATTACAATAGCAATTTCACCGAAATTGAGTTATCTTTACAGAAAAAGATTGATCGGGCCATATGATAAAAAACGTATTCAACGAAGCTACTTTAAACCGTAGGGAAATGGATAGAATCGCGGCATTACAGCGCTACGATATTATTGATAGCCCTTCCGAAAGCATTTTTGACGGTCTGCTGCAGCTAGCTGCACAGGTTTTTCAGCTACCGGTTGTGCTCCTCACCTTTGTCGGTGCAGATCATATCTTTATTAAATCCAGCCTGGGCATCGGCCAGGTACAGCCTATCAGCCGCGCGAATAGCCTTTTTTCCAGTACAATTGAACATCAGCAGGTGATGGTGATCGAAGATCTGCTACGCGAAAAAGCATGGACAGGCGATCGCAGTTGGATGGAAAGCCAAACCCTTCACTTCTATGCCGGAGCCCCGCTAGTGACAGCCGATGGATTTCTGATCGGCACATTCAGCATTGCCGACCGTCAGCCCCGCGAGTTTAGCGAAGCCGAACGGGACAAGCTGGCCTCCTTTGCCCAAACAGCTATGGATCAGGTCGCTTTGCGCCAATCAGCACTAGCAAAGATCGAAGAGGTTGCCGCCGTCAATACCCATCTGGCCAATATGCAGCAGCGGCTGCTCGATCTCAACAGCGAGCTGGAAGCCGCCAACGCGCAGCTTACGCAGGCCAACAGCATGCTTTACAAATCGTATGATGTGACCCTGCTCCTCAACAAAAATCTCAAGAAAAACGAGCAACGGTTGAAATCCTTTATCACCAAAGCCCCCATTGCATTTGCCATTCTGACGGGCCGCGAAATGAAGATCGAGGTCGCCAACGATATGGTACTCAACATATGGAGAAAAACCGATGCCGTGGTAGGCTTGCCACTGGCAAAAGCCTTGCCCGAGCTCGAAGGCCAACCTTATTTTGACCTACTCGATACTGTTTTCACGAGCGGACAAGCCTATATCGGTGATACGGCACCAGTGGAATTAGAAGAGGAAGGAATAGTAAGCACCCATTATTTTGATTTTATTTACGAACCGGTCAAAGGCGAAGACGGAAAAACAGAATCCATTATTGTGATCGCCAACGAGGTGACCGAGCGTATCCGGCAGAACAACCATCTGGAAGGGCTCAACCAGGAGCTGGAAATGGCGCTCAAGGCCGGCGAACTGGGGACCTATCATCTGGATATCCAAAATTGGAAAAACCAGGCTTCAGCTACCTGTAAAGGCCATTTTGGCCTACCGCCAAATGAGACCTTTGAATTTGAAGACTTCATTCAGGCCATTATCCCCGAGCACCGGGCGATGGTGCAGCAAAAAGTGGCGGAAGCCATTGCCAAAAAGATTACCTATCAGGCCGAATACATGACCCGCTGGCCAGATGGTTCGCTCCATTGGATTAATTCATCAGGACTGACCCACTATGATGCCGATGGCACCCCAATCGATCTGATCGGGGTAACGGTCGATGTAACCACCCGCAAAAATTACGAGGCGCAAAAAGAAGATTTTCTGAGTATCGCCAGCCATGAACTCAAAACCCCGATTACCAGTCTTCGGGGGACGATACAGATGCTGGAGATGCTGAAAGACAAATCGGCAGATGCCACCATCGGCAAACTTATTGACATGTCGGGTGCCAGTATCAAAAAAATAACCGCACTGGTGGATGACCTGTTGAATATGCACCGCATCAGCCTGGGGCAGCTCGAACTGAATACCACAACTTTTGCAGCAGCCAAGATGATCCGCTCCTGCTTTCGCGACATCAATATGATCGGCAAGCACCAGCTCAACCTGGAAGGCGACATCGAGGCCACGCTCCATGCCGATGAACAGCGCATCGAACAGGTGGTTTCCAACCTGATCAACAATGCCATCAAATATGCTCCGGCTTCGCATACCATTGACGTGCGTATCGAGCAGCTTCCCCGATCTGTCAAGATCCATGTAAGGGATTATGGCGAAGGCATTCCAGCCGAGCTACAGCAGCAGATCTTCGAGCGTTATTACAGGGTCTATCCTGATGGCAAGAAATATTCCGGCCTCGGACTGGGGCTGTATATCTCGGCAGAAATTGTCAAGCGCCATGGTGGTGAGATCGGTGTGGACAGCAGTCCCGGCCAAGGCAGCAATTTTTGGTTTACCATACCGGATGCCGAACCGCATCCTGATGGAAGCCTTTAAATAAAAGCACGAGTCAAGGTTTTATCCAAATTTAAGCCCGCTTTAAACCATTCGATGTTCGCCTGATAAGCCAGTACATCAAGCGTCCTTGGTATCGGCCACATTTAAACCATTCGATGCTCCATCAGGTAGGCCAATGCCTCACGTACGGCCTGTTCGCTGCTTCTGGGATTAAAGCCTAGCTCGCCGCGTGCTTTGCTGATATCAAAATCCTGCTGCAGCCCCGAAAACATCGCAATATCTTTGCGGGTAATCGTTGGCGCCGTACCTTTTAACCGTCCTGCGAGCTCCATAAGTCCTGCTACTCCATAAAGCAACATTTTGGGAACAGCTGCCGGAATCTTGAGCCCTAATTCGGGATATAGTTTCTGTGCTAATTTGGTCGTATCGGTTATCGTCATACATTTTTCATTGGCCAAAATATAACGTTCCCCCGCTCTTCCATGCAGGTCGGCAAGGTAGCATCCCTCGGCGACATCCTTGACGTCCACCCAATTGAGGGCTATGCCGGTATCGACAGGAATCTGCTTGGTCAGAATAAGACGGAGCACATCGTATGAAACATTGAGGGGCAGAGCGGCTTCGCTGCCGATCATGGCACCGGGCATAACCGAGACCAGTTCGATGCCCAGTTCGGCCGCCAACCTTAAAGCCAACTTTTCGCCATCGTTTTTGGAATTGTAATAGGCATCCCGCCGGTCGGGGTTATAGCCATTGCTCTCCTTTGTGGGGATATGCGTATAATCAAGAGCAGCGATGGAGCTTACATAGATGATTTTTTTGACGCCTGCCTCTGCGGCGGCTTCGATGGTATTGCGGGTACCCTGCATATTCACGTCATAGATTTCCTTTTGCGGATCGCGGGCCCATAATTTAAAAGCCGCCCCCACGGCATAGAACGTATCCACGCCCTGCAGCGCCTTGACAAAAGAGGCCTTATCGGTGATATCTGCCGCTACAAGTTCGCAAGGCAAATCTTGTAGCGCCCCGATGTTGTCAAGATTCCGGACCGAAGCGCGGACCTGAAAACCCTTTGCGAGCAGCAGTCTGACCAGGTTATTTCCCAGGTGCCCATTTGCACCCGACACCAATACCAGTTTTTTTGTTGTCATGTGTTTGATTTTAAATGATAGCACAAAGTTCTGCTTTGGCCATTCAAAACCAGTTCACAAATGTTACCTAATGATCTGTTTGCGGATTCGGCTCAAACTTTTGGGGTTCATACCGAGGAAAGATGCGATATATTGCATGGGTACATTGTGCAGCAACTCCGGCTGCTCGGCCATGAGTTTGAGGTAACGTTTTTCCGCCGTAAGCGTGGCTAGCTCTTTCGATCTCTTCTCATTGTAGCTCAAGGCTTGCTGAAACACATACATGCTAAAATCTTTAAATTCAAGCGATTGCTCCATAAGCAGATCGAGATTTGCTTTGCTGATGCGCAGCAGTTCGCAGTCGGTGATACTTTCCAGATTTTCTTCGGTGCAGGTCTGGTTGCTGAAATTTTGGTAAGAGCAGATAAATCCCGGCGGACAGTTGATATGTGTCGTCAGTTCGTCGCCTTTATCGTTGTAATGGAACAGCCGAACAAAGCCCGACACCACAAAATAGAGGTAAGCCGGTACCTTTCCCTCCTCTTCAATGATCTGATGCTTAGCATAGCGCACAGGCTCCATATACGTTTTAAGCAGCTCAATCTCGGATTCCGATAACTGGCTGTGTTGTTTGATCAGCTGAATAAACTTTGCGTGCATTTTATCTGTTTTAATCGTCTCCCACTCTTTTTCATACGTTCACTTGCCATTTCCTGTGCTTGAGTGTCGCATCGCTGGGTATCCCTTATCAACCAGACAAATATAACTAAAAACGATTAATACACTAATAAAATTAGTAAATAAAACCTTCATCAGAACCTTTATTCCCGGTATTCCTTGCTGGCGAAAGCCAAATTGCAGCGAGCTTGGCTCGATAAAGAGCAATAAACGGGCATGAGCGGAGATAAGCGGCGCAGCAATCATTAATTGCGCGCGGGATACGTTGGCGCGGGATAGTCCCTGTCGACATGCATCTGATTGATCAAAACTTCGTTGATCAGGTGACGCATGCGCTTATCGTTGACGGCGATTTTTACGATTTTGTGGCTGTAATAGGTATCGCTTTCAAATTCGCTTTCGATTTTCTCGGCGAATGCAGGTGATAGCGATTTGTATTGGAGTACGATTTCGGTTTCCTTTTCGGCCACTTTTTTTACGATCAAGGTCCAGAGTACCCCATACTCCGGAGCGAAAAAGATTTTTCTCGGCGGCGACACTTTCAATTTTTTATTCTTTAAGGTATACGTATACAGCAGATGAATACTTGGCTTGGAAACATCTTTTGCTGCTGCCGCGACCAGTTTATTATACTCTTTTTCGTTATCCACAACCGTTTCAATGCTTATCCCCTGCTCATCGATTTCAAAGCTGGCCGTGGAATCTGTACTTTCCAAGGCTGTAATTTTCATTTTGCTGTCCACAAACTGGCCGGCCATATTTGGAAGGGATTCTTTTACACGTTCGAAGCTTGCCGCTAAACGGAGCGGGACCAATTTAGCTGTCAGCGTCTGGGCACGCAGACTACCTGCTGCGGCTATAAAAAGAAGTATTATACACAAATATTTTCTCATCATGATTGTTTTTAAGATGTCATTGAGCGATAACTATCGTTCAATTTTCCTCGAATTTACTGATTTTATAGCGGCTATATTCTTCCATCTAATATCCGACAGCATTCATTTACAATTCGTTGTATTTTCAAGCATTTCCGACAGCAATTGGCCTAAAAATGTCTTAACGGCGGCCATACCCCCTCACATACCAGGCCACGGTCATTAACTTGGTCCGGTTGGTCTTTCAATCGCTTTAGCGTCCAGACTGGCTTGTTCAGGAATGGTCAATGTCGCCTCCATCAAATGCTAGGCACCTCGGCTTGTTGCCGATACGTCAATTGATCAGCCCCTTTACCGGCAAAATACACGACAGCACATCCAGTTTAAAAGTCAAGATTGAGAAAGACAAGGTTGAGTTGGATATCATTTGAAAAAAATTAAAGTTAGCACTATGCTGTCGAAGATTCTACTATTGCCGTCAATTTTTCATGTAAAATTTGACAGTTTTCGTGAAAAAAAATCAGTTTTTTCAACTCGGTATCTTTTTTGTGAAACTTTTAATACAGTCGGCCGGCTGGCAATTATAGATTATTGTTATACTTCATTAAAAGGAGGTTACTATGAAACTTGCAAAAAGAAACTGGAACAATTTTTCACTTTTTTCGCCCATGTTTGATAATTTTAACCGTGAGCTTTTAAACTGGGACAACAAAAACTATTCATCAACAAGTACCACCGTTCCTGCGGTCAATATCAAAGAAAATGCAGACACTTTTGAAGTGGAGGTCGCTGCACCCGGTATGGCCAAAGACGATTTCAGGGTCACACTCGACGGCAATCTCCTGACCATATCTTCGGCTAAGCAGGAAGAAAACGAGGAACATAAAGACAACTATACCCGCCGTGAGTTTAGCTACCAATCTTTTCAGCGCAGCTTCGAACTTCAAAAGGAGGTTGTCGATCAGGACAATATCCAGGCACGCTATGAAAATGGTATGCTCCGATTGACAATACCAAAGAAAGAAGAAGCCAAACAGAAAGAACCGCGGATGATCGAAATATCCTAAAGATCCAGCTAGCAGCAATAACCTGGTTAGCCTCCCCTGGAGGCTAACCTATTTTTCAGTCTTTAATCCCTGGACTATGAAAACGTCGAATTACTATATTGAAATACAGATGTACTGCCACGGACGTTACATCACGATCGCCAGTTTTGACAAAAACAGCTGTGAAAAGATTATTCATGAACTATTTGATGAGCTGCTCGGTGAGCACGAAGCCTCAGATAGCAGACGGCTGCGCATCAATCTTTTACTGAACGACACCGCAATTCCGAAGACGCAATTACGGTCGATACACTGTACGCTGGATGAATTGGCCGAGAATACCAAGATTATCATCAAGAAGACTTTCCGCTCAGTCAACTTTGACTAATGTCAGCCTGCAACGACATTTAACGCCAACTATCAGCTTTTGGACCATTTTAAACACATTTTTTACATTACTTTTTTTATTTCAATCTTGATTTTTATCAAATTGATTTTTAATTTGGGCACGGTTTTTCAAAAAGGCACCTGCTGCCCAAACCAACATTTTTTAAAAGCTAATATTCTATTTAAATATAAATTTTAGTTATTGGATCATGTTAACAGAATTACTAATTACAAACACAGAACGACGTTTTTCTTTCAGGCCATTTTTTATCGCACTTCTAGTGCTGGCCAACAGTTTCAATCTTTCGGGGCAAACCGCAAAGCCCCTTAAATCCGGTTTCGAAGCGAGGCTCATCAATATTGAAGCACCCAGCAACGAACCTTTTCGTTATACAACGACCCTGACCAATGGATCCGCCCAATTGGTTAACTACAATCTGAATGCCCAGCTGCCTGATGGATGGCAGATCAGCTACCGCGTAGAGGGGTCGCAGGTGACTTCCCTGCAGATGCAACCCAATAAAGCCCAGGAAATCAGCATTGAAATCAGCTGTCCGATCACGGCCAAACCCGATAAATATAAAATTCCGGTACGGGCGATCTCCCCGACCGACACCTTGAAGCTTGATCTCGAAGCAGTCGTTAAAGGCTCCTATGCCCTGGAGTTGACCACCCCCAGCGGGCGGCTGAGCGACGAAGTCGTATCTGGCAGCAGCAAGGAAATTCTACTTAAAGTCAAAAACACGGGCACCCTGCCACTCAATGCTTTGGAACTGACCTCCCAATTACCCAACAGATGGGAAGCAAGCTTCGAACCGTCGAACATCAAACAGCTCGAAGCAGGTAAATCGATCGACGTCAAAGTCAACCTCAAAGTTCCCGACAAGACCATCGCCGGTGACTATGCAGCAAAATTTGAGATCAAGTCATCCAATAGCAACGCCGACATTTCATTCCGTATGATTGTGAAGACCTCTTTGCTTTCTGGCTGGATCGGTATGCTGGTCATCGTTTTGGCCATTGGTTTGGTGTATTTTCTCATCCGCAAATACGGCCGCAGATAAGGGCGCTACAAAAAGATTATCATGATGAAGGATCCTATCATTCAATTGACAGGCCTAACAAAAAGCTATGGCAAAGTAACCGCCGTAGACCAGTTGGACCTGCACATTTATCCCGGAGAGATCTTTGGTCTGCTCGGCCCCAATGGCGCCGGAAAGACCACCAGCATTCTCATGATGCTGGGCCTGACCGAACCCACAGCCGGCACCGCCTATGTCTGTGGACATAATGCCACGCGCAATCCGATCGCGGTGAAACGCAAAGTCGGCTACCTGCCTGACAATGTAGGTTTCTACCCGGATATGACAGCGCTGGAAAACCTCAGTTTTATTGCCCGATTAAATGGCCTTACAGAATCCCATGCCCAAGCTGCTGCAAAAGACATGTTACATGTCGTGGGACTCGAACGGGAAATGCATAAAAAAACCGCTGCGTTTTCCCGTGGCATGAAACAACGTCTAGGTTTGGCTGAAGTGCTGATCAAGGCGCCCGAAGTCGCCATCCTTGACGAGCCAACACTGGGTATTGATCCCAAAGGTGTTGACGAATTCCTCGAACTCATCAAGCAGCTCAGCAGAGAACACAACCTTACTGTACTGCTTTCTTCACACCACCTCCACCAGGTGCAGCGCGTATGCGATCGGGTCGGTATTTTTGTTGGTGGAAAGCTGCTGGTCGAAGGATCTATCGAAAGCCTATCCCAAAATTTACAGCAGCAGAAAGGCATCAGCACAGTCATTACCCTTGAGCATGCTCAGGGCAATCAAAAACGCTTTGAAGAAACATTAAAGGAGTTGCCCGGACTCCGTGATCTTAGGGTCAACGGATCCACGATTGAATTAATGACCGACAGCGATACAACAGCAATGGCCGTGCGCCTGCTGGTAAACAATGGCGCCGATATTGTAGCGGTGAACCGCAACGACTATCAGCTCGACGATATTTATAACACCTATTTTGAGAATAGCATAACAACAGATACTGTCTATGAAAAATCCAACGGTTTCTTCAAAAGATATCAATAAGCGACCAGCCGTGCCGATGCAGGTGCTGGTCCGCAAAGAAATTGCGTCGCATATCCGGAGCTGGCGCTTTATTATACTGATTTTGCTCATCGTGCTGACCTTCGGCGCCTCTCTCTACGTATCATCCATGGGGCTCAAAGATGCTGTTAACAATATGCGCGATCCCGATCAGTCATTTTTATATTTAAAGCTACTGACCATAACAGATAATTCTATTCCGCCATTTCATGTTTTTTTAAACTTTTTAGCACCCTTGTTGGGAATAGCCCTGGGTTTTGATGCCGTCAATGCGGAATATAACCAAGGAACACTCACCCGTTTGCTGGCGCAACCAATTTACCGTGACAATCTCCTGTTCGCCAAATTCCTGGCACCACTTGCCGTGGTAGGTACGTTATTTGTTGCGCTGGTTATGCTGATGATCGGTGGCGGTCTCCTGGGCACTGGTGTACGGATAGAACCGCAGGAATTGGTACGTATTTTGGGTTTCACCCTGATCAGTGTGCTGTATGTCGCCTTCTGGCTGAGCCTTTCCATCCTGCTGTCGATCCGTTTTCGCCAGCCTGCGACCTCAGCACTTACCGCAATCGGCATCTGGTTGTTTTTTACGGTATTTTTCCCGATTCTGGTCAACCTGGCAATACGTCCCTTTTTGCCCAACCCCAATTATATTTCTGAGCAGGAATATATTGGCTACAACGAACTCATCTTAAATTTACTTCGTTTATCGCCAAGCCAGCTCTACACCGATGCAACCACAACCCTATTGATGCCTTCGGTGCGGAGCCTGGGTCCCATTTCCATGGAACAGATGGTCGGTGCCATCCCTTCGCCACTCTCCTTTCGGGAAAGTTTTCTCATGGTATGGCCCCAAATCAGTGGGCTCAGCGCAGCCATGATGATCTGTTTTGCCTGGTCTTATTACATTTTTATGCGGCGGGAAATCAGAAGTTAAGGGCTTCCACCAAAAGAGCTTATCAAAACTACATTCATAAACTGCAAGGCGCACCCTCCCGTGCGCCTTTTTTTATTTCCTTTCAGCCCCTACGTTCAGGTCATTAATTTGTTCTCTCTGATGAAGTCAAAGAGCAACAGCGTCGAGCACACGTTAATAGAATGGCGACATCATGTCAAAGAACAACAGGGCCGCGCATACGATAATTGAAAAGATGACACGAAAATAATAGAATAATAATATACCAAATAAAAACAAATTAGCGCTAATTTTGGTATATTTGTATATAATAAAATAGACAGCTGCACTTAACAAATCAGGCTATGAAAATTCTCTTGACCGGTGTTACCGGGTATATCGGAAAACGTCTTCTGCCAGTGCTGCTGGAGCGGGGACATGAAGTGATCTGCTGTGTAAGAGATAAGAATCGTTTTGATACCTCGGCCATCCCGGCAGCTGTTGACGTTGTCGAAGTTGACTTCTTGGATCAGGAGCCCCTGAAAAATATTCCGGCTGAAATCGATATCGCTTATTTCCTGATCCATTCAATGGCTACGCAATCCGGTGATTTCCAGCAGATGGAAGCCCAATGTGCGACCAACTTCCGGAACTTTATTGAAAAAACCAACGCGCAGCAGATCATTTATCTGAGCGGAATAGTTAATTCGGATCACTTATCTAAACATCTCGACTCAAGAAGGAACGTTGAAAACATCCTGGCAAGCGGCCGCATTCCAATCACCACGCTGCGCGCCGGTATTATCGTTGGCTCGGGGAGCGCATCTTTCGAGATTATCCGCGACCTTGTGGAAAAACTTCCCCTAATGATTACACCCAGATGGCTGAAAACGAAATGTCAGCCCATCGCCATACGCAACGTGATCGAATTTATGATCGGGGTCATTGCCAGACCGCAGACTTTTAACAAAAGCTATGACATCGGCGGTCCCGACATCCTCAGCTATAAAGAGATGTTGCTGCAATATGCTGCGGAGCGGAAACTCAGCCGGCATATCTATGTGATCCCGCTCATGACACCGCGGCTCTCCTCCTACTGGCTTTATTTTGTGACTTCGACCTCCTATAACCTGGCCAAAAACCTGGTCGACAGCATGAAAGTGGAAGTGGTCTGTCAACCAAATCATCTGGCCGAGGAACTCGGCATCCAGCTGATCAGCTACCGTGCATCCATCCGGTTGGCTTTTCAAAAAATTGAAAGCGACAACGTGGTGTCCAGCTGGAAAGACGCACAGACCAGTAAAATTTTATCGGGCGGGCTTACCCGGCTGCTGGAAGTGCCCAGCTATGGCTGCTTTAAGGATGTCCGTACAGCCCCGCTTCCTGACAGTGAAGCGTCATTGACCAAAATCTGGTCCATTGGCGGCAATTCGGGCTGGTATTATGGCAACTGGCTCTGGAAAATCCGGGGCTTCATGGATCAACTGGTCGGCGGAGTGGGCATGCGTCGGGGACGCAAAAATAAAAGTGACCTTGCAGCCGGCGATGCACTTGATTTTTGGCGCGTGCTGATCGCAGATCGAAAAACGAAAAGACTGCTGCTCTATGCAGAGATGAAACTCCCGGGAGAAGCCTGGTTAGAATTTAAAATCGAAGATAATATCCTGGTCCAGACCGCGACCTTCAGACCGCTAGGCATCGCCGGAAGGCTCTATTGGTATGCCGTATGGCCTTTTCATGGCTTCATATTCAGCGGCATGATCAACAGGATCGCTAACATTTAAAAAAGTATTCATACAGCATGATTTATAATGAACAGGCCATTGCGGCATTTGAAAGAAGATACAGAGCTAATTTTATCAACTCGCTGGGTGGCTTTAAAAGTCTGGTATTGATCGGTACAAAAAACAGGGACGGCAGTGAAAATCTGGCCACTTTCAGCAGTTTGTTCCACCTGGGCGCAGATCCGGCACTCTGCGGAATCATACTCCGGCCGGCAACAGATTTTAGCAGCACACTGGAGAATATCCTAGAGCAGAAACGGTATACGATCAATCATGTCTCCCCCGCATTTGTACATCAGGCGCATCAATGCAGTGCCAAATACCCAAAAGGTGTTAGCGAATTTGAACAGGTTGGACTTACCCCTGAATATCTGGAAAATATTCAGGCGCCTTTTGTCCAAGAAAGCAAAATAAAGTTCGCCTGCAGCTTTGTTCAGAAAACAGCCATTGAGCTGAATGGAACGACATTGGTCATTGGTCAGATCACGGCAGTTTTGGTACCGGACATCTATCTGAAAGAGGATGGCTATATTGATATCGAAGAAGCCGGGACAGTTACCACCAGCGGTCTCGATAGTTATCATACCACAAGCCGGATTGAGCGGTTACCTTATGCAAAGCCTTAGGTAATCCTGGGCTGGAATTTACATCAGAGCGAAACAGATTATTCGACTTTTATGAAGACTTTACTTCGCCGAACGGAAGATAATGCGATCCAACGTGGATTAATGCGCATACAAATATCCCGTCAAATTCATTCAATTAAACATGCCCCTAAATTCCAGTGGTGTTTGAGCAGTTTTCTTCTTGAAAAGTTTGCTGAAACTTTGGGCATGCTCAAAACCCAGTTCATAAGCGATTTCGTTTACCGTAAGTTGTGTTGTTGATAATTTCTCTTTGGCTTTTTCAATAAGTTTATTGTGGATAAACTGCTGGCTATTCTGGCCAATGAGCGCACGTAGCATGTCGCTTAAATAACCTGCAGAGAGATTCAACTGTTCCGAAAGAAAATGTACAGTTGGAACACCTCGAACAACCGAATTATCATTGTTCAGATAATCATCTAACAGCGCCTCTGCCTTCTGTAAAATATCATTGTTTACATTTTTCCGAGTAATGAACTGTCGCTTGTAAAATCGGTTGACATAGCTCAGCATTAACTCAATCTGGGAAATGATGACTTCTTGGCTAAATTCGTCTATCCGATTGTCCAGTTCATTTTTCATGATGTTCAAGATAGCTATCATCGTTTCTCTTTCCTGATCAGATAAATGTAACGCCTCATTCACAGAATACGTAAAATAGCCATACTTTCTAATTTTAGGTGCTAAGGGAGATCCCAGGAAAAAGTCAGGATGAATCAGCAGCAGATAGGCATAGGTATCCCTATTATATTCTGTGCTACCCACCAATTGATTGGGTGCAAAGAAAAGCATACTTCCTTCATTAAAATCATAATAACCCCTACCGTACTTGAGTTTCCCGCTATTTTTTGTTATAAACGTTATTTTGTAGAAACTGAGGACATCGTAGATTGGAGCCATATCGGTATTGAATGGGTTGTCCTGATTAAAATGAACTAGACTAATCAAGGGATGCTGTGGTTTTGGCAGGCCAAAAGCTTCATGGCTCTCTGATATGGATATAAAGCGTTTTAACTTACCGTCTTTCTTTTTCATAGTATAAATTTATAAAAAAACCTGTAACGCATGGTTACAGGTTTTTGAATCGGTGATTCTACCAGGGAACTTGACCGCCTTGTTCTGTTCGGTAAGTAGCCGGTCCCGTAAAGCTCCCATTGGGAATATCTTCTGCGAGCGCAACGCGTATCGGCTCAAGCGCCCCTTCTTCTACCGTATCCGTCCCTTCAAAGTTATTCAGGGCTGTAGCTGTAAAGCCCGGACTTACCAGATTTACCTTAACATTTGTATTTTCCAACTCATTTGCAAGAGAAAGGAAAACTCCATTCAACGCTGTTTTGGAAGCCCCATATATCGCATCAAATCCACTACGAAACGTATTGTCCCGATCGGCATTCAGCGTTAGTGAACCTAGGGAACTTGAAACCGTTACGATCCTTGATTGTTTCGCATTCCGCAGTAAGGGTAACAATGCCTGTGTTATGGCAAGAGTACCAAAGACATTGGTTTCCCAGACCTGACGCATTTCATCTATTGATGCAACGCTTGCTTTCTGGGCACTAAGAATTTCCCACATGGTGCGTCCGGGAGTTCCAGCGTTTGAAATCGCCGCATTATTGACCAGCAAAGTAAGATACCCAAAATCATTTTCGATTTTACTTACTGCATTCTTGATTGAGTTGATGTCGGTAATATCCAGCTGAATAGCCTGCGTTTTAAATCCTATCCGGTTGGCGGCATCCTCCCCTTTTTGTAAATTTCGCGATCCAACAAACACATCATATCCATGTTCAGCAAGAGCTTTGGCTATCTGAAAACCAACACCTGTATTGGCACCCGTAACAAGGGCTACTTTTATTTCATTTGTCTGCATATCTAATTATCTTTAATTTATTAGGTCAAAGTTCACCATCTACAAATGGTCAATTGTAGTCGAATTGAGGAAATTTCTAACCAAATTAAGGGTAGATGCAATCTCAGCTATGACACAAGTGATGGTTTGCTTTTCTTTGACGTATAATAGATGATCATAGCACTTAGCATCATCAACATAGAGGCCAACAAGAACGGAGCACCTGAAAACTTAAACGGTGCTTTATCATGTGTAAAGTAGTAAAAAAGATTAGTCATCATGGGCGGCCCAATGACTGAAGTTGCACTTACCAGACTTGTTAACGCACCCTGAAGCTCTCCCTGTTGATTTGAGGGGATATTTCTGCTGATCATCGATTGAAGTGACGGCCCACAGATGCCACCCAATGCATAAGGAATAAGAAACAGCATCATCATCCAGCCTTCATAGGATATAATTGATAAACGTTATCGAGTGTTATAAATAAAGCCATGTACAAATATTGAAAAAATATTTTTTTTGATCCGTATTTTGAGCGACACAAATCAGAAGCAGATGACAACACGAAATTAGGTAAGCAGGGACTCCCCTAAAAGGATGACAATTTGTACTAAAGACGATATCGAAGGGATAAATTGCGCCAAATCTCTGTCGCAAAATGCTGATCTGAATGCCTGTTTTCAAAAAACCAATGCTCGCCTCTTTTCACCAAATTTTGCTCAATTCCATCGAGCAAAATGGGCAATTCCGTATCGAGCTTTGATAAAGACTTTTTCAACAACACCAGCTGATAATCCTGTCCTTTGTACGTTAAACGGAACACCTGTGAACGATGTGGTTCCCCGCTTATCCCGTCAATTGTGCCTTGCATAAATATAGATCCTCTAAAATTTTTAAAATACAGCAATTACGCCAATACGAATATGCTAAAAAGTATGTTAATCGAGCACAAATCAGCTTCCTATTTCATACTTTTTTATAACGAATATCAACAAATAATCGTGCCAAAAGATAGATGTCCATTTATAAAAATGTATTCTTTATCTTTGGTCTAATGGACATCAATAATAAATTTGGCAGTGCCGCTTTTGGCAAGGACCTCATCTTACAGGCGCTGAGCAGTTCTCCCGAGCCGACGTCAATATATACTGGAACAGAGATGACCATTCAGTTTGCCAATGCGGGCATGCTTTCCCTCTGGGGCAAAGATGCATCCGTTATTGGAAAAGCGCTGATCAAAGCTATTCCCGAACTGGAAGACCAGCCATTCTTAGCTATCCTGCAAGAGGTTTGGCGAACGGGCAAATCCTATTCCGTTACCGAGGCACCGGCCAGACTCATCAAGAATGGTGTTCCGGTGACTGATTATTTCGATTATGAATATAGAGCCCTATTAGACCAAAACGATAAAACCTGGTGTATTTTAAACACCGCCCGCAACGTTACTTTAAGAAGGCAGCATCAGCAACAAATACAGGAAAAAGAAAAAAATGAACAAGGTCTTATGGAGGAAATGGCGGCAACGCTAGAAGAATTGACCGCTACAAACGATGAACTCAACAATTCCTTACAACTTCTGGCAGAAAGCCGTGAGCAAGTGCGGACAATTATTGAGCAGGCACCGGTCGGCATAGCAATGCTTAAGGGACCGGAGTTAATCATTGATATAGCCAATCCGACCATATTAAAAATCTGGGGACATCGATTAGCGGATGTGCAGGGTCTACCTCACGAAACTGCAAGGCCCGAGCTGCAAGGCCAGCCCATGAGCCAATGGCTCCGCGAAGCGTTTGAAAAAGGCGAACGGAAAACAAATAATGAACTTTCCATCCTACTGCACCACAAGGACGGACTGCGGGAGGCTATTGTAAACTCCATCTATCAACCTATTTTTTCAGCTGACAACGACGTTACGGGCATTCTGATCATTCTGGAAGAAATTACGGACCATGTTCTTGAACGGCGGAAAAGTGAAAAGGACCAACAAATGTTGTCCATGGCTATTGATGCCGGCGAGCTTGCGACATTCTATTACGAGCCTCAAAATAATCTGTTCTCTGGAAACGCCCTCTTAAAATCATGGTTTGGTCTAGCCGATGAGGAGCAGCTGGATCTTTCGGCCGCTATTGCTTCCATTGCAGAACAGGATCAGGAACGTGTGGTGGCTGCCATAACTGAAGCACTTAGCGAAGAGTCAGATGGCAATTACTTTATAGAATACCGTATCCTCCATCCACAAAACCCGAACGGCAGACTCGTGCAGGCACGCGGTAAAGTGTTTTATGATGCCAAGGGAAACGCTGCCAGCCTCAATGGTACGTTAAGGGATATTACCGAACAGAAAGCTGAGGAACAGCGGAAAAATGATTTTATAAGCATCGTTAGCCATGAATTGAAGACACCGCTGACCTCCATAAATGCCTATCTTCAATTGATGCAGCGTCAGGCATCCCTTACAGCGAATATCAATCACCAGGACATTACGATGAAATCACTTCGGCAAGTCCGCAATATGAAGAACTTAATCAATGGATTCTTGAACATCTCGCGGTTCGATTCCGGCAGAATGATGATAGAAAGAGAAGTGTTTGATCTAAAGGAATTATTTGCTGAACTTGAAGATGAATTTAAATTAAGGATCAGCACCCATCAGATTGTCGCTGACCTGACGCAAAGTTTATCCATTGATGCTGACCCGAACAAGATTTCGCAGGTAGTCCAAAACCTGGTGGAAAATGCAGCCAAATATTCGCCGATAGGAACCCAGATTACATTTGGTTATTCGCCCAAGGCAAATAACGTTATCGAAATTTTTGTCAGCGACCAAGGTATGGGCATTGCCGAAGAAGACCGGGATCAGATATTCGATCGATTTTACAGGGCAGGAAAAGATAGGGTCGGAACAATCTCGGGATTTGGCATAGGACTGTATCTCTGCCGTGAAATTGTAGAACTGCATAACGGACAGATCGCTGTAGAGAGCAACTCAGCGGGAGGAACCACATTTAAGGTACGGCTTCCCGCCCAGTAATCCCCGCCTTGATTTCGTCGATGGCATGCAGCAAGATCTGATCACTCCTGTTTAGCCTTTCCAAAACTTCGGTAGAATCATGTATGATAACCAGGCGTCATTTTGGCTACAATCAAGCTCAATTTGGCAACAGGTACCCTAGGCTTTCTTTAGACATTTGTGTTATAGAATCAAACAATAACACGATGCAAAAGACAATTTTCATTACAGGAGCTTCTTCCGGATTGGGAAAAGCAACTGCCAAACTATTCCAACAGGCGGGTTGGAATGTGATCGCAACCATGCGCAATCCCGAAAATGAAACCGAACTTACCGCGATCGAAAACATAACGCTCTTAAAATTAGATGTAACCGATCCCGTCCAAATCAAAGAAACTGTCGAAAAAGCAATCTCTTTAAGCAACATTGATGTCGTTTTCAATAATGCAGGTTATGGGTTAATGGGTGCTTTTGAAACCTTGAGCGACGAAAAAATACTTCGCCAAATCGACACGAATCTATTGGGTGTGCTACGCGTTACACAAGCATTTATCCCTCATTTTAGAGCACAGAAGGGTGGTTTATTTATTTCAACCACATCCATTGGTGGATTTATGGGATTCCCGCTAAATTCGCTGTACCATGCGACAAAATTCGCTCTGGAGGGCTGGAGCGAAAGCATGTCCTTTGAATTGAAAAAATTTGGAATAGCCATCAAAACAGTTGCTCCAGGAGGAATTGCGACAGATTTTGCAGGTCGCTCTTTGGATTTGAACCGAACCTCCGATTATCAGGAGATTGAAGACAAACTGTTCGAACAAATGGGCCTGATGATGCAAAATGCATCCACGGCCGAGCAAATTGCCCAAGTGGTGTATGAAGCTGCAACGGACCATAAAGATCAAGTACGCTATCTGGCAGGCGAAGATGCACATGCACTCTATGAAAGACGACTACAAATCGGAAAAGAAGCGTTCAGGCAAGAAATCGCAAAACAATTTGGCGCCTGATTTTTTAAATAAGCAACTGCCGCTAAGGCAGTTGTTTTTTATAAATTTGTAAAACAAAAACGATGCATACGATCAATTCCATATCCGAATTTCACCGGCACTTGTCCTTGCCGGCCCCATTACACCCCCTCATCAGTGTAATTGATGTCGCTGGACTAAAACCCGCTGAAAGCGACATCTGGGAGCAATTCTGCGTAAATTTCTACAGTATTTCGCTTAAAAAAGACGTGACTGCAAAATTAAAGTATGGCCAGCACTATTACGATTTCGACAAAGGAACAATGAATTTCATTGCGCCCAAGCAGATCCAGTCGTTAACGATTGCTGAAATCAGAAAGATGAATGCCGAATGCGGAAAAGGTTACATGCTGCTATTTCACCCTGATTTTTTGTATACACATCCCCTAGCCACCAAAATAAAAAACTACAATTTCTTTTCGTACGCGCTTAACGAAGCTTTACATCTCTCCGAACGCGAAGAAAAAGACATTATAGAAATTTTTCTTAAAATCGAACAGGAATATCAGCATATCGACAAACATACCCAAGGTATTATTCTGTCGCAAATCGACATGCTCTTACAATACAGCAACCGCTTTTATGAGCGTCAATTCATTACCCGGAAAGCCGTTAACCATGCATTGCTGAGCCAATTGGAAAAATTGTTGGATGATTATTTCGACAGCGAGGAAACATTAAAACAAGGGCTTCCAACGGTAGAGTATTTAGCAGAAAACCTCCATGTATCAGCACGTTATTTAAGCGATTTATTACGTTCAGTTACCGGTAAAAACACACAGCAACACATCCACGACAAGTTAATTGAGGAAGCCAAGGAAATACTCACGGCGACAAGCCTTTCCGTGGCAGAGATCGCCTATAAACTCGGTTTTGAACATCCACAATCGTTCAACAAACTGTTTAAGAAAAAAACCAATGTTTCACCGCTAGCATTCAGGCAATCGTTTAATTGACAAAACAGTATAAAATGAATTTTAGTATGACCTTTAACAATCTTTAACTTTACGACAGCGATATTTCAAATTTTATAGCGTATATTTACATTGTTCTATCGCTCAAGATCGAACGTAATAAAAATTAAGAATATTTCTCGAGTAAAAACCCAAATGTCCCAGTCAGTAAAATTCAGCAATGTCAATACATTGTTCTCTAAAACGTTAAAACAAAAAATCAATAACTATTTTCAAAATTCACTTCAGCCAAGAACCGGAAATCGTAAGATCTATCTGAAAGCCTCTATCCTCCTGATCAGCTTTGCGGTATTGTATCTCCTTCTGGTATTCGCACCTTTGCATTGGAGTATCTCAATAGCATTATGTATCATTTTCGGAGCTAATCTCGCTGCGGTTGGTTTTAACATTATGCACGATGCTGGGCACAATTCTTTTTCAGATAATAAAAACCTTAACACTGTGCTCTCCTACTCGCTCAATCTACTGGGCGGCAATATCTACTTTTGGAAGCTCAAACACAATATTGCACACCACACCTATACAAATATCGATGGCGAAGATCACGATATCGAAGTCAAGTTTATGCGTATACACCACGACCAAAAACTTCGGAAACACCATCGCTATCAGCGTTTTTATTTTCCCCTGCTCTATGGAATCTCCTATTTAGCCTGGATCTTTTATCAAGATTATGAGAAATATTTCCGTGGACGCATGGGACATAAAACTGAGCAATTTCATTTTCCGGTCAAAGAGCGTATTATTTTTTGGGTCAGTAAGCTCATTCACTTCAGCTTATTTGTCATTCTTCCGATCATTTTCGTCGGGTGGCTGCCCACACTTGTCGGTTTGCTGATTTCTGGTTTTGTGTGTGGTATGAGTCTGGCCACCGTATTCCAGCTGGCCCATGTGGTGGAAGAAACCGAATTCAAAACCATTGACCAGTCAAAGGTCGAGGAAGAATGGATGATTCATCAGATTCAGTCCACCGCAAATTTTGCTACGGGCAGCAAAGCACTTACCTGGTTGCTTGGCGGTCTCAATTTTCAGGTTGAACATCACCTTTTTCCAAAGATCAGCCATGTTCATTATCCTGCGCTCAATAGGATTGTGAAGCAGACCTGCAAGGAATATAAAATACAATACAACGAGTTTCGGAGCTTCTGGACAGCATTTAGATCGCATTTAAAAGTGCTGGAGGCCATGTCAAAATAACCTCGTTATTAGCGAATCCATTTCCTTTGTCCCTTGCCGATACATGTTGGTCATTTAATTGCCTTTAAATGACTTTTCTTTTTTACGATAGGCTTACTTTTGTCGCAAATGTTTCCCG
>JBMAAL010000068.1:0-30792 GCA_050281725.1 Sphingobacterium sp. | reverse complement strand
ATAACTCAATTAGGTTTATTTAATTGCTAAACTACGATCGGGAGTGTTGCGAGCACTTCCGATTACTTTTAGCTCAAAGTCTCATTATTACATAACAAGGACCCTCCCATCCTGAATTTTAAATTTATAATTGGATATTTTTTCCAGCTGCCGGAATAAATCCGAGAGCTTTTTGGTCCGCTTTATCATCCCCGTAAATTTATCGGTGGACGATGAATTCACCTGCACTTCTTTGATATCATACCATTCGCCCACTTTTTGCAAGACAGTCTCAATATTATCTTCTGTAAAGCGAAAGAAGCCATCCCGCCAAGCGAGAACCTCTTTTAGGTCGGCTTCCTGTACGGTAATTTGTTTCGTATGCAGATTGGTTTGTGCCTGCATCCCAGGGCTTAAAATCTGCTGATTATGCCCCGCACTTACAGCAACCTTACCTTTGATTAAAGTGGTCAGGATTTTAGTTTTGCTGAGATCAGAGGCAATATTGAATTGTGTTCCCAACACTTTGACCTGGGTTTGTTTCGTCTGAACAATAAATGGTTTTCTACTGTCATGAGTGACATCAAAATAAGCTTCACCATCCAAGAATACCGTCCGGGTATGTTCATCAAAATGTGTTGGATAGGTCAAGCTAGCGCCCGAGTTTAGTTGAACTTGTGTGCCATCACCCAACTTCACAGTCAATGCGCTACCTTTTGGACTCAGGAAAGTTCTCAGCTCAGACTTGCCCTCGCCATTATTTTTAACTTGGTATACTATTGTACCATCTGTTGCTTTAACGATGCTCAGACCGTTTTTATCCAAGGTTTCAGGATGATCTTCTGAAATTGAATATTGGTCACCATTGGAAAGTTTAAGTATAGGCGCACCGTTTTCTGGCAAGGCGATTTCCCTTGGTGAGACGGCATGTTGAGAAGTTGTTTCCTTCGCACTTTGTTGGACCAGAAACAGAATTGAAAAACAAAAGACAACAATTGCGGCCGCAATCCCCCCCAATCTGATGTAGCGCAGCTTTGATTTTCTTTCGTCTCCTATCTCTTTATGATGTCCCCCCACACGACTTGAGATCTGATTTAAAACCTGATCCCTGTTAAACAGCTCCGAGCGATCAGGAATCCTTTCGCCCATACGTTCAAAAAGATCGGAGAATTCAGTTTCTTCCAGCTGATCTAATTGATCTAGCATCTCTTTCAATTCTGAACGAGAGATCGTATTTCTAAAATAATGGGTTAGCAAATAGCGTAGTCTTTCTTCTTGCATGGTCAAATTGGTTCGTACTTTCTAAGTATTTATTTTAGACAGTACACCGCAAAAACAGAAAAGGACTACACGGAGAGATATTTTTTTATTTTTTTTTGATCCCTATGAAATCGTTCTAGGTATAAAAATTTCAATGGAACTTAAGTCCAACTGTTTAGCATATCGATGACCAGTTAGGAGGATATCCATCAATCAATGAAATCCTTTTCAGAAAAAATAAAAAAATAAGGATAATAGCGGATTTCGTCCAGAACGCACTTGTTTTAAATGTTTCGATGCTCTGGCAAGATGGTTTTTTACAGTGTTTTTAGACAGATTGAGTTCCGCTGCAATTTGATTGTGGGGTATTCCTTCAATTCGGCTTAATGTAAAAACGAGTTTTTGTTGTTCAGGAAGTTGAGCAAGGTAATTTTCTATTTCATCGGCAAGTTCCTTTCGTTCTATTAAGCCATCGGCCCTATCCGAATGATGTTCAATATGGTAATAGAGAAGCTCAAAGGCCGAATGAGAACGTTTGATGCTTCTTAGTTTATTGAAACACTCTCTTTTAGTCAATACATAGAGGAACGGCCAGAGATCCACATCCTGTTTTATAGTTTCTCTATTGGTCCACAGTTTCACGAAAACTTCCTGCACAACATCCTCGCTCCAACCTGTATCTTTCAGCAAGTGGAAAGATACATCGAAAATGCGGTCTGCATATCGTTCGTAAAGTTTTGGTAAAACAGCCTGCTTCCCTATAGAGAGCGCTTGGATCAAATTGGCTTCATCATTTTCTTTTCTCATAACTAAAGCTCCCAATCTTCAGTTTATTGGTCATTGTGCTTTTCAGGTAACAATTAGATTACAAGGCCAAGTTAACAATTATTTCTACATATTTATTTTAAAAAATCAAGCATATTAAATTTTTCTAAAGCGATCTTATCGTTAATAGATCGCTTTAGCTTCGGATTTTTCCTGTGCTTCTTTGTAGCGCAATACCTGCGATAGCATAGCTGGATTTTCGATTACTTTAGGCCTAAACTTTGTACTGTTCATATACGTTAAGATAGAGCCCAACAGCTGTCGTGCAACGGGTCTGTTGGCTAGATCTGCCTCCAGATCAAACGAAGCAATCATCAGCTTGCCCGCTCCGACCGTCCCTTCAAAAAGAGATGCTAATCTTCTATTATTAGCAAAGTTATCAATGAGCTCTACAACTGCATTTCCGCCTTTGATCTGATCCGTAATTAGCGTAGTCGATTTAATTTGGAGATCCCACCATTGCCAGTCTGTGTGATAATCTGTTGGGAAATCGGCAAATACAGGGTGTTTAGGGTCACAAAGTAAGCCCATGGTACCGGCCTGTTTCGGAAAATGAACTGGGCTCCAAAAAACAGGAACGAACTTCCCTTCAATACCGTTTATTTTCTTCCAATCGGGATTTAAAAGCACCTTTTTCCCTTCTTTCAGCAAGTGCATCGCTTCCGCCAGTTCGCGCGTATAACTCACTTCCCCAAAATCAACAGCAAGCTGTTGAGGGTATACCCAAATATTCCAATGATTTTCATAGGATGTACCTTCCAGTTTAAGTTGAATTGTCAATTTCTTCGCCGGTCCAATTGCTTGTAATGGTACTTTAAAATGCCCCACATTGCCTTGATGTCCCTTTCCAATGGTTGACTGAAAATGTCCTTGTGCGATTATTTTTTCCCCATCCTTCAGGAACCAGCTAATCCCCTGATTCTTCAGAACCTCCTGACCATAATTACTCACATCGATAGAAGCTTCGAACGTTTCATTGTTGGTATATACAGCTTTCGCAAACTGGAGCAAAGGCACTACAGGAGCGCTAAATTGTCGAAATTCGGCCGCAGAAAGTATATTTTTACTGTCCCAAAAAGCATCTAATAAGCCTACCAACGCCGTTCCCTGACCTGGGAAATCATGAAGATCAAGGAGCTGATAACCGCTGATACCGGGTGTCTTCAATGCTCTTTCCATCTCCTCCTTATATAGAATAGCAGCCAATTTTCCGGAGGACATCGTATATGCTTTGGCCTTATGTAATAATCCCTTTTGTTTCAGATCTTCTGCTACAGAAATGAAGTTTAGCGGTTTTAAAACACCTTTATATTTTTTGATTTCGGCGAGATTGGGATAGACAGCATATTGTCCAATTTCATGCGTCACGACCGGAATTGAAATTCCTTCCAAAGAATTGCTGTAATTTTTATTGAATGTGGGTGCTTCGCTATTAAATACACCTTGTCCACGTACCCAGCCCTTAGCTGTCCACTGGGTAATCAGATAATCATCATAGGGTTCTTCCTTCACACCATGCCCTTGCTGGAATGTAAAAGAAGTTGCCGTATAAAGATGCCGTTTGTCTTTTCCCTTTACGTATTTTACCAGATCATTCAGCGCATTGAAATCACCACTCAACTCATTACCCATACTCCAAAAACAAAAGGACGGATGATTTCCATAAGTCTGCATTATTCGATCGGCCTCTTCATAGAGAAAATTCATCACTCCCTCATCTTTACCAAGATTATTCTCCCAGATTGGCAACTCAATTTGAAGATAGAATCCCAATTCGTCGGCAACAGCAAAGGCCGCCTCAGGAGGACACCATGAATGAAACCTCAGATGATTTAGCCCCCATTCGCGCGCTGTCAGAAAGACTTTCCGCCAACCGGCCTTATCCATTGGCGGATGTCCCGTTAACGGGAAAATACTGCATTCCAATGTTCCTCTCAAAAATAAAGGCTCACCATTGACTTTTAGAATTGTCCCATCAGTAGAAAGCTCACGCATACCTATTGAGGTACGCAACGTTGATACGGCATCTGCGGCTTGCAATTCCAGATCGATGTCGTACAAATGCGGTGAAAATTCGCTCCAAAGTTTCAGTTTGTCGGCAAGAAGGTAGTTTAGGTTAACCGTTGAATCCCCTGGCGAGAGCTGAAAGGTTTTTTCAACCGGTGGTAGGGAACCCCTATTGTCTTTGACCTCTATTTTCAGTTTACCAATAACACCCTTTGCTAGTTTATTACGGAGATTGATCTGCAGATTGATTTCCTTTTTCACTAGATTAGGGCTAGCATACACCGACTTCAGCCGCACTGCATCATAGGCCTGAATAGCAATCTTTCCAAGAATACCATTCCAAATAATTTGGGTGTGATCGGTATAAGCATGCGCCATATCATCAACGCTTATTGGAAGCTTTTTTCTGTTATCTATGCGGATTGTCAACCGATGTTTCTTCCCAGTTTTCAGAAGTGAGCTTAAGTCAAACTCATGCGGACTGACAAGGCTACGTTGCTTTTGTACCACTGCTACCCCGTCGATCCAAACCATAGACTCCCAAAGAACACGCTCGAGGGTTAAGATCATCTCCTTACCAGCCCAACCTGCCGGAATTGAAAGTTCCCGTGTATACCATGCTGCGCCCACATAACGATGTGCTCGCGTTAAATGCGAAAGCTGAGGTTTGGCGAGAGCAGGTGTCAACGTATTTAAGGTTCCTAAACCCGCATCATCTGTTGTCCCTGGTAATTTGATCGATGTTTCGAACGATTTACCAGCCCACCCCTGCTCGATACCGACATCTTCGGGATCAAGCCGAACTTTCCACTCACCTGCAAGGTCAAGCCGATTTAGTCCATCTGCCCAGACCGTGTAACTTTGAAATAGAATGACGAATACTATGATATAGCGATACATACGAAATTAATTCTTTAAAGAAGTTTTACCTAAGAAAGAATGCATAATAGCCTGGCTCCCTTGGTGATTGGGGTCCAGCTGCTGAACTTGTGCGAAATAATCCATTGCCAAAGCACGATCCCCATTCCCCAAATACCCCAATCCCATAACATACAGACAATGTATTTTATTCTTATCATCCAGATTTTCCTCCCAAATATCCATATCAGGTAAGGAAACTGCAAAATAATCTATTTTAAAGGGCTTGTCAATAAATAACTTTCCATGATCTATTAAACATTGAAAACGTTGCTCAGCTCGCCCAGGATTACCAAGCTCATGCCAGGCTAAACCTTGGTAGAATATCTTATCTGGTTGTGGATCATTATAGAAAAGGGCTTGCTGAGGTTCATCAGCACCTTCTGTCGCTTTATAGAAATAAACCTTAGCTTCTTCTTCCCGACCCAATAAACGATAAACAAGTCCTTTGTAATAGTGAATGTCGTTTTCTTCCATTGTAATCAGCTTCCCTTCACCAAGGTTATGTGGATAATAATCAATTGCCTCTAGCAAGGAAAGTGCCTGCTGCAGTTTATTTTGCAGTATCGATTTTTTGGCCAATTCCAGCTGACATATTGTGTATTGACGAGAGACCTTACCTTCTCCTCCTTCCCAGGGCTTAAACTGCCGGGAAGCAAGCAATGTTTTCGCGCTCTCGTATTCCCCCAAGAGATTAAACAGGGTGATCCGCTCCAAGAATAGATCATCTCTAAGCGTCACCAAATCCGGATATCGATCGAGTAACGCCAACCTCTCTTTGTAAGAGCGGCCCTCCTTCTTGTAGAGCTGGTGAAGCTCCATGAGTAAACGTGCATCAGTTTCATCCAATGAAAATGCCTGCTCCAATAAAGTCACGGCTTCTTTCTTCTTGCCTATCCGATTATAATAAGCTAAGGCCAAATTGCGAAAAACGGTAGGAAACTCTCCATCCAATTGGATCGCATGCTCCCAACAGTCTGCCGCATCCTGATGCTGTCTTTTTCCATACCAGAGATTGCCCAAATAATATGAGGCTTTTGCGTCAGCACTATTTAAACCGATGGCATGTCGGAGAATTGCGATCTCTTCCAAACGATTTGGAAAACAATAGGTAGGATCCATAGTCATGGCCTGATCACAATAACTCTTTGCCCTGTCGTGCAAGCCTAACTGGGTCGCAAAATAACCTAGTGTATAATATACCATAGGGTAAACTAAGGTTACGTCTTCAATGGTTTTTTCCAGCAGTAACGATGCTTCTTCATACAGACCGGCATGCGCAAAATCCAATGCGTACTCTATCGCACTATGAATATTTACATGCGCTAAATCGAGAATAGGAGAAAAAATGGATTCTTCTTTATTTAACAGGTACCATTCGAATCGACAGCCCATATTAAAGGGATCCAATTGCATTGATTCCTGAATAAATGCTAAAGCGGCATCTTTTGCCCCAAGTTTTCTTAAAATAGAGGCCTTCAGCTGTCGTCCTTTGTGGTGATACCAGTTTCGGCTCAATGAGTGATCTATTTTTTCCAAAGCAGCTTTCCAATCGCCTCTCTTTGCATCAATTTGTGCCAAACCAAAATAGCCAGAATCCTTCCAGGCGGCATTCCATGTCGCTTTGTAGAAAGCTGCATAAGCTCCATTCAGATCCCCAAATAGTTGCAGAGCTACACCTAGGTTGTAATAAGGTTCTCCATCATAAGGATTGGGATTACGCTCCGTAGCACGCGCTATAGCTGTCTCAAAATAAGGAACAGACTCCTTTATCTTACCGTTTCGCAACAATAAAACACCCATTGCATTATTACATCGGATATCGTTCGGTTCACGTCGCAGCGCTTCCTTATAATACTCCAATGGATTATAAGTTGCATGTCGGTACTGTTCCAAATGCTGTCCCGTCAAAAACAATTCTTCGATAGAACGAATATCTTCGGGCAGCAATGCTGCCTGTGCTGGTTTGGGTATGTCTTTAGCATCCTTTGACGATTCGGGTTGGTAGGACAGCATGTCATCCCCGTTCTTATCATACACAGTCAATAGGAGTTCGGTTGGATCACTGTCCAATCCAGCAACACTTTGGGTATAAATATTCCGAGGAGAACAGTCCACTTGCTCGTCCAAATAGATTTTACCGGCCGTATTGCGTAACAAAATACGTATACCTTCATACGTCCCCGTTGTATATAAGACAATGTGAGCGGTCTGCTCCATAACCTCCATATTGAGCACCACATCTTTTGTTGCATTTTTCACCTGTCCAACTTCTGCGTAAGGCATAAAATACTGAGACCAGGATTTCACTTCATAGGGTTGTAACCAAGCAAAATCAGGTTGATTATCGGTATATACACCAGCCATCAATTCAATGTACGGTCCATTTTCATCGGTCAAGTTTCTATCCCAAGCGACACCAAAATCACCATTTCCCCAAGTCCACTGTTTTTTCCCCGGTGAAATGTGATGATCGGCCACATGTAACATCCCCGCATTGGTAGCACCAGTCTCATAGCCGCCAACGAAATTGTATTTCGATTGAATGGCCATATAGGATGTCGGAACAGGAATATTCTTGTATTGTGCTATATCAACACCAGCTGAGTAATCGTACTTGTAGTAGGTCCCCGTAGCAATCGGAAAAGAGGAAACCTCTCGCTTTCCATGATCAAAAACGGCATTGACATCGGGAGGGAAGACGGAAAAATAGTCATCATTCACAACAACAGCCGGATTGGCCCACCACAGAAAGGTTTGTGGCAATGCTGTCCGATTATATACCTGAACCTTAATTTCTAGATATGCTTTGTCGGGATGCAAAGTAAATCCCTGCATGGCCTTCATGCGAAACATACGTTCGATTTCGTTGCACCAAATCGTAATACTTCCATCGCTGTTGTGTTCAATTAAATGCTCTGTTGGCATAAAAGTAGTCGGCCGATGATGCTGGGGCCAATTGAATTCAATCCCCCCTGAAATCCAGGGGCCAGTGAGTCCAACCAAAGCTGGCTTGATCACTTCGTTATAGTAAACAAAATGCCTTTCTCTGACTTTATCATAAGCCATATGAACCCGCCCACCTAAGGCTGGAAGAATCATCACCTTGATATATTCATTTTCAAGAAATAGTGCCTGATAGATCTTGTTTCGCTTCTGATCGCTAATTTTCTCTATGATTGGATAAGGATATACTACCCCTGAGCTACCTTGATATACGCGTTTTTCAGCAAATATGGGATTCTTCTCCATCGTTCCAATCTCGTATGTTGGAATAGCAACCTGCTCCTCCCATGCTTTTACGATCCCTTTTTGGTCCACTGTTGATCTTATGAGGTAACGAGTCAATTCTGTCATTTTCTTAATACGCTAATAGGTTTATATAGGTCGAGTTGATTCAGTTGATTATCCGGGTGCCAATTATCCTTCCAGTTCTTGTTCAATTTCTTCTAAGCTTTTTCCTTTGGTCTCTTTCAATCGGCTCCATAGAAACAGGTAACCGATAAAACAGACTCCACCATACAGCCAGAATGTACCAGCTGCGCCCAGGTTTTGATTCAGTAAAGGAAAAGTATAGGTGAGCACAAAACATGCAATCCATAATAACGATGTTGCAATCGCCATGGCCTGCGCCCGTACAGTGGTAGGGAATATTTCGGCGATAATTACCCAAGTTACCGGAGCCAAGGTCATTGCATACACCGCAATTCCGGAAAGTACAAGGAGAAGCACAAAAATGCCGCTGCAATTGAAATAATAACATGCTCCTAAGGCAATATAAATCACAAAGAGACCAGCCGATCCGAAGAGCATCAATGCACGACGACCAATTCGATCAACCAAATACATGCCAATGAATGTAAAAATGACATTGATCACGCCAGTGATAATAATATTGAAAAGCATCCCAGAAACTGTATACCCAGCAGCCGTAAAGATTTCTTGGGCATAATTAAAAATAACATTGATCCCACACCACTGCTGAAAAACCGCGATAAAACTCCCAAGCAACAACAACCGCAGCAGCTTCCCCTGAAATAAATTTCTCTTTCCGACTTTACACTGACTTAATTCAGCTGCCTCGGCAATAGAATGTATATTTTCTGCCGCATACTCCTCTCCACCCATGCGCAAAAACACACGTCTTGCCTGTTCGTGCTTCCCTTTCGTATACAACCAGCGCGGACTTTCGGGGATCAGGAAAAGAAGAACCAAAAAAACAACAGCTGGGATCGCTCCTGCCCAAAACATCCATCTCCACCCCTCTTGCGCATTCCAGGTTTCTAGCATAGATTCTCCGGTTAAAACTGGCTTTGCAATAAGCCAATTGACCACTTGTGCTGCAAGTATCCCCAGTACAATAGTCAACTGATTGACCGATACAAATTTCCCTCGACTTTCTGCCGGGGCGATCTCCGCGATATACATCGGTGCCAAATTGGAGGCTACACCAATACCTATCCCGCCCAAAATCCGATAAATAATAAAGGTGTCCAGTTCGGACGCCATGCCGGTACCCAATGCAGAAATTATAAATAAAATTGCAGCGGTATAAATCAGTGGTTTTCTGCCATAGCGATCTGCCAATCCCCCCGAGAGCAGTACGCCAACAAAGCTTCCCACAATCGCCGAAGACATGGCCCATCCCTGCAATGCAGGATCGGACTCCAAATGAAAATAAGCCTCGTAAAATGGCTTCGCACCTCCAATAACTACCCAATCATACCCAAATAGGAATCCACCAATAGCAGCCACAAAAGTGATCAATAGCAGATAGGTTGTCGCAGTCTTTTGCATAAGAGTTTACATATTTAGATTTACTTAGGTAAAATTAATGGAATACTTGGGTAGAATCATGTAAGTGAACACGATAAACATGTAAAATATTACTATTTTTATACCAATAACCAAAAACAAGCCCGATTTATGAAACAAAACCAAGATGTCATCGCTGAAGGATTCAAAGGAGAAAAGGCGATTGTCCTTCCCTATGCCGTATGCAATTACCTGGCAGGCAATAACATCACATCAAAATTATACATCACACATATCGGCTATTATCCCAATGCTAAAAAACACTACCGTGATCGTCAAGAAGGATGTAAGGAATATATTCTGATTTATTGCGAAGAAGGAAGTGGTTGGATAAAACAGGATGAAACAACGCACAACCTTAAAAGAAACGATGTATACATCATCCCGAGAGATAGTGCACATTGCTATGGAGCAAAATCAAATGATCCCTGGAGCATCTATTGGATTCATTTCGACGGAACAGATGCGGTTCTTTTTCAATATATCATGGGCAAAGTGATTCATATAGATGACGCGGATTCAAACAAACATGCCAACCGCATCCAGCTCTTCGAGAGCATCTACAAAAACCTGGAAATGGGGTACAGCCCAGAAAATTTGGAGTATACGAGTTTTTGCTTTCAATATTTTTTAGCTTCCATTCAATATCAGGCTCAGTTTAGAGAAAGTAACCGAATTCAAGTAGATAATATCATACAGGACATTATCATATTTATGAAAGACAATCTGGAAAACAATATCAACTTGGATGATATTTCAGCACATTTCAACTATTCCAAATCACATCTTATTAACTTGTTCAAGCAGAAAACATCTTACCCACCCATGGTGTATTACAATCAACTCCGTATGCAAAGGGCTTGCTCTTACCTGCAATTTACACTACTTAAGATTAAAGAAATCGCATTCAAACTCCACTTTTATGACCCCTTTCATTTTTCAAAAGCGTTTACACGAGAAATGAAAATGTCTCCACAGGAATATCGCAAAAAATATCAAAAATAATGTCGGTTAAAGCTTTCAGAATTCATGAGCCATCTTAACCAATTGCCGCAAAGCGATTGGCGCGCAATCCGAACATCTTTTCTTGGTCTTATTTTACCTCTTCATCGGTACTCAAACCTGACAATACACGACGTATAGCATTTCGCGAAGTGCTGCGGCATTATTCAAAATTGGGTGTCCTTTTCGCTAAAAATGCGGAAACACCTTCTTTGAAATCTTCTGTTCCGAACAGATGTCCGAAAGCATCCATTTCCACCTTATTCCCATTTTGTTGTTTATCTTCAGCAGCGTTAATAGCAGTAATAGCATTTGCCACTGCAACGCGAGAGCGCGTAAATATCTTATGGAGTATTTCCTCCGCCCGGGCAATGAGTTTATCCTGTGCGATCACCTCATTGACCAATCCTAGTTCATAGGCTTGCTGCGCGTCAATCATATCACCCGTTAAAATCATTTGCATAGCCTGTCCTTTTCCGATCAACTTGGGCAAACGCTGCGTACCACCATAACCCGGAATCAGTCCCAAAGAAACCTCCGGCAGTCCCATTTTTGCATTGTCAGACGCTATACGAATATGGCAGGCTAAAGCCATCTCCAGCCCTCCGCCTAAAGCATATCCATTGATTGCAGCAATAACTGGCTTTGGAGAACCTTCAATAAGGTCGGAAAAAATAATATGTCCTCGTTCACTGAGCCACCGTGCCTGAATTACAGATAAATCCACAAATTCCTTGATGTCTGCTCCTGCAGCGAATGCTTTAGGCCCAGCGCCTGTCAGGATAATACCTCTTACGTGGTCATCGGAATTGAAATGCATGAAGATATCTTGCAATTCGTCAAGGGTTTCCTGATTCAAAGCATTCATCTGGGGTTCGCGATTAATGATAACGTAGCCGATGCTATCTTTAATCACATAGTTTAAATTTGAATATTGGACCATAATTGCTAAAAATTAAAATGTAAGGATGCTGTAAAGGTATCGGAAGGTATGCCTTCTCCACCACTATAGCTTAATCTCTTTTTATACTCTAATCTAATCAATTTAAAGATATTATCCACCCCCACTAGCCCTTCTACATACGGTTTGTTACGCACAGCTTTTGTTTGAATAATACCATTTTTGTCCGCTTCAAACTGAATATTTTCGGGCGTAACAAATGGGTTGTTGGCATCGCTTAACTTTCCATAAAACGCCTTAAATCCTGTCACTTCACGCCACTTTAACCGTCTGAACAACGGAATTCTATTGAAAAAGAAACCATTCCAGTTGTGGTAATAGGTCAGTTTCAAAAACTGGTCTGAAACAAATTCCGAGGTAGCCATCAAGTCAAAATTCACCAACGGTCCCTGCTTATCTTTATTGACCTCAGGGAGTTCCAGTAAGGTATAAGGCAGATGTTTTCCCCAAATTCTTCCTCCTGAAAATTCAAAATCGGCCTGTCCAGCTGGGGATAAAAACAATCGTTTGAAAATGCTAAAGCGTAATGCATCATAACTATAGTCTGCGCCCCAAAATCCTTTCAGTCCTTTATTGTATTGCAGGGTAAAAATGGGATATTTATTTTCTACGGTTCCTCTGTCGAGATTATGATAAGTAAATTCTTCATTCGGAGCCCAACGTAAAATCAGCTGTAGATCATTTGTGTTGACTTGGCGGACTGTATCAGGTAAAGGTAGGCTATTGATATAAAACAAATCAGCGCGCGGTTGTCTGCGGGTATGCGTGAATGCCGTTCCTACGCTAACATGGTTCCCAAATTCGATCAGATGATCGATACGATAGATATCATTAAGTTGCCATTTATTAGGCCTGTTTTTTCCAAAAGAACGGAAGAAACCATCCCCTTTTAAAAAACCCAAACCTCGCCCCGGTTCCATGACGTCGTGCTGTACTGTAAAGCGTAAATAATTTGCCGGAAACTGAACAATACGTTCTCCATTTAAAGTAAATGCCGTACTCAGGTAGTACTTTAGCGCTTTGTCCTTATCGCCATAGGCTGTATAACCTTCAATGTAGGCTTTTTCCGAAAATAAACGCGTCGTCCGCCCACTCAGGCGCACACGATTCCCTTCGTAATTATTACGGCTATAAAGATATTCCAGTGGACCAAATTCAACTTTCCCGGCATTATAATATCCCTTAGCCAACAAATAACCCAATGCGACCAACTGATTAAAAGAACGCATATTCTGTACCGAATCAACCTTTTGATAGGCTCCTAATTCAGCAGGACTTAACGGGCTAGGTCTAACCCCTACGATGGGTACCTGCGGTGCAGACCGGAGGAGATACCTTTTTTCAACAGGTACACCAGCAAAATTCTCATTCGAAATAGAATCTGTGCGATGTCCCAAGTATTGGGTTTCCCTGCGTCCATACAATACATCTGACTTGCTCCCACCAAATAACATTTTTAGATCTGCACGAACAGGGAGCATGCTACCATTTTTAAATTCACTATAGCTGAGATCTATTTGCACGTCATTGATCCAATTGATATTTGCAGAACGTCCGATATTCAAAGTCGCGCGATGAACAGCATACCTTGTATCATCTGAGATCAGAAGATCACCGTAGAAGAGCAGATCAATAGCCGATTTACCTTCAAAATGGAGCTCAATATAATCCTTGCCTTCAATCTTGACCGTATCTTGAATTTTGTACCTATAAAACGCTGTAGCACCTGCAGCAATTGGACTCAAGACGCCTTTGTTTGTGATCTGAATTGTATTATCATAGAGATCAACATCACGGAGTATCGTCTGAAACCGGGTCTGCCAATTGTCATTGTTAAAAAAGCGTGGATTTAATTCGGTCTGATTGTGGCTGATAACAATCTTCTTACTACGATCTGGATTATGGGATGAATAGACATTAGCATAGTTTTCTTCCAAATAAAAGGGTGCAATGGTTTGCCCCCGAAAAGCGGTAGAATCTATATTTTCAAAGAGGAATCGGAATGGTTTCGGAAATTTCTTCGCTTTATCTTCAGGATTGACAAAACCAAACTGCGTCTTTTCATATTCATCGAAACGAATCTCAGGTATGCGAGTGTAATGATTTTGTGGTCGATGCGCAATAACCTGTTCAATCAGTGCTATAGCAGGATCTTTGGTTTTTTTGTTTTTTCGATTGACCACGACCTCCTCTAATGTATTATTCGAGGCAATTAAGTGCACGGTCAGCATTGAATCCTGTAAACGACGAACATCTACCGTACGCCGCTCATACCCCACCGCTCCAAAGACAAGCTGTCTGTATTTCTTGATATCCAGAATCTTAAAAAACCCAAGGGTATCGCTGCTACCACCGCTATCTCCCCCAAGCCAGTTGATTGAAACCCTTGAAATACCCTTCCCTGTTTGTGCATCAATGACCTTTCCACGAATAAAGTCCTGTGCAATTACTTTTCCACCCATACAGAAGAATAGTAACACACTTAAAACACGAATCGAAAAAGATTTAACACACACTTTAAACGCCATCTGCAATTTGATAGGATTTCTTTTTTACAATATACAATTTGTATGCAAGAGTTATACCAATAAAAATAAAAAAAGCACAGCGAAATCGCCATGCTCTAATAAACAACAAGTATTTTAACAGAAACTTTATATTAATTTTAAAAGGCAGTCTGGATATACCCCAATTAAGATTGTAAGCATTACGGCAAGGAATAATACCAATGAATAATTCCACTGCACATTGACACAGGATTCGTCACTGTCTCTAAAGTACATCGCAACGACAACTTTTAAGTAGTAATACACGGCAATGCCTGCATTGATTACCGCCAATACGAGCAAAACAATATGATAATTTTCCATAACAGAAGAAAACATCATAAACTTACCGATAAATCCAGCTGTCAGTGGTATACCCGCAAGAGAAAGCATTGCTATCGTGATGGCAAATGCGAGCAAAGGATTTCGTTTGCCCAAGCCATTGAAAGCTTCAAAATGTTCTGAGCCGGTCGTTTTCTTGACTAGGATCAATCCTGTAAAAGCAACGATGGTTGCTAGAGAATAGGCAAGGCCATAAGCAAAGATACTATTAGCCGAAGTAGCCCCAACTGCTACAATCGCAAATAGCATATAACCGGCATGCGAAACACTCGAATAAGCAAGCATACGTTTGAAGGAAGACTGCATTAATGCAGAAATATTTCCAACAAATAAGGTGAGAATGGCGATCACTAAGAAAACCGGAGTCCAAAAATCTTGTAAAGGCAATAGACTATAACTGAATAAACGTAACAATCCAGCAAAAGAAGCAACTTTAACCACGGTGCTCATATAACTCGTAATCAATATCGGAGCCCCCTCATAAACATCTGGTGTCCAGAAATGAAAGGGAACAGCGCCCACCTTGAACGTCAGTCCCACAATGAGAAGCAATATTCCCCCATAAAACAAAGGCGAAATTGCCTGTGGGTTATTGACAACATAGTTTTTGATTTCACTTAAATCAAATGATCCTGTGGCACCGTACAAAAGGGCAATACCAAACAACAGAAAGCCCGTAGAGAAAGCCCCCATCAAAAAGTACTTTAATGCAGCTTCATTTGATGCTTTGTCTCTTTTACGTATACCCACCAAAATGTAAAGCGCTACAGACATAATTTCAATACCTAAAAAAAGCATTGAAAAATTATGATAACTATTCACAAGAACAGCACCTGTGAGGGAGAAAATTAATAATGAATAGTATTCCGCAATTTGTCCTTCCTCATCAAAATAGCCCTTTGAGATGACAAAGATGCACAAGGTAACTGCGATACATAAGATTGAGAAAGCAATAGCATAATGATCAAAATGAACCATCCCACTATAGAGCGGTCCACTGGTCGAAGTCCAGTCATTCCATAAAAAACCAATAGCGACCAAGAAGCCAAGAATAGAAACAGGCAGTAGCATAGATTTCATCTTGAATAAACCAAGATAAAGGACGACTAATGCTAATATCGAAAGTGTAATTATTGCACCCATACAATTAAATATATCTATTATCTGCCTAAAAATGTACTTAAAACTTCCACGGAACCTGCAGAAAGGTTCAATAGGAAATTAGGGAATATACCAATATAAAGGATCAAGACGGAGACGACTGTCAATACAATAAGTTCCGTTCCTTTTACATCTTCAAATTGTTCAGTTCTTTCGGTCGTTTCCCCCAACATCGTTCCTTGGTAAAGCCTAAGGATATAAACTGCGCCCAGGATTAAGGTTAGACCCGCGAAAACAGCAAACCAAAATCCATACTGAAAAACGCCTTTCAATAATAAAAATTCACCAATGAATCCATTCGTTAATGGTAGACCCACTGCCCCCATACAAATAATCATAAAGAAGATGGCCAAGCGAGGCGCTTTGCTTGCTATTCCGCCAAGCGCTGTGAGACTACGTGTCTGTGTGCGCTGCTGTATAATATCCAATACATAAAAAAGCCCGATCACAGAAATACCGTGATTTAACATTTGAATAGTTGCTCCACTCAGGCCATTCGTATTCCACGTAAAGACACCAGCACTAATTAAGCCCACGTGGGCTATTGACGAATACGCGATCAATCGCTTCACATCGTCCTGTTTAATTGCGATAATAGAAGCATAAACGATCCCAATAACGCATAAGATCATTGCAAAATGCCCATACAGCGCAACACCAGCTGGTGCGATAGGCAATAGCCAACGCATTAAACCATAAACCCCCATTTTGAGCATGATACCCGCCAACAACATCGTGCCTGCCGCTGGCGCATTTGTATACGTATTGGGTTGCCAAGTATGAAAAGGAAAAATTGGTATTTTGATGGCGAAAGCGACAAAAAATGCCCAAAATAACCACCGCTGCGTATTTTCTCCCAAATCTAAGGCAATAAATGATGTCCATTCAAAATCACGGTTGGGCACTTGTTGATAGAGATAAAGAATACCGATCAACATCAAAAGGCTACCCAAAAAAGTATAAATAAAGAATTTCAAATTTACGCGAATACGATCTCCTTCACCCCAAAGTGCACAAATAAAATAAATCGGAATCAAGGCAATCTCCCAACCCACATAAAAAGTAAACGCATCCAAGGCCATAAATACGAGCAATAAGCCCGCTTGCATAAAAGCCATTAATGCATAAAAGTTTCCTTTATAATCCTTCTTAAAGGTTGTAGCAATAATTAAAGGCATCAGTCCATTCGTCAATAATATCAGCGGCAAGCTAATTCCATCAACGCCGATATGAAAATGAATATGCAATGAAGAAATCCATAGCCAATTTTGTTCAAATTGCATTCCGCCATTTGCGTCAAAAGTACAAAGGAAAGGAATAGTCAAAGCCAAAGACAGTAATGATAAAATCAAGGCAATAGACTTTGCAGCATTGGTCTTTAAAAACGTTAGAATCAATGCGCTTATTAACGGCAATAAAATAAGTAAAAACAAGTTATCCATCGATTACACCAAAATTAAAGACTCAACAATCCATAGATGAAAATGGCAATCACCCCAATTACCATCATCAATAAATAAAAACCAACATTACCATTCTGGAGCAAACGCAATACCTTTCCCGTATCAAATGTTGCCTTACCGGCACCATTAACAACACCGTCAATACCGCGTTGATCCACGACATTTCCGAAGAAAGCCGAGAGCCAATTGATTGGACGTACAATGATGCTATCATAGAGCTCATCCACGTAAAACTTATGGTAAGAAAGATTGCCCAAGAAACCACGCGTACCTTCGCCCTCTTCCGGTAGCTGTTGTCGTTTAACGTATTTATTAAAAGCCAAAGCAACCATAATCAATACCCCAACAACAGAAACGCCCATGAGTAAATATTCCGTACTGTGTTCCAAATGATGAGTTGCAGGCATTATCGCTTTTCCCTCTGAAAACACTGGCGCCAGGAAATCCTCAAGCCAATGGTTACCACCCAAAACAGCTGGTAAGTTGATCACTCCTCCAACCACAGAAAGTATCGCCAATACAATGAGCGGGATGGTCATACTCTTTGGAGATTCATGCAAATGATGCTTTTGCTCTTCCGTACCACGGAATGTTCCAGAAAACGTCATAAACAACATCCTGAACATATAGAAAGCCGTCATTAATGCACCAATAAAACCTAAACCCCATAAAACTGGACTCGCAGCAAATGCCCCTGCCAATATTTCGTCTTTGGAGAAGAAGCCAGAGAAGGGTGGAATTCCTGCAATCGCGATTGTCCCCATCAACATCGTCAGATAAGTAATAGGCATTGCTTTCTTCAAGCCCCCCATTTTTCGCATATCCTGTTCTTCACTCATACCGTGTATAACAGATCCCGCCCCCAGGAATAGTAACGCTTTGAAAAAGGCATGCGTCAATACATGGAAAAACGCTCCCGTAAATGCACCGACACCAAGGCCAAGAAACATATAGCCCAATTGTGAAACGGTGGAATAAGCCAATACTTTCTTAATATCATTTTGTGTTAATGCTATCGCAGCAGCCAATAGGGCTGTACAAATAGCGATCACAGAAATGAGCTGCAAGGTAAACGGTGAAAGGATAAACAGTACATTGGAACGTGCAATCATATAAATACCGGCCGTAACCATCGTTGCCGCATGGATCAGGGCCGACACGGGGGTCGGGCCAGCCATGGCATCTGGTAACCAGGTAAACAAAGGTATCTGCGCGGATTTACCTGTTGCAGCAATAAACAACAAAATGGTAATGCTAACGACTGTGATATCACCAACAGCAAAATTCTTGGCCGCAGGAAATACAGTCGAAAATTCCAAGGATCCAAAAGTTCCAAGTATTAAAAATACCGCAAGGAGAAAACCTAAATCACCTATTCTATTCATCACAAATGCTTTTTTTGCTGCATTTGCATACGAACTATTCTTATACCAAAAGCCGATCAATAAATAAGAACATAGCCCTACACCTTCCCAGCCGATGAACATGACTAGGTAATTGGATCCCAATACCAATAGCAACATAAAAAAGATAAAGAGATTCAAATAGGCGAAGAACTTACCAAATCCATGATCATGATGCATATAACCAATCGAATAGACATGGATAAGGAACCCAATCCCCGTAACGATCAGGAGCATGATCGCACTTAGCGGGTCTACCAAAAAGGACAGACCGATCTTGAGATTGCCCACCGCAATCCAGTCAAATACATGTTGTTCAATAATACCTGCTTGTCCAGTTTGTCTCGCTTGGTAGACTTCGGAGAAAAGAATACAGCTGCATACAAAAGAAATAAGCACTACAGCGCTGCCAACAGCACCAATCATACCTTTGGAGAAGGCATTCCTACCCAATCCGTTCACAATAAACCCGATTAAGGGCAAAAGGGGAATCAACCAAACTAATTCACTCATCGTATTTATTTCTTAAGTTCTACCAACGAAGTTTATTTAAGGAATCGATATCCACAGACTTCGTATTCCGATATACCATAATAATAATCGCAAGGCCTACGGCAACTTCTGCCGCCGCCAATGCCATGATAAAGAAGACAAAGACCTGTCCAGACGCATCGCCATGCTGCACGGAAAAAGCAGCTAAAAGAAGATTCACCGCATTCAGCATCAATTCAATAGACATCATAATAATAATGACGTTACGGCGAATAAGAACACCGATAACACCAATAACGAAAATAATCGCACAAAAAATCAGATAATGATTTATTGGCACCCCCTGCAACTGTTGAACAACTGTTTCCATTAGATTTGTTTAGGTTCTTTCTTAGCTAATAATATTGCTCCAATCATTGCTGTCAATAACAATAATGATGATAACTCAAAAGGAAGCAAAAATTCGTTAAACAACACCTTACCCAGATTCTTAACCAACCCTATTTCCGGATTAACAACAGTCAAGGGATTAGAAATGTCAAATACACGGTATACACCGAAGAAAGTCACCAATAGGCAACAACCGGCGATAACACCCATAAACTTAACCAGATTGGATTTCATGGGTTCGGTATCCTTGTTCAGGTTGAGCAGCATCAGTACAAATAAAAATAACACCATGATGGCCCCCATATATACGATGAAATTCACCACAGCCAAAAACTGTGCATTCAAAAGAATATAATGTATTGTAAACGTAAAAAACGTAATGACCAGATACAGTACACTGTGTACGGGATTTTTTGTAAAAATAGTCAGCAGCGCAAAGAAAATAGACAAGAAGGCTACAAAATAAAATACTGTCATAATTTCCTGGTTTAGCTCTTTAATTTGGTAATATCAAAAGTTGGTTCTACCAATTTATCTTTTCCATAGATAAAATCCTTACGAAGGTAATCTGCTGTCACATGCGGTCCATCCAGATAGATCGCTTCTTTCGGACAGGCCTCTTCACATAGACCACAGAAAATACAACGCAACATATTGATTTCATATACCGACGCATACTTTTCCTCGCGGTAAAGATTCTCTTCACCTTTTTTCCGCTCGGCGGCAGTCATTGTAATCGCCTCTGCCGGGCAGGACAAAGCACATAATCCACAGGCTGTACAGCGCTCACGCCCTTCCTCATCACGTTTGAGCGAGTGCTGCCCCCTGAAGTTTTTCGAATAAGGTCTTATTTCCTCGGGATATTTAATGGTTGGAATTTTCTTAAAAAAATGCCTTAATGTAATGCGCAAACCTTTGATAATAGCCGGAAAATATATTCTTTCCGAAAATGTCATCGGTTTTTGTTCAATTACTTTTTTACGATTGGTTAGTTGCATAAAAAGTCCTTTCTTATGAGAAATAAGTATCTTTAATCAATGTAAATACACCTGTAAGTACAATATTGGCAATCGCCAATGGAATCAACATCTTCCAGCCCAGATTCATCAATTGATCGTAGCGGAAACGTGGTAAAGTCCAACGCACCCACATAAAGAAAAAGATAAACAGCAATATTTTAATGAAGAATACCACTACCCCGATGATCGTGATCATATTGGCCGACAATCCCAGATCATTCATAAAAGGGAAATTATAACCGCCAAAATAAAGTGATGCCATGAGCGCCGAAGAAACAAACATATTGATGTATTCGGAGAACATATAAAGGCCCAATTTCATGGAAGAGTATTCCGTATGGTAGCCACCGACAAGCTCTGTCTCACATTCCGGTAAATCGAAAGGAACCCGATTACACTCGGCAAAAGCACAGACCATAAAGATTATAAACCCTAGCGGCTGCGCCCAGATATTCCAATTGACAAAACCCGATTGCTGCGCAACAATTTCCTTCAAGGAGAGACTTTGTGTCACCATCAGTAAGGCGATAATTGAAAGTCCCATGGCGATCTCATAACTGATGCTCTGCGACGCTGCACGAATAGCCCCCATAAGCGAGAATTTATTATTGGAAGCCCAGCCGCCCAACATAATACCATATACACCTAATGCAATCACACCAAACATATACAATATACCAACATTAACGTCGGCCACCTGCAAGGAAACGACCCGCCCCCCAATTTGCAATTCCTGTCCCCAAGGGATAACCGCCGAGCTAATACAGGCCGTTATAATAGCGATGGTAGGCCCTAGGATAAAAAGTACCTTGTGTGCCCCTGCAGGGATAATTTCCTCCTTAAAGAAGAATTTACCACCGTCACAAAGCGGTTGCAAGATACCAAAGAGACCAGCCCGGTCAGGACCATAGCGATCCTGCATAAAACCTGCAATTTTACGCTCAGCAAGTGTCGAATACATCGCAATCACTAGGGTGACAACAAAAATAACAGACACCAGTATTAATTTTTCTATGACAAAAGACCACTCCATGTTTGTGATTATTTCAATTTTTCCGTTCTAGCTAACTGTTCCCGATTTTGTTCCTGCAATACTGGATTTTCTTTAATGACTTTTGGCGGATTAAATAACTCATAGTGATTGGCAGAAATAACAGAATGTGGATCTATTTCTGTTGGTTCCTCTAAAATCCAATCGCTTGTTTTTTTCTGATCAAAGCGGCAGGTATTACAGATAAATTCTTCCACTTCACCAAACTCATCCTTTCGAGCAGTTACCCGAATGACTTCTTCTCCCTTATACCATAAGGTTACTTTACCTGAACATGTCGGACAATCGCGATGTGCATCGACAGGCTTCGTAAACCATACCCTGTTCTTGAAACGGAAGGTTTTATCCGTCAAAGCTCCCACAGGACAAACATCAATAACATTTCCGGAGAAATCATTGTCGATGACATTTTCAATATAAGTCGATATTTCGGCGTGATCTCCTCTTCCTAGGATACCATGTACACGTTGGTCGGTCAACTGATTGGCGACATAAACACAACGGTAACATAAGATACAACGGTTCATATGCAATTGGATCTTATCGCCCAGATCAATACGTTCGAAGGTACGACGATCGAATTCGTAGCGTGTATTAGCGCTGCCGTGTTCATACCCAAGATCCTGCAATTTACATTCACCAGCCTGATCGCAGATTGGACAATCCAGGGGATGATTGATCAATAAGATTTCAACAACACCTTTTCTTGCTTCCACCACCTCGGGCGAAGTAATATTTTGTACTTCCATACCGTCCATCACCGTAGTACGACAAGAAGCCACCAATTTTGGCATCGGCCTCGGATCCTTTTCAGATCCCTTGGAGACTTTGACCAAACAGGTACGGCATTTACCGCCACTTCCCTCCAGTTTGGAGTAGTAACACATTGCCGGAGGGACTATATCGCCACCGATCTGTCTCGCTGCATTTAATATGCTTGTCCCAGGAGCAACCTCTACCGGTATACCATCGATGGTGACCTTAAACTTTACATCTTCCGCTTCTGCCATGATATGATTAATTTATCGTTACAGCTTCTATTATGATACTATTGGTTGTAAAGGATCGGCATAATGTGCCAGTCCATAATTCCGTGTTTGTGACTCTTCGGGATGCAGGATATGCCATTCAAATTCATCCCTAAAATGTCTTATTGCTGCTGCCACAGGCCATGCTGCCGCATCCCCTAAGGGACAGATTGTATTCCCTTCAATTTTTCGCTGCACATCCCACAGCAAATCAATGTCTGACATCGAGCCGTGACCGCTCTCGATCTTATGCAGCACCTTCTCCATCCAACCCGTTCCTTCACGACAGGGCGAGCACTGCCCACAGCTTTCATGATGATAGAATCGCGCAAAGTTCCAGGTATTACGCACCACGCATTGATCCTCATCAAATACGATGAAACCACCCGATCCAAGCATTGTACCAGTCTGGAAGCCACCATCCGCCAATGACTCATAAGTCATCAATCGGCTATTTCCAGCAGCAGTTTTCAAGATCATGTTAGCGGGTAGGATTGGAACCGAAGAGCCCCCAGCCACGACAGCCTTCATCCGTTTCCCATTGGCAATACCACCACAATATTCGTCCGAGTAAATAAACTCTTCCACAGGCAGACCGAGTTCGATTTCATAGACACCTGGTTTTACAATATTTCCGCTAGCGGAAATTAGTTTTGTTCCGGTACTACGCTCCACACCGATCTTAGCATACTCTTCACCTCCTAGATTGATAATGGGCACTGTCGTTGCAATAGACTCCACATTATTCACCACTGTTGGACAGTTATACAAACCTGCTATTGCTGGAAAAGGCGGTTTAATACGCGGGTTACCCCGTTTACCTTCTAAAGACTCTAATAAAGCTGTTTCCTCACCACAGATATACGCTCCACCTCCAGGTTGAACATAGATCTCCAGATCATAGCCCGAACCTAAAATATTTTTACCCAAAAAACCTTTTTCCTTGGCTTCAGCAATGGCACGCTCCAGAATTCTGATCTGCGGCATCATCTCTCCACGCACATAGATATACGATGTATGAGCTCCTAAGGCGAAGCTGGATACAATCATTCCCTCAATGAGCGCGTGTGGGATGTGCGTCATCAAATAACGGTCTTTGAATGTTCCTGGTTCAGACTCGTCGGCATTACAGACCAAATAGCGTGGCACCCCTTCAGGTTTAGCCAAAAAGGACCATTTCATGCCCGTAGGAAAACCAGCTCCCCCACGTCCACGTAATCCAGACTTCTTAACCTCTTCAACAACATCCTCAGGAGACATTGTTTTTACTACTTTTTCAACAGCAACATAACCACCTTTTTGTCGATAGACCTCAAAGGTATTGATGCCAGGAACATCGATATGAGTCAACAAAAGTTTACGTGCCATATTATTCTGTTTTAGCTTTTAAATTATCAATCAATTCGTCGACTTTATCTTCTGTCAGATTCTCATAGAATGTATATTCAGGGCCGATCTGTAAGACTGGTCCAAAACCACAGGCAGCCAAACATTCTACACCCCGCCAAGAGAAAAGCCCGTCAGCTGTGACCTGACCTTCCTTTACACCGAGCTTTTGCTCTAAATGCCCCATAATACGCTCTGCACCGACCAAACAACAAGGTCCGGTACGACAAATCTCCAATACATATTTTCCTTTCGGTTGCAACAGGAACATGGTATAGAAGGTTGCCACCTCATACACCTCTATAGGTAATATATTAAGGTAAACAGCAACCTTATCCATCGCATCTGCGCTTACCCAGCCATATTCCGCCTGAACTAAATGTAAAATGGGTAATAAGCCTGATTTCTGCTTTCCTTCGGGGTAACGGCTTACCACTTCTCCAAACTTGGCTAACAGTTCTGGAGAAAAGTTTACATTTTCATTATGTTGTTTTACACTAAGCATCTAATTCTCCAGCTATAACGTTAAGACTACTCATATTTATAATGGCATCTGAAATCAGCATTCCTGCACTCATTGGTGCGAACATTTGATAATTGACAAAAGAAGGTCTCCTAAAGTGAAGACGATAAGGTGAACGTCCACCATCATGAATCAAATAAAAACCAAGTTCACCATTCGCGCCTTCGACCGCATGATAGACTTCGGCTTTCGGTGTGTCCACCTCACCCATGACGATTTTAAAATGGTAGATTAAAGCTTCCATATTGGTATACACCTGCTCTTTCGGCGGTAAATAGAAATCAGGCACCTCTGCATGGAAGACACCTTTAGGTTCTTTCTCAATTTTCGCTAATGCCTGCTCTATGATCCGAAGTGATTGCCACATTTCGGCATTCCGAACCATGAAACGATCGTATACATCGCCTGTCGTGCCTACAGGTACGTCGAAATCAAACTCATCGTAGGAACAATAGGGGTTCTGAACACGCACATCATAATCTACACCTGTCGCCCGTAAAATAGGACCAGACCAGCTATAATCCAGTGCATCTTCTGCTGTTACAGCAGCAACGCCTGAAGTCCGCTCAATAAAAATGCGGTTACGAACAAACAACTCTTCAAACTCTTTCAATACCGGAGGATAGCGTTTTAGAAATTCACGTATTTTCTCAAAAGCTATAGCATTGAAATCACGTTCGAAGCCTCCAATACGACCGATGTTCGTTGTCAGACGAGCGCCACAGATTTCTTCAAAGATTTCATAGATAAACTCGCGTTCCTGCATCACATACAAAAAGCCCGAAAAAGCACCCGTATCTACCCCCAAAATACCATTACAAATAATATGATCTGCAATACGGGCAAGCTCCATGACGATAACACGCATATACTGCACCCGCTTAGGAATCTCGATCTTGAGTAGTTTTTCAACGGTCATATGCCAGCCCATATTATTGATTGGAGACGAGCAATAGTTTAGACGATCAGTCAAAGGCGTAATTTGATAAAAAGGCCGATGTTCAGCAATTTTCTCAAATGCACGGTGAATATAGCCGATTGTGGAAACTCCGCTAACAATCCGTTCGCCATCGATTTGCACGACATTCTGAAATACACCGTGCGTAGCCGGATGTGTGGGACCAATATTTAGGGTAATCAACTCGTCCTGTGGATCATTATCATCAAAGACAGGTTGATTAGCTGTTATCTTGCTTATAAATTCGCTCATATCGTATAAATTAACGGCCGAAATACAAATCTTTCTTATCTACGCGATTTGGATCCTCTAAAGGATATTCCTTACGCATTGGAAACACCTCCATATCATCTACATTCAAAATTCTTCTCAAATCGGGATGTCCTATAAAATTGACACCAAAAAAATCGAAGGTTTCACGCTCCATCCAATTTGCCCCTCTCCAAACAGCTGTTGCCGTTGGAATCTCAGGATTTGGACCATGCAAAAAGACCTTCACGCGGATTCGGATATTATGAACGAGACTTTGAATATGATAAACTACAGCAAATTCCTTTTCTAAATGCGGATAATGTACCGCCGTAATATCCGTGAGATGAATAAACTGCAATTCGTTATTCGATTTCAGGAAACGAAGTACATCAATCACATCTTCCGTATCAACAACAATGGTCAATAGATTGTGTGCATCTTGAATTTCGTTAATCTTTCCCGGAAAATTTCCTTGGAGCTTATCCAATAAAAAACTGTTTTCCATCATCTATTTATTTGTATGTATTCCGTACTTTTCAAGCAGCGCTTTATATTCGGGCGTATTTCTCCGGTTCAATGATTCATTCTTTACAATATCCTGCAGACGCAATACACCATCCAAAATTGCTTCTGGGCGGGGAGGACAACCAGGTACGTACACATCAACCGGTATGATTTCATCTATTCCTTGTAGAACAGAATACGTATCGAAAATACCACCACTCGATGCGCAAGCTCCTACAGCGATTACCCAGCGCGGTTCAGCCATCTGTATATATACCTGTCTTAATACAGGCGCCATTTTTTTAGCGATCGTCCCCATCACCAAAAGCATATCTGCCTGACGGGGTGAGAAACTAGGACGTTCAGCGCCAAATCTGGCCAAATCGTACGTAGAGCCCATCGTTGCCATAAATTCGATACCACAGCAGGATGTGGCGAACGGCAAAGGCCATAACGAGTTGGCTCGGGCCAAGCCAATGGCTTTATCCAAACTTGTCGCAAAAAAACCTGCGCCTTCTACTCCCGGAGGAGCTTCTGCCAATTTTATATCACTCATGAAAAGTCGATTTTATAAAGGTTTAAGTATCATTGACCCAAAGAGCCAACCACCAACGGGACGCTTAGTCCCAATTCAATGCTTTCTTCTTAATGACATAGATAAAGCCCAACAAGAGCAGTCCCATGAAAATAAACATCTCAATCAAGCCTTGTAATCCCATTTCCCGAAAGTTGACTGCCCATGGATACATGAAAATAACTTCAACATCAAATATGACAAACAGGATAGCCACCAAAAAATACTTGATGGAGAAAGGTTGCCTGGCGTTTCCGACAACTTCAATTCCCGACTCAAAAGCACCAAGCTTGTTTTCGGTACGAACCTTTGGCCCGATCAGATGTGTAATAATTATGGTACCTACCCCAAATCCTACAGCAACTAGAAGCTGTATAAATATAGGCAAGTAGTCTATCGGCATACTATTGGCTTGCTCCATCTCAATTCAATTTATATTGGTAACTGTCTCTAAATATAGAGATTCCAAGGTAAAAAACAAAACAAAAAAGGCGCAGATAGTACTATCTGCGCCTAATTTAGAATGATTTTACTTAAGCTTATTTGATGCCTTGTAAATAGCCTTTAACAGCTTCATTTGTTGGATCTATTGCCAATACTTTTTGGAAGCTTTCCTTCGCTTTAGGAAGATCTTGTTTCACATAATAGTAGAGACCGATATAGGTATTCGCATCGATTAAATAATTTTTATTTTTCTCTTGCGCACCACGTTGATTGATTGTTTCAATCAGCTTTTGGAATGGCGCAACGAAATCACCCTTTGGCTGCTCCAAATTATCCGCCGTTAACGCAGCAAAAGCCTTGTAATATAATGAATTAATCAAATATTTATCTTGCGCTTCTTTATTATCTGTGGTTTCAATTACCGATAAGAAAGTTTGTGACTTTTGCAAATTGGCAACTGCTTTGTCTCTCAGTTCTTGATTAACTACAACTTGCTCTTCATTTTTACTAGCCGCATCTTCTTTAGCACCAATTTGATAGTAAGCTTCACCTGCATAATAGTTTGCATCAAACAAATACGTTTTATTGTCTTTGTAAGAAGCCACTAATTCAAATAAAGAGGCTGCTGTCTGCAATTCTTGTTCTTGGTACTTCGCAAATGCTAACTCAGCTGTTTCTCCCAACAGTTCTTTGTCCAAATCAATTGCCTTTTTAATATCAGCAATACCCTTTTGAATATTCGCTGTATTCTCTGCTGTCAATACCGGAGCCGCAGTAGCCGTGCTATCCGCACCCGCCGCAGCTGGTTTTGGACTATTTGCGGCAATTTCAGACATACCTAGATACATATAATCCAATGGAATTACACGATCTTTCTCCATTTTGCTGAACATCTGGTTTAAGTATTCCAAAGCTTTCGGATAATCTTTTGCTTTTTGGAAAGCGATATAACCCAAATAACGATAGATTTTTGGATCTACAGAAGGGTTCTTCGCTAATTCCTCAGAAACAACCTTCAAATCGTCGTACTGACGTGCGTAAACCAAGAAATCGGCGTAGCGGATTTTTGCTTCCAATGAATTATCGCCCGCAACTTCTAGATATTTCTTGTATTGCTCAACACCTTTTTTATTTAACTCAACATATTTCTCATCAGAAGTACCCGGTAATCTAGACCATTGATTGTATGTTTCAGCCAACTCGCGATAAGTAGGTGCGTATGCCGGAGTTTCCGCTGCAATAGCTTCCAATTGTGTGATAGCCTCATCAAAAGCTTGTGCACCACGAACGATCACAGCCTGTCCAACTTTCGCTTGTACTGAATTTGGATCAATATCAGTCGCTTCACCATAGCTTGTATAAGCCAATGAACCTTCTTTTAAACCACGGTACGCATCACCTAATGCGATAGGAACGGCTACATCTTTTTTGTTTTTCTCTTTCGCCTGTGTCAGGTATTCCAACGCTTTTGCATAATCAGGTTCAGGCGCATTAATATAAGCACGACCGATTTCCAATAATGGCTCGTAATCTTTTTTACCTAATTTTGCTGTCGCCAAAGCGAATTTAGATTCAGCGCTTGCTTTATCCTTTTTCATTAAGTCAACATAACCCAAACCTACATTATTGATCGTAGCCTTTGGATCAGCAGCCAAACCTTGGTTGAAAATCGCAGCGGCAGAATCCGCTCTGTCGTTTACCAAATAAATTTGACCCAAATAGAAATAATTATCTCCATTCTTAGGTTGCTTACTCACCAACTGTTGAAGGATCGTTTTCGCTTTACCATAATTCTCAGCCTCGATGGCTGCTCTAGCATCTTTCAAACTTTGTGCACTTACTGTGCCCACAGATCCCGCCAATAAAAGACTAAATAATAATTTACTGTTTGTCATAATCTATTTTTGTACTATTTATTATCTATTTAATATAACTTTCATCTCTAATAATGATCTCCCGTCCGGGCATGGTTGCAGGAACCAATCCCGCTTTTAATACAATGCGCTGTCCACGATCACCTGTCAAAAAAGCACTAAAGCCCAAACCTAGGCCCGTATTCGGCTGATAGTTCATAATGTAGACAGGTCTGACAAAAGGGTATAAGCCATCAGCAATAGTCGATTGAGATGGTTTATAAAAACTGACCTTTTCGCCCTCCTTACCCACACTTTCGATGCTCAATGTACGAATTTTATCCAATAAATTCGAATTTTTTTCCACAGCTTTTAAATACCAATTATAACCAATAACGCCCACTGTATTCGTATTCTCGCCCACATATTTCATAACATCTTCACTATCTTTCAAAGCAGAAACAGCTTTCGGATCGAGTTTGTTCAATTTGAAATAGTCCTTCAAATACCGCAGTGTGCTTGAATTGGCATTGTCAAAGATCAAACGTTGTCCGGCTAAGTTACCTTCCAACAAAGACTTAACGTCTTTTTGAGGCATTATAGTATCAGTACTGTTACGATTATTGATCAATACAACAGCATCCGAAGCCATTTGAAATATCTTTGGCTGAATACCGCGTTTTCTGAAATAGCTATCTTCTTCATTTGTCAGCTTTCGCGTCAATACAACCACATAGGCCGAATCAGCGAGCAATGCATTGACAGCTTTAATCTCAGGACGCGCAATAAGCTCCAAACTTGAATTTGAATAAGAGCTTTCAAACACATCCGCAGATTCTTTGATAATAGGCAACAAAGTTTGATCCACAATAACGGGCAGCTTACCTGTTAAAATATCATCGCTCTCTTTCGCTTGATTTGTTTTATTTTTACAGGAAACAAAAATGCCCATACAGATGCCTAGCATCACAAGAACCATTTTATATTTTCTCATATGATACATCATAAAATAAGACAGTTTAATTAAAAAATAGTTTAATTTTTGAAGAGAGAATTGGTTGTAGCCAAAAAGAAGAGGGCAGTTAATTAAAAATTATTTTGCCAAAGCCGTACAAACCGCATAAAAGAATACAGGATCAATACGACGCCAAAGATTGTTTTGTAAGTTGGATTAATCTCAATGGGAAAATTGTCCCAGAATATAATCAAAAGGCCCAAAACAAAATAAAAGCCAAACATAAATAGTCCTAAAATAGACAGAAACCGCTTCAGAGGCGATTTCTGTCTAAAATTTGAACTATTATTCGAATTAAAATTTGTCATTCTAATTTTGAAGGTTCAATCGAATTGGTAAAGTGTATGCTACACGAACTGGACGACCATTTTGAATACCAGGTTTCCATTTCTTCGCTTTCTTAAGCAACCTTACAGCTGCATCACCAGTACCATATTTCAAATCACGTTTGATATTGATGTCTGTCAAGCTACCATCCTTTTCTACAACGAAGGACACTTCAACAACACCATTCACACCATTTTCAGTTGCAGCAGCTGGGTACTCGTAGTTTGAACCAACCCAAGACATAAATGCAGCCATACCACCGATAGGCATTGGTTGAACCTCAATGGCATTAAA
>JBMAAL010000067.1:0-31392 GCA_050281725.1 Sphingobacterium sp. | reverse complement strand
GGTTCTTCATTGAAAGTTGATGAAGTTACTTCATTCAAAATCATCGAGTTCAACAAAGAGAACAAACGTTTGGTAATCTCTCACTCTCGTATCTGGGAAGAAGAGAAAGAAGAAGCTCGCAAAGAAGAGTCTAACAGCCGTAAAAAAGACGCTAAAGCTGAATCTTCAGCTGTGAAAAAAGTAAAAGATTCTGTTGAGAAATCTACTTTAGGCGATTTAGACGTATTAGCTCAATTGAAAGAGCAAATGGAAAATGATAAAAACGCTAAGTAATTAGCACTTTCAATCCATAAAAAGCGGCTGTTCCAAAAGAACAGCCGCTTTGCTTTTATAGGGATGCTTTTGTAATTTTGTAGCAATAAACTTTATTGTTATGTCATTCAAATCAGCCTTAATCAACCCCACCGAACTTCTGGAATCATTGGGACAGCATACAGATATTGTCCTCCTTGATTGCACCATCGACAAAGTTGGCCAATCCATCAAGGATAACAAGTTCGAAGTAATTCCCCATTCTCATTTTTTTGACATCGAAGGGAAACTTTCGGATTCTACTTCTAAATTACCGCATACCCTTGTATCGGCAGAAGTATTCGAACGGGAAATGCAACGCCTAGGAATCAATCGGGATAGCACCGTCGTATTATATGACAGATGGGGTATTTATTCAAGTCCAAGGGCATGGTGGATGTTTAAGGTCATGGGTTTTGAACAGGTATTTATTCTAAATGGTGGCGTTCCCGCTTGGAAAAAAAGTAAATTACCACTCGTAGACCAGTATGCAGCTGCTGCAAAGCCTGGTAACTTTAAAGCCCAATTTCAAGCGAACCATTATGCTGATAAAGAATATATCTTAACACATTATCGGGATGCTCAAGTGAATATTTTTGACGCCAGAAGTAAAGGTCGGTTTAGTGGTTTAGTCGCTGAACCTCGAAAAGGCCTTCATGGTGGGCATATCCCTCATTCCAAAAACCTCCCTTTCGAAGAATTATTTGATGGAATCGTTTATAAACCCATTGATGAACTGAAACAGCAATTTGATCATCATAATGCTACCGGAAATGAATATGTATTCTCCTGTGGATCGGGTATCACAGCGTCAATCTTAGCATTTGCTTCTCATCTTGTTGGTCACGAGCACTACCGCGTATACGATGGCTCTTGGTCAGAATGGGGTCGCGAAGAGCTTAATCTTCCCATCGAAAAATAGTTTAAAACAAGGTATTCCAAGAATAGAGATTATCCTCCAAGCGGATTTTTTCCGCATCTAAGAGATCGCGGATAATCTCTATTCTTTTCTTTTCTGTACCTATTGTCACACTCGCAACCAAATCGTGAATATTTTTAGCTCCAGCGAGCAAACTGCTTTTAATTTCTGCTTTTATATCTGCCCGCTGCTTTTCCCGATGATTACGGATCAGACACAAATCGCATACTTCACAGAACCCCGCATTTTTCTCTCCAAAATATAACAGTAGCGACTGACTGCGGCAATTGCTGCGTTCAATGTAACCGATCATGCCATTGACTTCTTCTTCTTTCACCTGATGGCGATCGCGAATAAAAATATGATCGATATGCAGATGTTTATAATCGACACGGTTCTGCAAAAAGGTCAATTGTGGTGCATCTGTAGAAGGCAGATAACTCGCTATTTCCAATGTCTCTAACGACTTCAACAGCTCAACAACACGATCGTAAGGCAGACCTAACTTGCGTGCAAATTCATATTCATTGATGAGGATATAGTTTTCAAATACGCCACCATAGCTGCGCAAAATAGCTTTAATAAGCTTATCATATTTTACATACTGTACCTGAACTTTATACAATTCGGCGCTATCAATTTCAAACTTAAAGCGTGAGGGTATTGTGACAGCTTCGGACAAAACCAACCACGTGTCCCGCTCCAGGAACTTCAGCGCATTCATAACAGGAACCAATGGCAGCTGATATTTTTTGGCAAATGCAACAACATCAAAATCTACAGTCACCCCTTCTCCAGATCCATAGGGAATCTGAAAATGATTACAAAGATAATGATAGGTCTGTTGAATAAATGGAATATCAGGAAAGCTAGCTTGCAAATTATCGACAAGTTTTTGCTCATCTGTCTTTTGATAAAGAATAACGGGATAGGCCTTCTTGCCATCTCTTCCTGCCCTACCGGCTTCTTGATAATAGGCCTCCAGTGAATCGGGCAAATCGAGATGAATCACAAAACGCACGTCGGGCTTATCAATTCCCATCCCAAACGCATTTGTAGCTACAATAACGCGAACAACGTTTGTCATCCACCCTTGCTGTTTCTGATCTCGTTCCTGCCCCGAAAGTCCGGCATGGTAATAATCTGCCGAAATGCCGTTATTGACCAAAATACGGGCTATCTCCTGCGTTTCTCGCCGGTTTCTGACATAGACAATACCGGATCCGCCCAACTTATGTATAATCCGTACCATGCGTCCCATCTTATTCTCTTCTTCAATGGCCATATACGCCAAATTGTCTCGGAGAAAGCTTTTGACAAATACATTTTCTTTCGGAAAATGCAGTTTCTGCTGTATATCGGTGATGACACGCTCCGTTGCCGTCGCTGTAAGGGCTAGAAAAGGCACCTTGGGATGCAGTTCCCGTAATTTAGCGAGCTCTAAATAGGGCGGTCTAAAATCATATCCCCATTGAGAAATACAATGTGCTTCGTCTATGGCAAATTGATTTACATTCATAAATCGTATGCGCTCCCTTACTATATCATTGTACAATCTTTCAGGAGAAAGATAGAGAAATTTTATTTGCCCATAGACGCAATTATCCAATGTAATATCCACCTCCCTCTTCCGCATTCCAGCATAAATTGCGACCGCTTGAATTCCATTTTTTTTCAAATGCTCAACCTGATCTTTCATCAATGCTATAAGCGGTGTAACGACAATACAAATCCCTTCTCGCATCAAGGCAGGTACTTGAAAACAAATCGACTTTCCACCGCCAGTCGGCAATAAAGCCAGTGTATCTTTACCTGAAATGACCGATTGAATAATTTCTTCCTGCAGGGGTCTAAATGAATCGAATCCCCAGTATTGCCTTAAGATTGATATACTATCTTGCGTCATAAGTTCTCCTTATCCCAAACATACGCAAAATTATCTTTCATGAGATAATTCTGTATCCCCAAACTATCTAACATACGTTGTATATGCTTGGATTTTTTCAGTGAATTGGATCCATCCACTATAACAAGTTTTGGTCTAATTTGCCTCAATAACCGGGGTAAACCATCTAATATATTTTTCCTAACGATAACGATGTCAGCATGTGGCATAGTTTCAATGGCATGGCACAGAATAGCGATTTTACCCAAGGGGAGCGTAACAAGATAGTTTTTACGCTCCCGGCCATTCAAAGTCACAAACTGAACTTCTTCTTTCGCCAATAATTGAATATCTCTTCCACATGCATATTGCAAGCCTCGGGCTTGCAAAGAATCAAATGTGCTGTAAACGATACCGCGCCCACTTTTGAAATAACCGATCGTCAACTCTTGTTTCGTATTATAGACCCGAAATCGTTCTGCATCTTTATTTTCTAAACGTTTTTGCACAGTGATCAATAGCATTCCAATTGCACAGCATCCCCCTAACCAAACGTATTTTTTATCTTTCCACTGAAAAGCATATAAAAAAGAAAACAGTGCAAAATAGGTCAAAAATAGAAGCTCCAGCCCCATAGGATCAACTTTTATTGTTGAAAAAGCCCAATGGTCAATACATTTCAAACCGTATAATATGAAAGCAATGAGATGCTCCAAAAGGAAACCGATTAAATCGTTAAGCCCCTCCATTGGATTAATTGTCATGATAAAACCGAGATACATCGCTAGGGTTGAAGGAAAATCGACTAATAAGTTGGCTACCAGAAAATAAGTTGGGAATTGCCCAAAATAATAAAGGCTCAGTGGTGTCGTCAGTATTTGCGCAGCAACAGAAACAGCCAATGTATCTCTCAAAAGCCGTAATATCGGTGTTTTGACCGGAAGGAATTCTTCGACAAGCGGCGAACATATTGTCATACCCAAAACAGCTAGAAAGGACAGCTGAAACCCCACATCAGCAACCGCCCGGGGAACGAGCAGCAAAATCAATACTGCGGCAATAATAAGCGAATTCAGTGTCGAAAAGCTTCGTTTAAAATGCTGTGCACACAGTACAAAACTAATCATAATAGCCGCCCGCGTAATTGGCGGATCAAGCCCTGCAATAAAAGCATATATCCAGATCATACTCCACAACAAAATTAGTGGCAACCATCTGAGATAGGAAGGCCAGGCAATTCGTTTGAAAATAAGGGATAAAAACCCGAATAGAACAGCAACATGCATTCCCGATACACTTAACACATGTATCGTTCCCGTATTGGTGAAGGCCTGTATGCTTTCGGCACTGATATCGCTCCGGGAACCATATAATAAAGCTGACACAATAGCAAAGTTCTCATCCCCTTTAATATGGGGTCGAAGCTTGAGCAAAAAATATCTTCTCATTTGTAAAGCGAGCGCAATCAACGAAAAAGTCGTTGTTTCTTGCCGGCTGATCAGCTTATACTGACCAGAGACTGCGAAAAGTTCATGGTAGACATGCTGCCTTTTCAAATACGCCCTATAATCAAACTCCATTGGATTGAATGGCGGAGCTATTTCCTGGGGCTGACCTCTTAACCACAATAGGTCACCAAACTGCAGCGTATTCTTCTGGCTGGATTTTAGGGATAGCATGAGTCTACCTGTCGTTTCAATAAATTCACCTTTTTGGTAAGCCCCCATTACCTCTGCCGAAAAACGAATGATACCACGCTTCACCTTGGGCTCTTCAATAATTTTGACCACATAACGATCTGTCATTATATGGGAGAAATGATCAATTGCAACCAAAGGGTCCTCGCGCCAAAATTGGAAAATCCCAAATAATACAACAGATACATAATACCCGCAGGTATACCCGTATTTGCGAATTGTACCTTTAAAAAAATAACTAATCATCGTTAACAGAGTCATCACAACCAATACCTGCTGTATATATTGAAAAATAGGGCGCGAAATCGGTATTTTAGGAGCGAAAAGAAGTGTCGCAATATATAAGATAGCTAGCTTAAGAATAGGCAGCCGCTCTAATCTTTGTGTAAAACTCAGCTTTTTCATAACTGCCACCGCAACTGTACCTTAACCTCAGATTTTCTATTGCCCTCAATTTGGTCTAATCCAGTCCCGATACGCTCTCGCCCCGGATAATAATAGACAGCATATTTGGCCCATACCTGAAGATGGTGACTAAAACGGTATTGTAAATTAAGATACGCTCTCCATCCCCTTGTATTGTACATTCCAAACCCCGAAGCATATAATACATCCCGCTCATAAGCATAGATCCGATTGTCATAACTTGCCGCATCGAAATATGCAATCCGCATATTCGATTGCAACTTTCCAGCGGTAGACTTCCAAAGTATATCCTGATAATACATATATCCGAAACTATTTTCCTGATACTCTTTTTGGAATAAATTGGCTTCTACCCGGGAGCGAATAGTCCATATTGAACTTAGGCGGTATTGAAATTCTACCCTGAACTGCTGTTTGCCGGTATTCACAAGCCCATTCTCAGTTTGCCCCTCTCCCTGGTAGTTCACTTGTTTCAATCGGTTGCGATAGCGCAACGAAAGTTGGCCTTTTTTGTACCACATGTAACTCAGCTGGCTAAAGAAATCAGCGCCTGTAGATAGCGTATCAGCCTGATACTTTGCTCCTGGAAAACGAAATACATCGGCATAATTCGACCAGAGCAATTTTCTTCCCAGTTGATACGTAACTCCCAAATAAGCGCCCTGTTCGTTGGAGCTGTTATCCGATTCACCAAATCCCTGTCCATAAAAAGTATGAAAATTCTTCTTGTAGTCCCGAAGCAATATAACCGATGATAAACGTGGATGTAAACTTATGATAGCTCCTGTCAATAATGCTGAGCCGCCATCGATGCTATTGGCATATTCGCCAAATAGATACGTATTTCGAATCGTATAGTTTACATATAAACTTATATTTCGGAGCAAATCACCTTCAAAGTCCGCCTTTTGCCGTATAGCATTGCCTTTTGTTTTAAAGGCATTCAATTGAGTCTGATTGAAATGAATACCCATTTTGATCCGTTTATAGCGCCACAATAGATTCAGTCCATAAGCTAGTTGAGATGCGGCATGACGATATTGCTGTTCGGTTGCAGTCCGATGCAGTCCGGTACTCGCGATTGTTGAAATCGTAGCAGGAGTAGCAGTACGGTTAACTTTTCCATCAATGAGTTGGTAGGAGATATAGGGTGTAATTTCAAATTGACCGATCTGTAGTGTCCCGGCAATACCCCGCATAAAATTTGCCTCATTTAAGGAAGTATATGACTTTACTCCAATCCCTTGTCTTGCTGTATGCTGTACCAGTCCCCCTTTTCCAAAATTCAAACCGTTCCACATACTGAGCCCTTGTCCGAATTGCAAAGCATAATCGCCGATTACGATATTCCTGAAACGGCCGAAATTCTTTATTGATACACTTAGGCTATAGAAATCAAACCCCATTTTTTGTTTATCCCTAAAGAAGGGTTCCCCGGCATCTTTCTCCATATTGACCGCTAATTGAACTACAGCGTTCAATTGGGCTCTATACCTAAAAGTATAACGATTGGCATCGCCGAGATAATGGGATTTCGTCGTATCGACAATACGGTATCCTTTTGCTTTTTCGAGTGTCCGGGCATATCGTACCGTAAATTCCTGTTTAAAATTTCTCGATTTCAGGGTTTCAAGAGGAGATCCCGGGCCTACCCTCACAAAAGGTAACAGTAAACTGATTACGCGCTCATTAAATCCGTCAATAGACTGTAGTTCGAGTACGTCAATAAAATTTCCTGAAATGATCCTATGCTTCAGTAGGCGCTCGATTAGTAAAGGGTCCAAAAACTGTAATTCCGTGAGTTCTCTTCCATCCGTTTTGTTGAGATCGATCGGGTGTTTGAGATAATGATACCACTTTTCAGTGAATTCACTCAAATCAGCATCTGCTGCGAGCTCATCCGATAAGCTCTCAAATAAATCTTGGAGATCGATTTTTTCATTTGTTTGCGCCAAACAGGTTATTCCAATAAAACAACCTATAAAGAGCAAAATTTTGCTACAATATTTCATAATAGGTTTTAATTAATATTGGCTAAATGCTAGGCGATGAACCCTTTATCCCGGCAGAAAAACGATTCACTCCTATGAAATTAGGAAATATAAAAGAATAAAAAAAGCCTGATGAAAAAATTTCATCAGGCTTTTTTTATTCTTTTATGATCAGATCAATTAAATATCAATTTTAGCATAACGTGCATTTTTTTCGATAAATTCACGCCGCGGGGCAACTTCGTCCCCCATCAACATCGAGAAGATACGGTCACATTCAGCTGCATTTTCAATTGTCACCTGTCTTAAAGTACGCGTTTCAGGATTCATGGTTGTATCCCATAACTGCTCAGCATTCATCTCTCCAAGACCTTTATAACGTTGTACGTGTACACTATCTTCTTTACCTGATCCTTTCAAACGTTGAATCGCATTGATACGTTGGTCTTCATTCCAAGCGTACTCATGCTCTTTCCCTTTTTTCACCAAGTATAGCGGCGGTGTAGCAATATATACATATCCCCTTTCGATCAATTCCTTCATGTATCTGAAATAGAACGTCAGGATCAATGTTGTAATGTGGGACCCATCCACATCGGCATCGGTCATGATGATAATACGGTGATAACGTAATTTCTCAATATTCAACGCTTTAGCATCTTCGGCAGTACCCACACTAACCCCCAAAGCTGTAAACATATTTTTGATCTCCTCATTTTCGTAGATCTTATGCTCCATCGCTTTTTCTACGTTAAGGATCTTACCCCGTAAAGGCATAATCGCCTGGTGTTTCCTATCACGGCCAGATTTCGCAGTACCGCCCGCAGAATCCCCCTCGACAAAATAGATCTCACATTTTGTAGGATCATTATCTTGACAATCGGCTAATTTACCAGGAAGTCCAGAACCGCCCATAACGGTTTTACGTTGCACTAAATCACGGGCTTTACGTGCAGCAGCCCGCGCCTGCGCAGCGATTACAACTTTTTGAACAATAGATTTTGCTTCACGTGGATTCTCTTCTAGATAAACACCTAAAATCTCACCTACAGCAACATCTACAGCCCCCATGACTTCAGAGTTTCCTAATTTTGTCTTTGTTTGCCCTTCGAATTGAGGTTCTGCAACTTTCACTGAAATAACGGCTGTTAATCCCTCACGGAAGTCGTCACCTGTAATTTCTACTTTTAAGTTTTTAAGCAAACCCGACTTATCCGCATAAGCTTTCAATGTACGTGTCAAACCACGACGAAAACCCGCCACATGTGAACCACCTTCAATCGTATTGATATTATTCACATAAGAATGGACATTCTCAGAATAGGTATCATTATATTGTAAAGCCAGTTCGACAGGAATGCCCTGTTTCACACCTTCCACATAGATAGGCTCAGGAATCAACGACTGACGGTTACCGTCCAAAAATTTCACAAACTCTTTAAGACCACCTTCAGAATGGAACGTTTCTTTTTTCTCAGAACCGTCCTCATTTGTCTCGCGCTCATCATTCAAAGTCAAACTCACACCTTTATTTAAAAATGCAAGCTCACGAAGACGATTTGCTAAGGTATCATAATTATAAACTGTAGTCTGCGTGAAAATCGTTGCATCTGGATGGAATGTTACAATAGTACCTGTCTTATCCGAAACACCAACTTCTTTTACCTCATACAGTGGTTTACCAATTTGGTATTCTTGTTGATAGATTTTTCCATCACGATGTACTTCAGCCTTCAAAAGTGTAGACAGTGCGTTCACACAGGAAACACCGACACCATGCAGACCACCAGAAACCTTGTATGTATCTTTATCAAATTTACCCCCAGCATGCAATACTGTCATTACAAGCTCTAAGGCAGATTTATTCTCTTTTTTGTTGATTCCTGTAGGAATACCACGACCGTTATCCCGGACAGAAATCGAATTATCTTTATGGATAGTAACGAAGATATCTGTACAATATCCCGCTACAGCTTCATCGATTGAATTGTCAACTACCTCGTATACCAAATGGTGCAATCCTTTTACACCGGTGTCACCAATATACATGGATGGACGCTTACGAACCGCCTCTAAACCCTCTAATACCTGAATATTATCGGCGGAATAGGTGGATGCATTTTTATTTTCTTCGCTCATTGAAAACCTCTTAAATGTAATATTCAAAAATACGAAATTTTGGCCGATTTATCAAGCCCGTCAACAAGTATTGAGCCGATATCCGGAATTGCCAGCGCGTAGGATAATTTTACTTTTTTATTACTAAAAACTAAAATTTTGATTTTTTTATGTTAGGTTTGTTTTCAGTAATAATTTGCAAATAACAAAAAAATGAACACTATATTTTCAATTGTATCGAAAGTTTCCTTTGGCCTTTTATTGGTTGGAACTATTGCATCATGTAACCAAGGTGCAAAAACAACAAACGAACCTGCAAAAAATGATTCCAATACCGTAAGCAAGGAGAGCCAGGGAAGTAACAAAGATAAAATCGTCTATTTAAACTCGGATTCACTTTCTGAAAAATATCAATATTTTAAGGACATTAAATCAAAGCTTGAAAACAAAGTAAAGAAAGCACAAACAGATCTGCAATCTAAAAGTACTGCATTCCAACGCGAAGTTGCCGAATATCAAAAAAATGCAGCGACAATGTCTGCCCCCGATAGACAAGCTACGGAACAAAAACTGGCACGTAAACAAGATGAGCTTGCACGTTTAGACCAAACAGCTTCTTCTTCCATTGCAAAAGACGAGTCTGAAGAATTCAACAATGTGTATAATAAAATTACTGAATTTCTGAAAAAACATGCTGCAGAAAATGGCTACAAACTGGTGCTAACCTATTCGAAGACCAACCCAACTGTATTGTATGCGGACCCTTCTTTGGAAATCACGAATGAAGTAATCAAACAGTTAAACGAAGAATATAAATCTTCAAATAAATAGAAGATCACCCTAATTTAGGAAAGCCATCGACTCAGTTGATGGCTTTTTTTATTTTCTTTCTTATCTTGTCCTTACTAAAATTAGATTTATGGTCAGAACGATTGTTGAAAAAGAAATCGCAAACTACGAATGGATAGATATTGCTGAGCCAACCTCAGAAGACTTCGCCTTCATCAAAGAGCGCTTCAATTTGAATGAAGCTTCGATCAAGGATTCCAAAGAACCAGAACATCTACCTAAAATTGAAGAATTTGAGAATTATACCTTTGTCATTCTTCGTGTCATGTCAGACAATTTCAAAGAAAATTCAGACAGCATCGGAGAAATCACCGATCGCCTCACCATCTTCTATGGAAGTGATTTTGTGATTACGGTACACAAACGCCGCATCGAGTTTTTAGAAAAACTTAAGAATATTGAATTCACGTCCATTAAGACAAAAAATAGCCGTAAACTGGCTGTATTTATCACGACTGCCGCTGTATTTACCTTTAGTCAAACGTTAGAACAACTTTCTACACGAATCGATGCTTACGAAGAATTGATATTCCTCAAACGCATGAAACAACAGCCGATACTGAAAAATCTCTATTTTATCAAAAGGCAGATTGATGTTGCGCGAAAGGTCATCTTTCTCTACAGGGAGGTCGTCGAGCATTTTCATTCTTCGTCAAAAAAAGATGTCTATACCCGGGATTTAAAAGATCTGCAGGTTCGGACATCAACCTTGTACGAAAACTTATCGGAAAATGTAGCTCAGCTGTTGAATGTGTATTTCAACATCTCGTCTAATCACACCAATGAGATTATGCGTATCCTGACAATTTTCTCCGTATTTTTTATGCCTATCACTTTTGTGGCAGGAATATATGGAATGAATTTCAAAAATATGCCCGAACTCGAATGGTACTATGGATATCCAGTGGCCATGGGGATCATGGTCGCCATATCCCTTGCAATTTATCTGTGGTTCAAAAGAAAAGGTTGGCTATAATAAGCCAACCTTTTTCTTTGACGTGGTAACCACAAAATCTTTAAGATAGAATGGCTCGAAATAAGCAACATTCTCAAACTCTTTCCGCTGAAATTTATCAAAGGCCAACGTCGACAGAAAAGCCGCGGAATCATCAAATCCGCTCAATACATCAACTCGATCCGTTTCGCTGAACAAATCTTCAAATTTATCGGCGCCCGAACCAAATAAATGGACACGATTGTAGTTCAGCAATAATTCATTGAAATAATCGACATCGATAATTTCTGCTGATGTTGCTTTCACCAATGCAGCATTATGGTCATAAACGGCCGTATACACTTCCATACGACGGGCATCGATCATGGGAAGATAAGCATCACCTACTGTTAAACCAAATTGCCCCTTATACCCGAGAAATAAAGTTTCTAACGTATTAATAGCGATTAAAGGTATATCTAACGCATAACAGAGACCTTTGGCCGTTGATACCCCTATACGTAAACCTGTATAAGAGCCCGGTCCCATGCTCACCGCCACAGCACTTAAATCCTGCATCGTTCGGTTTGTCTGTTTCAGGACTTCCGCGATCAAAATAGTCAATTTAGCCGCATGAGCATTAGGTTCATCGAGATCGAGAACCTGTAACGTTTGACCATTTTCACTCAAAGCAACCGAGCAAATCGTGGTTGAAGTATCAATTTGTAAAATTAAATTATTCATCGTCATTATAGAAATCAAGGTACAGGATCATGCCCATGGCCGCCCCAGGGGTTGCAACGTGCAATTCGTTTCAAAGCCATCCATCCACCTTTAAAAGGACCATATTTCAGAATAGCTTCCTTACCGTACTGAGAACAGGTAGGCGTATATCTACAATTGGCGCCTAAAAATGGTGAGATAAAAACTTGGTAGAAACGAATAATAGCCAAGAAAATAAAACTAAACAAGGGTCTAATCCCCTTTCTCCAAATAAACTTCAGCACATTCATCCTGCAATTTTTTCAGCATTTTATTCATTGCGGTGCTAAACACATCATACGCTAAGATCTGCTTGCCTACATATTGAATAGCTAAATACAAAGTTACATTATGTTTCAACAAAAACGGAATCAAATCATTCGATTTTTGTAAACGGTAACTCTCACGCATCATTCGCTTAATCGAATTGCGATCAACTGCTCTTTTGAACCTACGTTTGGATACGGAAATGATAGACTGACTGGAGGGAATATCGTCAGCCCCATTGTTTTTCTCGAAGATAAAAACAATTCTAAACGGATACAAGACAAAAGAAGAACCGCTTTTAAAAAGCGTATCAATACGCCTTTTCGCACATAACCGTTCTTCTTTTGTAAATGTATTTCTCATACGATGACTTAATCTTATTAGAAAAAGCTCTTATAAGCGGCCACCGATCCTTGTCAAAGATTAACCTTTGTGACGGTATTCGTCAGACACTGTAAGACGTTTTCTACCTTTAGCTCTACGTGAAGCTAATACTCTTCTACCGTTTGCAGAGCTCATACGCTCTCTAAAACCGTGTTTGTTTCTTCTTTTTCTTTGCGATGGCTGAAATGTTCTTTTCATGACGCTATTATGCTAATTTGTTCTTACTTCAATTAATACAAAACTCCCCAAGAGGAATGCAAAAGTAAAGTTTATTTTAGACAAAAACAAACAATATTAAGAACATTTCAAGTTAATGTGAAACGGATAAGCTAATTTATTCAGCTACAGCTTTAAAAAACAATTTTTCAATTACCATAAAATAAAAATCAGCACAGTTTGACTGTGCTGATTTTTATAAATGAAGTATATACCCTGCCCTATTTATTTTTCAGAATATCTCTGATCTCAGTCAAAAGCGTTTCTTCTTTCGTCGGTGCTGCAGGGGCCGCTGGAGCTGCTTCCTCTTTACGTTTCAATGAATTTAAAGCCTTAATAACACAAAAAATACAGAATGCTACAATTAAAAATTGAATAACCACATTAATAAAGTTTCCATAATTAATAGATACTTCAGCTTGTTTAGTAGCTTCATCAGCAGCTTTCAAAATCAATTTTTTGGATGAAAAATCAACACCCCCAGTTAAATAACCAATGGGTGGCATGATAATATCATCAACCAATGAGGTAACAATTTTACCAAAAGCTCCACCAATAACAACACCGACAGCTAGATCTACTACGCTGCCGCGCATTGCAAACTCTTTAAACTCTTTTAAAAATCCCATATTTAAATTTTTTAGTCCATGAATTATGACAAAACTAATCATTGTCACATAAATCTAATTAAAATATGCTAATTTTTTATCGTTAAACTCATATTGTGCTATATTTTCTAACCCATGTCCTATTTTATAAAAAAGACATGTACTCTGCATCCCACTAATTTTTATTAACTTTAATTTCTTATATTTGCCCGTTAACTAGTAAAATATCAAGATATATTGTATATTGTTAGTACTTTATTTCATACGGTAATTAAAGCCCAGCATCAGATAGCATATCTATGAAAAAGATTCTTATAGCAGACGACCACGGCATTGTACGATTAGGAGCCTCCGTTATTATTAAAGAAACTCTTCAAAAAGCAGAAATATTCCAAGCTGAAACCTTTGACGAGGTTCTTGAAAAAATAAAGGTAGAGGATTTCGACCTATTATTATTGGACATTAATATGCCGGGAGGAAATAATATACGTGTCGTTGAGGAAATCCTTCAAATTCGGCCGAGCATTAAAATTTTGATTTTCTCATCTTATGACGAATCTCTTTATGCTTTACGTTATATCGAAGCCGGAGCAGTAGGCTACCTCAACAAAACAACAGCTATGGCTGAACTTTCCAATGCTATTTTGGCTATTCAGGATAGAGGAAAGTACATGTCGAGCAACGTGCAGGACCTATACATTCAAAAATTGACGCAGAGTAAGTCTGAGCTGACGAAACTAAATCCGTTGGCACGTTTGTCAAATAGAGAGGTGGACGTTGCTAAGCAATTGATAAAGGGACTGGGGATTATTGAAGTATCTAGCTTGTTGGAGTTAAGCCCTTCAACAGTGAGCACCTATAAAAGCAGAATCTTTGAAAAGCTCAATGTTTCTAATATTCCTGAACTTATTGAACTCTTCAGAATACACTCCAACAACTAGTCATTTTGTTGGAGTGCATTTTTATCCTACTAAATTAACTCATCAATAGTAACAACTGGAACATCTTTTACGTTCAGGTCTTTTAAAGGTTGAGATTTCTTATAAGAATACCCCACCTCTGCTTCTAAATCCCATAACATTGGTGCCAAAAAGTTAAGACAGGTTGTAAAGCCTTGAACCGTTGCAGAAAAATCACCCGTGTCTTTCGAGTTCTTAGCTTCATTTTCGATCTCAAAGGGACCACTGAAACCACGCTCTTGCAATAAGTCAACAAACCCGCGCCAATCCATACTATCAGATCCACCAAAGCCTGGCAACATGGCTTCGTAATGATGTCTATCCCAGTCGTGGCCTGGTATACTTACATTCGCTTTTTTAGCCAATTCGGCATCAACATGCTGCATTGGATACATCCCGCCCCAATCAATACGTGCAGCAGTCTGTAGATTACGCGTAGTCTTCACATGTATACGTTGTAAGCGCGTGATATCCGTATTACGAATAACTTCAATTGGGTTTGTATTTTGCCAGACATCATGTGAAGGATCATAGATCTCACCATGAGCCTTACTTGGTATCATCGCATACATTAATTTACGAGCAGCCAGCACTGCTGGAAGATTGTTATAGGTAGAGCTATAACGTGATGAGCGCCATCCTTCCATTGGGCAGTTCTCATAAAGGATCGTTACACCTAAACTCTCTGCATAATTAACAATGGGCGCAAATACACGCTTGTATTCTTCAAGGTTTTTCTGAAATCCATCAATTTGATTGCCCAATTCATGGTTGTACCCTACAAATGTTCCTACCTTGACGTTATTTGCATCACCACCAAGCAAATGTGCAATACGGATCAATTTCAATAAATGATTTTGATTCTTCACACGTTGCTCAGGATCTCCACCAATCATATTTTCAAAAGCACCAAGTGAAAGTTTTAAATCAGCCTGATTGAACAGCTCAATGATTCCCCTCGCTTTTGCAGGAGTAAAATCATCATAATCCAAATGTGTTGCGGTATGATCTTCACGGGTACCATCTTTTCTAAACACACAAAGGTCTATCCCCCCTGCTCCGATTCTTTTGGTCGTCTGAATCAACTCTGGTAAGGATAATTTATCAAATGCAGAACTCATTACCCATACAGGGTTATTTAATTTTGTCGTCATAGCTTGTATAATTGTCTTATTTCGGTATTTAAAGATACTAAAAAAGCCATCCGATTGGATGGCTTTTTGTTATTTTATGGTGAATCAACTAGTCTACATTATCATGTAGAAAAGAATTGTTCGGTCTGATTTCAGTATTTCCATCTTCAAAAGAAAGTGTAAAACGAGACACCTGAGATTGTGAAGAATGCGGTGTATCTTCCAATGACATTTGTTTTCTCTTATAAGCAGGCTCATTTTCTAATTCATGTAGACCATTAGAAGATTTTAGTTTCATACTCAATTCTTTAAGACGCAAAATACGCTCTTTGGTACGAACCAGCTGATCTTCAAACGAGACCTGTTCTTCTTCTACCTGAGGGACTTCTACTTGCTCATTTGTTGTACTTGATGAAAACGTAGGTTTCTCCTCATATCCTGAAGCAGAAGGAGCTGTGTAAGAATCAAACACTGTTGGCATCTGGAATTGAAACACTGACGGTGAAGTTTTCAATTGAAAATCACTGTCTCCAAATGAAGTTTCCTCTTCATAACCACCATCAAAACCCAAATCATGACGTATCACTTGTGGTTCCTCAACAGCTACCTGTTGTTGTACCGCATTTCTGGGTGAAGTAAACAAGTCAGATTGCAAATTGTTTGGAGTTGAGGTATTTGTAGAAGGTGCTGGTGTATCCACACGTTGAACCGGAGTTACGAAACTATTCGTAGCTGGAACTTCTCTTGGCGCTACCTGAGAAACAGGTTTGATAAAAGAATTAGCCGGTTCAGCAGTTAAGGGCATAGACACCTTTGTATTTTCACGTTCTTTATCGCGTTCTTCAGATGTTTGAAAACCAGTGGCAATAATTGTTACTGACAATTCGTCTTCAAAGTTCTCATCAATACAGTTACCCCAGATCAAATCTGCTGACAGACCAGCTTTTTCCTGAATGTAATCCGTAATGATCGCTACCTCATCCATGGTTACCTCTTTCGTTCCAGAAGTAATATTCAACAAGATATAGCGAGCACCTTCAATCTCATTATCTTTCAACAACGGCGAAGCCAAGGCTCCCTCTACAGCGCGTAATGCACGGTCCTCACCTTCAGCTATTGCATTCCCCATTATGGCAACACCACTATCGTTCATAACAGTGCGAACATCTTTAAAATCGACGTTTACATAACCCGGGATAGTTATAATTTCGGCGATACCTTTTGCCGCAGTAGTCAATATATCATCTGCTTTCGCAAAAGCCGCAGTCATCGTCAAATTACCAAAGATCTCACGAAGGCGGTCATTTGAGATCACAAGATAAGAGTCTACATATTTACGTAATTCTGAAAGTCCTTCCTCCGCTTGTGAACGACGACGTTTACCTTCAAACGTAAATGGTGTAGTAATAATCGCAACAGTTAAAATACCCAATTCTTTGGCAGCTTTCGCCAATACAGGACTAGCACCGGTACCAGTACCACCGCCCATACCAGCTGTAATAAACAACATCTTGGTATTGGTACCCAACATACGTTTGATATCTTCAATACTTTCGATTGCTGAATTTTCACCTACATCAGGATCTGCTCCTGCTCCCATACCTTCGGTTAGACTTATTCCCAATTGAACTTTATTTGGGATCGGGCTCAATTCCAATGCTTGCGCATCAGTATTACACACGATAAAATCTACCCCACTAATTCCTTGTTTATACATGTGGTTTACGGCATTGCCGCCACCACCACCAACCCCAATAACCTTGATTATTGAAGATTGTTCTTTTAACATTTCAAACTGTATTGACATAACTTATCCCTATTTAACTTACAATGAAGATGATATCAAAACGAATCAAACCCACTATATGTAATGTAATAATAATATAATTTCAACAAAAGTTTTCCACATTTGTTAAATTGTGGAAAACTTCAACTATTGTGGAAAACTTACTTCTTATCTAAAAAACTTGCGTCATCGATTTCGTTACCGTCTTTGATAAAACGTTTGAACCATGACAATAATCCTTGCTCTTTTTGTTGTTGTTCAGAAACCTCTTTTGTTGTCACCGTAGCAGCCTGCACTTTTTTCGATGGGGCGTGCATTTCTCTACGGCTATCTTCTTCTTCCTCATGGGATTGAATTCCCTTAATCAACAAGCCAATACTTGTTGCATACAAAGGACTTTTCAATTCTTCAAACAACGGTTTTGGTAAAACCTCATTCTTAGAAAGATATTCATTCGGAAATCCGATACGACAATCTATTCCAGTAATATATTCAACAAGTTGTACCAGATGTTTTAATTGCGCACCGCCGCCGGTAATCACAATACCACCGATCAGTTTATTTTCATATCCAGAAGATTTGATTTCATAATACACATGCTCAATAATTTCCTCCATTCTAGCTTGGATGATATAAGCCAGGTTTTTAACAGAAATTTCTTTTGGTTCACGACCTTTTAATCCAGGCACGCAAATCACCTCATTTTCTTTGTTTTCATCAGCTAAAGCTGATCCAAAGCGAGTTTTCAACAATTCAGCTTGGGAACGCAAAACAGAACATCCCTGACGGATATCTTCTGTGACGATATTACCGCCTAAAGGAATCACGGCTGTGTGACGAATAATTCCTTCATGGAAGATGGCAACATCTGTGGTTCCACCACCGATATCTACTAATACAACACCAGCATTTTTTTCGTCTTCATCCAATACAGCTTCTGAAGACGCTAAAGGCTCGAGAATCAATTCAGCAACTTCCAGATTGGAATTATCAATACATTTTTTGATGTTTTTAATATCTGTTACACGTCCCGATATAATATGGAAATTTGCTTCAATACGACGTCCTGCCATACCGATAGGTTCGCGAATCCCCGGCTCGTTATCTACCGTAAATTCCTGTGGTAAAACATGTATAATTTCTTCTCCTGGAGGCAGTACCAGTTTATACATATCCGAAATCAGTCGTTCGATATCGCGTCGAATGATTTCGTCGTCACCATCGGTTTTGGTAAATATTCCACGGTGTTGAATACTTTTGATGTGTTGGCCAGCAATTCCCACATTCACCACTTTAATATCCACATTGGACTGTGCTTCGGCTATCTCAACAGCCTCTAAAATACTCCCCACAGTTTTCTGGATATTAGCAACCACCCCCCTGCTTACACCTGCAGAGTCAGCTTTGCCCACACCTAATAATTCAATTTTGTTTCCTGAGCTACGTCTCCCAACCGTAACACAAATTTTGGTAGTACCAATATCGAGTCCCACGATAATTGGGTTTTCTCTTTCAATTTCTGCTGCCTTTGAGTTCATAATTTCCTGTATTGTTGCTGTATTACTATAATGTATTATTTGCTACTTTTTTTGTTTGATCATCTGAAAAACTCCAGTTTCCTCGTTTCTCACAGATGATCTGACCTCCATATTTCACGTTGACAACACCGTAAGCATTTATACCTACCTTTGGCATGATCTGCGTATAAAAGATCTTTAATAATTCAAATTTTTGTTCCAATGAATCTGCCGATCCAACAATCAATTGCTGTGTCCCTACACGAGGTACAAGTTCAATATCCTTATCCGAATTCACATATATCTGCACAACCTGATTACTCCATAATTCGTCATTTTTGATAAATTCAACGACCTTAACCAAATCTTTAACCAATGGTGTTGCTATAGTATCCAGTGCTTCATTATATCCTTCTGCGATATTACCTGTTGCAACCATGATGTGCGGTATATACTTCAACGTTGTCGGTATCTTCAATCCTTTGGGGTCAACATAAAACTCCTTTCCATTTTTGTTGATGATCCGCATGACAGCCTCGCGCTGATTAATATTAATTCTGATCGTACCATCCATATCGGCATGTATACTGGCATCGGACACATAAGGTAATTTACGTAAGGTTTTTTCAACTTTCTGAAAGGGAATTCCATTGACTTTCTTTCCCACGAAACTACCATAGTTCTGTTCTATTAACTTAGAGATATCCGCCTGATCAATAAAGGCTTCTGTACCTTCAATGACAATCTTAATATCTTTACAAACTTGCTGCTCATCACGTTTCCCCACAATAGTCATAATCACGACGACAACAATTACACCGATAAAAAATAGTGTAAAGTAGAGGACACGATTCCATTGTATGTTACGTAATTTTTTAAGCATGCTCTAAAATTGCCTGTAACGGTTTAACCAATTTGTCAATATCACCTGCCCCAACTGTAACAATTAGTTCCGGCTTTTCATCGCGCGCGAATTCCAGGACTTCTTCTGCTGTTACAAGCTGTTTTTCCGCTGCCGTAATTTTATCCAATAACCAACTCGAATTGATCCCTTCAATAGGAAGCTCCCGGGCTGGATAGATTTCCATTAACAACAGTTTGTCAGCCATGGACAATACCTCGGCGAAACCATCCACAAAATCCCGCGTACGCGTAAATAAATGCGGCTGAAAGACCACATTTAATTTTTTCGTAGGATACAATTTCCGCATCGAAGTTAAAAATGCACGCAGTTCCTCTGGATGGTGCGCATAATCATCAATATACACCGCTCCAGGTTTACGGACAATATATTCAAACCTTCTTTTCACGCCTTTAAATGTCGTCAACGCTTTCTTAATAGCTTCGTCTGCAATCCCAAGTAAACGGGCTACAGCAATCGCAGCTACCGCATTTTCAACATTGTGGATACCAGGGATACCCAAATGAATATCATCTATTCGTCCGTTGGTATCTTGGTAATCAAAAAAGAACTCTCCATCGCGTACATGCACATTGGAAGCATATGCATCAGCGATTTCATGGCCTGAATAACTGATTTGACCCGCAAACTCGAGGTCTTTTTTTATAATACATGTACCTCCTTCAACAACTTTATCCAGGAACATTTGGAACGATTCAAGCAAATGGCTCCGATCACCATAAATGTCCAGATGATCAGCATCAGAAGAAGTTACTATTGCGATATTGGGGTGAAGCGTCAGGAATGAACGATCAAACTCATCAGCCTCAACCACAACTGTATTATTATTTCCATAAAGCACATTGGTACCGTAGTTAGAGCTGATTCCACCCAAAAAGGCTGAACAGTCGTAGCCCGAATCTTTCAATACATGTGCCACCATTGTAGAAGTTGTCGTTTTACCATGTGTACCAGCAACCGCTACTGTAAATCTACTCTCACTAATGATCCCCAAAACCTGAGATCTCTTATAGAGGATATGTCCCTGGGATTCAAAAAACGCCTTGATCTTCGAATCTTTAGGAATAGCCGGTGTAAAAATGACTAATGTCTCTGCTGTAGGCACCTTAAAAATAGCATCAATCGTGTTGACATCATCCTGATAGGAGATTGCGATCCCTTCCTTGACTAAGGTTTTAGTCAGCTCAGTTTCTGTACGGTCATAACCATTCACCTCACAGCCCAAATGCTTAAAATAGCGCGCAAGACCACTCATGCCTATACCACCTATTCCGATCAAGTAAACTTGTTTTATTGCATCTAGATTCATACTTCGTCTATTTTTTTTTAACCAATTTATACACCTCCTCGGCAATCTGCACGTCAGCATTCAACTTACCGAGTTTTTTAATATTTTCACTTAATTGTGCGACATGATCTGCGTCTTTTAATAAAGTTAAAGCAGCAGGAACCAAGTCTTTCTTTGCATCACTATCCTTAACCAATAATGCAGCACCTTTATTGACCAATGCCATTGCATTTTTGGTCTGATGATCTTCGGCCACATTGGGTGAAGGCACAAGGATAACAGGTTTTCCAACCACACAGAGCTCAGAGATAGTACCAGCTCCAGCACGGCTAATAATCAAATCTGCCGCAGCATAAGCGTAATCCATGCGCTGAAGAAAGGCTAACATCTTGATATTACCCGGAAGTTTACCTGTCAACTCCGCCTGTAGGTTTTCAACGTAGAAACTACCGCATTGCCAAATAACCTGCACTTCTTCTTCCTTTAGCTCATTCAGGTAAGCCACAACACTTTCATTTAATGTTTTAGCCCCCAAACTACCGCCAAGCACCAAAATTGTTTTTTTGTGTGAATCTAACGCAAAGAACGCTAAGGCCTCCTCTCTTTTTCCCGCTATCGCAATAGACTCGCGTCTTATTGGATTGCCCGTGAGCAATACTTTGTCCGCAGGAAAAAATTGCTCCATCCCCTCATAAGCCACACATATTTTTGCTGCCTTAGCACCAACTTTTTTGTTGGTCACGCCCGCATAGGAATTCTGTTCTTGCACGACTGTTGGCACCTCCAGCTTATTGGCCATCATTAGCAATGGACCTGAAGCAAAACCACCTACCCCTACAGCCACATCCGGTTTAAAATCCTTAATTATGCTTTTTGCTTTATTTAAACTTTTCATAAGCTTAAAAGGCAAAAAGATATTTTTCCACAGTTGCTTTCTATTGATTCCCTGAATATCGAGTCCAACAATCTTATATCCTGCAGCGGGCACTTTATCCATTTCCATCCGGCCATTGGCACCCACAAATAGAATTTCATTTGCAGGATCCAGTGCCTTCAACGCATTTGCAATTGAAATCGCCGGAAAGATATGTCCTCCGGTTCCACCACCACTGATAATTACGCGAATTGCCATGCTTAATTTATTATTATGCAGGAATAGATCCTATAACCACTTTTTTCGGTTTAGGCTTTTCATCCAGCTCTTCTTTACCTTTTAATTCTTCAATATTTCTACTCACACTCAGGATGATTCCCAAGGCGACACTCGTAAATAAAATCGAGGTTCCTCCCATACTTACTAAAGGCAGCGGAACCCCCGTTACTGGTCCCAATCCGACGGCAACAGCCATATTGGCCAAAGCCTGAATTGTCAAACTAAATCCCAAACCCGCAGCCAGAAAAGTACCAAAAGCTTTGGGACTCATCGTGACAATACGTATACATCGATACATAAATGCCAAGTACAGAAATAGCAGAATCACACCGCCGACGGTTCCATATTCTTCAATGATAATCGCGTAGATAAAATCCGAATAAGGGTGTGGCAACACATTACGTTGTACACTATTTCCGGGTCCTTTTCCAAAAAGCCCACCAGTTGCTATAGCAATTTTCGCATTGTTTGCCTGATAATTTTTATCATCCTGGAAGGATACCGTTTTATCCACTTTCTCAGTATGAAAAAAAGATTTTACCCGACTGATATAGGTCGTCCTCCGAGGACCAAAGAAAATAACCATCATAAGAAGCACTCCTCCACCACAACAAACAATGGCAATCTGCTTAAAACTAATCCGGCCGATCAAGAGTAATAAGACACTCACACCAAACAGCATCAATGCTGTAGATAGATTGGCTAAGGCAATCAGGATAAACACACCGCATACCGATCCCATAATAGGTAAGAACGATTTTTTCACATCTTTAATCTCTTCCTGCTTCCGGGATAACATCCTTGCAAGAAAGACGATAAGTGATAACTTTGCTAAATCCGATGTTTGAAAGGTTAAACCTATACCTGGGATAGTCAACCAACGACTAGCCTCATTTACTTTACTACCGAACAAGAGGGTAAACAACAATAAAGGAATTGTAATACCCATCATTATTTTGGATATACCCGCATAATACCGATAATCCAGCTTATGGGAAAGATACATCAGGATAAAGCCAATGGCAATAATAGAAAAGTGCTTTAACAGATACATTTCTGTTCCCTTCCCCTCTTTATAAGCCAACGTACCCACCGAACTGTATACAGCCAGAAGTGACCATCCCGATAAGATAATCACAATGATCCATATCCATCGATCACCCTTCAATTTAGACATTATATTCTGTAGCATATCCTTCCTCCTCTTATTGGGTTATACCATTTATAATTCCATTACTGCAGCTTTAAACTTATCGCCACGATCTTCATAATTCTTAAACCAATCAAAACTAGCACAAGCAGGAGACAATAAGACGGTGTCACCTTTTTGAGCCAAGTGTGAAGACAATACCACGGCATCTTGCATGGAGGTACTGTTGACAATAATCTCCACATCTTGTTCAAATGCTTTATGAATTGCAGCCGTATCTTTTCCCAAACAAACAATAGCGCGCACCTTGTCTTTGACCAAATCAGCAAGCATACTGTAATCATTTCCTTTATCCACACCCCCCAATAATAACACGATTGGTGTAGAGAAACTTTCCAAGGCATACCATACTGAATTTACATTCGTTGCTTTTGAATCGTTAATGTAATTCACACCGCCGATACAGGCTACATGTTCAAGGCGATGTGGAATATTCACATACGACCCCATACTCTCTTTCATCACTTGATTTCTCAATTCCTGCACTTTCGCAATCAACCCAGAAGCCATGCTATTATAAATATTATGCTTCCCCTGCAATGACAATTCCTCAGCTCTCATAGTGAATGTATCGTTATTTGGTGTATTAATAATTATTGTCTTATTGGCATTTAAATAAGCGCCTAATTCAACAAGTTGTTCTTGTGTAAAAGGCAAATAGGTCCCTTTACTATGATGTCTTTCCAATCCTTTAATTGTTTCCGGATCGTCCAGGCAGTATATAAAATAATCTTTCTCCGTTTGATTCTGAATCATCCTGAATTTTGAATCCACATAATTTTCCATTTTATGGTCATAGCGATCCAAATGATCAGGCGTAATATTCAGTATAACAGCAACGTCTGCTCTAAAATGGTACATATCGTCCAGCATAAAACTCGATATTTCCAATACATAGCAATCAAACTGTTCTTTAGCGACTTGAAGCGCAAAGCTTTTTCCAATATTACCGGCCAATCCGACATTTAAGCCACCATGCTTGAGCATTTCATAAGTCAACATCGTCGTTGTAGACTTTCCGTTTGACCCTGTAATACAGATTAACTTTGCATCCGTATACTGCGCCGCAAATTCAATTTCTGCAATCACAGGTATATTCTTTGCTCTCAATGCAATGACCAATGGTACGGTCGCTGGAATACCGGGACTTTTTACAACTAGCGCAGCATTCAAGATACGACCTTCGTCATGTTGGCCTTCTTCGAAAGCTATACCCTCCGCTTTTAGCTGTTCCTTATAATGGTCTGCAATAAGCCCTTTATCTGACACAAATACATCAAATCCCTTTTCTTTTCCGAGAATAGCCGTTCCGACACCGCTTTCGCCTGCGCCTAAAATGACCAAACTTCCAGATTGAGGGTAATATGTTGTTGCAATATTTGACATCATTATCTAATTTTCAATGTTACAATAGTAAGAATGGCCAATATGATTCCGACAATAACAAAACGTGTTACAATTTTCGCTTCGTGATACCCCTTCTTCTGAAAATGATGGTGTAATGGCGACATCAAAAAGATCCGTCTACCCTCACCATATTTCTTTTTAGTGTATTTGAAATACGACACTTGAAGAATAACCGAAAGGTTTTCCAACAGAAACACACCACACAAAATCGGGATCAATAATTCTTTCCGGATCAGGATAGCAAAAGCAGCAATTATACCTCCTATTGCCAAACTTCCCGTATCACCCATAAAAACTTGTGCAGGATACGTGTTATACCATAAGAAACCTACGCAAGCCCCCACAAATGCCCCAGCGAAAATCACGAGTTCTCCGGAATTGGGGATATACATAATATTGAGGTAATCTGAAAAGATTACGTTACCCGACACGTACGCTAAAATGGCTAAAGTAACACCAATGATAGCGGATGTACTCGTGGCTAAACCATCGATACCGTCCGTAATATTTGCGCCGTTTGAAACTGCCGTAACGATAAAAATAACAACAACTAAAAAGACGATAAAAGTCAGATAATCGCTCTGCAGTCCGAATATTTTAAACACCTTGGCATAATCAAACTCGTTATTTTTATAAAACGGAATATTTGTCTTGGATGATTTTACGTTTTCAGCGTAGGTCTTTTCGCCTGTACCTTCATTGATAACCACTTCAACGGGCTTGGTAGAGGTTGGTTTATCGACCCCTTTTCGGACAACGATATCTGGATGAAAGTACATTGTACAAGCAATAATGGCTCCCAAGCCAACTTGTCCAACAACTTTAAACTTACCAGCTAAGCCTTCTTTATTATGTCTAAAGACCTTAATATAATCATCTAAAAATCCAATTGCGCCCATCCAAAGTGTTGTCACAATCATGATAATCACATAGATATTCGTCAATTTCGCAAATAACAAGGTAGGGATAAGAATACCTGCAATGATAATGATCCCACCCATTGTCGGCGTACCAGCTTTCTTTTTTTCTCCTTCAAGCCCCAAATCACGAATTGTCTCTCCAACTTGCTTATTATGCAAGAATTGAATCAATTTTCCCCCAAAAACCGTGGTAATAATCAATGAAGCGATTACAGCCATAGATGTCCGAAAAGAGATGTATTGAAACAAACCTCCTCCAGGTATATGAATATATTCGCTAAGCCACGTAAAAAGATGGTACAACATATTTCTATTGTTCGTTAAATGTATTCTCTAAAACTTCTTTATCGTCAAAATGATGTTTTACACCATTTATATCTTGATATTTCTCATGCCCTTTTCCTGCAACTAGGATAATATCCCCAGGATTAGCCAGCTGATATGCTGTCCGTATCGCTTCCTTCCGGTCAGCTATAGAAAGCGTCTTCGCTTTCTGATCTCTTGCCACACCGGCTTCAATATCTCTAATAATCTGATAAGGATCTTCTGTACGCGGATTATCAGATGTAATCAAAAATCGATCACTATAAAGCAGAGCCGCTTCAGCCATTTCAGGTCGTTTAGTTTTATCCCGATCGCCTCCACATCCCAATACGGTAATGATTTTTTGTTCCGGACGTCGCAATGAACTTATGGTTTTCAGTACATTTTCAACTGCATCAGGTGTATGTGCATAGTCTACGATTCCAAAAACACCCGAAGCCGATTTCATCGTCTCAAACCGTCCTTCTGCCCCCCTCAATGTACTGAGCGCAGTCAACACTTTCACCGTTTCCTGCTCAAGCAAGATAGCGGCGGCATAAACCGCCAAAAGATTATAGGCATTGAAATCGCCGATCAATTTCACCCATACATCCTGTCCGTCAACACTCATTAACATACCATCGAAATGACTTTCGATCACCTTTGCTTTAAAATCTGCACCGGAACGTAAGCCATAACTTTTCCGATGGGCAACTGTATTTTGAAGCATAACCTGGCCATTTCTATCATCGGCGTTGGTCAGCGCAAAAGCATTCGCATCCAGGTCGTCAAAAAACTTCTTTTTCGCTTTAATATAGTTATCAAAAGTTTTATGAAAATCCAGGTGATCATGCGTGATATTCGTGAATATTGCGCCCACAAACACCAAGCCTGCAATACGTTCCTGAACGACAGCATGTGAACTAACCTCCATAAACGCATAATCACAGCCATCATCAACCATATCCCGTAACAATTTATTCAATTGAATAGGGTCTGGCGTTGTATGCGTTGCAGGTATAATCTTCGTTCCGATTTGGTTTTGCACCGTAGATAATAAACCTACATGATAACCCAACTCAGTAAACAGCTGAAACAACAATGTAGCTACTGTCGTTTTACCATTTGTGCCGGTCACCCCAACAAGTTTCAACTGCTCAGCAGGATTTCCGTAGAAATTAGCAGCAGCTACACCTAATGCATAAGCAGAATCGGCCACCAAGATATAGGCGACAGAATCCAACGTTTCTTTTGGCAACTCTTCTACAATAACGGCTCTCGCTCCAGAAGTAATCGCCTTATCAATAAATAAGTGACCATCTGTCTGAACACCTCGCACTGCGATAAACAAACTTCCCAACTCCACTTTTCTGGAATCAAAGCACAAAGAGTGCACATCGACCTCTTCAAGGTTCCCTACAACCTGCTGTACAGGGATAGCATGCAATACTTTTTTTAAATCCATCATTACTTAAGTTCTAAATTTATCGCCGTTCCAAAAGCCAGTTTCTGTCCCGCAGCTAACGACTGTATCCCAACTCTTCCTTTTCCTGTCACGTGCGCTTTAAATCCTGCATTCTCTACAACATATAAAGCATCCATCAACCCCATTCCGACAACATTCGGAACAATTCCTTCTTTGTATTTTAAATCCATGAATGGCACGCCTCGTGTAGAGGTATCCACCTCTCCCCGCGCAATTGTATCCCAATTCACGGTATTAATTCCCAATCTATCGTACACTTTTTTACTAGCTTCCTTCGAACCCTGCAAAGTCAAAGGCATTCTTCCACCCACGTTGACTGCTTTAAACGTCTTTTTCCCCTGCATTTCCATATCGTTTGCATACACCATGTCTGCAAGCTCTTTAAATACGGGCCCTGCAACAGATCCACCATAGTATCCATTTCTCGGGTTACGAATCACCACAATAATGGAATATTTTGGATCTTCCGCAGGAAAATACCCAGCAAATGAAGATTGATATCGTCTAGCACCATACCCTCTCGATCCATCAGCCATCTGTGCTGTACCCGTTTTACCACCAGAACTATATAACGGACTAGCAACACTTCTACCTGTTCCTTCAGTCATAACACCTTCCATCATTCCCCTCACCTCTGCTAAAGCATGATCCGAGGCGATTTTTTCGTTAATGACTTTCGCTTGAAACGTTTGAATTGTATTTCCTAAATGCCGAATTTCTTTAACAAATAGCGGCGCTATCAACTTCCCGTTATTTGCGACAGCATTATAAAATGTCAACGTTTGCAATGGTGTAATTTTCATTTCATAGCCGTAAGCCATCTGTACCAGCGACAATCCACTCCAGCTTTTGCTTTTCGAAGTTTTCACCAAAGGCACGCCTTCCCCGGGAATCTGTAGATCGAGCGTCTTACCAAAACCAAAAGAATGTAGTTTTGATGTAAACTGATCCGGGTTATCTTTATAGGCTTGATAGACAAACTTAGTAACACCCACATTCGACGACTCCTCAAAAGCCCTTTTCGCTGAAATTATAGACTTCTTAGGCGCATGTGAATCACGAATCGTATGCTTGTAAATTGGCCAGTTACCGTTACCAATATTCACAGTTGTACTCGAGTCAATTTTCTTATCATCAATCAAAGCCAAATAAGAAGCCAACTTAAAAGTTGAACCTGGATCTGCACTTTGTGCAATCGCAAGATTGAACTTTTCACGATAGACTCCGTCTTTATCGCGCATAAAATTAGCCACCGCACGTACCTCCCCTGTTTTCACCTCCATCATCACAACACAGCCCTCATCCGCATTACTCGTAATCATCTGCTTCTCCAGAGCCCTTTGCGCCATATCCTGCATATTCACATCAATAGTAGAGATAATATCAGACCCATCAACCGGGGCAACCTCAATATCTTTGTTAACAGGAATCCATACCCCACCAGCAATACGCTGCATTAACCTCTTCCCGCTTCTTCCGTCGATATATTCTCCATATGCTCCTTCCAAACCAACATGAATATTTTCTTTCACATTTTTATAACCGATGGTTCTCGCAGCGAGATTGACAAAAGGTAAAATACGCTTATTCTGCCTATCTGTAATCAAACAACTTGGGAAACGTTCCTTATTGACACGGGCAGATTTAAGTAAAGGAAATTGTTTTACCCGCTTTAAATCCTGATGTGACACATTACGTTTGAGCAACAAGTAGCGCTGCTTTTTATTCCGTGCCTGTTTTAATAATGTCAAATACTGCCGAGATGATTTATCTTTAAAAAAATCAGCAAGTTTAATAGCCAAGGAGTCAACTTTCAAATTGAAATACTCTTCACCCTCTTCCGGAATAGCCATTGCATCAAAACGAAGCTCATATTCAGGCACCGAAGTAGCCAACAAGCTTCCGTCATTTGAATAAATATTACCACGAGCAGCTTCCACCTCCCGTTCCTGAATAGAAAGGCTATCCGCTAAAGCTTTCCAATGCTCTCCATCAACATACTGCAACTTGGTCATTTTTCCAAATACCAAAAACGCAAGTAGTACGATAAGCCCAAAAGCAAAATAGACACGCACAAGAATCGTATTTCTGATACTCATAACTCTTCCTATTTATCTTCTTTATTCTCTATAACTTCAATCTTGATCGGTGGCTCCACACGCTCTTTCAACCCCAAAGAATCTACACGCTTGGCAATTTCTGTCTGTGTAGACATTTTCATCAGTTCGGCAGAGAGAGACTTATGATCCCAGCCCAATTCCTTCACCTCTTTACTCACTTTATCGATACTCCGAATAGTTCGCTCTGCAAAATGACGATTGGAAATATACAATAACATCAGAAAGGCAATAAAGGCTCCGAAAGGCAAGTAATGCAATATTTTATTTAACGAAAGGTCTCCAACGGTAAAAAGCGTTTTAATAAACGCTTCTGTTTCTTCCGCCTTTTCCTCGACAGTTTCTTGCAGTTCCTCCTGAACTTCTTCACTCAATTCTTTCTGTCTTATCGTATTTCTGCTCATCCTCTCCCTCCATTTTTAAGACAATTCCAACTTTTCAGCAATACGCAGTTTCGCACTGCGCGATCTATTATTTATCGCCAACTCTTGTGCAGATGCCGTAATTGCTTTACGGCTCAACACATGAAATGGCTTAATTTCATTTCCAAAAAAATCCTTTTCAACTTCCCCTTTAAACTTACCTTTGGCCATAAAATTTTTGACCAAACGATCCTCCAAAGAATGATAGGACATCACAGCCAATCGGCCTTCAACACGGAGTACATCAACTGTCTGCAATAAAAATTCCTGCAAAGCCTCCAGTTCACGATTCACTTCTATACGAAGAGCCTGAAATACCTGTGCATGATACTTATGTTCTTTACCCTTTGGAACCATACGTTGAATCACTTCTTTCAATTCAGCAACAGTCTGGATCGGCTGTGACAAACGCGCAGTAACAATTGTTTTCGCAAGCGACTTGGCATTCATGATTTCACCATACATACCAAAAATACGATGCAGATCCTCCTCAGAATAGGTTGCCAACAGCGACTTTGCATCCAAATCGCCCACCTGATCCATACGCATATCCAGATCTGCGTCAAAGCGAATAGAAAAGCCACGATCTGCAGCATCGAATTGATGCGAAGAAACACCTAGATCTGCTAAAATACCATCTACAGAACGTACACCTTCCAAACGAAGGCTATTTTTTAAAAACCTAAAGTTTTGGTGTATCAACGTAAAACGAGGATCGTCAATTGCATTTTCCAATGCATCCGGATCCTGATCAAAAGCAAACAACTTCCCCTTCGGCCCTAATCTCTTCAGAATCTCCCGAGAATGGCCACCACCACCAAAAGTCACATCCACATAAATACCATCCGGCTTAATAGACAAGGCATCCATGCATTCTTGTAACATTACCGGAACATGATATACATTCTCCATACGTTTATATTCCAAAATTAATATCTCCCATTACCTCCGCTGCCAAAGATGATATATCCTCTACACCGCCATCACCCATCAATTCCTCATACCCTTCTTTTGACCAAACCTCAATCTTATTAAACTGACAAGCCAAAACCAGTTCAGTGCTTATTCCCGCAAATTCCAGCAAACTTTTGGGTAACAAAACGCGACCTGCAGCATCCAATGTCAATTCCGTAGCGCCACGTGTAAAAGCACGAACAAACGCCCGAACTTTAGGATCGAATTGATTCAATTTCGCCAGCTTAGCCGTCATCAAATCCCACTCTTCTCTTGGATAAAATACCAGATGTTTCTCAAAACCGCGATTCACTACAAGACCATCCCGCTCTACATGAGGCATTTGCCTCTTGAGCGCAGCTGGTAACACCATTCTTCCTTTGGCGTCTAACTTGCATTCGAATTCTCCGATCAACTGAGTCATATCGTCAATTATCCTATTCTAATTTAAATGTAAAAGTATACACT
>JBMAAL010000066.1:0-31661 GCA_050281725.1 Sphingobacterium sp. | reverse complement strand
ATCAAGGTCAGCAGGCTCTTTCCCGAACTTTGGATCACAGCTGCCGATTCCATCTGTTCTTCATTCAGGTTACCATCTGAATTTTCGGACATCAAGCGTGAAAGTAACAGAATTGAATTGAGCGGTGTACGTAGTTCATGCGACATATTGGCCAAAAACTCAGACTTATAGCGTGTACTCTGTTCAAGCTCCGCCGCCTTTTTCTGTATTTCCTGATTGCGTTCGGCAATCTCCACATTTTTATCCTCCAGCAATTTTGAGCGCTCTTCCAATTCCCGGTTAGACTGCACCAATTCTTCCTGCTGTACGCGGAGTTCCTCTTCCGAAGCCTGCAGTTTATGGGTATGCATCTCGAGGCTCGAATTGAGCGATTCCAGTTCGGTATGCTGTGCCTGCAGTTCTTCGGTCTGTGCCTGCGTTTCTTCCAATAAATTCTGTACCACCAGTCTGGCCTGCGCCGCCGCAAGTGTCGTACCCACCTTTTGCACAGCATCCCTAAAAAACGCTAGCTGAATGCTAGAAAAAGGTTGTAATGAGCCCAGCTCCATTACACCGATACATTCGTTACCATCAAAAACAGGCAGCATAAAAAGATTGTTCACCAGTACCTTCCCAGCAGCAAAGCTGATGACATAATGGGTATCTTCGAGGTTTTCGAATAACTTTTCTTTCCCGTCTTTAAAGACCTGGCCCACCATACCCTCACCCGGAGCGAAGCGTTTACGTTCGGGATCTTCAAGTCCATAGGATCCCCTTAAGACAAGCTCATCCTGTTCCATCAGGTATATGGCGCCGTTGACACAGTTGCCATATTTTGTCAGATGGCCCAGCGTGACAGCCGTGAGCTCTTCCTGCTGTTTGTTACCCATCAACAGATTGCCCAGCTGGGTTAGTCCAGCTTGATGCCAGTTGTTATTATTGAGTTCTTCAAAAGATGTTTTGAGCGAACGCGCCATTTCATTGAGGGATCCCGTCAGGCTGCCCAGATCATCCTGTTCGCCATCCTGTACCTGCATATCATAATGTCCGGCTGCTATCTCCCGTGCGATGCGCTGGGTAATGCTCAGCCGGCGCTGTATCTCTTCGTCTTTACGTTTTAGGTCATTCTGCAGCTGCTCCCGCTGAAAGAAATCCGCTCGCAGGCGGAAGTAAAAAAAGAGGGTAATCAATAAGGATACTGCAGCGGCCAGCAAAACAAAGATGGAGGTATAGCCCGAAGAACGGCCGAGTTCTTCCGAACGCTTGTTGAGCAAAAGTTCTTCACGATCGATAATTTTGCTGATCAGCAAACGGCAGCTGTCCATATAAGTTTTGCCCTCCTCAAGCTGCGATACAGTGACCATTCCACCACGCTTTTTGATATTGACCAGGTTTTCAAGCTTTGCCAGCCGGGATTGCACGAGTGTGGATAGCGTATCGATTATCTGCTGCTGTTCGGGATTGTCGGACGTAAGATCGTGCGCACGGCTCAGCGATTGAGGCAGCGATTGAAGACCAGTTTTATAAGGATCCAGAAACTTGTCCATACCTGTAAGCAGGAAGCCGCGCTGGCCAGTTTCGGCATTCTGCAGGTCCTGCAGAATTTTGTTGACGCGGCTCATGACACGCCGGCTGTGGTCGACCATCGCACTATTATGGTTCTGCTTACGAATACTGATATAAGAAGCCGTTGAACTCGCTAAGAGGATCAACAGGGATATTCCGAAACCTATCTGCAGATTTCTTAAAATAGTTTTAGGCATGCTTTTTCATCAATTGAGTTAAGACTATGCCAACCGATGGTCTAGATGGCGGCCAAATATAGCAATAGGGCGTCTAAATTAAATCGTGCGCCGCCGGGCCTCAACCATCTTACCGTATTTTAACAAAAAGTTGCGTATTTATCCGCTCTCCGCAATCTTGCCGGCAATGATGGCCGATGTCGCGGCACAAAAATCAAGGCCTGAATAATCCGGATTGTAGCCCCCAATATAAGGTACGGCCATCATAAAAAGACGTTGGCTGGCGAGACCGCTGTGGTCTACCAAGCGGAAGCTGTCATCTATCTTTACGCCGGGTACCTGCAAAAAAATGGCGCCATCCGGTGCCACAAACATGTGGTCGTTGCCTGCCAGCATTTGTTCCTTGGCCTGTTCCACGGAGCGAAACCGTAAGTAGGCTGGGCTGACATGGCCATTGTCGACCAAACTCTTGAAAGGAAATTCTTCAAAGTTCAACGGCCGCTGTCCCACACAATCCACAAATGTCTTATAATGCGTTTTTATTTCGATCCCTGATTCATCGGTATAAAAATAATTGGCACCGCTATCGCTCGCTGGTTCAACCCGGCTTTCGTTGCCCACATTGACCACTTCCAGGCGGCCGGCATCGTACAGTGCAAGCAACTCACGACTGGAACTCTGCGGCACAAAAGCGATGACAATGGAAATCAAAGGCATGAGTACTTTTTTTAAGCGCAGCATATCTTCGGCAGACATGTACTTGGCGGGATAATTTAAGGTGAAGCTCAAGGCAGAAAGCACTTCCTTCCAATAGATCGATTGGCGTCTTTTGATAGATTTCAGCGCTTGTTCATGCTCCTGGCGAAATCCCTCGAAGGCATCTTTCTGTTCCCTTAAATGGAGTACTGCCTCTACAAAGTCTTCCAGGCTGAGCTTTTCCACGATCGCATAAAAGTCGGGATCTCTTTCCTTGAACTGCGCTTTAAAATTGCGCTCAAACAGAAAATCCAGCGAGACGAAACCTTCATTTTCAAGCCTGTTAAGCATCAGCTCCTCTTCGGAGATCAACAGGTTGTTGGCCAAAAAGGGTTCTTCCTGATGGAAGCGGATCGCAGGAAGCAGCCCACTGCGGGTATGCATCAATACCTTAAAATTTTCGCTTCCCGGGTCGATCTGATACCTTAGCTCTCCTGTCTCCAAGGTTTCAAAAGACCCATTGTGGCGAGCCAGGGTACGAATGGCATCTATGGCCGTTAGGGAAGCACCGCGTATCCCGACGGCATGATTGGTTTTTAAGGCCAACTTGGACGGTGGATAGGGTGACTCAAAATAATGTTCGACATTGCCCTCATACTTGGTTGGCCACTTATGTCCCGTACAGATGACTACCTTGTCTACGATATAGGCATCGGTGCTGCCCACCATGATTTTAACCTGTGCCTGACCCTCGAGGTCAATAATATCACTGACCTGGCTAGCGAGGTGAACCTGTGTTTCAATACCCTGTTCATCTGCCATCCGCTTCAATAGCATAAACTGCTCCGACAGGTAGCGACCGAGGAGCAGCCGTGGAACCACTTTGTAGCGATTAAAGTCGTCCACATCGATTCCATAGGTGCGGAGCGTGGTCTCCGATAGGGATTGAACATAATCTTCAATCGTCGTGACCAGTGCTGGGATTTCATGATCCGATACATTCGTCAAATGCTCGGGCGTGGCACCCTCATAGCTGTAAGGCATTCCTGCCCCCAATTGCTTGCGGGATTCGAAAATAGATACCTTGAGACCGGCGATATTCCTTTCGATCAATCTTTTGTACATAAACAGGCCACTGGGTCCGCCCCCGATAATGGCTACATGAATGTTTTGTTGCATAGTTTTCGTTGCGCTGCCTAATGGACAGTATTCGGTTCTAAGAACAAGGGCAAATTGCAGAAAGTTTTAGACAGATTTATTCCCGTGCAATAAAAAATGAGATAAATACGGGATACGATTTAAATACCTGAATCTCGGATTTTGCAAACGATCATGCAATGCCTGCTGTTTTTCAAATAAACAAAAATGATAACAAATAACAATATTATGGAAAACAACATCAACAATCCGGAGATCATCAACGATATTATCAAAATCAACAACGACCGCATCGAAGGTTATAAAAAGGCAATTGATCTGGCAACCAGCCACGGCTTGGATAGACTAATCCCAACATTTCAAAAATTTATTGGACAGTCGGAAGAATTTATTGCCGAGTTGACACCTTATGTTGAGCTTGAAGGCAAAGAACCGACAGATAGCACCATGCTGAGCGGCAAGCTTTTCCGCGCCTGGATGGGCATAAAAGTGAATATTACGGGAGATGACGAAAGAAGTCTGCTCGAAACCTGTGAGCAGGGCGAAGATGCATTCAAATCGACCTATCAAACCGCTTTGGCTGATGGATCGGAAGAGCTTTCGCAAAATGTGCACAGTTTGATCAACACACAGCTCAGCAAACAGCTCGAAGCGCACAATATCATTAAGATGTTGCGTGACAGCAAAACCATCTAACTTTAAATTGTAATTTTCTTTTTCACAAAAAAAATACCGAAGGATAAATCCCTTCGGTATTTTTTGTGAAATTATATTTTCAGATTGACTTTTTTACCCGCTGGTAGTTCGAGCTCGAGCAATTTCCCCGCATACTTCACCCGACATTTCTGTTTCTTTTTGGCCTTTGCTACGGCATTGACCAATTGACCATTTGTCCATTTCAGATCAACCTCGATCGCTCCTCTAGCTACCAGCCCTTTTATCTCACCATCTTTCCAGCTGGCTGGCAGGGCCGGAAGCAGCTCGATAAAATCTTCATGGCTTTGCAGGAGCATTTCGGCCATCCCGGCAATCACACCAAAGTTGCCATCGATCTGAAATGGAGGACAAGCATCAAACATATTGTAATAGGTACCGCCACCGCCGTCATATTTGGTATCCATATCCGATGTAGGACGCAGTTGTTTATTGAGCAATTTCAGTGCCCGATCGCCCTGTTGCAATCGCGCCCAAAGCGCAATCTTCCAGGCGTAGGTCCAACCTACCCCATCATCGCCCCGTCTTTCCAACGACTGCTGCACAGCTTTAGCCAATGCGGGCGTACGATCCAACGTGATTTCATTTCCAGGGTATAGCGCAAATAGATGGGAGAGATGACGATGAGCAGGTTCTACCTCTTCAAACTCTTCGGCCCATTCCATCAGGCGCCCGTCGCTACCAATTTTCGGACGGGCCAGCTTGTCTTTTGCGGCCTGCAGGCCCTTTAAAAAACCATCTTCTTTTAAACCCAGTATTTCCGACGCAGCCAGGGTGTGCTCAAATAGATTGAAAATAACCTGCTGGTCATGCGATGGCCCCATACTGATCTGTGCAATAGAACCATCGGGTGCTTTAAAGGAATTTTCCGGCGAAGGTGAAGGCCCCGAAACCAGCAGTCCCGTTTTAGGATCCGTTGTCAGCCAATCCTGGTAAAATGTCGAAGCCTCTTTTAGAATCGGATAAGCCTTTCTTAAAAAGTCTTTATCCTGTGTAAAGGCATAATGCTCCCAGATATGTTGGGCAATCCAGGCTCCGGCACCAATATGCATCCCCCAGCTTGCACTTTCCCCCGGAGAAGTGTAGCCCCAAACATTCGTTATCGGATGCAGCGCCCATCCCCGCATCCCATATTGTATCTGAGCTGTTTTGCTACCAGGAGCCACAAGCGATGCGATCAGATCCATCAAAGGACGATGTGATTCGGACAGGTTGGCCACCTCCGCAGGCCAGTAGTTCATCTGTACATTGATATCGGTATGATAGTCACCATTCCATGGCGTCTGTATCTTGTTGGCCCAGATTCCCTGCAGGTTGGCAGGAAGGCCACCTGCTCTCGAGGAAGAAAGTAATAGGTATCTGCCGTACTGAAAATACAGTGGATATAAGGCCTGTTCATTTCCGCTACGCAGATTATTGGCCATCAACACATTAGTAGGCATATTATTGGTACTATTTCCCAGCTGAAAACTCACCCGTCCCATAAACGAAGAAAAGTCTTTGATATGGCGATCCCGGAGCGTCTGGTACGATTTGGCCATAGCCGCTTTCCGTATTTCGAGATGTTCTTTTTGATAATTGGCATTAATATAATCTGGATAATGCTGTTTATAATTTGTTTTTGCGGTTACGATAAGCGTCAACGCATTGGCACCTGTAACCTGAATACCGGTTTTGGTCTGGCTACTGATTTTCCCGCCCTCCAGGACCGGAGTCACCTGAGCTTCGTACAACATGCCATTTCCACCCCGGCCATTATCGAGCACGCCAAACATACGCAGTCCGTGCTTTGCCGTAACCTCGGTCGCAAACCTTTCCGGCCGATCCAAACTGAAGAGCACATTGATCGCCCCGGCTTTGTCTGCAGTGAGCCGGATAATGATCGCCTGGTCGGGATGACTAGCGAAAACTTCCCGTGTAAACTTGACGCCATTTTGGACAAAAGAACTGGAAGCAATCCCTTTCATGAGATCCAGTTCACGGTGATAATTCTGATAAGCGGCATCCGTGCCAAAGTCAAGCCGTAAGTCGCCCAAGGTCTGGAAGCAGCCAAAGGGAACATTAGCCCCATTACCACTCCCCGATCCTTTTCCCTTTGTAATCTGGGTTTTATTGGTCAATTCGGTTGCTTCTTTATAGTAGCCCTGAAACAGCAATTCACGAATCTTCAGCAGGGACTGTGAAGCCGCAGGATTGTCGCCCGCATCGAAGCTTCCACTCCATAAGGTCATTTCATTCAGCTGAATCCGTTCCCTGTTGACGTCTCCAAAAACCATAGCCCCCAGCGTTCCATTACCAATGGGTAAGGCTTTCAACCATTCTGGGTCACTCTCCCAGCCGTTTTTGGAATCTACGGCTAAAGCATTTGCAGGCTGTTCAAACCAGATGCTATTTTCTTTATTGGCTCCAGTCTGCGCAACGGCAATTTCCACCGACAGCAGGAAACAGAGCGTAATACTGGTACATATACGATTCAGGTTTAGCATTGTTGTGTTCTATTTCATTGAGGTTTACGATTCGATTTAGGGATGCAATGCCTACTGTTTGCAATAGAAAAGCACTGAATCCTTATAGATAATCAAAAATAAGGATACCTATTGGCAAACACTTACACTTTATTGCTCTTTTTAGATACCCTATTAACCCATTGTTCGGCTTTCGCATAAAAACGTTCAGTCTAAAATTCAATAGATAGCCCAGTTAGACTTTCGCCCTTATACGGCTCAATGTAGATCGTGTTATTCCCAGGTAAGAGGCAACTATACCCAATGGCGTTCGTTTCAATACCTCTGGGTAGCATTCGATTAGATTTCTATACCGCTCAACCGCGGGCAACATCCGCAGTTCATTGGCTTTTTCTTCACTTTTGATATAATAGCGTTCGGTCAAGACCCTACCGATGAAATTAAATTCGGGGAATTTATGGTACAGCTCATTCAATTTCTCGTAGCTCAGAACCAATAGACGACAAGGCTCCAGTGTTTCGATGGCTTCGAAGCTCGGTTTTTGACTAAAAAAACTATAGACGGCTATCGCGAGCTCTCCTTCATACAGCAGCCAAGAGCTGACCTCATTACCCGCGGGATCAATATAATAAGAATGTACACCGCCCTGCAGAATAAAGTAGATCTGCTTTTGCACCTGTCCGATATCAATCAGGCGAACCCTGGCTTTCACATCGATCACATAACTATGCGTTTCGATCAGCTGTTTTAAATCGTCCGACAGCGGATGAATGCTTTCAAACAGTTTTAAAATAAGATCTGTGGCCGGTTGGCTATCTCTATTGGTCTTTTTTTGCATACAATGAATCTATCACAATAATGGCGCGCCGGCAATAAATTACCCTAAATATACACGATAAGCATTCTATATTTTTTGCTTTTTGGCAAAAAATACTTTCGACAAATTGCCAAACTTTGGTTATGAAACGTAAGCGATAAATCCGCTGTGCTTTTGGCGATGGCGTTATTATTTAACTGTCAGCAGACATTTCACCTATAGGAACTGGGATGAAATCAAAAAAAATAGAACTACACCACCCGCCCTGAACAGTAGGTGGCAAAAATTTTAGCAATATGAGATACATCAAATACAGTTTGATCGCCTTTGCGACTTTAGTTATCATCTGCCATCTTCCCTTTGTTGGCAAGTCTATTTTAGAAGAAATCGACAGCGGCAGGTTTAGGTATTCCAATATTGATGGTTCCTATACCAGTATCCAGGGCTTTGGTTTTAAAGACGCCTTTTACACGAGAAACACACTTGCCCCTTTATCTGACCCCGAACTTTCTGATCCCAAAGTTCAGCAGATTTATCGCTTATATAAAATTAACTGGCTCTGTTTCTGGCGCTGGCAGTATTATATTGTATCCTCACTAAAATTTGAATATAAAGACTGGAAAGAAATCGAAAAACATCGCGTGCCTTATGAAAAAGATAATTATCGGCAGGATTTTTAGCAGGTTATTGCTGAGCCTAGCATTCCTTTAAAGGAAAGCTGAAACAATTTACAAAAATATAACTTATTAATTTGGCGCGTCTTAGCGGGACCACTATAAACGACCCATAACGTCCGACGAACAGGAAAAAAGTAATATTTTACATGATTTTAAGCGTTTAATACATGCCTTTTAATCTTTAAAAAACGTTTTTTGAGTGATCACTTTCAATCGATTATGAAGATTGGTGTACGTTCCCATTTATTTCATTAAAATATGTTAAGAATCTATGCAGCCAATTTACGCGAAAGCACTTTTAAATTCAGGAAACAGGATTTTTGAAATCCGACATGAAAATTGCCCTAAACTTCTTTCCGAGTATCATTTTCACGCTGAATGCCAGCTTACTTACATCATCAAGGGTAAGGGGAAAAGCTGCATTGGCGCTCAGCTGGAAGACTTTGAAAGCGATGAAATGACTTTTATTGGCCCTGGCTTGCCGCACGTCTGGTACAATTCGCGTATAGAAACTAACCAGGAGCATAACGTACACTCTATCACCTTGTATTTCGATCCAGAAGCCTTCCTGTCATTTTGTTCCTTATTATTTGAAACAAGCCAGCTAAAAGATTTTCTTGAGCGATCGAGACAGGGAATGCTGTTTTATGGAGAAGCAAAAAATAAACTCAAAAAAATACTGTACAAGATGCTCGCTGTGCCTGAGGTACAAAAAACAGCTTATTTCTTTGAGTCTTTGGCTATTCTCCTTCAAACCGAAGAATATCGGACCGTATGCGATAAGCGGTACGACAATGGATATCCACGGCGGGAGGGCGAAATTATTTTTAGTGTTTACCAGTACGTATTTGAAAATTTCAACAATGAAATCTCCTTGGACGAGGCAGCCAAATTGGCAAACTTGACTAAGCCGTCTTTTTGCCGTTTTTTTAAAGCGCGCACACGGAAAACATTTTCAAAATTCGTCAACGAAGTGCGGATCAATGAAGCTTGCCGGCTTTTGGCCCAGGATGAAAATCCGATCACCCATATTGCTTATGCCTGCGGTTTCAACTCCTTGCCCAACTTCAACAAGTTCTTTAAAGCTATTAAAGGGATTACACCTTCTGATTACAAGAATAATCTTCTGATTAACAGATGTTAGCAAATGATAGACGCAATTATTTTTCGTTTTGCAACTGGCAGCATATAAAAAAATAGTTATCAACCGAAGCTGATAACTATCCCACCAAATATATTCTCTAAAATAATATGTCGAAAGAAATTATTTGCTTCGCATACAGCGTATACCCACGGCATTGTTTTGATGGATAGGCATAACGTAAACATTGGTAGCAGTTAAAATTACGGCAGGTTTGGCTGTACCCTGTACGGTACGATCAGCCCAATATACACCAAGCGCATCAGCAGGGATATGCGTACTGGCATTTCCAGATCCACTCTCAACAATCACCGACTTATTATCCGGTAAGAACATGTAATTGTCCAAATTAGCTGTTGGCAATGTTGATGTACCTAAAAACCAACCCGTTTGACCATTATAGGTACCCCTCACCTTTCCTGCAGCGATAAGCTGTTCATACTCAGCCTGCGCAGGGGTCTGCCAGCCTGAACCCAAGACAGACGAACAGTAAGACTGAGAACCGCCACCGTCGTGAGATCCGCCCAAAAGGTATTGAGCCGCTTCAATGGCTGTTGGTGGATTGCCTGCTTTTAAATTGGCCGAGCCCCAATAAAAGTTTGAATTTGGAATATCCAATGCACCACGCGGTACCAAACGTAGCTTTAGATCATATTTAATTCCTTTTTGCAATGACAGATTAGAAAGATCAATCAATCCCGAACGTACACCAGCCTGTGTTGCATTTAATGTTACTGTTCCAAAATTGATCTTCCCAGCAGTTGTACCTTCAGTGATAATCAACGCGGGGTTACTTGACCATGTCAACCCCGTGCCTGTAAATGAAAGTGCACGATTTAGGGACTGTCCACCTTGCGTGTATGTGCCGCTGGCAAAACTAAAAGTTGCTGATTGATAATTTGGTGTGATTGTACCACCTACCATGGAAGTAATATTACCCACCACATTAGCCGAAGTACTTTCTAAAGTTGCTTTTACTTCGGTAAATACATGGCTCAAAACGAGATTTTGAACGTTATTTTGTCCACTAGCAACAGTTACCGACTGCTTTTTCCACAATAGATCAGCATCTGCTCCTGCCACATTGAACGTAATGTTGGAAAGATTCTGATTCAAGTTGATCGTTGGGAAAGTCTGTCCCGGATCGACTGCCAATGCGACAAACGTATAGGTGCCCGCCGATAAGTCCATGGTCCAACTGCTACTTGTATTGGAATAAGTCAATACACCCGTCGCGTTGACATAGTTTCCGGAAGCATCGTAGGCGGCGATTAGGTATTTGGCACCATTATCCAGTACGGTTGGTGTTGTAGCCATCTTGCTGGCCCCAGTCGAGGCACGCAAGGCAGTCGATGAAGTTACTGCTGTTAAAGTTGCTTTAACATCGAGTTCACTGTTGAAAGGAACAGTTGTATTTTGCGCTAAAGTAGTAGATGCGCTACTTTTACTTGCTGAAGCTTTGGGCTGTAGATCGTAGTCGGTATCCGAATAAGAGACGCCGGCAATCTTGATGCTTACCTGGCCTTTATCGCCATTACTTACGTTTTCATTATTTTTGTTGCAGGCAGCCACCATTAGGGAGAGCGCCAGTAGTATTATTGTGCTATTTCTTTTCATACTTGATAATAATTTAAGTAGGGACTTTTCGGTTACCACCAGCCTTCACTTTGGCTTGATGTGGACGATTCTTCTCCGTCCCATTGTTGCTGTACAGTTCCGGATGTCTGGACCGAACCAGCTGCAATACTGTACTCCAAGGCGATGTTTTCTACATTGACCTGAGGTGCCTCATAAGGCAATTTACCCTGTTTGATTTTTTGTGTGTGTTTTGTTTCCATAATTTTAAATGAAAGAACATTGATGTATTTTATATTTTGTTTCAATGGCTGGGCAAAGTTGCTTTTAAATAAATTAGACACAAAAAAACAGGCTATCACATCGCTATCACACTTGATTAAAAAACAAATAAAACACTACTAATCAATATAATACATAAAAACAAACGTAATTAACCCTTAGTTACAATCACACCTTGATTATTCATCAAACGGATAAAAAAAAACACAAACGGAAGAGCTCCATGGGTTGAGTTTGTAAAAAAGTAAAAGGTAAACTGCTCTTTAGGATTAGCTGAAAATGAAGATTGGTCAAACAACCAAATGTCGATGGCAGGGGGTAAGACTCGAGGGTAACAATTGGTTTACGGTGGCTGCAAATATCGGTTCGAATCTATTGGCGAAAAGAAAGCGGAAATCAGCTGCGATAAAGAGGAAACTCGGATACTAAAAGAGGAAGAAAAAAGGCTAGATCATTGCAGAGCTAGCCTATAATAAAAATTATAAATATTCAGTTATGCGAACTTCAGCGGCCCCCAAGCGAGCGTATTTTCAAGCCAACGCGAGTGATACAATGGAGTCTATCGACTCCTCCACGATTATCAGCCGCTGACCTGCGATTGATCCACTTTATCCGCCAGCGCACGCATCCAATTATTGAAGTCAGCATCAGACGGGATGTCAAATTTCTTTCGCAATCTATTTTTTCGCACTTGTACAGCCCGGATGGTGACAAAGGTATATTCCGCTATATTTTTGGTGGAGAAATTTAAAAATGCCATTGCACAAAATTCCAGTTCGGTACTGCGAAGATTAGGATCTAAAGATTTAAGTGCTTGAATAAACTGCGGGTACAGTTCTTTAAACAGGGTCAAAAACTCGGGATTGTTACTTTTGGCCAGTTCAATGAGCGTATTGAACTTGTTCTCGCCAATCTGCTCGTACAGTTCCTTATTGATGCTTGCAGTTTCCTGCAGCGCCTCTTCTTTCTGTCCCAGTATCTTCTTATTGTGTTTAAATCGCCATACAAAACATGTAATCGCCACAAGGAGTAACAGCAGGGCAATTACTGTCACCGTAGCGGCCTTTGACACCTTGGTTTCTGACTCCTGGTCTTTTAATTTCAAAATTTCGTTGAGCACCTGATCGACGACCGCCCTATTTTCGTTTTCCAGCGAATCATTGAGCCGGCTAAAGGCCATTTCGTAGTAGTCAGCTTTGTTTTTATCCAGGTTGTTTGTCCTGTAAAAATCTGCCAAAGAACGGTAGGAGTTTTTCATCCCAATTCTACTCCCCACTGCCTGCTTTCTTACCAGACCTTCTTCATAAAAAGCTGCAGCTTTTTTCAAATTTCCACGTTTCTCCTCCAATTGTCCCAACGCGCCATAGGTATTTAGCACAATAGGAATGTTATATTTCTTGATGAGTTCCAGTGATTTATGGAGGCACTCCTGTCCCTTTGCTAGATCGCCTTTCTGAACATATAAAGCCCCCAAATTTTCATACACGATCTGATACCGCATGGCCGCGTCCTTTTCTGCAAAGACCTTGAGGTTCTCCAATTGGAGTTCGGTATATTTTTGCATCGAATCCAACTGTCCCATACGTTGGAAAGCAACACTTAAATTTTCATAATTATACTGATAAGATTTGACTTGTTTTTCACCCGTCAGCTTTTTGATAAGCCCCTGTTGGAGACGAAACTCCCGAATGGCCTGCTGATTAAGCATGAGTCCGCCATAAGCCCTTCCACGCATGCGATGAACTTCGGATTGCATAAAAACATCACGCGTATAGTAATCTGTGTTTTCTACGCGATCCAGCTGTTTCAGGCCTTCTTTAAATAGGCCAGCGGTTACCAGGCCTTCTGCTACATAAGATCCCGATTTCGCCCTTCCCTCATCATAATTAACTGCATTGGCCAAATTAAGCGCTTTGATCGACAGTTCGATATAAGTCACCAAATTCCCTTTACTAGCAAATTCCATCGCTTTTGCTAAGAGGGAATCTACTGTATGCTGCTGCGGCGGTTTGGCTTCGCCGGCTATTGCCTTAAGTGTCGAGAAGAATAAAAGTAAAAATAGAAACTGCTTTTTCATATAAAGGCAATCAACGTTTTAGGCTGTTATAGAACAATTTATTCAGGCTTTGCAAGTCCTTAAAATATCTCGATGCAAATCTAATATTTTTAAATGATGAAACCGCCATACTTTCCTGTTCAAAAACCAATTTCAAACCGGTAAGATTTAGGCATGTTCTCCCTTTTTCTGACGCCAGTCTGCTCCACATGCTTAAAAGAATAATAGTCATCAGCCGAGGCTGACGACTATCTCCATTAATTTATCCAAATAATATGTAATAAATAACAAGTTGAACTTCCGGTCTGGGAGCTAGCTGCATATTTCTCATCCTCAGCCGGACCGTCACCGCCACAGAGCAGGACATCTAACAATAAGCGGATCGCTCGGCATCCAACTTTTGTCGAAAACGAAGATAGATACTTTTAGAAGTAAAAGGTAAACCTCTGCTATCACAGATATATCACAGTTCAAAATAACGAAGCAGGTGCGGTCCTATTTTCTGCCTAAAACTTACCAGAGCGGCGATAAATTAAAGGTAAATTTAGGCCGTTGTATATTTAGGTCGCAGCTAAGAGAATTGAGCGCTCTTCGCTAAATGAATGATGCGGAATCTGCTCGCGCATCCAGGTGTTAAAGTCTAAATCGGAAGGAATATTGAACTTTTTACGCAATCTATTTTTACGAATCTGTACCGCCCGCACGGTTACAAAAGTGTATTGCGCGATGTTTTTGGTCGAGAAATTCAGGAAGGTCATCGCACAGAACTCCAGTTCGCTGCTGCGGATTTTTGGATGTATACTTTTTAACGAGGTGACAAACCCGGGATAGATTTCGTTGAACAAAGCCAAAAATTCAGCATCATTGTTCTTCGCTAAAGCAATTAAATTATTAAAGTTGTTCCTTTCCATTTTTATATTGTATTGCAGCAAATTGTATACGTATCTTTTGTTACTTAAACAGATCCCCTTTCTGAACGTCTTCTGACTTCGATTTTCCGAAGCGAATATTTATTGGAACAATTAAACTCGAAGGGATCAAAGCTGATCCCAACGAGTTTATCCAAATATATTATCACGGATCTCTACGCAAATAAAATCCGGGTGATAATTCAAAACAATTCCCCTCCAAACCTTTTCCTATTCTGTTTGGCAAATATTTGCATTAAAAGAACGAAACGAAAAAAACGGCCTTTCACATTCATATCACACTTTGTAAAAAGCTGACAAACAAGACATTCAAATTACAAAAATGGCGCAATTATATAGTTGACTTTAAAAAGAGCCTTGAAAAAGCTCAAAGCATCTCCTTTTTTTTGTAGAAAAAAATCATTCCAAGGTGTTCCTATACTTATAATTCGGTAAGGATCCAACAGCGGAGATCAGCAGGGTACCATACATTAAGAAAACGTTAAAAAAAATATCGCTTTAAATCGAAAAAATTTGTCCTTAAAAAATATTCATCAAGCGAAACAGCAATTTTTATTAGCATTCAGGCTCATCCATTTGCTTCCGATAGCAAAATATTAAATACAATAACACACAGAACACTAGTTATCAATATATTATATATAATGTGATAATTATGTGATAGTCATGTGATACCTCTCTATACTCGATATACTTTCTTTCCAAATTATCTTTGCAAAGAGTAATACAGGATGTTATGCGGTATTACAGTGCGATATACTTTCAATAAACAGGTTATAACATGCAATTATTTAACCGCAAAGAAATTGATCGTAAAACGGAATACTAGATTGATAGGGACTTCAGTAGAAATCTCAACTAACAAAAGTCATTTGCGAGAGAGCATAGCTGCGTTTGCTACATCACGGCAAACGATGACTTATCGAGCATCTGTTACATCATAAACCAAATAATATTACGCACATGAAAAAAAGAACTGAAAAAAAAACTTACCTGAAACCTGCTATCGAGCAGTTAAAGGTAGAAATGGAGGAAGGCATTGCTGCCGGATCAAACGGATCAGCTCAACCAGGCGGCGGATCTGGCGTTAACGAAACGGACTGGAATAATGGAGGAACCGAAACCCAGGACCCTAGCGGTGAATGGTGGAACTAATAACTCGCTTTATAACTATTAACGACAATGATGAAAACACGATATCAGAATTCAAAGATAAAACTTGCCTTTATTGCGCTTCTAATCGTTACTGCTTCCTGTAGTAAGGAAAAAAGTGACCAGATACCTGCAGACAAACATGGCGGTGTAAAACTGACTTTAACAGAAGCCGAGTTTGGCGGGGACCAAGTGGCTGTGGCCAAAGCATCCACAAAAGCTAGCGCCACAACGCCATTATCCTTAACGGAAGAAGTGCAGTCGGGTCCGTTTAACGTGACCGCTGAACTGACCGAAAACACGGCAAATGGCAGTGGACTGAAAGCATCAACAAGTGGTACAAAAGCTGCAACATCCTTGCTGTCCCTACATGGAGCAGTGACCTATCGGGTAGTCGCGTATCAGACCGATGGAACCTATATTGACCAGGCGGTCGGTAATGCTGCTGACTCCACCCAGGTATTTTTTGGCGATAAATTGATCGCAGGCAATAAATATACCTTTGTGACCTATTCATTGGGTTCTACGACTACTGCACCAGCCGCAGCGCCGAACACAAATCTTTATAGTGCCGGTCAGGTTAACTTCAACTTTGCTAACTATGCCCAGGATGGTGCCGACTTTATGTATGCGATCCAAAAAGATGTCACCATCCTGGCCAACAATACGCCAACTCCGTTGACGACACCATTGCAGCATATGTTTACCCGCGTAACTATCCTTATCGACAATAGCGATGCCACCGGTACATTTGGTACGGCAAACTATGTCAAAGGTGGCTATCTTTCAGAAGTTCCGGTCCAAGCCAATTGGGGTTCAGCTTTCACTAATCCGACGGTTGATTTAAGCACAGGCGCAACCGTGGCTTCCGTTACAAACGCAAGTGTACCTCCAATTTCAAACCTCAATGCAACGGGGCAGACTTTTATTGTCAACCAGGTTCAGAATACCAATTTCTCCATTGCCTTGTCCATACCTGCGGGTCAGATCAAGGTGGGCAACGATGTCAATGCACAAGTTGTCAACTTTAGTTTTTCAAATGGCAGCCAAGGTTTAAAGCCAGGTTCCTCGTATACCATGAAATTGCGTTTTAACAGCGACCGTTATGTCAATGCAACCAACGTAACGCGAACCACTAGTGCAGCAGATGCGCTCTATGCCGTGATCGGGGGACATCGTTGGGAAAGATATAATCTCGGGGTAGCTACCTTAAATCCTGCGACCAACAATCCAGACGTACTGCCATCAAACCAAGGATTATATGGCAACTATTATCAATGGGGCCGCCAAGCTGCTGTTGCCAATGCGTCCAGCGGCGATGCTGCCATTTCAGGATGGAATACAACACCAGCAGCAGATGGCACCTGGAATAATGGTACGGCTACTGCGCCTATAAAAGCGGCAACAGATCCTTGTAGTACGGGCAACAGAATTCCAAGTCAGGCCGAATTCACACGTTTAGGTACCTATACACGCCATACGTCTACCGGAACTTGGACGGCGTTCTCTGGTAATGGAAATGGACCTGGATTATCGGACTTCACCGCTGCTCATATTATGACCAGTAAAAAAAGCAGCGATATTAAATTGAGCTTTCCGGCAGCAGGCCATAGATCATCAACAAACGGAGCACAGGTTCTTCGCCAAAGTTCGGCTATTTATTGGCTAAATACTGCAATGGGCGGTAACGATAGAGCATTGCAGGGCCGCGGTTTTGAAAACGGTGGATGGGATACATCGAATTACTTCAAAGTTGCTGGCTATCCAATACGCTGTATTCAGGACAAATAAGCAGAAAGCTATACGGGCTTCTCGATTATAATTAATTGTTTAAGAGTCACATCTACTAAAAGCCTCCTTTCGGGGAGGTTGGTTTAAAAGCCCCGCATGGATGATCCATTGCCGGGCTTTTTCAACCATCAATTTATCCAGTGCCGTTAAAATGATCTGAATCGCAGACGCAACGTTATTAAATCTTATAATGCCATGAAAGAATCCAGGGGTTCTCAAATCACCAGGCAATATCTGTTTTATTTTCACAAACATATTGACGATGTTATACAAGGACGTACCATGGAGTTTATAGAGCTTTATGCTTATTGCCGTAAAGTTTTGATCACTGCCGCAAACTCTTCCTGTTCATAGCCTGCAGTCTTTGCCCGCTGCAGCCAGTTTGCAGCAAACTCCGGGAACTCGGTGTTGATACCGCTTGATTTTGCTGTCGCAAGAATCCGTTCTGTTGCTTCAACTGAAATGGACAGTGGACTCTGCGAGATACCAAAATCACCACTGCTGATCACCTTCCCTTCATGTTTGAGAAATTCGCCCATTCCAGGAGCAATCTCCGCAATGATATTACCGTATTCCTTGACATCAAAATTCTCCGATTCGGCAATAAGTGCGCCGTGCAAAAAACCGGCAGCAGCACCATAGATATAGGAGAGCGTGGCCGTATCCATGGCCGCAGCGGCCCCGATTTTCTCGCTAAGATATTTGAGGTTACCGCCCAAAACCGCCAGTCGATCCAGCATTACCCGATATTTATCAGCATTGCCAGCGAACAAGATGGTGGTATCGGGCTGGGCCATCTGCTCTGGAGCAACCTGTATGGCTCCATCGATATAGTCGGCATTTCTTTCCTTGAACCAAGTTTCGCTTGAACGCGCTTCCTGTGCCGTACCCGTTGTCAACTGCACAATGGTTTTACCTAATAACGCATCCTTTTCGACCGACGAAAATAGCTCGTTCGACACGCTGTAATTGTGGACGATGACTATACTCACAGGACTTGCCGCAATGGCCTCGCTAACGCTTGTAGCCAACTTGGCTCCCTGTTGAACCAGCAGATCTGCTTTAGTCCGGGTTCGATTGAAAACCGTTACCTGAAAACCTTGCTGGATATAAAGTGTTGCTATTTTGATGCCCATTGGACCCAATCCGATGACGCTGATTTGATTTTTTAATGTTTCCATGTATGTCCTTGAATTTGTTTTATAGGACAAATATGAATACATCGCCGTATTGTCACAATAAGGGAAAAAGGATTCATCCAGGGAAGAATTATTCCCTACCAAGGCGAAAATTCAGTAGCTTTATTTAAAAAAAATTAAAGTTATGTATAGCAGAAAGATCCCCGAAGACCTCGACTGTGGCATCGTTGTTACGATGAAAATACTAGGCGGAAAATGGAAAGCCTGTATATTGGATGGCATCCATAAAGGGATAAAACGTCCGAGCGAACTGCACCGTAGTATCAGCGATGCAAGCCCCAGGGTTATCAATATGCAACTGCGCGAACTTGAAATGGCGGGTGTTATCAGCAAAAATATTTACCCCGGACTTCCCCTTAAAGTAGAATACAGCCTGACCGAATTGGGCACTAGCCTTTTGCCTGTCATCGCAGTCATCGACCGATGGGGCATTGAAAACCATCAGCTGATCGAAAATTTAAGCGAGACAGCTCTTGGGTGATCAGACTATAGCCACCAACACAAAAAAGGCTAGGTCAACCACGAACCTAGCCTTTACAAAAAACAATCCTTTAACCTCTGTTTATTTAACTAATTAATACATTTCCGATCAAAGAACAGTGTTAGCGGAAAATCGTTTGAATTATTTTTCTTTTTTGAAATAGTGCGATCAAAAGCAATAAAAAAAGGTCCGGGTATCCAACGCCCATCAAACCCGAATGAACCGCGCACTTCTGCTCTTTACGATTCCGCTACATTGGGGCCCTCCTCGCCGTCAAAATGGTTTGGTGCGGAAGTGCATTGCACAAAGAACGCTGTTTAAACAGCCTCCAACCATCACTATTCCCTTGTACTATTAAGATGCAGCTCATGAAAAAAGAACAACGAGAGCCACTGCGTGGAAAACGTCTGAAAAATTTTTCAAACGAACCCATGTAAGGGTTGTTCTTTTTGAAAAAAGAATTTATGGCACATTTAGAAGTAAAACCTAGAAACGGAGCGCCCAAGTGGCTGTGGATCCTGCTTTCATTGATTGCATTGGGATTGGTATTGTATTTTGTAAACCGCTACAACAGCGACGACAGACTACCTGAATCTACGCCCGACACAAGCATCAATAGTACAGCACCGCAACGGGATACCCTTTAAATCACTGTCACACATACGAATTGATAACGCAAAAAACTTGAAAACATGGCATTAGAAGAAAAAAACTATAATCATTTGATTGAACTCAGTGGAAGCGATTACGAAATTGTTGATGGCGAACCTGATATCCGCGGATGGAAAGTAAAAAATGAAGCCGGTCAGCTGATCGGCAAGGTCGATGATCTGCTCTTTGATCCTGAAAGCCAACAGGTCCGTTATCTTATTGTGGATCTCAATGATGCCGAATTTGTTATTGAGGAGGATAAGAAAATATTGGTTCCCATTGGATTAGCATCGCTCTATGATGGTACAAAGATTCAGGCAAGTAACGATGAAGCCTACCCGACTCCAGCAGTCGAGCCCATCAATCATAGCGAAATCTTTACCGTAGATGAAATTCCAACCGAAGAACCCGCCACAGATTATCTGTATAATCCTGCCGATGATGGCGAAGTGGTGGTCATCTCCATTAGTGAAGATCAGGCCATCCGACTGCCTGCTTATCTAACTGATCAGCTCGACCCCGAAACAGAACTTAGCGTCCGGCACGTCTTTGAAGGTACCGGCGATGTGGGCTTTATCGTGAGCGCCAACAATTACGATCCAGCTGAATTTTACAAGCATTATCACTTTAGCGAAGATACGTTTTATAGCGGCGGGAAAAAGACCGAAACTCTTCCACTGAATCAGACCCAACGTACCCGAAGGGTGGCTGCCCGGCATGAGCAAGGCACGGGACATGAGCCCGGTACACTCGATAACGACGAACTATAGACAACAATATCGAAGATAACAATCATGCCGTACGAATCGATCAGGTTTAGCTCTTCAAGCTAAGCCTGATTAGTGTATACCGGTAACGCTGTCCGAAAAATGGTAATATCAGAAAAATGGTAACAATGTCCGAAATATAACCACGCTTTGTCCGAATAATGATAACCGTGTTCGAAATATTGCATCTCCTGTCCGAAATATGGTAAACAACGTCCGAAATATAGTAACACTGTCCGAAAACAGCAATTATTACTCGAACCCTGCAAATTTCCCGAACGTATTTGGTAAAGTATCGTGTTAGAAATACCCCTTCAGCCAGTATTTTATAACCAATAGTACCACATAAACTACCTAAATTCGCTTGCCTGCGCCTAAAACTGCATTAAAATTGCATGTTCTTCCATGACATCAATATAAATCGGTTATGAAAACAACACATAAAATCGTCATTGAAAAGAACAGACAGACCATCCGGAAGTATTATGAAAAATATAGCTGGTATAAGCTAGATCGCGAAGAGTTGACACAGGAGCTGCTTATCCGGGGTGGTTTTCTGGCCATTCTGACCTGGCTGCTGTGGTAAGCTAACGCCATTCTAGCAGGGATTTTGCTGCATATTATCCAAACTATTTGCTGTCGGGTGTTGTCCTCAATGGAAACTTAAATCGAAAAACACCTTGAACAGATTTACACGAATTGCTTTAAAAACAATACTGTGGATTATTGGCGGCATCATTGCGCTTTTTATGCTGATCCTTTTTTTATTGCGCCTGCCCAGTATACAGAATTATATCGCCGGAAAAGTAACGCATTATGTTGAAGGCAAGATCGGCACACCCGTTAGCATTGGCTACATTAATATTGATTTCCCAAAAAAATTGGTCCTCGAAAACATTTACCTCGAAGATCAAAGTAAGGATACCCTGGTTGCGGGAAAAAGCATTGCCGTCGATATCAATATGCTCAAGCTATTGAAAAATACGGTAGAAATCCAAAGCCTGGAAGCCCATGGAATTACCGCCAAAATACGACGTACCCTACCCGACAGCGCCTTCAACTTTGATTATATTGTCAAAGCCTTTGCATCTGAAAAAGAAAGTGAACCTACAGCCGACACAACTTCTGCCCTGCTGTTTAACCTCGATAAAATCAAGTTTGAAAAAATACATGTGGTTTATGCCGATGCTGTGATCGGTACCAGTGCCGATGTCTATCTTGGTCGTTTAAATACCAACATAAAGAAATTTGACCTGACCAAAAACATGGCCTTTGAGCTACCTAAAATCAATATCGACGGACTAAATGCTACAGTCAAGCAATGGAAACCCGCCGTAGAAGGCGCAGGCGCATCGGTAGAAGATTTTGGCATCACCGATAAAACGGCACAGACGACTTCCCTCCTCCCCGATGTAGGCATACAGGTGGCCGACCTCAACAATATTTTGGTGCGCTATGAGGATCAGTCCAGTGCGTTGAAGTCGCAATTTGTCCTAAAAAGATTCCATGCCGACATCAATAAGATTGATCTGAACAAACAAGTTGTCGATATCCAAAAGCTCGATCTCGATGGCTCAGACAACAATGTCCTGCTCGGAAAAATTCAACAGACTGCGGCCAACCAAGCAAAAGTTAATGCAACAAAAACTACCGAAGAAAAAACCAACGCAGCGACAGCAGACGCGGCAATAACCAACGCAAAAAACAAGGAAGCAAAAACTGGGAAATCAAACGCCCAGGCAGAAAAGAATGACACTGCAAAAACAGCTACCAGTTCGGCCACAACGATGAATTGGGTAGTTTCCGCAAAAGACATCAACATCAACAATACCAGTATCCGTTTTAAAGACGACAATCAGCCGCGCATCAAAGGCTTCGATTATTTTAATATCCACATGCCCGGTCTTAAAACCAGGTTAACCGATCTGTACTACAGCGCCGACTCCATGAGCGGATCCTTGAAAGAATTCGTGGCAGCCGACCACTCCGGCTTTGTCATCAAGCAATTAAAGGCCGATTTTAAGTATACCAATACCGATGCCGAAATCAAAAATCTCTATGCGGAAACACCACGCACCCTGATTCGCGATTACGTTAAGCTAAGTTATCCTTCGCTGGATATCATCGCCAAAAAACCAGAACTGATCACCGTCAATGCCAACATCACAAAAAGCCATATTGATATGCGCGATATCCGATTTCTCGCGCCCTTCCTGGACACCATGCAGGTGATGAAGCCCCTATTGGACAAGAAATTTTATATCGACACCCGCGTGGCCGGCCGTGTCGATGACCTGCATATTCCGAATATCGATTTCAGGACACTTTCCAATACCCGATTGATTGCCAGCCTGCATCTGAAAGGACTACCCGATATGAATAAATTGTCGGTAGACCTCAACCTGAAAAAACTGACGACCGGCCGTTCGGATATCGAAAAACTGGTTTCCAAATCGATGCTACCCCAGGGCATCGAGCTACCCAACGCCATTGGCCTGAGCGGAACTTTTAAAGGTGGAATGACTGCCTTCAAGACCAACCTCGCATTGGTAACCGAAAAAGGCACAGCCAAGGTTAATGGAACGGTCCAAATGACCAAGCGCGATACCCTATACGATGCGGCAGTCAGCGTTCGTGACCTCAATATTGGTCAAATCATGAAAATGGACAGCACCCTGGGCATCCTTTCTTTCGAAGGGAAAATCAAAGGCAGGGGTACCGACCCTAAAAAACTGATGGCCAATTTTGACGGTAAAGTGAACCGGCTGGATGCCATGGGTTACCGCTACCATGATATCGACATGGATATATCGGCCGATAAAGGTGCGATGAAGGCATCCATTCTGAGCCCCGATCCTAATATCAAACTTAAGCTGAATGCCAGCGCCAATATGAAATCGACTTATCCCAAGGTAGCATTCGAACTACTGGTCGATAGCATCAACCTGCAAAAGTTACACCTGATGCAGGATGCGCTCAGCTACCGGGGTAAGCTGAGCGGTAACTTCAGCACGGCAGATCCGAACTTTTTGAATGGTGAAGCGCATATTACTAATTCGTTGATCCGATATAACTCCGATCGTTACGCACTGGATACTGTCTCACTCTTGGCCAAGGCCGATACCAGCCGCAATCAGCTGGTGCTGCGTTCTGATTTTCTTAATGCCCACTTGGTCGGCAAATATAAAATTCTGGAGCTGCAAAGTGCCGTCCAAGATTTGCTTCAGGTTTATTACAAACCCGAAAAGCCGGTCAAGATTCCGGCCTACTCACCGCAGGTGATCGAATTTTCGGCACAGCTGACCCGCAATAGACTGATTCAGGATTTTCTGCCACAGCTGACAGAAATGAAAGCCATTACCCTGGACGGTCTTTTTAACAGTACATCCAAAAACCTCTCGGCCAAACTGGATGCCCCACGTATCGTGTATGCGGGTACGGCGATTGACAATGTCACATTGGATATAAACAGTCTGGATAGCGCCCTCTATTATTCGGCCTTAATCAACAAGGTTAAAATGAGCAGCATTGAACTGACCAATACGGTTTTCAGTGGCAAGGTTACTCAGAACATCGTCAACATGGGGCTTTGGATCAAGGATAAACAAAATAAAGAACAATATCACTTGGGTGCCAACATGGAGGCCAAAAATGGCCTATTTGAATTCAGCCTGCTGCAGGACGGCCTCATGCTCAACTACGATAAGTGGGATGTGGCGCCCAATAACACCTTAAAATTTGGCAGCGCAGGACTGCTGGCCAACAATTTTGTCCTTAACAACAAAGGGCAGGAGCTTCGCATAGCGTCACAGGACAGTATCCTGAACTCACCAATTGATGTGGCGTTTAAAAACTTCCGCATCGAGACATTGAGCAAGATGATTATGAGTGACAGCCTGGATGTTGGCGGCGGCATCAATGGACAAACTACGCTCTCCCGCTTGGAAAGCAGTCCTGTTTTTGTTGCCGATCTTGTCGTCGACAAGTTTTACTTCGGAAAAGATACCGTGGGTAATGTCAATATCAAAGTCAATAATGAACGCGAAAACACCTACAATGCCAATGTGAGCATTACCGAAAACGGAAATAACCTCGTCCTGAGCGGAGACTTTATCAATCCACCGCAGGGCGATGCAGCACTTGACTTTACGCTGGATATTGCGCCACTGACGATGAAGACCGTACAGGCCTTCAGCATGGGCAACCTCAAAGAAGCCAAGGGTAACCTAGAGGGTCAGCTAAAAATAAATGGATCGCCTTCGAAACCACAGATCAGGGGTGACCTCAATTTCAGGGAAGCCGAATTTAATGTAGCCATGCTCAATGCCCTGTTCAAAGCAAAAGACGAACAGATCCGTTTTGATCAAAATGGAATATCATTCCCCAAATTTGAACTCGAAGATAGCAGAGGTCAAATTGCCCAAGTCAGCGGTTCTGTCCATACACAGACCTATACCGATTTTGACTTTGACCTCAACGTTGTCATGGACAATTTTGAAGTGCTCAATTCCACACAGGCCGATAACGACTTATTTTATGGAAAAATGTTTCTGGGTACCGATCTGCATGTAGGCGGTAATCTGGACAAGCCTGTTGTGGACGGTACCATCAAAGTACTCGACAGCACCGATTTTACCATGGTAATGCCCAACAATGATCCCGGTATGGCCGATCGGAAGGGGGTGGTTGAATTTGTGGACAAACGCGATACGGCCACCGCAAATGCCCTTGCCCGATTAGATTCCATGACCGTCACCAAACTAACGGGCATTGATGTCGACCTGAACCTGCAGACCGATAAGGATGCCAAATTTAAAATTCTGCTTGATGCAGGCTCGCAGGATGCCTTAAACATTCAGGGCGAGGCCGAATTAAATGCGGGCGTAGATGCCAGTGGTAAAATAACCATGTCGGGCACTTTTACCGTGGAGCGGGGAAGTTATTCGTTCAGCTTTGGACCCGTCAGCAGAGACTTCAAATTTCAGAAAGGAAGTACAATTACCTGGAATGGCGATCCTTTGGACGCGCAGCTCAATATTACGGCTGTGTACACCTTGAAGGCACCAACCCTGGAACTGGTAGCGCCACAGCTTGGCACGCAGAACGCCAATTTGTATAAGCAAAAGATACCTTTTGACGTGCTGCTGAAAATTTCAGACCAACTGTTTCAGCCACAGCTCAATTTTGATATCGACCTGAATGCCAACAATGCCATCGTATCGCAGGATGTCATTAGTAAGGTAGACAATGCCCTGACGACCTTACGCGATAATCCTTCCGACCTCAATAAACAGGTCTTTTCACTGATAGTGCTGGGGCGCTTTATGTCTGCCAATCCATTTGAAAGCCTTTCGGGCGGCGGTGGTACAGAAGCCCTGGTACGCAATAGCGTCAGTTCGTTTTTGAGTTCGCAGCTCAACCGGCTGGCATCCGATTTAATTACGGGCGTTGAACTTGATTTCAACCTGACCTCAGCAGACGATTACAGCACCGGCACCGCCCAGACGCGTACCGACCTCAACATCGGGGTATCCAAAATGCTGCTCAACGACCGACTGAAAGTCAATATTGGATCCAATTTTGAAGTCGAGGGAAATTCACGCCCTGGTGAAGCGGCCAATAATATTGCCGGTGATATACAGCTGGATTATCAACTTTCACAAGATGGACGCTACTTTGCGCGCTTCTACCGCAAAAACCAATACCAGGTCACCTTGCAAGGGCAGTTTGTTGAAACGGGTATCGGCTTTATCATTACCATGGATTACAACCGATTTAAGGAGATCTTTATGCGCTCCAAAAAACTCAAGGAATATTACAATACAGGCAGCAAGAAGTTTAGGAAACGTTTTGATGTCGATCGTATGGAGCAGGATTCGGCTTATCGGGACAGCGTCCGCACCGTCATCCGCGACAGCCTGATGCTCCATAGTCCCGAATACCGCAAACGCATGGAAGAACAGGAACAAGAACAGCAGCGCCGCCAACAGCTGGACAGCACAGCAAATAGCAAAGGGAAAAATAATGCTCCGAAGCAATTAGACACGATCAAAACTACAGCAATTAAAAATGAAGACGAGGAAAGGGCTTACCATGCAAATTAAACTACAGGGTCTGATTGGCCTATTTATAATAAGCAGCATCATTGCGGCCTGTTCGTCGACCAAAAACCTGCCCGAAGGCGAGAGCCTTTATGTGAAGGGGAATGTGAATATCGCATCCGATACCATTTCGAAGAAAAACAAGGAGAAGCTGGCGACCTACCTGGCCGAATCGCTTCGGCCCAAACCCAACAAGCGGGTGCTGGGCATGCCCTATAAGCTTTATTTTAACAATATGGCGGGCGATACCGCCAACAGCAACTTTATAAAACGTTTTCTCAAAAAAATTGGTGAGGAACCCGTACTGCTGAGCGATGTAAACCGGGAGTACAATGAAAATCTGCTACGCAACCGGCTGGAGAATATCGGATTTTTCAATGCCGAAGTGACCTCCGATACCACTGTTGACAATAAAAAAGCAACGGTAGACTATACGGCCAAGCCCAATCTGATCTACCGCATTAAATCAGTCACCTTTGATGTGGACAGCACGACCCAGCTCGGCCGCGATATTCATGGGACTTCCGGCGAGAGCCTGCTACGGCCAAACAACAACTATAGCTTGGATGTAGTACTCAACGAACGGGACCGAATAGACAATGTACTTAAAAATAAGGGTTATTATTATTTTAGCCCAGACTATATCCTGGTGCAGGTCGATAGCACAATCGGCAACCATAAAGTCAATCTGTATGTCACGATAAAAAAAGAAACGCCTGAGCAGGCCCGGGTACCGTCCAAAATCAACAAGATTTATATCTACCCCAACTATACGGAGACCGGGGCAGGTTACCAGCGGTCGGCCCGGAATGCCGAACCCTTTGATAGCAGTTATTACTTTATCGATCCAAAACACAGCTTTCGCAAACCTGTTATTGCCAATCACATCTTTTTCAAGCAGGGCGACCTGTACAACCGCGATGCGCACAACCGGACTATCAGCCATCTGGTAAATCTGAACAGCTGGAAATTTGTTAAAAATAACTTTGTGGACAGCAAGGAAGTGCCCAACGCGCTGGATGTGTACTATTATCTTACGCCCCTGCCCAAGAAATCCATCCGGGTAGAGCTGCTGGGCAAGATGGCCTCCGTCTACAACGGTACGGAAGTGAATGTCAACTGGACCTTACGGAATGCATTTAAAGGAGCCGAAAAGCTCAATATCAACGTTTTTGGCGGCTACGAACTGCAGACGGGTGGCAATGCCGACCTCAACTCCAGCTATTTCCGGTATGGGACTGAGGCCACCTTAACCTTTCCGAGGATATTGACGCCATTTGGTACCATCAATCCTTCGCGCCAATTTATACCGAACACCTATATCAAAGCACGCTATGAATTTTTAAACCGACGAAAAGCCTATACCCTCAATTCCATGGCGCTGAGCTACGGTTATACCTGGCAAGAGAACGAAGAGAAACAGCATGATCTGGCGTTGATGGAAATCACCTATGTACAGCCGAGAGGTATTTCGGAAAGCTACAAAATGCAGATGGATACCGTTCCGGCGCTACGGCATGTAATCGATCCCCAATTTACAATTGGGCCCAATTATAATTTCACCTTTCAGAATACCATGAAAAAACATCTGCAGAATACCTTTTATTTTAAGGGCAATCTGGACCTGTCGGGCAATATTCTGGGATTGATCAAAGGTGCAGATTTTAACAAGGGAAAAACCTTTAAACTCTTTGACGCCTACTTCTCCCAGTATATCAAAGCCAGTGTTGACGGCAGGCATTATTTCAAGCTCAGCGAAAATTCACAAATTGCTTCCCGGGTGAGCATCGGGATGAGCTACTCGTACGGTAATTCGCGTTCCCTCCCCTACCTGAAGCAATATTATGTGGGTGGACCGAATAGCATCCGTGCCTTTGGCGCGCGTGCTATCGGGCCGGGTACGGTGGCACCCGAACGCCTTGGAAATGGACTTTTTTATGCCGATCAAACGGGTGACATCAAGCTGGAGCTGAATACCGAGTACAGAGCCAAACTAGCTGGTCCCGTCCATTGGGCTGCCTTTATTGATGCCGGCAATGTTTGGCTGCAACGTGAGGATGAGAACAAGCCCGGAGGCAAATTCAGCAAGGATTTCCTCAAGGAGCTTGCCGTGGGCGGTGGCGTGGGGCTACGCTTTGACTTTACCTTTCTGATTCTGCGTACCGACTTTTCCATTCCATTCCGCATTCCTTATTTACCGGAAGGCGAGCGCTGGGTACTGAAAGATATTGATTTTGGAAGTTCAAGATGGCGGAAAGACAATTTGATGTTTAATCTTGCGATCGGTTATCCATTTTAATCGATTTGAGCAAAATGCATGATACAATTAAACAACTATTTTTCATTATGATCAATGAAACTCTATTGGGAATTATTGCGGGAATTCTGACCTCCATTTCGATGCTGCCGCAGCTGATCAAGGTATTGAAAGAAAAGAATGTGGATGATCTTTCTCCCGTTATGCTCCTGACGCTTATCGCAGGACTCTCGCTTTGGGTATGGTATGGCGTAATGAAAAAAGAAGCGCCCATTATCTATTCAAACAGCTTTGCTGTTCTCGTAAACCTGTGTCTGTTAGGCAGCTATCTGATTTACAGAAAAAAGGCGTAAAAAAAGGCGGATAACATTACTGCTATCCGCCTTTAACCTGAAAACACTATTCTACAAACCGTTCAACCAGCTATTCACCTCATCTTGTGTTTTACCTGTTTTCTTTTGAAGTTTACCTACCAACTCATCTTCTTTACCTTCTGCGTATAGTAAATCATCATCTGTAAGGTCTGCATATTGCTGTTTTACCTTACCTTTAATTTCGTTCCAACGACCTTTCCAAGTTAATTCGCTCATAATATTTTCCTTTCGTTTTTTATAGATAGAACAGCCTGCAGCTGGAATCGTTTAAAAAAAATTGTTATCAAATGTTAAAAAATGTTCACTGCAATTTTACTCAGTCGTATCAATGGTGTTTTCCTCGGGATCCAGTGGTGCCGGCGGTATCTCATCCACATTCCGCTCGATTTCCTGCGTCTCCACATGGACTGCGAATTCAGAAGGTTCGATCGGTATTTCCATTTCCGTCGCATACTCGCGGGTGAAAATCGCACCGAAATAGAGAATCGCTGCAGTATAATATACCCAAAGCAAAATAAGTACAAAGGAACCTGCCGCGCCGTAGGTATCCTGCGTTGCTGAACGTTCGAGGTAGATGCCAATCAGGTAACGGCCAATGACAAATAAAATTGCCGTAAACAGGGCACCGGCACGAACGGTCTTCCATTGGATATTGACATCCGGCAAGGTTTTGAAGATCACGCTAAAGAGGATGACGATGACCACAAAAGAGATGACAAAATTGATCAGGTTCATCAGCACGACCGTTATTTCCGGAAAATAGCGCTGTAACTGCCCGGTCAGGGCCAAAATAATGCCGTTGACGATTAAGGTGACCACCAACAGGAAGCCCAGTCCAATAACGAGCGAGGACGATAGCAACCGGTCCTGAATTAGTTTTAACCAGCCCTTTTTTGGTTTTGGGCGTACATGCCATATTTTATTGATGGAGTTTTGCATATCGCCAAAAACCGTGGTTGCCCCGATAATCAGGGTCACGATACTGATCACCAGCGCCATATTGGATTTGCCCGACAGCTGGAGGTTCTGAATGACCTCTTCAATCTGTTTGGCGGCGCTATTACCCACCAGACCATTCAGTTCGGTAAAAACCTTTCCCTGAATAGCTTCGGCACCATAAAATATACCCGCCAGTGCGATCATTAAAACTAAAATGGGGCCAATGGAAAAAACGGTATAATAGGATAATGAAGCACTGTATTTCATGGAGTCTTCATTGATAAATCCCGATACCGTATTTTTCAGTATGGTCCAATAGGTCTGTAGCTTGCTTGTCTTTTCCTTTTTTACATCCATTGCGCTCGTGTTTTTTTTAATTTTTACTGTTCTAAATCTGTCTTTTTCTAAGAAAGAAACTCTTAAATAGGCCAGAACGTTTGTTTTTTAGGAAAATATAGTCCACGTTATACATTTTCTGCCTGCGTAGGAGCATAGCCTACGCGAGGAAACACGAAATAAGTCCGCTCAAAATCAAGCAGTAAGCCGCTATAATTATCATAAAAGAAATAAAGACAAACTAATGATTAATCTTTCTTGTTCCTCTACAAACAGCATATAAGATTAAAACAGCATACAAGATTAAAAATAGTATAACGAAAAGATGAAAAGTAATCAGAACGACCCGAATATTTTAAATGACCTTATTAAAATCAATAATGACCGCATCGAAGGATATAAGCTGGCTGTTGATCTGGCCAACGAGCAGGGTGAAGGTGCCCGGGAGGCTGTTTTTAACCAGCTCGCTGCGCAGTCTGAAAAATTTATTGCTGAACTCAGTCCGCTGGTTGAGCTTGCCGGTCAATACGCCACGGACCGGACAAAACTGAGCGGCGAACTATTCCGATTGTGGATGGTGATCAGATCAAAACTATCAGGTGGCAATATGCAGTCTTTGTTGGAGCAATGTGAGCGGGGTGAGGCGGCTTTCAGCGAGGTTTACGAGAAAGCACTTGCGGAGGAAAACAAGCTATCTGTTGGAGCCAAAAACCTGATCCAGATTCAGCTCAGCCAGCAGCGCGAAGCGCATGAAAATATTAAAATCCTGTGCAGTATCTAAATTTTTGCATTGATGAGTCAATTTCAAAAAAATTAAGAAAAAAAATAGGCTAGGAAACTAACACCTAGCCTATAAAACACAATAATCTAACTTGCCTAAGGTATCCAAAAAACCACTGTCAGCCTAAGAATGTTTTAAAAAATTTTCGAAATTTCCAGGCAATAGCGACTGCTAGAAAAACTGATCCGATGAGCCAAAGATCAGGGACTGCCCATGCGCTCCTTTTCTCCGTGCTAAACTTATGCTGCGTCTGCAGGAAGCTATCGCTGCTGTTTGTAGAAAGCTTATTTTTAGCGCTAGTATTCACCTTCGACTCCAGCATCGCCAGTTGACCACGTTGTCCAATCAAACCACTATCGGGGTGAAAGCGAAAATTGCTGTCCGTCCGTGCTGACATTTCTTCCTGATGCTTTGCAAATACTTTGCTATCCATTAAGATATCAAACTCGATGTTATTTTCAGCGAGTACCTGGGGGATATAGGCATGCATTCCCAAGTGAAACAACACCAAGATGGTCGGTTTAGCTTCCGGGAGCGATTCTATAGCGTCAGTATTCCAAATCAGATTAGAATGCAAGGGTTTGGGCAAATGATAATTGCA
>JBMAAL010000065.1:0-32854 GCA_050281725.1 Sphingobacterium sp. | reverse complement strand
AAGCACTACTTAAGCACAGATATAGTACTAATTACGCAAAATTTGCGTAAGAAAATTAGACAAGGAAAAACGTACTTCAAAGGTACTTCGATCATGCTAAAAAAGCGCTGTAAGATTAGCGCTCAGAACCTAATAAAAACGGAAACTTCTTCGGGCAGCCTTCGAGTTTTGTTTGAGGAATGTTCGACACTGCGTCGTACCAACGTCGCCTCTCCTTCGGGAACGCATCGACTGTTGTTCGACTGCGCTTCGGGTAGGAGTCGAAGCGTACTCGAAGCCTTGCCGAAGCCCAGCCGAAGAAGTGCCAAGCCTATCTCGAACAGGTCCCGAAGAAGTCTCGAAGCTGAGCCAAAGGTCAGCCGACCAGTGGAAGAGGTATCACCTTCTTCGAACTTTTGCCTGACCAACTTCGCCCCAACTTCTGCCTTTCATGCAGTCGGCCTTGAGTTTTCATCGGGATCTCATCGGGCCACACCGATCAAAACCCGATGCCGACCCGATGAAAATCCGATGAAATGTAAAAATTCGGCAGGAATTGCTCAAAAGATGGTTGAAGATTTTCAAAAGGTGGGAGATTTTAGATTGACTTATGGAGTAGAATCTGAACGATCTGTTTTAAGGTTCTTTAAGTCGATCTGTAAGGCTTTTGTGTTTCGAGTCAATACTTTGCTTGGATCGATAGGTCAAGTTGTTCAGCAGGCTTTAAAATGCTTTTTATTCGTTGCAGATTATAAGCGGGCGTATCGCATGGTTTTGACATGCTTGTTTTTATGTTTAGTTTCTATGTTTAGTTTATCAGCTCAGACGCCCCGCAAGAACAGCGGGGCCGATGGGCTCTCCAGTCTCGTTGCGCTAAAACCGGGCGATAAAATCCCGGATGCGGTATGGAACCAGTCGCTCGAACTGAATTATTTTAATGGAAAAAAGAAAACAATCAAGTTCGCTGATCTGAAAGGGAAGTTGATCCTGCTGGATTTTTGGGCGACATGGTGCCCCTCGTGTATTGAGGGGTTTCCACATCTAGAAGATGTGTTGGCGATTAATAAAAATGAGATTGCCGTGCTGCTTGTCAATAGCACACAGACAAAGGATACACAAAAACGTGTACAAGATCTAAAGAAAAAATATAAAACGGCATATGGCTTTCAGACTTCCCTTCCTTATCTATTTGGCGACACTATTTTCCAACAATTATTCCCTCATAACGCGGTTCCACATGTCGTTTGGATAAATAAAGATGGTATTCTGGTTGCAAATACTTATACCAACGCATTGTCAAAAGAAAATATAACAGCAGTGCTTCATACTGGAAATGCAGATTTCCATCAAAAAAAAATGAGGACCAATAAAGAAGTGGCTCTGATAACCAATGAAATGCTGAATAACGGATTTTATGCAGGTTCTGTTTTTCAGACTTATCAAGAAGGGTTAGATGCTAGTTCTGGAAATTATTCGTTCGACGGAAAACGGACCAGGTATCAGCTATTGAACCTCAGATTCTCTCAGCTCTTGGGCATAGCCTTTCAAAAAGAATTGAAAGGAATACCATGGAGACATTGGCAGTTTGCTACAAGCAGCGGGGTAAACCCTAAACAGCGGCTCCTGACCCCAAATCGTTATGAAAACAGCTTCTGTTATGAAATGGTGGTGCTGGATTCTTTGCCTAAGAGCAGAGCTAGACATTTTTTTGCGGAAGATTTTAAAAAGTTCTTTGGGATAAAACTTTCTGTAGAAAACAAGCCAACGGATGTATGGCGCGTCAGTTTCAATTCAGCTGCCGAAAAGATCAGGAGCAAAGGTGGTATCCCAGAAGTTTTCCTGGGAGATTCGGAGACGGAAATGAAATTCCGCAATATTCCATTAGAATTGTTGGTGGATAACCTCAGCCTATATTTTCATCGTCCATTGGTAATTGGAGCGTCCAAAGAGGTACTTGTAGACATGACCATTCCTAAAGATTTTGAAGGCTGGGAAGAGGATACGCGAAAGGCATTTCTCCGGGCAATGGGTTTAGAGCTTAATTCTGCGCAGGAGACCATTGCCTGTGCATCATTTTCATTAACAGATAGATAGGGGGGTATGTGTATGAGATTGTTATGCATCCTAAGTGTTTGGATGTGCTGGCTTACGTCCTATAGTCAGGTAAAAGAAAGAAACATAGTTCGGGGAGTAATTCTATCAAGCGAAGACTTGCGCCCATTGCAGGGCGTCACTGTGCAAAATATGATTACAAATATGCGTTTAAAAAGCGAAGCCGATGGAAGTTTCGGAATAAAGGGAGATTCCCGGGATACACTTCGGTTTTCGGCTACGGGTTATCAGGAATTACGGGTGTTGGTAAAGGATGTGTTGGCTAAAGGTAGGGTTTTGATGGCTGTAAAGGATAATTACTTGGAAGAAGTGCAGATCAATACGGGCTATCAGATTTTAAAACCCAATGAAACAACAGGTTCTGCCAGCGTGATTTCCAATGATATGCTCAACCAGCAAACTGGTACAAACATTTTAAACAGGCTCAATAATGTGGCCTCTGGGCTGAGATTTGAAAATCAGCCCAGTACTGTCAGTGACAGACAAAAGCTGAATTTTTCTGTTCGGGGTCTCAGTACCATAGATGGTAATCTTGATCCATTGATTGTATTGGATGGTTTTATTTATGAGGGCAATGTGGCTAATATAGATCCGAATAGCATCGAATCTATTACCGTTTTGAAAGATGCGGCGGCAAGTTCGATATGGGGCGCAAGGGCAGGAAACGGAGTTGTGGTCATCACTTCTAAAAAAGGAGGTCAGGGTGCTGGCAAAATAATGAATACCACATTTAGCAGCACATTGATTACAAAAGCGAAGCCTAACCTTGATCAGGTGTATCAATTGTCCAATAAGGATTTTATCGATGCAGAGTCCATGTTGTTCAATAAAGGATTTTACGATTGGCTTGCGAATGGTTTTCAGTATATCTCGGTCACGCCGGCTATAGACATATTTGACAGGACAAAACGTGGATTGCTGACTCCTGCAGATTCAGCAGATCTGATCAATGAGCTTATGACAAAAGATGGGAGAAAATCATACCGTGACCTGTTTCTCGAATCTCCCTTCTCGCAACAGTATTCCTTAAATCTTTCGGGCGGCAGCAGACAGTATAATTATGGCTTTTCCGGAGGCTATACCCGAGAAATAGACGAGTATGCAGGACGGTTCCGAAAGTTGAATTTACAGCTTACAAATAGCTTCCAGCCTACAGAAAAACTGGACATTGCGATCAACCTTTTGTTTACAAACAGTATTTCTGAATCAGGAAAGCCGAAGTTTGAATCACTTCACTACAACGGTAAGCAGGTGCCTTACATGGATTTTTACAATAATGATGGCTCTCAACGCGCCTTTTATCCAGAATTTAGGGGTACTTATATGACCGGAAATTATGGCACACCTTACTTAGACTGGGGATATTATCCATTGACTGATTATAAGCAGGCTGTTTCAACGACAAGATTGAATGAGTGGTATTCAACCATAAGTGGAAAATATAAAATTTTACCTTTTCTAGATGTAAGTGTCGGGTTCCAGTATCAGATCCAACAAACCGATCTGCAAGGACTATATAATGAAGAAAGCTATTATGCCCGAAAGAACATCAATCAATTTATGGAGGTTTCAAATGGGGGAAGTAGCATTACGTATCATATTCCCAGAGGTGGGATCAAGAGCAAAGACTTCTCCTCAGGACGGTCTTACTCCGCAAGAACACAGTTAAATATGAATAAGTCATGGGGCCTTCACCGGTTGATCGGTATGGCTGGTGGAGAAATTCGCGAAACAGCAAGCAAGGGTGAAAATTATTGGGTATATGGTTATAAAGAGAAGCCCTTACAGGCAGTTCCGGTAGACTTTACGACATATTTCACTATAGTGCCTTCAATGGTGCCAATGGGGATTACGGGAAGTCCGTCTTTCACTGATCGCGTGAACAGGTTTGTGTCGCTCTATTCAAATTGGAGTTATATTTTTAAGGATCGATATGCCTGGTCGGGAAGCTTTCGAAAAGATGGAGGCAATATATTCGGAGCAAAAACCAACGATAAATGGTCACCGTTATGGTCTACAGGTCTCTCTTGGGATATCGGGAAGGAATCGTTTATCACCCATAAGGATGTAGATCGATTAAAGTTAAGGGCTACCTATGGTTATAGCGGGAATGTTGACCTGCGTAAAACGCCGCAGCCTATCGCCAGTGTAACTGCAGGTACTTATACAAGATTACCTGCATTGACGGTCTCAAAATTAAATGATCCATCTTTGAGATGGGAGAAAGTGTCCACCTTCAACCTTGGACTGGATTTCTCTCTGTTTAAAGGTCGTCTATCTGGTACGGTGGATCATTACATTAAAACAGGAAAAGATCTGTATGGGCTCACTGATTTTGATTATACCGCTTGGGGTAAATCCAATACAGTAACCAAAAATGTTGCATCCATGAGAGGAAAAGGCTGGGATATCACACTTTCAACGAATAATCTGGATAAAACAGTGAAATGGAATTCCAGGCTGCTTTTGAATTTGAATAAGAACAGGACTACTGCATACTATAGGGCTTTGAACGGTGGCGTGTCATCTTTTTTGGGCGATGGAAATACCATCACGCCAATACCAGGGATGCCATTGAATGCACTCTCAGCCTTTAAATGGATGGGGCTCGATAGTGAGGGAAATCCACAGGGTATCCTTCGTGGTGAAGTCAGTAAAGATTATATCGGTATCAACAACGCTGCATTTAACGACGGACTGGAAGGCGGCAGCATCGTTTTTTATGGTTCTGCCAAGCCGCAGGTTTATGGATCACTTATAAATACTTTCGGATGGAAATCTTGGACGCTTTCGCTAAATGTGAGCTATAAAGGAGACTATTATTTTAGAAAACCTGCAACTTCCTATTATAACCTTTTCAACCGAGGGACTGCTTTTCCTGATTTTGAGATGCGCTGGCAGCAAGCAGGGGATGAATTGAAGACTTCAGTGCCTTCGGTGCAATATCCATTGGAAGATTTTAGGGACGCGCTATATGTGCAATCTGAGGTAAATGTATTGAAAGCTGATCATTTGAGGTTAGAATATATAAACATTTCATGGGATAAAACCCTGAGGCTTCAACAGCGCGCTTTACGTATGAAATTTTATGGAAATGTAAGCAATCTGGGCTTACTATGGACTGCGAATAAGCAAAATATTGATCCTGAATTTCCTTATCGGATCTCGCCCCCAACGACTTTATCTTTTGGATGCCAGTTAAATTATTGATCATAAATGAATCTTGAAATGAAAAAGACGAAAAAACACTTTTGCTTTCTTACGATCTATCTCGCATTATTCGTAACATTCCATACATCCTGCAACAAGTATTTGGATATACAAGCAAACAAAAATCAGGTAGTACCAGAGGATCTGACAGATCTGCAGCAGATATTGGATGGCTCGCAAAACATTAATTTTAATTTTTGTTCCATAGGTGAGGTTTCGGCTGACAATTACTTTTTGAAGCAAAAGGTATTTGATGGCCTGAATGAAGTGGGTAGGAAATTTTATACCTGGGAAAATCCCGTTTATAATTTTAATAATGATTGGGCAAAAGCCTATATCACTGTCTATAACTGCAATTTAGTGTTAGATAAAATGAAAGAAATTAAGAGAGCGGAGGCAAATAAAAATGATTGGGATAATGTAAAGGGCAGTGCCCTTTACTATCGTGCCAGCCAGTATCTTAGTTTGGTATGGACCTATAGTAAAGCATATCAAGACGATACATCTCCGAAGGACTTGGGTATTGTGCTGCGTAGTACCTCAGATTTTAATGTAAAGTCTGAAAGAGCAACTGTTTTAAAGACTTATCGTGTTATAGTGGATGATCTTTTAGCTGCCGCCGACATATTGCCTGATAAAGCAATTCACGTCATGAGACCATCAAAAATAACAGCATATGCGGGATTGGCGAGAGCTTACCACTCGATGGCGAAATACGATTCGGCTTACTATTATTCGGACAAGGTTTTATCGGTAAATAGAGAGCTGATGGATTATAACAACGCGGCTGAAGTGAAAATCTTAGCTGCATATCCTTTTACAAGATTTAACAAAGAAACACTCGGATATTTTGAACTTGTGACCATTAATGCACAAATAGGAGTTAATAACGCTAATATTGATTCAAATCTTTACCAGTCTTATCATGTTAATGACCTAAGAAAGCAGGCCTTTTTCAAAATGAATGCAGATGGCTATGTTTCGTTTAAAGGCAGTTACGCGGGTAGTGCAAATTTATTTGGTGGGCCTGCTGTTGATGAAATGTTTTTAATCCGTGCGGAATGCGCTGTAAGAAAAGGAAGCATTCGGGAAGGAATGGATGATATGGATTATCTATTATCCCGACGTTATAAAATAGGAAGTTATTTGCCAGCTCATTTTGAGCTTCAGGAAGAAGCACTTGATTTTGTTCTTGGGGAAAGACGGAAAGAGCTGCTCTTTAGAGGTTTGAGATGGATGGACCTGAAACGTTTAAACGAAGAGGGGCGGGGAATTCAGCTTAAAAGAAACGTGAACGGGAAAGAATATATGCTCAAACCGAGAGATAATAAATATGCACTACCATTGCCTGAAGATGTGATTATGGCGACTGGAATGCTTCAAAATCCTATTTAAGAAAAATTTTTATAATAGTCTTTTTTTGAATTATATACCTTAAACGAGAGACCAGCATTATTTGAAACTGGTCTCTTGTTGAAGGACAGTCAATAGATTAATTGGAAACGAAAATCTTCAAACTAATCTTTGGCCAATACGAAAAATTAGCTTCTGTTGTGAATGTTAATTTCAGTTTCACTATCTCCACCACTTCGTTCAGGGATAAAACCCGAACCAGTAGAGATTTCTGTTAACTCAATTTGACCGGGATCTAGTTCCCCTGCCGAATTTAGGTCTGAGGTCTCCACTTGCATAGAACAGGCTTTATTGTCGCCTGAACAGGATTGACCATTTGGTGTCGTTGTCCAATTCGACTCGTTTGAAACCTCTCCGCTTAATAGCGGATTTCCCTTGAAATAAACAGTCACAGGAGCTAAACTTTTTCCTGTATAAGCCTCAGCACCTTTAAATGCTGAGAATCCGATAATCATGGCTCCGCCTAATATCATGTAGCCATAATTGTTTAAAAATTTGGTTAGCATAACGCTACCCTCCTTTCTTTATTACAAGCCAATAATTGGTGAGTAAAGTTGTTGGCCTGCAAACTTTTGGTAAATAATTGTTGTCGGTACGGTTCTGTGTACCGATCGTATCTGTATGCCAGGCTGCCTACTGTAGGCCTACTGACGCTGTCATATACTGGAGCATGGTCTATGCTGTCTGGCATATACCAGATTTCATATGTTGGTTTAATTGCTGCGTTTTTATAGCTTACAATTCCTGTTGCTAGAATAACCGTGAGAAAGAGGCCGATAGCGGTCTTGTTGTTTAAATTGCTTTGATCGTGTAGAAAAACCTTACGATTGAGTACTAATCCTGCTAGCGATAGACCAAGAATAACGAGATTAAAGATCAGATGCGCTGTCCAGGAGATATGACTGAGAAAGCTGGTACACATACAGGGTTTCTTGTCATACACATCAAGGACGCCAAGGGCAATATAAATCGAAAACAAAGTGATCATGATAGTCGATGCTATCCAGCCCCAATGCTGTAAACGGCGTGCAGGCAACCCAAGCAAAGCTCCGATGCTAATTTCCTGCAGCGGAAGCAGCCAGAAAAGTATTGGCGCAAGGATGCTAATGATCGGTTGTTGCTGCAGTGCAATATGAAATGCACCGAGCTGCCAGAGTTTTTCAATACCCACGTAAACCCAAAAGAGGATCATCGCCGCCCGAAGGACTTTATAAATCGTTGTATTAATTTTGTTCGCTTCCATAGCTTTAATTATTTGTACAGCGTCACTTATTATTTTCTCCGCTGTTTTTTTCTTTCCAAAAACAGGGCGCCATACCTGTGCGCCCTGCTCGGGTACAGCGGCCTGCTTCAGCGTCAACTTCTACCTTTCGTACGCTTCAAAACAAAGATAGATCGGATTTCAGCCGACCGCAGGGGTAGTAAATAGGGCATTTGAGCCAGCGAATACCGTTCTAAATAGCTGTATGAATGGGGGCGGGGAATTAGAGACGAAATAACTGCTATGGGCATGGCGCAGCAAAATAGCCGACAGAAATGATTTTAAACAAGATTTAAATCTTGGTCAATCCTGCGATTGCAGGGGTAACGTGGGAATACCCCTGCTTTTTAAAATTTGGATAGATTTTTACCCATTTAATTCGGGGAACTTTTCGTGTAGTTCATTCAGCATCGTCTTCAATACTTTGCGTAGGTGGACAGCAGCCGGAAATTCGCTGCCTCTGTCCATCTTTGTGAGGCTGTGTATTGAAAGCAGTATGCCTTCCTTGGTTTTCACGAGTTTTGAAAATTCTTCCGCAGCTTCCTTTTTCTCGGACGATCGCATGACTTTGGCCTTCACACATAAATGTAGCCAGAGTTTGAGCTCCTTCCCATTCAGATTGCTATGGATAAACCGATAGGGAACAGCGCTGGATGACTTATCATCTGCCGTTTCCATTTCAATATACTGGCACATCAGCATGAGCAGCGTGCTGCGGTTGGGATCATAGGCAAAGCCCGGGATGGCGGAGAAATGCTGCGGATACCGCAATAGATTGTCGGTAGCGGCCGGGTCAGCTTCGTAGAACTCCTTCCAGCGATTTAAAAAGCCGATATGGTTAAAATTAAAATTGATCATCAAGATCAAAAAGCGAGAAGGCCAGTTTTTATGCTGACGCTCGTCCTGGGCCAGTTGCCTGAGTGCATCAATCAGCTGAACAAGGTATTGCTGATGATGATATTGCAGGTAGGGTATTTTGCCCCGCTGGAAAAGGCTTTCAATGGCGGAATGCACTTCATCCAGATAAGCTTGGGGAATCTGTTTAAGCCTTAACCTCTCTAAGCTGTCTTCGAGGTGAAGATCTATATATTGCCTGATGCGTTTTTCATGATGCTGCGGTAGCGGTGTCAGAGGATTGATATCTTTCTTAAATAAAAATTCTACACTTTCCAGTAGTTCCTCCACCCGATGAAGCGCATTGAGTTCCTCAGAAATGGACAGATCGCAGCAGGTGTATAATACTTCATGCAGGCGAAGTAACTGCGTATGGTAGAGCTGTATGCCGCGGATCGCCTGATCGGCATGGGTATATTGCCGATGGAGGGCCAGGGCGTCGTTCAAATGTTCGGTACAGGCAGAAGCAATTGCTTCCAGTTGTTTGGTTCGGCTGGAAGGGCTGATATGGGCAAAGGTCTCTATTAAAAGCATCAGGGGATATAAGCTTGTGATCATTTGTACCTCCTTTTCATTTCTTTGTGATACCATGGCCAGCCATATACACCCGGATGCAGCGTCATGTTCAGCTTGCCGCCCTCTTTGGCCTGCTCAAAAGTCTTTGGATGTACCTCGACCGGAAATTGGTATTTCTCATCTTCATACGTAAATGACACCAATAATTCATGTATGTCGCAGCAGACTGGGCATTTCTGTACCACTTCGGCTTGAATATAGACTGCTTTGGGGCTATCGACCTTTTGGCAATTATTCATAATAAGGTTCATCCGGATATACCAGGTACAGGCCAGGAGCATCAGTGGAAATTGGAGGGCGTACAGCGTAATCAGGTTGGCACGTTTAAAGAAAATTAAATGGGCTACCGCACAGCTGCCAAGAGCGATAGGGAAGGCATGTTTAAATGCTGGCTTCAGCGGCTGCGAGCTGAGCAGCAGTTCATAGGGTAAGCGGTCATACACTGCTATGCTGCAGATCTGAATGCAAATAAAAAATAGAGCAAAAAGCTGGAGCACCACATGGTGGCTGCGGATTTCCAAAAAAGGGATCAGCAGGACAAGGACACCGATACTATAAACCTTTAGGTAAAATGCCGACGCTAAAAAGGATCCATATACAGTCACCACGATCGCGATAAAAATCAGGATGTGATTGCGGCTGATCCGTCTGAAAAGATGCATGGGAGGTCTCATACGCAGGGCTGTTAAATCAATGATTTGATGTCAAGTTAAAATTACCTATAACGCATGCTATTTGATATGAATAATATCTTTATTTCAATAAGCGCATGTTTTTCGCATCGAACTCCCTTTTTCTGTAACGAAGCATTCATTTTATACAATAAAGAACGTGTTTATAAGCTAAAAAGGTGTGTTTCTGCGTATTTGGAAGGACACAAAAGGGTGGTTTATCGATCTGATGGTACTGTTTAAAAGAATTAATGGCTAAATTTAGTATACAGAAATTTTTTTAATAGGATATTTTTGGAAAGCATTAGCCTCGCCTGCATTTATCTATCGATCAGTTCAAGGTTAATCGTTGAAATTAACAGTACATTATGGAAAGTAACCAACAGGTCAAGTATGCTAAAGATACGGAGATGCACGTATATTATCCAGATTTCATCTGGGTGTGGATCGCTTCGTTTCTTTTTGGCGGCATCTGTTGGTATATCGGAGCGGTAACAGCGCTGTCAGGCTGGTTTGATAGCAGACCACTGATTGTAAGTTATCTATTTAATGTAATTATCGCGGCATTGACACTCTTTTATATAAGATGGGGGATCAAGCTGTTGGACAAAAAGAAAAGCTGGCTGTTGCACATGGGCGATCGGCTGGGCACACAGTTCTTTTTCTGTGTACTGCTGCCAACCGTAGCCCTATTTGGTATCCTCAAGCCTATTGCAGCACCTAAAAGTGAATGGATATGGCTGCCTTTATTGGTGATTTTTGTCTGTATCCTGCTTTTTAATATGCTCTATATCACCTTTTTTTATTGGAGTATTTATCGGAAAAGGGAACGATATCTGATTCGGTTGGAGCGTACTTTACAAAGGCAGAATAGCATAGCTGTCAATGCGGATGCGCAAATTGAAGCGCAATCTTTTGATTTGTATGATACTATAGATCGGGCATCGGCCGATGAGACCATTAAGGAAACAGATGCTGTGGAGGAAATCGATCTGACGCTGCTCAAATCGATAAATCCGGCACTGGAGGAGTTTGTGATCAACAACAAATACCTCACAAAAAAGATCATGTACACGGAGCTGGGTATATTTTTATTTGAGAAGACCAATAATACGCCTATCGTTAAGCTATACCTAAAAGAAGATATGGAAGATAGCAAAGGCTGTGAACAGCGTAGCCTGAACGAAATTGTGCGCGATACCCACGGCTTTGTACAGAAAATAGACCGGCATCACGCGATTCCATTGGACATGATCAAGGCCTGCTATCAAATAAAGGGCGGGCGGCTTCGGATCATTTTGCATGTACCGTTTGGTGCTATCGACAGTTTTGTGGTTTCTTCGACTATTTCCCGCAGGATAAAAGACTGGGTCATGCTCCAGGTACCTATTGAAAAAGAGAATACAATAAATAATAACCTTTAACAGATCGATTATGGAAAGCATGAAAAGCAACACTTGGAAATGCCGGGCCACAGGAAAGGTGGCGTTTCCATCCCGGTTCGACGCCCAATATGCGATGTTCCGGTTCAAATTACGTTCGCGCGTCAAAAATGTCACCAATGGTAAACGCATCAAACACCGCATGGGAAAACCGGCTTGCCGTAGAGCCTACTATTGCAGGCTCTGTAAAGGATACCATATTACCAAATGGAAAAAGGACAATTTTGAGCGTTATAAAAAAACGGTCTTGAGCTGGGATGTTTCGTCCAGCATAAGCGATTGGAACTACCTATTGGAGTAGCGTAAAGTTTTCTGCTTGTGTCAGCTAGAAATCGAAAAATGAAATGATTGCTGACCAGCTAAAGTAATATTCTTTGAATTTTAATAAATTAGTGGGATGAGATATTTAATAGAAGGTAGATTTTTATCGCAGTATTAGTGTGCTGCTTATTGGCTTTCCTTTAGGACGCGATCTTTGGGGCCATATGCTCATTAATGCCTCGTCTTTTCCTTTCATATAATTCTCGATCGTATACTTAATATCGATATCAGGTTTTAGCGGTCCTTTCTTCCCTTTCCATACTTCCCAGTATTTTGTCGAGTAGGCAATCACGATGCCTGATTTTGGTAAACTGAATCCCCTGACTTCTCCATAATGATTGATTGAACCACTGGTTTCTTCACCAATAAAGGTTGCATTAGAATTTTTCTTCAGTTCAACAGCATTCATAACAGCCGAGGAAAAGGTATTCTTACCTATCAATACAAAAAAACTGTCTTTTTTATTGAGGTAGCTGTTTTTGATTTGGTCAATAAATGGCGTTAAAATCCCGGAATTCCCGCCGTTGTTATACCTTAAATCCAGCACAATTTTATTTGGATGTTCGGCATTGATCAACGTGAACAACTCCTGATTAAATTGATCGAAAGGCTGAGCCGGATCTTCCCGGCATGTCGTATAATTAAAATAAAGGATTTTGTGAGCAGCGTCATAATCGTACCAATAGTTCCCTTTTTTCTTTTTTGAAAGTAGATTGACTGCACCCGCTGTTAAGTTTAATTTTTTTAGGTCATTACCTTCCGATGACGTCAATTTTATCTTACTGATTTTATTGTTCCGGTCAACAAATGTGAATGCAGCTTCTTTGTCCGAATCGATGATGCCAAGGCCTTTTAAAAAAGCCGGATTGTTGATGAAACGGAGCAGGTGATCATTAAAAGACGAACGGTTTTCACTTAAGATAGCCTCCTTAAACAAAGCAGTAATCTGATTGAAGCTGTGGTTATTGATTGCTACTAATTTGGTCCCCAATAGCGATGCAAAAGCTGGATCTATAGCTGTTATATATACTTCATCATTAAACATATCCAACTGAATGGGAAGTATCCGATTGAATTTTGCTTCAACAAATGTATGCTCATCTTTTATACTTACCATAAGCTTGAAGAGCGCTACGGTGAAGGTCTCATAATTCAACGAATCCGCTTTGCTGGCAATGTCATCTACGAGCTTCTCGAAGGTAGCTTTTGTGGTTTTAGCAAATAGGTTGGTATGTTTGGCGGGCAATGTTCTTTTTAAAAAATCGAGGTCTTCAAGATAGTCTGCTTTAGTCAAGGTCTGTGAAAAGCCGAAAGTAGAAACCAAAACAAAGAGGATGGTAAATAGTATTTTATTCATGATCATTTAAATGCAACCTGCGGTAAATAATAGTATAATTTTAGGTTTTCCTGTTTATAAAGATATAAATTTTCTTCAGTAGAGAAAATGGAAAAAGAGGCTGTTTGAACTGTGATTTATATTAATTCTTGGCAAACCTATAATTTAATCCAGCCGCAATTCCCAAAACCCGCAGACGATCATAATTTCTCTCCGATTGGAAAGGGATGAGTGAGTACATTTTGTAGTGTGGCGACAGCAAGACAGCAAACTGTTGGGATAATGGAACCTTTGCGCCTAGTCCAACATGGAAACCTATACCATGCTGCTTGTCTACATAACTGTTTGCGTTCTGCTGGAAGTGTAACATAGGCCCCGCATTTGCGTAGAGATATTTTAAAAATTTTACCCTGGCATCTAAAGGGATTTCCCAAATAGAAAGTTCTGAGGAGTATTGGATCCGCTCCACCGAGGGATCGACTATTGCCGATGTTGTCGTTATATTCTGGTGGGAATAGCCCACACCTGCACCAAACGACCATGTTTCATTATAGTGATAGCCTATGCGGAGCAATCCAGCTATATAATTCTTACTGTCGTTGCTACCGGCTCCCATAAGGCTCTTCCGCGGTCCAATAGTACGCTCAGCGAGAGGAGTTATAGAAAATTCGATGTCATAACCGCTGCCATTTCTTTGCTGGGCATAGAGGCCGGTTCCTGATAAAGTTAAAACAGAAAGAAATATCCTGGAAAGTAATTTTTTAAGCATATGAATGTATGATTATAGATTTTATAATTGTTTTCTCTTTTTAATTAGCGCTAGTTCCCACTAGAAATCTAACTGATAGCGTGTAAAGCTTCCTTTTTCTGAATTAACAGTGGCTGCTTTGTCGAATTGTAAGGGGTTCGATCCATTATAGCCTTGCCATTTTAATACCGATTCCATATCGGCAGGAATCGTTATCCTAACGATGGTATCCAAATCACGAGGGACCGGAGCGATAGAAAAACCAGTATTGGATTTCTCCGGACCATAGCTAACGGCAAGCATCGTCAAATCTAGTTTTTTGACATTTTTGAGATGCAACTCCATTTCGCCCTTTTTAAACAGCATTATTCGTTCATCAGTTGGCGTATCATACTTGAGCTCGTCCAAGTCATAAGAAGCTACGCTTTGATAGGAATCTGGATGGTTTGTATTAAGATAATAACCATTCTTTTTGACACTAACTATAAAAAAGCCTTCCCGGGATAGGTATTTGCTGGCATCAAATCGAAAACTATATTTGCCTTTGGTATCTGTCTTTGTTTTCCCCAAACTTATTGATGGTTTAAGGAATGAACTGTAATATTGGAACGAAATCCCTACTTCTACGTCAGATAATAATTTGCTCGCAGGAGTACCCACAACAACGCCCGATAGTACAATACAATTCTGCGCACAGGTAGTGCCATCGCGCTCATCTTTTTCGCACCCAAATAGAAAGAATGGTAGGATAAAGAGCAACCATTGTCCTTTATTCACTTTTTGAAATATGTTCAGCATAATAATGTAAAATAGGTCAGTAAGAAGTCTTACAGGAAAATCAATAAAACTGTGCATTTCGTCAAAATAGGCCTTTTCATAATTTATTTTGATACTATACTATTGCAAACGGAAATAATATGCGTAATGCTACAAATTTAATAAATATAAGTTAATAGTTCCCCCTAGACTTTAAAAGCTGCATTGTGATCACAAATGATTGGGCATTTGCGAGGATAATGTCTCCCAATTGACCAATACATGATAAGCTATAGGAAAATTTATTGGGGTAGCGTAAAAGTTTTCCGCTTGTGTCAGCTAGAAATCGAAAAATGAAATGATTGTTGGCCAGCTAAAGGAATATTCTTTGAATTTTAATAAATTAGTGGGATGAGATATTTAATAGTCCTATTGTTAGGCTGGTTTACTTGTTATTCGGTCGCTGCACAAAACCAAGCAAAGGGAAATAGTGCCGGTAAAGATGAAAAGACTTATGTATTGGTGGCCAATAAGATCAATACCGATTTTAATTATAAGTTACTGGATGATTTTGAGCAGTCTTTTTCAGCATTAATCAAGGAAAACAACAGCCGTGAATTAGTATTCAATCCCATAAATGGCAAGTACCATTATTACAAGTTTATCGCCACCTATAAAGCAAGGGGTATCTCAACAGATAGCGATCCGGCCAAGCCGGAGCAAACCTTCCACAATATCTTGATCATCAAAACCGACGACCAGCAAAAGATCGTAGATGGCTATCATTTTGTGCTGGAATGGAGCGAAAAACCATTATCCTATCCCTTATTTAGGATGAAAGCCTCAGATTTGACCTTGCAGGAAGGTCTATCATTGAAGCAGTTGAATCTAAAAAGGGTGACGGACAATACGGATTTTGATAGCGATGGTAAGATCAAACTGTCGAGCTGGTAACGTTAAAAAAGAAGTTAAGAATATTTTTAGAACGATCTTATGGAACTGGATAGCCTTTATATTAGTATTCGAATAGAAAAATCGAGATTGAATGAGTTTTTTGCTTCTAAACCAATTTCCCCGAACAAAGATGATAATTGGTCGCAGTGGTGGGAGAGCCGGCAGATGTACAGCAAAACAACGTTGGAAATTATTCCAAGTTATTCACAGGCGCGCATTCGTGAAGTCTTCGATAATCTGCTCAAGGATCGATTTTATGGTGCAAAGGAGTATTACGATGAGGAAAAGCAACACTGGACATTCGCCGTACTGAACTTCAGTGAAAACTATCTTGAAATATTGCCGATGCTGGCTCTCTTAAAACAACTGGAGGGCTGTGTTTTGGAGGGTTATGCCCTGATTTTTGACTGGATGTGGGGTGGTGATACGGTAATGGCCTATGTTGACTTTACCGCGGAAGGTGCCTTGCTCCAAACGGTTACGGAATCTTATGCGGTCGAACTTAAACGATTTGAAGAAGCTAATCAAGGCTTACAAAAGCTGGCTGAAGAGCTGGGGGCTGGCTAACAGCTAGAAGTGGCTGCCTTAGTCAAGGTTTGTGAAACACCGAAAGTAGAAGCCACAATAAAGAGGATGGTAAATAGGAGTTTATTCATGATCACTAAATTCTTTTCTATAGTTCGATCTGTTTTAATTTAGTGTGGACAATTTGAACATATTTTTCTTTGAAATCATCTGTTAGAAAACTGTGATCAATCAATTCTTTAACTTTATCAGCATTTTTTCTGAAGTCTTTATAAATATTATTTCTTACGAGCTCAGATATTCCCAAACTTTGCGCAAGCTGGTTAAAATCTGACCGTTTTATTTTTCGTTTACGACCACCCAATGTGAGAGCCATATCCTCCTTATCTTTTGGATAGATTAAGTTGACATTAATGAGATCATATGCTGGTGATAATAAAACGCCATGATTCGTATGCATTAGTGAAAAATTCTTGAGATGCATGTCGTTATTTCCTGTTAAAAAGCTAAATAGTACGAGTCTAAAATATTTGATTGCATCTAATCCGGTGTTGGAAGCAAATTGCTTGATGATTTTTCCTACACGTTCATAGGAACTATTGTATTTTTGCTCGGTCAGAAGCTGCGATAATTGACATAAATCTTCAACGTGGATTTTTTTGCCCTTCTTACGGTCAAATCGTTTTGTGATGTATGCCAGTTCTCCTGTAGAAGTTCGTATTAATGCGTGTTTTGCTGTTTCTATCTTAAATAGCGCTGCGAGGTGCATGGTTAGATCTTCTACTTCCGGCATGAGAAGATATTCTTTTGATTGAGGTTTCAGAATATAATCTCCCCAAAGACCAACTAAGGTAAGTCGCTTATTGCCTTTTTCTCCATTTAGACTGAGTGATATTTTTGGCTGTACGCCAGTTATTGCCAATCGCTCAGCTACAGTAACTTCGCCTAATTTTTTCAATTTTTCCTGATCCAACTCCAAATATGGAACTTGAGTTGTTCCAAAAAATACTCTTGAACATGCTGTGTGATACTCCCCAGTTTCAACTGGTTCATAGCAAAATAAACAATTAGCCATCGTTTTCCGCCTCCATCGGATAAACAGAAACTGCTCCTATAGTGTCTCTACAGAGGTTGATTAATAGTGCAAAACGATCTTTAGGATTGAGCTTCCAATGTTTTTCGCCGATTTCCAATAACCATCCTTCGGGAATTAACCCATCAAAAAACGGAAATAGTATATTGCTATGATAAGCGTTCTCGGAAATGGGTAAAGTTAGACTGATAGGTAGTGGATCAGTTTTTTTTAGATAGTTCTCGTCATAACTAAATGAATAGCCATGATCAGTCTCAAGGAGATATCCAGCTAAATCATCATGAAAATATATTTTTGCTTCGCGTGCCATCACTCTCTAATTTGATCAATTACACCAACTTCTTTGCCGAATAACGCCAATATGTCGTTTACTTTGTCTAAACGTAACGTTTTTTTTCCTTGCTCGAGATCACGCACAAACCGTAAGCCGACTCCAGCATTAGCAGCTAAGTCTTCCTGTGTTAGCTTTAATTCTTTCCGTTTCTGTTTTACAAACACTCGTATTGAATCCATAATTATACCCTTTCTGATATAAATATAGTAAATGTTCTTAAATTATACTACATCGGGTATAAATTATGTGTTTTATATACTTTTTATACCCGTTCGGGGTGTAAATTTTAAAATCGATATGGGAGGGGTACGAAGCTCATAATGACGTAAAAAAATGATATCTATTGGGTTTTAATTCACGTATGTGCAAATTATAACCAAATATCACCTTATTTTAACCTTTTTTAGCTAAGCATTGTAATCCTAAATTGGCTATTGTATATTTAATGTCAAGTTGACATTTATTTAAATCTAAATTGTTATGAAGCCAGTTCAATTTAAAGTTCCTGCCCCTCAGGATAAATCTATCTATATTCAAGAAGACGTGCTGGATAAGTTCTATCCTTATATGCATCGTCATGAGGAATATCAATTAATCTGGATTAAAGAAGGTATCGGCCAGCTACTCGTGGACGATAATGTACATGAGTTTCAGCCCGGCGACATTTTTCTATTGGGAACAAACCAGGCCCATGTGTTTAAAAGTTTCATCGCAGGAGTATCTGTGCGGTCTGTCTCACTATTTTTTAGCCCGAAAGGAGCACTGTCTACCATGGCCACCATGCCCGAACTTCGCAATCTGCTTGATTTTGTGCATAAATGCCAGCGGGGATTTAAGGTTCCGCCGAAACATCAGGGACAGGTATGCTATTATATTGAAATCCTGCAAAAGTCCGACTTTCTGGATCAGCTCGTCAATTTCTTTTATCTTTTAAAATCACTCAGCAAAGTATTCGCCGAATTGGAGCCGCTTTCTGGTGTTCAACTGGCCAAAAGGGAAATCTCCAAACCTTTCAGAATCGAAAAATTATGTAAATTTTTGGAAGAGCACTTTAAAGAGGATATCAGTTTGGATGAAATAGCCGAAAAGGCAAACCTTACGCCGCATGCCTTTTGCCGCTATTTTAAGAATTGCACCGGAAAAACTTTTGTCGCCTATTTAAATGAACTGCGTATCCGCGAAGCCTGTAAATTATTGGGTTTGGGTAGGCACGACTCGATCTCTTTAATCGCCTATGATGCCGGCTTTAATAGCATCACCAATTTCAACCGTGTGTTTCGAAGTATATTGGGGATATCGCCCAAAATATATGTGCGCAACTACCGAAATTATCTATACGATTAAAAAACTTTTTAATCACTTTAGGCTATTTGATCCCATCTGGCAGAAGGTCGCTCAATTTCCTGCGCGATTTCGGCTCTGATTCAATTCCGTCTAACCATAACAGAAATATTTTTCCTGTTATGGTTAGACGGAATTGCTGTTTTATGCACTATGCTGCAATCCTACAGCTCGCCAATATGCCTCTTTTTCTTTTGTTAAAATGTTAGAATGAGTGGGTAAGATCTGACCGAAAACCGCTACTCCGAAGTACTAATTTTGTTACAGAAAGAAGAACTAATCAATTTTTTAACATGCTGTTACAGCCTTTTTTGCAAAAGGAATCCATTTATCCCAGGGATAGATGTGTCATTGACAGTATGCTAAACTGAACACCTGCTTAACGAAATTATGACTATGTATGAAAATCTTCCAAAAAAATGCTTAACGGGTATTTTTATGTTGCTGCTGTTGGTCTGTCAACAGCTATATGCGCAACAACAGAGAACGGTCACGGGGATCGTTAAAGACGAAAAAGGCATACCTTTGTCTGATCTGAGTATTTTAGAGAAAGGCATCCGCAATGCCACCAAAACGGATGCGGATGGAAAATTCAGCCTACCGCTTAAATCGGCAAATCCGACCTTGATTTTTAGCTACGTCGGTTATGTACGGCAGGAGAAACAGCTGCGTGCCGGCGAAAATACACTTCAGATAACGATGAAGGAAGATGGAACGGGGCTGGATGAGGTGGTCGTGATGGGCTATCAGGATGTGCAGCGGCGGAAGACGACAGGAGCTATTGCTACCGTAAAAGGGAAAGATTTTGAAAATACGCCTTATGCAACCTTCGATGCCATGCTGCAGGGACGCGTGGCTGGTTTGACGGTATTGAGTACTTCGGGCGAACCCGGTACCAATAACATTGTCAACATCCGCGGGACGAGCAACCTGGGCTTAGCAGACAACCAACTGCAGGCGCCCTTATATGTGATCGACAATATTATTTACGACGTGAGTGATATCCGGTCGGCTTACGGTAATGCAAGTCCTTTGCAGGCCATTAATCCCAACGACATCGAATCGGTTGATATCCTGAAAGATGCTTCGGCATCGGCCATTTATGGTGCCCGTGCTGCAAATGGGGTCATTATCATCAAAACCAAACGTCCGGCGCAGGGTAAACCCGAAATACGGATCTCGGCTTACAACGGAGTTTCCAGCCGTCCGGCAATGAAGCCCATCACTGTTGGTGCAGCCGAGCGCAGGCTGAAAATGAACTTGCTCTATCAGGGTGGATCGTACGACTGGTTCAATAATGGATCCATTAGCCCCATGTTAACAGATAGTTTAAATCCAGCCTTTAACAACAATACCGATTGGCAGGGGCTTTTTCTGCAGTCGGCCAACATCAACAATGTCAATGTGAGTATCGGTGCCACCATGGAGAAATTTTTATACCGTTTCTCGGCACAGCGTTACTATGAGCAGGGCGTAATGATGGGCTTTGAAAATGAAAACCTAACCCCGCGCCTGATGTTACAGGCTAACCCGACGGACAATTTCCAATTTGAAACAAATTTGTTCGCAGGTTTTACTAAAGCGAAACATGGTTCGGGTGACGATACGAAATATCCCTTTAGCACCTGGGGATTTCCTTCTTCTTTCTATCAGCTTACGGATGTCGACCAGCAGATCTATACAGGGCGCTACGATGGTTTGATGGATCGCGATAACTCCTTCAGCCTGAATGGAAACTTCGCTGGGACACTGAAGAAATTTCTGATCAATGGCCTGACCCTGCGCTCGCAGTTTTCGTTTAATGTCAATAATAATACACGCGATCTTTTTCGCCCCAAACTGCTTACGGGCTATAGAAACTTTGCACAGAATTGGGTGAACCAAAATAAGCGCTGGGAATGGGAAACCTATTTTAACTACATCAAAAGCATTCGAAACATCCATAATTTTAGTGCCGTTTTGGGTACTGGTATTGAACGCAATACGTCCAATGAAAATTATATGTATGGCTACAACGACAATGGAAATTATGTGAAAACCGTAACCGGTATCCCTTCCGGGCCTGATCTCTATGCAACGACTTCCATCAATGAGCGCTCGCGCGTATCGGTATTCGGTCGTTTTGGCTACGATTATAAGGACAAATACCTGCTTTCTGCAAGCTACAGGATGGACGCATCGTCGCGATACAGCAAGGATAACCGCTGGGGTATTTTCCCATCCATATCTGCCGGCTGGGTGCTTTCGGAAGAACCGTTTTTCCAGGGAGTCAAAAACGCGATATCCTTTTTCAAAATAAGGGGTAGCTATGGTATTACGGGTCGTGATCCGGGCTCTTACTATGCGCGCTACACAGGACTGACTTTTGACGCATCTTATCCAGGGGCGGTGCTGGAAAATGGCATTGCTGGTTCGGTACTCTCGTATAACGGTAAGCCGACAGTATCTCCTAATTATGCGGCGGCGGCAACATCACCGACAATCAGATGGGAGCGTTCACCGCAGTTTAATGCCGGGTTCGATATGAACCTGCTGCACGACCGGGTTACGGTAACTGCTGATTTTTATGTGCGCGACTCCAAAGAGTTGGTATACGATCTGACGATGCCCGCTACTTCGGGATACAGCACGGTCTCCAACAATTTTATCAGTGTGAGAAACAGTGGTGTGGAAATGACGATTATCTCCCGAAATATGGCCCCTTCGTCGGCATTCCAGTGGACGACCAATTTCAATATCGCTTACAATAAAAATTATGTCACCAGCCTGCCTGACGGTGGAAAGGAAATACAAGTGGGACCACCCTGGATGCAACGCGCCCTGAATGTAGGCCAGCCTATTTTTCCATTCAAAGTATGGGATGTGGATGGCGTATATGCGACCAATGCTGACGTGCCTGTCGATCCTTTGACGGGAAGAAGAATAGCGCACTTTAATCGATCGGTCCTTTATCAGGCTGGCGATCCGCGCAGAAGGGATGTCAATGGGGATTATGTGATCGATTATAACGATAAAATTGATATGGGAAATCCAAATCCCGACTTTGTGGGCGGTTTTATCAACCAATTTTCTTACAAGAATTTTAGCCTATCCACACTCGTGAGCTTTGTTTTCGGACGCTCTTTGTGGAATGGTTACCTGTCGGATAAATTACAGGATGCCGGTTCATCTGCCCTTTATTCGACCTGGGGTACCAATTCGGCTATTGCAGGAGATTTTAAACCCAGCGACTTCTGGATGAAAGACGGCGATCAGACCAAATACCCTACTTTGTTTCGCAATACGGTAGACAATTGGCACATCGCCAATAGTACTTTTGTGGAAAATGCCAGTTTTGTACGACTGAAAAATATTCAGCTGAGCTACACATTCCCGCAGGCCATGATTAAGAAACTTAAGTTGAAAATGCTCCGCATTTATGGGGTCGTGGATAATGTGGCTGTTAAGTCCTGGTCTTCTGTGCCGGACCCTGAAGCAGTGGAAGCCAATGGTTATTCAACGGGTAACGGATATCCGATCCCGAAGAAATGGACAATAGGCTTGGATGTAACCTTTTAATCATGTCAGTTCCATCGGATAACGGTGGCTTAAAATTAGTTAGAGATGAAAAGAAAAATATTGTTTTTAATGCTGAGTGCTTTCATGTATCTCGCTTCAGGCTGCTCCAAGTTTCTGGACATTGAGCCTGTCAGTTCGGCAACCGACGAGAACTTCTGGAAAACGCAGGAAGATGCCAATAGCGCAACCAACGCCATGTATGCGCTGCTGCGCAAGGCCCTAAATCAAGGCAATGGGATGGCCTACTATGCCTATGGCGATTTGCTAACGGACGAAATTACTTCTTCGACCAACGCAGACTTTAATCCGATTGTCAATATGCAGCTCAATACGGCTGTAGCGGCTTCGGAAACCTGGCGGCCCGCGTATCAGCTGCGGCGCTATGATGTCTTCTATCAGGCTATAGACCAGGCCAACCGCGTGATCCAAAAGCTCCCTAAGATGGATGAAAATGCCTTTGACAATGTATCGACCAGGGATTACTATATCGGCGAAGCTTACTTTGTGCGTGCATTTGCCTATTTCTATATGGCGAGGGTATGGGGAACAGTGCCGATTATAACAGAATCTGTGGTGCCCATCAATGCTGTAAATCTCCCGGCAAGTAAAGAAAGCGATGTGCTGGATCAGAGCCAGGCCGATTTAACTAAAGCTTTGACTTTACTGAAATGGAGCAATATTGACCAAGATGATTTTGCCCTGCGTGCAAATACCGGAGCAGCGCTTGCCCTGCAGGCGCACCTGAGTGCATGGCGCGGCGAATATGCGGACTGCATCGAGGCAGCTAAATCGGTATTGGAAAGCGGCGAATATTCTTTTGTGGGAAGGGACAGTCTGAACTACCGCAGTATTTATCAGGGAAAATCCAATGAAGGTATTTTTGAGATTTCCCAAAATGGGGAAAACGAAGGTACAAACTCGGGAATAGGGTACTTCTCACTAGCCGGGCCTTATTTTCGGACTTTAACAGATCCGATTCTAAGAATCAGTCAGGATTATATTAAAACGCTCTTTAAAGACAGTAACGATAAACGATTTAAAAGTGTGTTTGATATAGTTTATAACGGTAACTATGCGCTGTGTACGAAATATGCGAATGTTAAGTTTTCGAGTAATGCGTCAAATGCCAATGCGATATTTAAAAATAACATCATCATCTTTCGCTATTCTGATATTAAGCTGCTTATGGCAGAGGGATTGGCCGCAACAGGTAAAAATAGCTCCGCAGAAACCATCTTAAATGAAATCCGGACGCAAGCTGGACTGCCTGCCTACACAAACGAGGAACCGCTCATCGAGGCCATCTTTAGCGAAAGAGCGCGCGAGCTTTTTCTGGAAGGCCATCGCTATTACGATCTCGTGCGGTTGTATAAACACTTCAATGTCTATAAATTTCCGGAAGGCAAAATGAACCAGTCGCAATTTAATGCGAAGAAATACCTTTGGCCATTTGACCCATCGTTGTTGTCAACCAATCCGCTGCTGAATCAGACACCATACTGGGGAACCGTCAATATGTAAACCACTAAACCTGAAAAAAATGAAAACCTTATATCGATTTGCGTTGCTGCTGGCTTTTGGACTGACCGTGATCGGTTGCAAGAAAGCAGCTTATCTGACGGATGACGGCCTCCATACAGCCGAAGTCAATCTGTCTACTTACGACTACCTGGCGGCTCATCCCAATGGGATGTTTGATACCCTGCTGCTGGTGATTGACCATTTTAAACTCAAAGACGAAATCAACAAGGCGAAAACCTTTTGGGCGCCTTCGGATTATTCGGTCAACCGTTATTATAAGCAGAAGGCAGACTCGGTGAAGTATGTGGACGAAAATGCACAGTATTCTTTTGATCAGTTTCTCAACGAAATCCCTGTGGATTCGGTCAGGGCATACATCTACAACGATGCCCCTTACAATTTGGAAACGGCCAGTACAGCGTATACGACGATCAGCAATGCGTCCAATGTGGGTGGATTTTTCTATCATAGGCAAAAGCAGCCCAAAGCGGCCTGGTCTTCGCAGCCCGTTTATTATTTATACTACGTCAAAGTGCGTGGCGAGGCGGATCAGATCAGCCCTGACGGTATTGTTACGGTCAAAGAAGATGATCAGGCCGACATGCGTATATATTGTCAGACAACCGGGATTAAAACGGCTTCAGGAACCATGCTAAATGTATTGGCCAATACACATACGTTTATAGGTGATTTTGTTCCGCGCCTCCTTACGGGGCCTAGAATCGTAGAAAACGGTTCTACGCTGACCTTTACCTACGACCTGAGTATTAAATATGATGCAGCCGGTTATACAGGTACCACAGTGGACCTGCTGTTGCCACGTTTAGCGCGCTTTTATGGCGTGGAGAGCGGCGCAATATCCGCGCTGGTGGGTAAGGATATTACGTATTATGCTGTACAGCCCGATGGCAGCTTAAATGCAAACAGCACTGCCAACGCCCCCGGGCACTGGTTCGATACGAAAGGGCAAACCTGTTCATGGGGCACCGATGCACGCATTGTGTCTGAGCTGGCAACCTCAACGATGACCTTCAATATTCTGCAATATCCAGGGCAAACAACGGTGGGTAATACCTATACTGTTCGACAATCCCTCGTATACAAGTCGAAAACAAAGGGTGATTTGAATGCTGTTTTTGTATTCAACATTAAGATCAAATAAATTATGAAACTAACTGGATTGATTCCGCGGCAGTGCCGGATCAACCGGATAGCTTCATCACAAATGAAAAAATAAAACAGATGAAAAAACGAAGTTTTATAATCGGCTTAGCAGGTTTATCCCTATTGCTATTGGATTCCTGCAAGAGTGACCAAATAGGTTATTTAAGTGAAAATATACGCTATAATGTGGAGAATCTGCAAGTCAACCAGGGGACGGTGGTGTACACGGATGCCATTGTTGCCAATGGAAGCACAACCCCGCTGACCGTCAATCTGGTTGCGGTACGGAACAAGGAAACCGGCGAGCTCTCAACAGAATTTTCAAAAGAACATGAAATATCCACCTACCTGGCTGAGATCACTTGGCGGGATACCACCCTGGATCTGTTGAAAGCGAAGATTGGCAAGGCCAAATATCCGCCGATGATGCTCAATGCGACCGGTGGTCGCGTGGGTTTTACACAGGCAACGCAATTTGTGACCCCGGGGCAGTACACCATCGATGTGGAGGTGAGCAATATCGCCGGACAGAAAAAATTTAAGAATATACTGGACTTTAATGTTATCGGTGCCAAGAAGGAAGATATTTTATTTAAGTCGTGCACGAGTTCGGACTACGGTGCCGAATCTAATTTTTTGCCGTATACAGATTACGAGATCAGTGTAGAACATCAGGCTGAAGGGGAAAACAAAATTGTGTATCAATGGGAAGATAAAAACGGCAAGCCCTTCAATCCCAAAAAAGGCGAGATCATCAAGCGTGGTGACCGGCCTACGTTCAAAAATTGGTCGCCTTATTATCCGGAGGAAGTTACCGATACGGGCTTGGTGTATCGCTATCCAGATGTTTCGGGGCTGGTATACCCCATCATGAACGGTACTTATGTAGGCACAGAATTTTGGTCTGGGGATCCTATTTCCTATTACCGTATTGTAGGTACGGCGACTACGCTGGGGCGTAATCTTAACCCCGTATCGACCATCAAATTCTACAGAAGTGGTACCTACATCGTTCGCTTCCGTTTTTTGACCATCACACATAGTTGATCTCTACCTATTAAAAGCGCAAATGATGAAAAGTATAGTATTGCATAAAGTCCTGCTGATACTGGTTTCAGCACTTGTATTCCTTTCGCAGGGATGCAGCAAAAAAGTTGAACTTCCGGTCGAGGAAGAGGTCACCACGCCGCCCGTTACAGTGGGGACAGATTCTTTGAAGATTTATAAGCCAAAGGAATTTGAAGGGATGGATTATAACGATAAAGGGAGTAAATGGTCCTATTCGCGCAGCCGTCAGTCGGAGCATTTTATCGTGTTCTGGGGTGCAAGTTATGGGAAGAATGATCCCAATGCTGACACCGTCCCTGAAGAATACCGTGTCGATATTGATGATCTTCTGGCCAAGGCCGAACAGTTCTACGCATTGAACATCAATACCCTGAAGTTTGCAGAACGTAAAGTAAACCGATCCAATCTGGATAAATACAAAATGATGATTTTTGTTCATTATACGACAGAATGGATGGCGTATGGTGGCGGTTACGACGATACGATCGGCGCATTGTGGATCAATCCGGCGACCTGTAAGCCAGTAGGTGCCGTGATTGCCCACGAGATCGGGCATAGTTTTCAATATCAGGTATTTGCCGATCTGAAAGGCGGACATGGATTTCGCTACGGTTTTGGCGGAACGAGCGGCAATGGGTTCTGGGAGCAGACAGCGCAATGGCAGGCCTACCAAACCTATCCCGCACAGGCATTTTCGGGCTCCGATTTTCCCGTCTATACCGAAAATTATCATCGCCATATTCATCACGAGAAATATCGTTATGCCAGCTATTTCATCCATTGGTATTGGACCAGTAAACATGGGATCGATATGATTGGCCGCATCTGGCGCGAAGCGTTAAAACCCGAAGATCCGGTGCAGGCCTATATGCGTATAACGGGTATCGATGTGAAGCAGTTCAACAATGAGATCTATGATGCGGCGACCCGCTTTGTGACCTGGGACCTGAACAGCATCCGGGATTATGGAAAGAATTATATCGGTAAGCTGACGACCAAATTTACGCGGCAATCCAACGGTAGTCTTCGCGTTGCCTATGATCGTTGTCCGGGTACTACGGGTTATAATGTGATTCCGCTCGAAGTTCCGGCTGCGGGAACCCCGGTTTCAGTAGCTTTTAAGGGACTACCAAATGCCGCCGGATTCAACGCGGTGGATGCCAGCCGTGCCGGATGGCGCTATGGCTATGTGGCTTTATTGAAAGACGGCACGCGGGTATATGGTGACAGGACGGAGGGCACGGAGAATACGGTAGCGTTTACTGTTCCGGCCAATTGTAGCAACCTCTGGTTTGTTGTCACAGGCGCCCCATCTGTTTACCAGCCACATGCCTGGGATGATGACGATAGCAATGATGAGCAATGGCCTTACGAAATCAAAATTCAGGGTACAACGGCTACAGGATACAATGAGGTGAGCAGTCAGCCCAAAGATATCGCGTTGAATTATGACCTGAGCTTCCCGGCAGATGCCACAGGGTATTCGGGTGCGCAGGTAAGCGTCAATGCCGCTCAGCTAGGGGAGGCTTTGGCCATATCTTCGGCAGACCTGGCGGGTTTGATGAGCAGCGGAAAAATTAAGTTCTATGCCGTGGAACCAAATGGAAGTTTAAATCCCAACAATACGGCCACAGGTTACGGGCATTGGTTTACGCCTGCTGGGGCTGTCACCAACTGGGGTGCCAATGCGGGCTTGTTTTCAGAATTTAACGCCAGTACGATAACGTTCTCCATCGGACAATATCCGGGCGCTTTGGCCACTGGAAAGAAGTATACCATTAAGCAGGCACTGGTGTATACCTACGAAGGAGCGAAAACCGTGCAGGCGACGTTCACATTTAATGTGAATGTGAAATAAGAGTTAGTTGGAACCGCTAGATTAGGTGACGGTTCATATGTTTATGTTTATTTAAGTGAAGGCCACGTCGGGAGATGTGGCTTTTTTGTTTTTTGTCTGGAGTTGAATAAAAATGTAAAGCGACGAGGAAATTAAATTTTTGCAGTTTGATGATTATATAGGGATTTATAGACATGTTGAAACAGATGAACTGTTTTCAAAATAAAAGTTGGCGATATCTAGGTGTTTCACGGCTTTGAACAATAAGGTGCTGGAGAATTTAATCAGAAATTCCGATCACTAGGATGCAGTGCCCTAGCTTGAAGAGCTATCATCCTTGTTTCCAGGTTGCAGTCATAGAGAAGTTCTTTTTCTATAGTATCAGAGAGAACGTTGTTATGCAGCATAATTTCTATGATATCTTTTCTGTGAAGTGCACAATTCATTTTGCTATACAGGATTTCAAGTGGTTTTTTACAGGATTTTGTGTTGTTTTCATTGAAAATATCTGTGTATATCCCTGCCAACCGCTCAATTTCGTGTACATTTTTTGCTTTTTCGGCGATTTCGGTCAGTAGCTTCGAGTTGCCACTTCTGTAATTAGAAATCAGCAATTCCAAATAGTCTATCGGATTTTTGGCACTTCGTATTTTGTCCACGGCAAAATCTCTAATGGCTTTGCTTTTTAGATGTTTGAGTGCATTAATGGCATTTTTAGCTATTCTGTTCTTGCCTGTTCCCTTTTGTTTAGCATAATCTAAAATGAATTGACTATCGTAAGGAAATTTATGAAAGCCAAAAATCTCCAAAAGGCATTCCATATTTGCCTGGTCTGTTTCTTTCAAAAGATGCTTTGCAATAGTATTTATCTCTTTTACTGTTAGTTTTCTCATTCTTGCAAAAGAAATATAGGGTTTACTATTTAACACTTCATCAAGAATGTCTTTGTATTTTTGGGGTTTTGTTCGTTGTGTATTCTGGTTTATTTCTGTTTGTTGTATCTTGTCAAGGTAAAGACGTATGAACTTATTGGTCCGGGCTTTCTTTTGAAGTTCTTCAGCAACCTGTATGTTTTGGTGTTCTGCTTGAAAATGCTGAATTATGCCGTCGTCTTGCCAATCGTCAGGATGTTGTTCAATGTATTTTCCAAATTTCTCGGCTACGTAAAATAAGCCGTTTAGTCCATCAAGTTCTAGTATTTCATAAGCTCCGGCCCAATCAGCGCCGGCGATCGGGTTGTTTAAAAAGCGGTCATAAATAGCTTGTTTTGCCTCGGTGTCATTTTGCTGCGCGTAAAGTTTTGCCAGGGCAAACAAATGTGTCAAATTCCAGGTGTCATCCTGTTCCTTTGCCAAGCCCTGCAAGACGGCTTTACGGATTTTGTCTTTTTGTTTTGAAATAGAAATAATATCAAAAATATAAGTTGCCCGGTCGCCTTCACATTGTCCATCATAGGCGAAAATGTTTAATGCTCCTTGTATAATTTGATTTGAAAAGTCAATTTTCGGATGCTCTTTTACGATCAGGTATGCTTCGCCTGTTCCGCGTTTCAGTGCATGTTGAAATTGTCGTTTTAGGATTTCTATGTCGGTCATTAATGATTAAAATTAGAAAATTCAGCGCTGAATTACTAATTTTAAAGGGAAGTCTGTTTGCCGAGAGCTTATTTTTATGAATGTTTGGAAAAAAATTGGTGTTTTATTGATCTGCCTACTGATCTTTTTTATGATTAAAAATCAGTCCGTTGATTTCTTGAAAAAAAGTGATCAATTGGCCGTGTTTGATCGACTTCCAACCTTAGAACAGGAATGTGCAGTAGATCTTATCGGATTTAGCATGCGGGGTGAATTTTTTGATATAATACAATATAAGGCCGAAAATATTCTATTAAAGAAAGATATAAAACCCTTTTCAAAATGGGGAAATAGAACTATTGCCGGCGATGCAAAAATTGGTCAGTGGAAAGAGTGCCCTATTGACGATGAAACCAAAGCGTTATTTTCACTGGAACTGGATAGTGCTAATTTCGAAAATAGCTGTTTTCAGGAATTGAATAGAAAGCTCAGCCAACCAGGAAATTTTTATGCCTATATCTATGCTGATTCTGGAGGAAGCTATTTTATGTTTTATACTCCTAAAAGCAATAAACTTGTATATATCAGAAGAAATGGGGTTTAGACAAAACTCAATGATAGGGGACGCGCCTGAATACTGCTTTTAATTTATCGATTGTGATCTTCAGCGATGATTTCGTCGATCTCATTGCATATTCGCTGTATCGGTTTTGTAAAATAATGCTGTGCGAGCTGCACCTTTTTTTCTTTACCCTCTTCATTTAGATAACGGGCGTGAAGCGATACACTCACGGTGATGAGGCCGTACTGTTTGAGTTTATGGATTGTAAATCCCTGTAGGCTTTCCAGCGGAACAGTTACCTCTTTGCCAAACAGCCCTTTGCGTACCCGCATTTCCCGTCTGTCCATATCAATAATAAAATAAGCTCTCAGCAGGGAAATCATCAGGATGACCACAACACCTAGCATCCACCATTTAAAAGAGGACGGTGGAATTGGGGTATATAATCCAAAAATGAATACCCTAGTTAGGTATGAGCCAGGTGATGGTGGTATACTAACCCCTGCCAGCCTGCTTCTCCATATAATTTTGATTATTTATTTCTTTGTTAAGATTGTGAAAAATATTTTTAAACTTAAAAATAAACCGAAATATGATGGATAAACTAGCTTTTTTGAATGATTGGGCTCAAATCATCCTCATATTTATGTTTATTGTATATGTATGCTCAGAATTATTGATTTATATACGAAATACGCTGAGAAATAGGTAGTGGTGAAGTTATGGAAAGTCAGCACAATAAACATCGTAAGAAATAAACTTCCGTAACATAGCATTATGAAAATATTTCTACTTTTAAATATTGCCTTATTAGGTGTTTTATCTTCATGTCAATCTGTTGAAAAATGTGAAGATTCAATATGTTTTAATACTTCTATTAGAGAGATAGAGCATGGTTATTTTGTCAAACTAGATTTTGAATCAAAAACAGATACCATTTTAAATCTCGATGACAGAATGTTTTTTATTGGCTGTCCCGATTATTAGGAAGACCCGACCATATTTTATAAAACGAAGAATCCAGATGCGTTAAAACATAACCAAATTATTGTTGAAAATACAGATAATCAAATTAGGTTATTGTCAAGACAGTTTATTCCAGAAGGAAAGCAAGTACCGGCTGTACTGCCAAACTGCGCATTTTTGGAGGAATTCAAATTGGAATTGAAAAAGGACAGTATTATTTCCTATGAATTTGCTGTTGGAAAGGACGATTTGAGGGTTTTGACCTCAGATAGGAAGGTTAAGTTACACTTATATCTGAAAAATAAGGGAAATGAGAGAATTATAACGTCAAACAATTGGATCAAAATAAATTCTTATCATTCTGGATAACTTGATAGCATATTATTTTTAAAAGGATTAAGCATGTTCAAATTTTATCAAACCATAGTGAGTATAATTCTATTGAGTGTTTTCTTTTCTTCTTGCGACTTCATCGCTGCTGGAAGTAATTTGATGGCCGAACGGTATGAATTTGATGTAACACAGGATTCTCTTATTAAAAAGATAACGGCTTATAATAACATGACTCTCCAGGATTCATTATTTAAAATTAGTGCGAACAGTCCGTATTTTTACAAAGGTTATGTCAATGATGTGAAAAATAATGATATCTACTGGGTATTAATTCCGGTTCCAGCGGATTCTCCGACCGAATTATTGCTTCTTTCTGTAGAAAATAAGCAATCGGGAGAAAGAAAACCTGTTAATAACAAACCTGAAAATGAAGCGGAGATCCGTGAAAGAAAAATTGCTATAGAAAACTTTAAAAACAGGGTATTGGATAATCTGGGATTGCGGTACAAACATACCGGTAACGCGATGAACAAGGTTTACTAAATAAAGGTCATATGAACAATGAAGAATTAATTTCGTCAACTATTTTTTGGAAAAAACATCCAGAAATTGGGTATTACTATTACAATGAAGAATACGACAAGCTCATTCTATTGCGGATGAATAATTTTCCTGAAGAGCCACTTTATACACTAATCAATGGATTGGACATCACAGATCTGGAAGATAAACCGACTGGATGGAATTTGTAAAAGCATTAATCCAAACATAATTATGGAAAGTCAACACAATAAACATCGTAAGAAATAAACTTCCGTAACATAGCATTATGAAAATATATTTAAAAATGGGCAATCTGAAATGAAAAAAACGAAACAGATTCTACTTTGGTTGTTCGCCAGCATGATAAGTTGCTTGTTGCTTATATCAAGCTGCAATGGACCTGTTGTTGAAAATCAAAAGATAGACCGCGTATTTAGGACAGACAGTGCTTATATCAAAGTTATCTTTGAAGATGGACTTATCCAAGATGACAAATTTAGCTTTTCAACATTTCGACAAAATATATTTGATTATGATGCTGTTGCAAAGGCCCATGATAAACTATTAGATAGTGCCGAATGGAACATGTTGTATAAAACGATAGTAAATAAATATCGAACCCCGGGAGACACCGTTAATCACGATGACAATAAAATGTATCCCTATGGCGACTATAAAATTTACTTGATTACTTCTAAAGACGATATCTTATTGATTAATAATGATAACGATATTTTTTATAAGAGCAAAAACGGCATCGTC
>JBMAAL010000064.1:0-33278 GCA_050281725.1 Sphingobacterium sp. | reverse complement strand
GTCTTTCCCATACCTTCAAAATACGAAAAATCTCAAAAACAAAAAAGAGACTATCCTTTTGAGACAGCCTCTTTTTAGTTTAACGATGAATGTGTTCCTCAACGGAAATACAGAGAATGATTACCCAAACAAATAAGACTATTAAACTATAGCGTGCATTTCCATAGCACAGCCGTATTTCCTAACCAAATAAGGCACTGAATATATCCTCCAACTTGGCGACAGGGCGAATAGCAATATTATATTTTTTCGCGTCCAGCCCTTTGGTGTTAAATTTAGAAATAAAAATACCGTCGAATCCCAGCTTTTCTGCCTCCTGTATCCGTTGTTCAATCCGATTTACGGCTCTTATCTCGCCCGATAGGCCAACCTCACCTGCGAAAGTCAGATTGGGGCGAATCGGTATATCTTGCTGTGAAGAAATAATCGCCACAACAACGGCCAGATCGATCGCAGGATCTTCTACGCGCAAACCGCCGGCGATATTCAAGAATACATCCTGTGCACTCAGCCTGAAACCAAAGCGTTTCTCCAAAACGGCCAAAAGCATATTTAACCGTTTCGTATCGTAACCCGTAGAAGAACGCTGTGCAGTACCAAATGCCGAGTTACTCACCAGTGCCTGTACTTCAATCATCATCGGTCGCATGCCTTCCAGCATTGCCGCAATGGAAACTCCACTAACAGGCTCGTCACGTTGCGAGATCATAATCTCAGAAGGGTTTGACACTTCTCTCAGTCCTGACCCCTGCATTTCATAAATCCCGAGTTCTGAAGCCGATCCAAAGCGATTTTTTACAGCCCGTAGAATCCGGTAGACATGGTGGCGATCGCCTTCAAATTGGAGCACCGTATCCACCATGTGCTCTAAAACCTTGGGCCCTGCAATCGATCCATCCTTGGTAATATGTCCTACGATAAAGACCGGTGTGCTCGTCTCCTTGGCAAACCGCAGTAATTCAGCGGTGCATTCCCGTACCTGAGAGACCGACCCTGGAGCGGATTCAATCTGTGAAGAATGCAAAGTCTGTATGGAATCGATGACAATGACATTGGGTTGTACCGTTTCGATCTGCTTGAAAATATTTTGAGTGGATGTTTCTGTAAGGATATAGCAATTGGCTTTGGATGATTGAGACAATCGTTCGGCCCGCATCTTGATCTGTTGTTCACTTTCCTCCCCAGAAATATAAAGTGTCTTGACCTGCGGGATGGACAACGCAAGCTGCAACATCAAAGTCGACTTACCAATCCCAGGCTCTCCACCGATAAGTACCAGTGAACCCGGAACAATGCCACCGCCAAGAACCCGATTGAACTCTTGGTCAGGCGTGGATATACGAGACTCGTCTTGATAAACAATTTCGTGAATAATCGCAGCTTTATTCGCCCTTTTCGTATTGCCTCCGGTTGTAGAGCTACGCCATTCGGGGACTTTTGAACTCGCTTTTTCGACGACTTCTTCAACAAAACTATTCCATTGTTTGCAAGAAGGACATTGTCCCATCCATTTGGGAGACTCATAGCCACAATTTTGACAGAAGTATGCTGATTTTGATTTTGCCATGCTACGAATTTACACATTTATAGCTTTTAAAGCGTAATAACATAATGGCACCTATTATATATTCCCAAGATATTACCCAAGGGCTGATCAGCCTTTCAATGACGCTACTTCTATGGTGGTTTAAGTTAATATGCAGTATATTACTACATACTGCATCAATACGTCAACAATACTGCATGTATACTGGAACCTCACTGAAAAATCTTAAAAAAACCGAAGAGTTTATCGTTCATTTTCTTTTAAAATCCGCAAGAAATTTTGTCCCATAATTTTTGCGACATCTGCATTTGAATATCCCCTCTCCAACAATGCTTTAGTCAATCGTGGGAATTTAGAAACATCTTCCAAACCTTGGGGTGAGGATTCTATGCCATCAAAGTCAGAGCCTACCGCAACGTGATCAATACCTACTTTTTCGACCAGATAGTCGATATGATCCAATAATTTCGATAGCGGAGCATCAGCTTGCTGTTGAATTTCCTTTGGCAACTTTTCATACATAGACCAAGTACTCAATTTTGCATCCCCCTGATCACCAAATTTACTTACATACAAACCTTTAAGCCTTGTTTCATAGGCTGGATCCAAAAAACCCGAATAAAAATTCACACCAACCACACCCCCATTTTTTTTCAGCGCCTTCAATTGCGCATCTTTCAGATTACGAAAATGTGGACATAAGTGATAAGCATTGCTATGGGAAACCAAGATAGGCTTGGTCGTGATCGCCAGCACGTCATAAAAAGTCTGTTCGCCGCCATGGGACAGATCAACCATCATGCCCAGTTCGTTCATCTTCCGGATAATTGCCCGCCCTTGATCTGTTAATCCTTTCTCCTTGGAATTCATATCAGCCGATTCCATCGCGGCACAACTCGCCCAGGACAAATTGTAGTTCCAGGTCAACGTGAGGTATTTGGCGCCACGCTCATGGAGCCGCACGAGGTTATCAACACTTCCTTCAATCATATTTCCTCCCTCCACACCGATCAAAGCGACTATTTTTCCTGTTTTCAATATCGAATCAATATCTCCTGAAGACTTTGCCAAACTTATTTTATCGGTATTCGCCGCAATCATTTTCTCCAAGGCATCTATTTGGTCATTTGCGTGCTTGAATGCACCCGATTTCCACTTAGCATCATCTGACCATACAGCAAATACCTGCACATCTACACCGCCCTCCTGCAGCCGCGGCAAATCAGTAGCTCCTGTCTTTAATCGTTGACCAATATTTTTCCCCTGAAAAATTGATTCATAAATAACATCATTGTGCCCATCGACGACAACCAAATCCTCGTGGATCTGCTTATAGTCTTGGCCGAACACAGCACTATTGAGCATCATTATTCCTAGTCCGATTAATAAGAGGTCCTTGATCATCTTTGACTTTCGTTTATCGATTCATAAATTGCATCCTGAATCCTGCTTCTGATATTCAGATCCAAGAGCTTGGTACTCACCTGAGGATGTACGCGATTAGACAAAAAGATATAGATCAATTGGTTTTGCGGATCAATCCAGATACATGTCCCCGTATATCCAGTATGTCCAAATACAGAACTATTCGCTAGCTTAGATGGATATTCATTTTTTGGATTTGGATCCCAGCGATCGAATCCCAGTCCTCTACGGCTTGTGGCTGATTGCTTCGAGGTAAACAGATCTATTGTCTCGGTTTTAAAATATCGCTCACCACCGTACTCCCCTCTATTTAGTAAAAGCTGACCATAGATTGCCAGATCGTTTGCGGTAGCGAATAATCCGGCATGTCCAGCAATCCCACCTGCCATCGCAGCCCCCTGGTCGTGTACATAACCTTCTAACAATACTTTCCGAAAGGAGGTGTCTTGCTCGGTAGGAACAATTTCATCTTTTGCAAAACGCTCTCTGGGAAGATAACCAGCACGCGTCATCCCCAGAGGTCTATAAAAATTTTCCTGCACATAATCTTGCAGAGGTTCAGCAGTCTGATGTTCAGCAACTTCCTTCATCACATACATACTGATATCGCTATACACATAATTTCCTGTGGGTTTGACAGGTGATTTTAGCATCTCCGGCCACATGACATCACGATAATAATGATTGAGAATATAGCTGTTGTCCGCCATTTTCACTTGATGGTTATCATCGTCGGTCGGTACAACATCTCCTGCTTTCAAATATTTATAAAAAGGAATAAAAGGCGTAAATCCTGCTTCATGCAGCATGACGGAACGGAGCTTAATATCTTTTTTATTGCTATACTTTGCCTGCCATAGGTAGTGTCCCATGGTACTATCCAGATTAATGACATTCCGTTCGGTAAGACGCATAATTACGGGCGTAGTACCTGCAATCTTACTAACAGACGCGAGATCAAAGATATCATTGGTTTTTGTGGAGATGTCTTTGGAGTAGGTGTGAAATCCGTAAGATTTCTCCAATAGGACCTGACCATTTTTCACGACCATAACTACGGCACCCGGCGTTGCTTGCTTATCAATGGCTTCTTGTGCGATCGCATCAATTTTCTTGGTCAGCTTCGCCAGGTTTAGATTAGAACTTGACGCAGAACCATACTGTAATCTTGTCTGTGTAGTTTTGACATTACCGGCAGTGATCGGGGCTCCACCAAAAATAGACATCGCCAGATGACGCTGTCCTATTTCTGAATAAGGTGCAAGCAACTCTATCAAGTCAGGCTGCAGGTGTTCAGATAAGCTCTTTTTACTTTTTTCATTTTCGAAAAAATGGCAAAGGATCACTTTTTTATTGTTTAATACGGCTTGCTTCAGCTGTGCTAGACAATCGGCATCTAAGTCATCTTCTTTTCCAGCCACAATAATCGTATTGTAATATTTGATATCCTCATCAAATTTGCTAAAATCAAAAATTTTGGTGTTTGCATAGCGGGCCAACTGTTCCGTAAATACACTATATTTCGCAGCATTAGGAACAACAACTGCTATATGAAGTTGATCCAGATTTTTCAAAGGCAATTGCTGATCCAGGTTATTGAAAAGAATCGTTTCGTTTTTAATCGTGGATTTATACTGAGCAAACAAGGGGGAAATACAGAACAAACCTGCAAATAACACCCCGAAAAACTGTTTTTTCATTCTGCTTTTATCGTTTTTTAGGTTCTATCAAATAAAAATACGAATAAAATCATGAAGCAATAGGACTCTCTGAAAAAAAATCAATTTTGTTACTCTTGCAACCTATTTGGATTTACAAATCCATGCAGCATTTACCATAGCCCATTAGCATTTTGAGCAAATTTCTATCGGGCTTGATTTAGTGGGCTCCGATTGCATCATGAAGGTTTTTTCTGTAAGTTTGACTAATGCCAGAATTGATTCAAGATAAAACAATATTTTCCTTACTGGAAGTGAGCCGCAGTATCCAAAAGACGCTTGCAGAACGGTATAAGAGTTTGTATTGGATCAAAGCCGAAATGAATAAGCTTAATCATTATACACATTCGGGCCATTGCTATCCTGAATTGGTCGAAAAACAGGATGGCAAAATTGTCGCAGAAATTCGATCCATCCTGTGGAAAGCCGATTATAATCGAATCAACAACAATTTCCTTAAAATCGCTCAAGAACCACTACGAGAGGGGATCACGATGTTATTTCAGGCAAGTATCTCCTATGATCCCATGTACGGACTTAGTCTACGTATTGTTGATATTGATCCGACATTTACCTTAGGTGAACTTGAAAAGGAGAAGATAGACAGTATTCGAAAGCTGAAAGCAGAGGGTATTTATGAGTCCAATAAATCGTTACCCTTTCCCGTCGTTCCCAAACGACTGGCGATTATTTCAGTGGAAACAAGTAAGGGGCTTTCGGATTTTTACAAGATTATCAACCAAAACCCGTGGGGCTATCGAATCGAATGTACGCTCTTCCCCGCCTTATTACAAGGGGACAAGTCAGTACCTTCTATTATCAATCAACTTGCTGTTATAGCCGAAAAAATCAGTATGTATGATGTTGTCGCGATTATTCGCGGCGGTGGCGGTGAGGTGGGCCTTTCTAGCTATAACAACTATCTATTGGCACGAGCTATTGCTATATTTCCCATTCCTGTATTGACTGGAATTGGGCATTCGACGAATTATACCGTTAGCGAAATGGTCGCCTATAAGAATGCGATTACCCCCAGCGAGCTTGCAGATTTTCTAATTCAAAAGTTTCATAATTTTGCTATCCCAATCGATCGGGCGGCAGAGCGTATACAGCAGCTGATTCTTACCCGATTTAAGGAAGAACGTCATACACTATCTCAACTGGCAACGCATATTCAATGGGTCGGAAAAAGAGAAATTCAAATCTCAAGCACGGCTATACAACAAATTCAAAATGAGCTTCACTCATTAATAAAATTACGGTTTTATGAGTGCAAAACGGCTCTGGCACATACCGAGCGGATTATTCAGCTCTCTGATCCAATTCGCCTTTTAAAACAAGGTTTTTCAATTACGAAGGTCAATGGTAAACTGCTTCAATCAGTTACACAAGTATCTCCGGGAGATGTCATACAGACAATACTTGAATATGGAGAACTTACCAGTACGGTAACGGATAAATCTCCGAAAGAAACTCAAGAAGATAAGAAAAATTAAGTGGAGCTATTGAGCCACAAAAATTTTAAACAAGAATAAAAGAATGGAACAAAATTACACCTATACAGATGCCTTTAATGAGTTACAAATCATTGTGAGGGAGATTGAAAATGGCACAACTAATATTGATGAGCTCGCCGGAAAGATCAAGAGAGCATCTGATCTTATTCAAGTCTGTAAAGCCAAATTAACAGCGACAGAAGACGAAGTTAACAGTTTATTACAAAAGCTATCCCCGGAGGAAACGGATGATGACGAATAAATAAAGCAGATAATATCGTAATTCCTTAATATTGATAAGCGACGACCTGCCTATCACGCCGTACTGTTTCTACAAACTCTTTATGTTTAGTGACATTCCCTGTCAATCGCCATACGGTATTTAAACTTTCCTTGTTATAGCGCTGACTTACAATGACTGCCTTAAACCCCATTCGCCGGATTAACTGTTCTGTATGTTCAAAGTCTACTTCAGACGACGTCTGTAGTTCATAGTCTTTTATTTTGTGATAATTATCAATATAGGTCTGTAAATAAGTTAACAGCGCCAAAATTATTAAAACCAGTCCTACACCAATAAAAGCTAAAACCAGATATCCGGCACCGACACACATCCCCAGGGAAGCTGCAGCCCATATTGTCGTCGCGGTGGTTATACCGCTTACTTTGTTGTCTTCTTTGAAAATTACTCCTGCACCTAGGAAACCAATACCCGTAATAATATTTGCGGCCAATCGATCTGGGTTTGCTAATCCAATTTTTAACGAAAGGATCGTAAAGAGACACGAACCAAAACTCACTAATATAAAGGTCCTTAAACCAGCTGATTTATTCCGATACTCCCGTTCAATGCCAATCAACAGACCGATTAGGACTGACAACAAAATAAGCACAACATCCTGTGTTTCGAAAGGTCGTAAGAGGCTATCCATGAGTTTATTTATTCTTCATCCAATTTAAGAAAAATAGGGAGATCTTTCAAATGATCTCCCTATTTAAAGAATGACTTACAGTTCGCCTAATACATAGGTACCTCAATCAACAGTAACTTGGCATCAAAACAGGCTTCAATTTCTATTTTTTCCGTTTCGTATAGACCGATAGCATCTCTCCTTGAAAGCGTTTCATTCGCAACAACGATCTTTCCTTCCAAGACAAATAGATATAATCCGTGTCCTTCGGAATGAACCGTATAGGCTATCTTTTTTCCTTCATCTATATCTGCCAGATTAAAATACGCGTCCTGATGAATGTGAACGGCATTGTAATCCGTTTTATCTGGTGACACAATGGTCACAAACTTATTGTGCTTATCCAGCTGAAGATAAGATTTCTGATCATATCGGGGCTCTAAATCCTTTTCATTCGGAATTACCCAAATCTGAAGAAATTTAACAAGATCCTTCTGACCGCTATTAAACTCGGCATGTTGCACACCTGTACCTGCAGACATGATCTGCACTTCTCCTGTTTGGATCGTACGACCATTGCCTATACTATCCTGGTGTATAAGTGCCCCTTCGAGCGGAATACTAACAATTTCCATATTGTCATGACCATGCCGATCAAAGCCTTGTCCGCCCTCTACCTGATCATCATTCAATACCCGCAATGCACCAAAATTCATTCTTTCGGGATCAAGATACTGTCCAAAACTGAATGAATGTGCACTTTTCAGCCAGCCAAAATCGACGTGTCCACGGTCATTTTCCCGATGTATTATCTTTTGCATGTTGTCCTCCTTACTGCATAAACTTCTAATTATCAGGAGACAAAACCCATACCAACAGGGATACAGACCTAAAATCTGCCAATTTGTCAAAAAGGGATACTACAGTGCTTTTAATTTATCCGGAGCAAGCGCATGAACAAGTGCACGTGCGAGAATTCTAGTTGGGTCTATAATAATCAGACCATTGTAATCCCGTTCAGGAATAGCCAAAGGCAACTCTGCACAACCCAAAATAATGACCTGTGCTCCTTTCTTTTTCAGGTCATCCATGACCAATAATAGATCCTCTCTTGCTTTATTCGCGATCGGTACCGGTTGGGCCTTTATTCCATAGTCTTCATCATAGATTGCATTATTTACCTTCTCTTGCTGTGTTCCTTCCGGCTCGACGACAACGAAGCCTTTTCGAATAAAAGCCTCCCGATATAAGCTACAGATCTGTTCGCCCGCAGTAGATAGTATACCTACCGTCGCTTCGGGATAATTCTCATCCACAAACCGGACGGTCTCATGAACGATATTCAATAGTCTCAAGGCACTCCCCGTGCGAGCCATTTCATCCTGGACAACAGAAAAAATAGGTTCCGCATGTGCAGTATTGGAAGGGATCGCCGCTATGGTCGCTCCGGCCATTTCCAGTTGTCTTAAAATCCCTGCAATAGCTTTTCCAGGATTATCATTGGATTTATCCAATAAGTACGCCGTTCGATCGGAGATCAGATTTGGGCATGAGAATAACAATAGCGGCAAGTGTTCCTGATCGGACCTTGCCGCCGTTTCATCTATAATTTTTTTTGCAATATCTAGACCGCCATAGGGGCCCAGTCCACCTACTATTCCAATCATAAAAACTATTTTTATATCTAGATATAACCAATAGTTTCACAAATGGTTTGTAGAAATTACCATTCTATTGCCTGGTCTTCGTCGGGAATCTGCGTATTTAACTTCCGTTCTAAAGTAAGCGACCCAGCAACTTTATAGCGAATCGGCACATTTGGAATCATGGTATAGTCCGTAAATTCATAATCAATATTATTGATCGTAAGCCAACGCCATTTCAAATAGGGGCGAACTTTGTCCATTGCTTCTGAGATGGTATAACTTGCGTCTTTATTCACAACGAATTTAATATTCGGGTTATCCGACCGAAAGGTCACTGTGCCAGTCTTGGTAAAGGTTGCATATATTTTGTAATTCCGTCGGTCTTGTCGTTCTTCGTCAATATTTCCTGCATAGAAAAAAACAGTATTTTCGTCGACGACATAGCTCCGAATTTCACTTTTCACGACAGGAGTTTCATTTTCTTGCCCCTCCATTCTGGTTAAGAGAGCAGCCCCCGAATAATTCCCTGAATAATCGTTGAAGGGATTAACGCGAAGAATCGCTTTCTTGTAGTACTTACGCGGATGTCCTTTATAATTCGCTGAAGGGTCGTCCATAATTGTAAGCGGCAATACCCACTTTTCAGTCATATCAATGCCTTTTAAAGCGAAATCTATAGCCAATAAGCCTGTATTTTCCCCGGCATTAATGTTTACTGTAGCAGGGAACGAATAATAATTGCTACCTAATTGTTGATAATAGAAATCCTTCCGGTTTTGAAATCTTTCAAAATTCAGCACATTTAAGGTATCAGCATCCACTCCAACCCGAACCGAAAAATTTGATTCATTATTGGTCGATCCGCTCACAATCAAAGGTTGTAAAAAGGTACTTTTAGTAGCATCCTTATAACGAACATGAATATTAGCGACCCCGTTGTTATCTAAAGGAGCTTTAAAGGAAATATAATGTTCATATTGTTCTTCCTTCCATTCATCATTGCATGCTCCAAAAATGAAGAGTATCAGCAATAGAAAGAATTGTATATATAACTTGTTCATAAGATATCTATTTGATTAATCGTTATAGGTCCATCCAGGATTTTGTGTTAAGTTCTTATTGCGTTTTAGTTCGCTGTGACTAATTGGCCAAAACCACATTTTGTCAGCAAAAGTTGTTTTTAAAGCCCATACCGCAACTGGTTGATGAAAAAGATCCCGATCTTTTTGATTCATGAGGATATTACAGCCATATATAGGCAAAGCTTCCTCTACGGGAGCGTCCATCCAACGGCGCAAATCATAGTAGCGCTGCCCCTCTCCCATAAGCTCTATAAAACGTTCGCGTTTTAATGTTTTTCTCAGCTCGACTTTATTGTTATATACACTTACACTGTAATCTGGTACGCCACCGCGAATCCGTACAGGCTGTATTCCCTTTTTCATCTCTGCAATATCTCGGCTAATGGTGTAAACACCACCTCGCCAAGATGGAATACTATAGGATCCGCCCAGCTCATTTAATGCTTCAGCGTACATGAGTAGAATATCCGCATATCGAATTGCTGGCTCTGCTTTTGGCACGACACGAGCCATACTTCCCCCTTCATAAGTATCATTGGGATGGACAAACTTTTTAACACCGAAACCTGTGCGGAGCCAATAGGCATTGGACGAGTTAAACCCATTACCTTTGTCATTATCGCGGTAATAGAACACCTGTTGGTTCCGATTGCGCTCTTGTGTTTCGTTCAACAATGTCCAGAAACTACCATTGAAAGCAACAGAAGCATAAAAACGAGGTTCTCGATTCGCATACTGCAAAGAGACTCCCGGGCGCAGGGGCTTGTATTTTCCCTTGTCATAATCTTCTTGTGAAACATAACCACTCAAGCGATTTGAACCATTTCCACGACCGATTTCTTTATCCATTCCCGGTACATCCAAACCATTATCCATATAGTAAGCATCTACAAGCTTTTGCGTCAGCCCGTGTGTGTTCCATCCCGTTGCCGAACGTGGAAGCTGATGGGCAACCATAGCATCAATCCCTTCGTTCTCCTGATTGGTACCACGGGTGAAGATTAACTCAGGATTACCAGAGGCTGGCAACGTACCGTCAAATACCTGGGCATAAGATTTAGCCGGGTCGATATTTGCCCAGCCATCAGGCCAGCTCTTTTCCGAGAAATTGTTGTCTTTAGGCGGTATTACTGTGGCATCATTCCCTGTTGTTTGTAATCCTGTCCAATACAGTTGATATACGCCTAGTTCCATGACATCTCGCGCCGCTGCCGCAGCCTTAGCCCACTTCTCTTCTTTATATTCTACGGAAAGGAGACGTTTTCCTCGATTGTCAACCAACCTTGCCCCGATACTTGTATTATTGCCATTCGCCAGCGGACTTGCAGCATACAGTAAGGCTTTGGCTCGCGTTGCCAAAGCTGCACCTACACTCGGACGGGCAGAGCCATCTTGGCTCCTTTTCATACCTAAAGCTTCCATTTCTTTTGCCGCCAACAACATTTCATCACTAATATAGTTGGCGCACTCTTCATACGTATTACGTGGAACAGCTAAATTATCATAGCTATCCGTATAGTCTAAGCCTTCGTCTGGCAGCAATGGAATCGGTCCATATTTACGAAGCAAAAGCCAATATAAATAGGCCCGTGCAAAACGCGCCTGCCCGCGGTAGTCCGCAATTTCAGCAGTAGACATTTCAGTATTCATATAAATATGCCGAATAAAGGTGGTTGCATTCCGAATCCCACGGTAACATTGCGCCCATGGCCCCTGTTTATCATTCTCCGTATAAAGGCCCATCTTAAACATGTTGTAAGACAATTCATTTTTTGATGGATCATAATCTTTATCGCGATCACCGTAGTACATATCATCTGCAAAACAATGCGGAGTAAGTCCTTTACTTGCTACATCTGCATTTTCACCCTTGAATTCTAAAAATACATTGGCAAGCCACTCTTCCGAATAAAGCTTGCTCTTAAAGACTTTCTCGGTTGTGAGGCGGTCTTTGAAATATTGATCAGACTTTAAATAATCTTTTGTACAAGAAGAAATGACGCCTGTGCCAAGTAGAAGCATGAATACAACATATAATTTCTTATTTTTCATTTCTTTAAATTTTAAAGGTTAACATTGACACCAAAAGTGAACGACTTTGGCAACGGATAATCTTCTCCCCTTGGGCTTGCTAATTCGGGATCCCATAATTTAAATGTTGACCAAGTCAGGAGGTTGCTACCAATGACAAAAAATCGAATGCTATTTGCCCGGATACGATTGGCCAAATGTTTGGGCAAGCTATAACCAATATCTACAGTTTTAAGTCGGAGATATTGACCATTACGCAGCCAAAAGGTAGACTCCCGAAAGTTATTCGGATTAGGGCCATAACTTAGGCGCGGGTACGAAGCATTCGGATCTTCAGTCGCGGGATTTCCAGAAATATCGGCTGAAATCCACCGATTATCGCCCATACTACCTTTCATCACTTGCCCCCACTCGCCTTCGCTAAAGGCATATACAGTCTTTCCATAAGTAAAGAACGTAGATTTGCCTGCTCCCTGAAAATGCACACTAATATCCAAATTTTTCCAGCTTGCCGACGCGCCCACACCATAGATTAGATTGGGTCTTCTGGTTGCTCCGACAGCGACCCGATCGCCATCATCGATAACGCCATCGCCATTCACATCTTTGTATTTGATATCGCCTGGTTGGTAGGTCCCAAATGTTTGTTTTGGACTATTGCGGATATCATCGTAATCTTTAAAAAGTCCCAAAGCGATCAATCCAACCGCCTGATCTACGCGATATCCTTTTTGATTTTGATAACCATACACATTATTTTCTTCATCAATCGTCGTAATTTCATTTTTACTATAGGTAATATTACTTCGCCCTGTCAGATTCACCTCGCCCAATTTTCCCTTATACTCCAACCGCCCATCGAAACCACGTGATTTAACCGCCCCCACATTTGCCCTTGGTGTACTTTCCAAGCCCACCAAGCTTGGCAAATACCTACGTTCCATATAAATTCCGGTCCGTTTTTCATCAAAGAAATCCAAGTTGGCAATAACCTTGTCCTTAAAGAGAGCTAGATCAAATCCCAGATTTTTCTTGACAGCCATCTCCCAGGTCACATATGGCGAAGCAACTTGGCTATATCTTAAGCCCGTATAATTCCGATCAACGCCATAGTCTCCCCACTTGTAAACACTAGAAATACCAGAAATTGTATATAAATAAGGGAAACGCTCTTGATCGTTTCCAATTTTTAGCTGATCGTTCCCCACTTTACCCCAAGAATAGCGGATCTTGAACATATTCATCCAAGGCATATTTTCTTTGACAAATGTTTCTTCGGAAACATTCCAAGCCCCTGAAAATGCCGGAAAAAATCCATACTGCTGACCGATGGCAAAGTTCTCTGATCCGTTATAACCGAAGTTAAAATCAACAAAATAACGTGATTTCCAATTATAGGTTACTCGGCCGGCCATACCCTGATTACGTCTTGCTATACCATTTTTTATATCATCGCCGAGATCTACCGTTTTTACAAGAGCATCGCGTGTAAATCGAGCAACCGCTCCGATATTATGATCACCAATATTTCTGTCATAATTAAACATCAGATCATAGAATTCACGTCGATCTCCCTTGGAGAAACTGTATTGATACATTTCTCTCGGGTCTGATATATGCCGATAAACTATTTGACCATTTTCATCTCTTGCACGTTCGGCGAGCCATTGCTCAGGCCATTTTCGTCGCTGTATATTATTTTCGTTAAAAGTGTCGTAGCCGACAATTCCCCGGAAACGAAGGCCTTTAGTAATAAAATCAAAATTTTGTTCGAGGGTAATATTGGTCTGCACTTTATTGGTCCAGTTCTCATTGAACCCTGTTTGTGTTGCTACTACCCATGGATTTGTCATATTGCCTTCACCGATCGCAGGAACCCGGCCATCAGAGTACATTATCGGGGTTCTTATGGGTGAATATCCAAATAGTACTCCCCAAAAAAAATCATCACCTAATCCGGGGCTATTCCTTTTACTGAGATCTCCAGCCACACCAACTTTAAGCAAAGTTGATTTGGTCACATTGATATCTGTATTTAGCCGATAGTTCCAACGGCGAAAGTTCGCATTTGTATTATAGTCTTTGCGCAGGGCTTCATCTGTTTTGTACATCCCGCCCTCATCAACGTAACTTCCTGAGACAAAATAACGTGCAGTTGGTCCGCCGCCACTTAAATTTAAATTAGCACGATAGGTCATCGCTCCTTTTTTGAGCAACAGGTCTTTCCAGTTCACATTCGGATAAAGATCGGGGTCTAGGCTCAATCGCAAGATTTCGAGTTCTTCGGGTTGATAGACCGGAGCATTGTTTCGTGTAATACGCGCTTCATTCAATAGGTTTGCATAAGTTACACCGTCCTCAAACTCGGGCGTAATGGTCCGCGTGTTGTAAATATTTTCATCTTTTACGTTAATGCTAATTTTTCCCTCTTTACCATGTTTGGTTGTAATTAAAATAACACCATTAGCCCCCTTAGATCCATAAATCGCCGTTACAGCGGCATCTTTGAGCACTGTTATGGTAGCAATATCTTCGATATTAATATCATTGATATCCCGTTCAATATTGTCAACGAGGACCAAGGCAGCGGTCCCACCGCCAAAAGTTGAGATCCCACGTATCCAAAATTCAGAAATGTTTTTACCGGGCTGGCCAGATTGCATCATCGCCATCACGCCGGGTACATTTCCGGCGAGAGCATTTGTAATGCTGGATGTAGGATTTGATTTCATGGTCTCGACATCCACTGTACTGACAGCCCCTGTTAATGTCAACCTTTTTTGTGTACCCGTACCCGTTACAACAACCTCATCTAACACACTCGTTTCCGCCTCCAGCAAGGTTATGTTGATAGTCAAGTTATCTTTTACCAAAACCTCCTTTTTTTGATAGCCAACAGAGGAAAAAATAAGTGTTTTATAGCGATCCACCTTGATTTTATAGCGTCCATTATTATCGGTTACCACACCCCATCCCGGAGCATCTTTTACCGACACGCTCACACCGATCATAGGTGTTTTCTGAGCGTCGGAGACTAGCCCAATAACCTCCACGCTTTCTTGGGCCATGGTTAAGCCAATTACCGTGAGCAGTAGCGTACATAGCAGTAATAATCTTTTCATAATTCTTTTTAGTTTATTGGTTTTGGCTAGCTTGGTCCATCTCTTCTAGCGCAATCTTACGAATACGACGATTGGCTTGATCCCCAATATAAAACGCACCTTCCGCTTCATTATAGGCAATACCTGAAGGGCGATCAAAACGTGCTTCTAGTCGCAGATCCCCGTTTACATAACCGTAGGGATTACTATTGAGACTAGAACTTCCCCTACCTGCAAAAGTTGTTACGCTTGCTTCAGGGGTTAAAATCCGAATCGCATGGTTCATCTGATCCGTGAAATAGAAATCATACGCATCATTCTTACCCGCATCAACATAGGCTTGATTTTTTACAAATACACCTTGATATGGATTATTTAAGCGCGCTGAAGAGCCGACGCCATCTTGATAACCAAAAGCTCTAATTTGACCACATACAAGGTAGGGTTGCGTAAATCGTTTCTTTTCCCAGTTGTAATTTACCCGGAGAATATAGCCCTGGTTAATGACAACGATATAGGCATAGTTGCCCGTCGGATGGATGAAAATCTTGTACTCCCATTGCGGGTCATGCACCACAAATAATGTCTCATAATCTTTAACACCTAGTCCTTCGCTAAAATACTTATTGAGGTCGAATCGAAAAAATTGTCCTTTTTCATAACTATTGAAATACATTTCTCCATTAACAGGGTGGATTGAGGCTCCATTACACTGTTTATAGGTCGTTAGAACTTCTCTATCCTGCCAGTTTCTATCACGAGATAGGCGATAAGTCGCCCGATCATTTTCTCCACCACGATCCTCTGCAATAATCATATACTTTTTATCGAGCGTAAAATCAACACTACGTGGACGGTCAAAATCTGAACGTTTTTTTGTGATGGTACTATCCTCGAAATTAACCAGGTATAAGCCATTATTGTTATCAAAGGTCATCCAGAGATGTTTAGGATTGGCGGGATCAAACTTCATAAAAGAAGGTTCCCAAAAACCGCTTGCCATTTTATTTTCATCCGCATGCTTAAATTTTCCATCCCGCCAGGGTTCATCACCACGCGCATTTCTATAGCCTGCAAGAGTGGAGACAACCATCTTACGTTGATAATCGAATAGCCTTTCTGCTTTACCAACAATCTGTTTGTCCTGATTGCCCACTCGAACCTCAATATCCCCTCTAAAAGCCTGTTTAGGCACAAGACAGTACAGAGACTCACCCAGTACATTGACAACGACTGCTTGCTTTCCGCCAATAAGGACCGAAACATTCTTTGGATCGTTCCCAAAGTTTTTGCCATAGATAACAAGGCGCTGGCCAACACCTCCGGATGTCGGCGCAAAATCAGACACAACTACAGGCTGAGAAGGATCAAAAGGAATTCCTTCATTTACAGCGGCAGGCTTATCCTCTTTACAACCTACAACGCTTAAACTTAGCCAGACAATAGCCCAGATTAATCGATACAATAGCCAGCTGCCGCTTGCTGCTTGTTTAGTTTTCATAAGATATTATTATTGGTTAGAATTTATTCTATAAACATTACATATCACCGCCAATGAATCCCAGATTCATTGATCTTCTGATACATCCATTAAAATTTCGTCAGCATAAAAGCTATTTTAGGGGGTATTTTTAGGACGAACGGATTGAGGCCCGCCTCATCATCGAGCGAACGCTTAGTTTTAATTTCCACATAATTGGTTACTTTTATATTTAGCTAAATGGTATTAGCTGTCTTAAGCTAAAAAAAAGACTTTATAACAGTTTCTTCAAAGTCTTCCGGTTTTTAAAATTACTTTTCCTAATTATTTTCTATTTTATACTCATAATAGATATTGACCTTATCCGCTCACGTTCCGACGTTCCACATTATTTTTTCTTCACGAAGAAAATGGACGAATGATTTCTGATTTGACTTTCTAAATGCTTCTCTAAGGTTTTCTTTCTATAATTGATTACTCAAATTTAGGGATTGTAAAGATTCTGATACTATAGAATTATCTCAATAAACTGCTTATTTGTATCAAGTCAAGATTATAAAAAAGATAATAGAAGCCAGAGAGAAAATTGGGAAAATCTATTAGAGAATAATCAAAAAAAATTAACAATTTGGCTCTCAGACGCTATTGTACAGGGAAAATGTTCCATTTATAGAACTAAAAAATTCAATACTCTTTTTACATTAGAATATCCATTTGAAAGCAAGTTTTTGCATTTAATCTTTACGCTAGTTATTTATAGTTTTAGAACACCTGGTCATTTTTTCGTAGTTTAGAGAAACTTTTTATATCTATATTGAATATTTATGAATTCTAAAAAAATGAGAGAACCGAAAATGATATATTGACAGTAAAAAATTAATCAAAAATCTATTTTATACAATTATTTTAATTATGAAAAAGCAACTTATTTCGAAACTCAGTTTTGTATTAATTGTGTTTTTAGGGTTTTATTCTTGTAGCAAAGAATCTATCGATGCTAAAAAAGATGTGGAATTAAAGCAGGGGACTAAACAGATTATTAAGCCGGAATAGCACAAATTTAAACACAGCATCTGGAAGTGGATTCATGAGCGATATAGTAACCGACCCTGCATTGGAATGGTGGAGCCAAGAAGAGGGAACGATAATTGCTCCATACATTTATGATATCTATTCCGGTTATTCAACCCCTGAATCAGAAATATCGCCAGATACAAGTGCACATTATTTTTCGATATTGTGGAATTCATATATTCCCTATCATGGAAATGCAGGAAACAATTATAGAAGATTACAAATTCAATTTAAATCACAACAATTGGGAGGTACAAATTGGTATTACCCCAAAACTGAAAGTCCTCAAAATAACAATCCTTTTAGTCTGATTTATAAACAATATGGATTATTTCAGCGAACGATTGATCCTGTAAGAGATTACCCAATGGATTTAAGTTCCACTATTTTTCCTTACGGAAATGTAAGTATAAGAATTAGAGTTGTTAGTAATGATTTCCCCGGTCCAAATATTGGTACCGCCTCCCAGCCAAAATATGATAAAAGTTTAGCCACACAATGGGTTGAATATGGTCCAAGATGGAATGAATACGGCTATGATCGACCTCAACCAACCCCAAACATTATTACAAATACTTGGAATAACGAGACAACAAATGACCCTGGAGTCTTGAATGTAAAAGTATCGCTACCAGAAAATGATGGGGACTACTCTTATTCCTATTACATTACTGTCGGGTCAATATATGTTTATGGAGGGAAAGCACCTTGGGGTCCGGAAGGAAGCCACAATATATCTAAACCGCAGAAGTCTGGGATTGTAAGAGCTGTTTCAACGCAAACTTTTAAAAACTTAAATGGGGCAGTACAGGAAAAAACACAAACTAAGATGATACAATATTCAGCCTCTGATAAAACAGCTTCGTTTACATTTGTCAAAAATGATTTTTAAAAAAAGACAAAATTTTTCTCATCCTACATTATTGTTCATATACAGATCCCAATTGAAAGTGACTCACTTTTTTATTAGGAATTATTATAGGTTTTGTAGATACTGAAAAACAAAAAAACCTGCAAAATATTTGCAGGTTTTATCTTCTGTAGCCCGTAGGGGAATCGAACCCCTGTTTCAAGAATGAAAATCTTGCGTCCTAACCCCTAGACGAACGGGCCTTTTATACAACTCCAATAACATTGCTGTTTTTGGAGTTGCAAATATAGATCTTAAAATCAGTATTACAAAAATAATTTTAAATATTTTTTAAATTAGATCGAAACCGATATCTCTTCTAAAGTATTTACCTTCAAAATATATTCTTCCGGCATCTGCTGTTGCCTGTTGAAGGGCATCGAACAAGGTATCTTGCAATGTGGTCACAGCAATTACGCGTCCCCCAGCAGTAACAATCTTACCATCTACCTCCTTGGTCCCGGCTTGAAATACGATGGATTCTTTAACGTTCTCAATATTGGTGATCTCTTTTCCAGATTCATAATCTCCAGGATAACCTCCGGCAACCAACATGACAGTCACGGCAGTTTTGGAAGATACCGTATAGGAACGCTGTTCTAAATTACCCTGAGCCACACCTTCCAATAAATCTAACAGATCGGATTCAATACGCGGCAATACAGATTCGGTCTCGGGGTCACCCATGCGCACATTATACTCGATGACGTAAGGCTCTCCTTCGACATTCATCAATCCTATAAAAATAAATCCTTTATAGGGGATGCCATCCTTTTTCAGTCCTTCAACGGTTGGCCGGATAATACGCTCTTCTACCTTATTCAAAAATGTCTCATCAGCAAAAGGCACTGGAGATATCGATCCCATACCACCCGTATTGAGCCCTGTATCGCCTTCTCCAATACGTTTATAATCTTTTGCAGAAGGAAGCACTTTATATGAATTACCATCTGTCAAAACAAAAACAGACAATTCAATTCCTTTTAAGAATTCTTCAACAACCACAACTCGGCTAGCTTCTCCAAACTTTGAATCTGCAATCATCGCTTTTAGCTCAGCTTTAGCATCTTCCAGCGTCTCACAGATCAACACTCCTTTGCCTGCAGCTAAACCATCAGCCTTAAGCACAATCGGCAATTTTTGCGTTTCAAGGTAAGCCAATCCATCTTCCAACGATGTTGCATCAAACGATCTTGAAGCGGCAGTAGGTACGCCATGGCGATCCATAAATTGCTTTGAAAAATCTTTTGAGCCCTCCAATTGAGCCCCCTCCTGTTGTGGCCCTATTACCGGGATATTTTTTAAATCTTCCCGATTTAAAAAATAATCATGAATACCTTTTACCAAAGGTTCTTCGGGACCGACGAGCACCATTTGCACGTTATTCTCCAAAACGAAGAAAGCAATAGCAGCAAAGTCGGTAACTTTAATATTTACATTCTGACCATACGCACCTGTTCCAGCATTTCCTGGAGCAATAAACAATTGATCTAAACGTGGACTTTTCGACAACTTATAGGCGAAGGCGGATTCACGACCTCCTGAACCGATTATTAGGATATTCATAACACAAAGATATTTTTTTTATGCTAATTTTAAGGTATCAGATCGTTTAAAATGAGACTAATATTTTGATTTATAAATTGATTAAAGGAAAAATATTTTCTAATTTTCATAAAACATTAGTCATATGTACGCTAAATTACTGCTGTTAGTAAATTGCCTGCTATTCGCTTTGCTGGCGTCGGCCCAGATCGATCAGACCTTGCAGAAACTGGATACTTACCATGAACAGCACATCAAGGAAAAGATTTATCTCCATTTGGACAAAAATGATTATTCGGCTGGAGAAACCATGTGGTTTAAACTTTACTGTACCACCGCCCCTTTTAATTATTTGAGCAACATCAGTAAAATTGCTAATGTAGAATTGATTTCTCCCACCAATAAGATCATTAAAAGTATCAAAATTCCAATTACACTCGGTCTAAGTATAGGCGACTTCAATCTGCCGGACACCTTGGAAGAAGGCTCTTACCGCGTTAGATCATTTACCCGATGGATGCAAAATGACTCTATAGCCAATTTCTATGAACGCGTCGTTCCCATTACAAATGGTCGATCTGATCATATCATCACGAGAAGTGAACTGGTCAAAAATGGAACAGAAAACATGTTCCAGATTAATCTCAAAACCATCCAAGGAGCCCCGTTGATTAATAACAACATCAGTTATACCCTACAACCGAACAATAATAAAGAGAAATCCGGCCGATTAAAATCAAATGATAATGGAACAATAGCGCTGGAATTGAGAGATGATTTTAAAGGAGGGACGCTGTCTTTACAATTTCTTTCGCTGGATAAAAGACGTATTCTAAAAAGCTTTGTTATCCCGGATCCAAACAACCAAAATAGCATCCAGATTTTCCCCGAAAGTGGCGAACTGGTCAACAACATATTATCCAAAACAGGGTTCAAAATACTTAGCCCTAATGGTTTGGGAAAAAAAGCAAAAATAAAAGTTGTGGAGGAAAATCAAACAACAGTTGCCGATTTTGAAACAAATTCACTGGGAATGGGAAGTATCCCGCTCGTCTTACAGACAGGAAAAAAATACGTCGCTACAGCACTTTTCGAAGATGGATCGTCAACAAGTGCGTCTTTACCGCCTGTACAGAATTCCGGATATGTCCTAACGGTAAATTCGGTACTAAAGGATAAGATTGCAGCGCAACTTTCAACAACCGCCGACTTGGTCAATGGCAAAGATATTTACCTGATAGCCCAATACAATGGCCTTGTACTTCATGCCGCCAAGCAGAAATTAAACGGGGCGGAGATCTTATTCAATATTCCCAAAAAAAACCTGCCATCTGGAGTTTTACAGTTGTCCATCTTAACAGACCAAATGATTCCTATTGTGGAAAGACTGGTGTTTAACTACAATACGACATCGACTTTACTACCTGTCTCCGTAGAACTCAACAAACCCAGCTTCACAACACGCGATAAAGTGATCGCAGATCTTTCCGTTAACTATGACGATAGTGATACCACGAGGTTTGCCGCGCTTTCTGCATCGGTGGTAAACCTCAGTAAGGTTGATTCTACGACTGACCGCTATTATTCATCTATTGTCTCTGAGCTTTTATTGAAATCTGATCTTCGTGGCTTTATTGAATGTCCCAATTATTACTTTGCAGATTTAACAAACATCAGACTGACAGAACTGGACAATCTCATGCTGATCCAAGGTTGGCGCAAGTTGGACTGGAAGAATTATACAAGTACAGCACCCGCTGCGTTCCTTCCTGAAAAAGGACTTACCATAGCTGGGACCATCAAGAAAACGGCCCGAAAGGCTGTCGTTCCAAATGCCAAAGTAACGCTAATACCGACGAGCAATATGTTGCTAAGTGTAGATACGCTGACCGATAATAATGGTCGATTTGCATTTGACGAACTTTTATTTGCAGACAGTGTTAAGTTTATTGTGACAGGTGATGGCCCTAAAGAGAAAAAAAGAGTTGATATTGTTATCGACAACCCGCTCATACCCCCATCTAATACGAGTAAAGATAAACCCTTGTTGCTTAACGATATCAATACCACCTTGCTTACACAACTGAAAAATAGTCAACAGTTCCTTGGCGAATTGGAAGCGGCTGGTATTATAGAAAAAAGTATCCGATTGGAAGAAGTACAGGTCAACAGGGTAAGAACAACTAAAGCCGACAAAAACTCCAGAAACCTCAATGGGCCAGGAAACGCCGATCAGGTCATTTCGGCCGAAGACCTTTCCACCTGTACGACACTGGAGCAGTGCCTCGCGGGTCGATTAGTTGGTGTCATGTTCCGAAATGGTGTCCCTTACAGCACAAGATCCATGGGATTAAATGGCGGAAGCCCGATGCAAATTGTTCTTGATGGGATGTATATTGAAGCCGAACAAATTGATATGATCAATGTAGCGGATATTTCTAGTATTGAAGTTCTTCGTAGTGCAGGCAATACGGCCATATATGGCATGTATGGGGGCAACGGTGTTATCGTGATTACCAGTAAATCTGGAGATGCCATATCCTCATCCTATACCCCAACTGGAATTCTGACGATCACTCCAAAAGGGCTATATGTACCCCGAACCTTTTTCAAACCCCAATACGATGCAACAATCCAAAATAAGATTACACGCGACCTAAGGACAACAATCGCTTGGGAACCGAATCTGATCACACCAAAAGATGGGAAAACACATTTCGAATTCTTAACTTCTGACGAACCCGGGACCTACAAACTAACCGTTGAGGGAATAAGCATGGATGGCAAAATTGCTCATCTTGAATATTTAATAGCGGTAAAACCACAATAGCAGTGCAAACAAATCGTTAAATTTAGAAACTAAGGTTATGGAATATATTAAAACCAAAATAGAAGATCATATTTTAAGCATTTTCCTCGACAGGGGAAAGTCAAACGCCATCGACACACAACTATTGAAGGAACTGATAGACACCTTGGAATCTTCCCAACAAAATGAAGCTATTTATGGTGCAATATTGATTGGCAAGGAAAACTTCTTTAGCGCAGGACTTGATCTAATTACCCTATTCCAATATGATGAAGAACAGATTCGGGAATTCTGGAATTTATTCTTGGAAGCGACATCGCTACTAGCCGCTTTTCCAAAACCAATAGTTGCGGCAATATCTGGTCATAGCCCCGCAGGAGGCTGCGTACTGGCGCTCTGCTGCGATTATCGGATTATGGCCGAAGGGAATTTTGTAATTGGTCTTAACGAGATTCCTGTCGGACTAATCGTCCCTGAAAGTATATTTCAGCTTTATGCATTTTGGATCGGAAAACGGAATGCGTATCAGAATTTGCTCGAAGGTAAATTGCTTTCTCCTGTAGAAGCAAAAACACAGGGCCTTATAGATGACATTGTTCCGGCTAATATACTCTTCAATACCGCAGCAAAAAGATTAAAACAGATCACGCAGTTCAACCAAAAGACATGGCAGACATCCAAATTGAACTTCCGAAAGGAAATAATCCTTAAATTGCGCGAGAATAGAGAAGAGACAATCCAGCGCATCCTCGAACAATGGTGGCTTCCGTCAACGCGCTCTATTCTAAAGTCAATCATTGAAAACTTGACTTCAAAGAAGTAATACTAAACAAAATCATCATGAGAAATCTCTTTTTCTTTATTCTTATTTGTCTCACTGCAAGCACGATCTCCTGCAGAAATAGTAAAAAAGAAGATAAGGCTGTAAAAATCGTGCAGGATTCAATTCCTGTGGATACCATACAAAAACGTGAAACGACTGAAAAGGAAGTAAAGAAAGAGAGCTCCGAAACACTGGAGGAAGTACTGGAGAAACTTGCCAAGGCTTATTCAGAACAGGACAGTAAAACAATAAATACATATATACATCCCAAATTAGGAATTTATATGATCTACCGTCCAGGCGCACTTGACTCTTATGTACACCAAAACAGTTTTAATTTTTCTAAACCTGTGCCAGAGTATCATTCTTATGAAAAGTTAACGTACAAGGGCCCTTTGAAGTCCGGAAAACTACCTATTTTTGATTGTGGTACGATGAAGTGGGATAAAGCCGGATTCTATTATGATAAAAAATCCCGCCCTAATGAACTATCTCAAACGGCAAAGTTCATGAATGAAATTCTTGATGCCAAAATTAGTAATACTGAATTACAGCGACTAAGAAACATAGAATCCAGAAGTTATAGAGCCATTATGACCTCCAATGAACATGAGGAACCCTTTGTTTTTCATGTGACAAAAGAGGACGAAAAATGGTATATTACAGTCATAGACCGTGCTTATGCCGGATGTGACGCATAGTATTTTGTAAATTTTAACCAAACTTTACGATAATGAAAAATTTAGATAAGGACATACAAAAGAAAATCGAAGATTGGTTAACCCCAAGTTATGATGAAGGAACTCGAAAAGCAGTTCAGGATTTAATCGACAATAATGAGGAGACGGAACTTACGGATTCTTTTTACAAGGATCTTGAATTTGGAACCGGAGGTTTAAGAGGCATTATGGGCGTTGGCTCCAATCGCATGAATAAGTATACGATCGGTAAAGCAACTCAAGGATTAGCCAACTATCTAAAGAAACAGTTCCCAGATCAGGAGATTAAAGTAGCGGTATCATATGACAGCCGCAACAATTCGCAGGCTTTTGGCCAGCTGGTTGCCAACGTGTTTGCAGCCAACGGCATCAAGGTACATCTGTTCACGGCATTGCGCCCGACCCCAATGCTGTCGTTCGCCATCCGCCATTTCGGCTGTCAAAGTGGTGTTATGCTAACGGCTTCACACAACCCAAAGGAATACAATGGTTATAAGGCTTATTGGAATGATGGATGCCAGCTGACTGCCCCACATGATAAAAATGTAATCGATGAAGTAAACGCAATCAATGCTGTTAACGACATTAAATTTGAAGGGAACACACACAATATCATTCCCGTCGGCGATGAAATTGATCAGCTCTATATTGATGCCAATAAAAAATTAAGTATTCACCCTGAAGCGGTACTAGCTCAAAAAAACTTGAAAATTGTTTTTTCGCCGATACATGGTACCGGAATTACAATTGTCCCTAAAATGCTGGAAGCCTGGGGATTTGAAAATGTTTCAGTCGTTGCTGAACAAGCCACACCTGATGGCAACTTTCCAACGGTAATCTATCCAAACCCCGAAGAGGAAGATGCGATGGCCTTAGCAAAGAAAAAAGGAGAAGAAATTGATGCTGATCTTGTATTAGCAACAGACCCTGATGCCGATCGTGTAGGTATTGCCGTAAAAAATAATAAGGGAGAGTTTCAACTGCTCAATGGTAATCAGATCGGCAGTTTATTGGTATACTACGTCCTCAGTGCAAAAAGTGAACTAAAACAACTCGGATCGAATCCATATATTGTAAAAACCATCGTCACCAGCAATTTACAAGCCGATATTGCAGATCACTATGGTGTAAAGCATTATGAAACCCTTACAGGCTTCAAATATATCGGTGAATTGATTACCAATTTAGGTGATTCAGCACAATATCTTGTGGGCGGAGAGGAAAGTTATGGTTTCTTGGTAGGCGATTTAGTGCGGGACAAGGACGCTCCAAACTCTTGTGCTTTCCTAGCCGAAATGACCGCATATTTCAAAACAAAAGGAAAAACAGTTTACGAAGTCCTATTAGATATCTACAAAGAATTTGGCTGCTATCAAGAAAAGCTCATTTCTCTAACAAAAAAAGGAAAAGCTGGTGCCGAAGAAATTCAAGCCATGATGAATGGACTACGTCACAATCTACCAACGGCACTGGGTGGAATAAAAGTCAAAGAAATCAGGGACTACCAACTTTCCCAAACCACAGATATGAGTACAGGCGAGCGAAGAGCAATCTCATTACCGAAGTCTGATGTGTTACAATTTATTACAGTAGATGGCGATGTGATCTCCGCCAGACCCTCAGGAACAGAACCCAAGATTAAATTTTACTGTTCTGTAAAAGAAAACTTAACGGACGCGGCAGATTACGTCGATGTGCAAACTGTTTTGGAAGAGAAGGTTGACCGTATGATGAAAGATATCGTAGGCTAATGGAAAAGTGGAAACTATTATCCTCTGCATATATCTGTAAAGAGCCTTGGGCCACGCTGCGCAGAGATACTTGTGAGCTTCCGGATGGACGGATCAATGATCATTATTACGTACTGGAGTATCCCGATTGGGTAAATATGATCGGAATTACTGAGCAGAACGAGCTTTTGGTCATCAAGCAATACCGCCATGGAGCCGGCATTATTGCATTGGAGATTCCCGCAGGGACAACAGAAGCGGGAGAAGATCCTAAAAATGCTGCTGTGCGTGAAATGCTTGAAGAAACAGGCTATCAATTTGATCGGATTGAAGAGATCGCCACACTTTATGCCAATCCGGCGACAAGTGGCAATATTACTTATACTTATCTGATGACAGGGGGTAAGAAAGTTCAGGAACAGGCGTTGGATGAACATGAGGAAATCGATGTCTATCGTATACCGCTTGAAGAAGCGAAAAGGATGTTGCTGGACAACAAATTCAACCAGGCACTTCATGCGAGTGCACTATTCTATGCTTTCAACAAATTAGGCTTGTTATAAAACAAGCCTAATTTTATTCTGTTTTTTTCATTCATACTTTTAATTTTCACTAGCATGCTGATTTTTGTACCTTTGCATCATGGCAAGAGAAATTTTTGAAACCAAGCGAAAGGCCCTGAAAATAAATCTAAACCCAGAGATTTATGGAACCTTTGCAGAGATCGGTGCTGGACAGGAAGTCGCACGTAACTTTTTCAACGCAGGAGCAGCATCAGGCACAATTGCTAAAACAATGTCGGCTTACGACATGGCTTTCAGTGATGCGATTTATGGCGAAGAGGCTGATGGTCGCTATGTCAGCAGAACACGTTTAAAGAAAATGCTCTCCCATGAATTCGATCTTCTTACCCAACGACTTCATGGCGATAAATACTGCAACAAAAAATTCTTTGCCTTTGCAGATACCGTAACAACACTCAATTTCACGAAGACAAATGAACCTCATGGCTGGATCGGACTTCGCTTCCAACATGAAGTGGGAGGCCCTACAAATGATATCATTGTTCATGTAAGACTGCTAGATAGCGATAACCAATTGCAACAAAAAGTTTTAGGTATCATTGGTGTAAACCTATTATTTGCGGCTTATTATTATACCGACAATGTGCAGACTATGATCGAATCATTGGTCGATAACCTTTCTGTTGGTTCCGTTGAAATTGACCTGGTTAAATTAAACGGACCTCTATTTGAAAACGTCAACCAACGTCTCATCAACTTATACCTGATTGCAAAAGGATTTGCTAAAGCCGCAATATTCCAGCCTGATGGCAAAGCGGTACAAATCAAAGATTATCTCTACAAAAAGAACATTATTTTACTTCGTACCAAATACCGTCAGAAATCCCTTCCAAACTTTGATCTCTTCAATCTTGCCGTTGAACAGTTCAAAAAAAATACGGGTGCAACTGACGCAGACACCATTGTATTAATTGAGGTCCTGATGGGAAATGTCCTGGAAGATACACATGAAATTACAGGTGAAGACCTACAAGAATTTGCGTCTAGAGCTGACGAATTATGTGCAACAGGCAATAATATTATCGTGAGCAACTTTAGAAGAAATAATCATTTAGCAGAGTTTATAAGCAACTTTAAGCCCAAGAACATTGGAATTGCAACCAACGTTTACAATTTAAAGAACATTTTCAATTCAGATAATTATAACAAAGAGTTATACACAAATGAACTCCTTTCCTATATCTCGGGAATGTTCAACAAAAATGTGAAACTCTATGCATATCCTTATCTCTTGAAAAAAGAAAACAAGATTATTACGACGCACAATATGCCCGTTTCTGAAGAAGCCAAACCTCTATTTGAATTCTTAATTAAAAACGGCTACATCATCGATATTGAAAATTACGATGAGAAATTTGTAAAAACCGTATAAGCAGATTGTCTCCAAAATTTAAATTCATTATATAGCCCAATTTTCTTAAATTGGGCTATCTTTATTTTTATGCCTTATGACGCAAGAAAATGTAATACTCGTCGACAGCACTGACAATATGATTGGTAGCATGGAGAAATATGAAGCCCATGAAAAGGGGCTATTGCACCGTGCTTTTAGCGTATTTTTGTTCAATGACCAGGATGAATTGCTGCTTCAACAAAGAGCATTAAGTAAATACCACTGTGGCGGACTTTGGACCAATAGCTGCTGCTCGCATCAGCGCCTGGGAGAAAGTAACGTAGAGGCCGCCAAAAGGCGCTTAATGGAAGAACTAGGCATTACAGCAATGGATCTTCAAGATACCTTCTCGTTCGTTTATAAGGCTCAATTTGACAACGGTCTTACGGAGCATGAATTCGATTATGTCTTATTTGGAAAATTTAATGGAACTCCAGAATTTAACGAAGAAGAAGTTGCCGCAACAAAATACTTGAATCAACAGGAAATTCAAGATGAAATACAAAAGGCACCCGAGCAATTTACACCCTGGTTCAAACTCATCTATCAACGTGCTTTTGATACATATTTCAATATATATAATAACAAATTTTAGCAATCGTATCCCCTGAAAAAAAAGATCCTGCCTTTTAAAAAGCAGGATCTTTTTTCTGCCTTTAGTTAGCGAATCGCTATAAAAATTTTTTATAGATGGAATACAGAATTTTAAGATCATTCTCACTCATGAACGCTGTATTTACGTCCTGCTGAATGTAGTGAATCTTAAATGCTTTTATTGCCGCATCGAGATTACTCACATCGTAACCGATAATACGTAATGCCATTTTTGGGTTAAAGTCTGCTGGAGGCGTCTCTAAATAGTCCTCATACCAAAAGCCGAACCCTTGATCAGCCAATTTTTTCCAAGGAAAACGTGACGGATCGTTTTTTCGGGTTGGTGCCAAATCCATATGTCCAATAAAATTTGCCTGCGGGATTCTATAGGTCGTTTTTAAATAAGCCAGCAACTGCGTTAAGGCATTTATCTGTGCATCAGTCCAAGGGTCAGTGGTACCATTATTGTCCAGCTCAATGCCAATGGAAGAAGAATTGAGGTCCGTATCATTGCCCCATTTCCCCAAGCCCGCATGATGTGCACGATAGAGGTCATTGACCATCTGCACTACTTTACCATCCCGACCGACCACATAATGGGAGCTTACACCTGCTTTCGCGGAATGAAATGTACGGATTGTCTGTCCCAAAGAATCCTGTGCCGTATGATGAATGACAACAAAATTGGGCTTACGGATACCGAAATTAATCGAGGCGATCCATTGTTGATCTTTGACATTCACCTTCTCCAATTGACCGGTAACAGGCGATTGTTTATAGAGTTTTGAAAATTCTTTTGCTTGCTTCTTATATACCTTTTCAGTCTTTGCGTATTTCCCCCCCGCACAGGAAGCCAATAATGCCGTTGCGACACAAAGATTGATGGAAAATTTTAGTATCTTCATATTGAAATGTTTCAGCACAAACTAAGGCAAATTTGCCAATAAAAACAAATTTATTAAGTCCATCTTATTGTCCGGTATAATCTCCAAACGTCCTTTCCTTCCATTGTGAGGCACTGTTGATTGTTTAAATGGGACAATGTGTGTTAAAAAAAGCCCAAACCAGTGTTTGAGCCTTTCCCCTCTCAACCATGCATTTCTTGTTTATACTAAAATTACGTTTTTTATTTATTTCAGTGCGCTAAGGTTCAATTTTGCCAAAAAACCTTTCAGCTCGTCCAGGCTATACCCATTTCCCCGAAGGGTAATTAAATAGCGATCTTTCTCGAGATAACTTATTTCGGAGCTTTTTGCCGTTGAGCCTTCCACTCCTTTGCTATCCGTTGTTTTTGCCCGTTTGCCTTCAAACTCGCCGGTTTTTTCTATTTCAGTATCTGTAATTTTCTCTGAATCTACCATGAAGCCCATTTGCGCTAAGCCCACGATTGCCGAAGCTGTCTCGCCCGCCCCATCAATAATATTGACTTTAATTTCCTTTTGGTTATCGACAGTATAAGTCGCCTCTCCAGATACAACCTCTGCCCCATACATGGATCCGCCAGAATAGGAAGTTCTTTTTAAACCATCTAAGCTTTCCGGTAAAAAAGCCTTCAACTCTTCCGAACTTAATGGCTTTTCGGATTTAAGTTTGGCTTGAAGGTCTTCCAATTTTTTTGCTCCATCACTCAGATTACCCAAGTTGGATACTCCTTTAACTACATCCGAAATCCCAGCCTCTTTCTCCTTAGTATCTTCACTCCCTTCACTGGATTTGCTGTTGCCGCAGCTCGCGACCAAAAGGCCCAGTCCTAAGAGAGCAGGCATTACTTTCCATTGTCTTTTCATGATTATCAGTTTTAATTAAAACGCTAAAAAGAACAAAATAATATAATTAATCTAAATTTTAAAATCTGTTTGCATACGATCTTTAAACCTTAAAGCGCGACCTAAATTTCTACCTGTTACTTGTATTACCTAGGTACTGCCGAATGGGACTGCCCTACATAAAAAAAGGCCTCTATACGAATATAGAGGCCTTCATTATAGCTACCGAGACTATGCTTCGGCGTACTCTTCAATTGATGGACACGAACAAATCAATGTACGGTCACCTTGAGAGTCGTTTACACGACCTACTGAAGGCCAGAATTTACGGTCTCTTACATACTCCAATGGGTATGCGGCAGTTTGACGACTGTAAGGTCTGTCCCACTCGTCTGCAGTTACAACCGAAGCGGTATGCGGTGCATGTTTCAGTACATTGTTAGCCTGATCTACCTCTCCAGCTTCAACCGCAGCGATCTCTTCACGGATAGCAACTAATGCATCACAGAAACGATCCAATTCAGCCTTAGACTCAGATTCAGTAGGCTCAACCATCAAAGTTCCTGCAACAGGGAATGAAACAGTTGGTGCGTGGAAACCATAATCCATCAAACGTTTTGCAATATCTGCAACCTCGATACCAAAGTTTTTGAATCCACGGCAATCTAAGATCATTTCGTGTGCACAACGTCCGTTAGTACCTGAATAAAGTACTGGATATGCATTTTCTAAACGCGCTTTAATATAGTTTGCATTTAATATTGCTGTTCTTGTCGCATTTGTCAAACCTTCACCACCCATCATTGAAATATAAGCATGGGAAATAAGCAAGATTGATGCTGAACCAAATGGAGCTGCAGAAACGGCAGAGATGCCCTCTTCACCAGAAGTAGAAACCACTTCGTGGTTAGGCAAGAAAGGAACCAAGTGTTTTGCAACACCGATAGGCCCCATACCAGGACCTCCTCCACCGTGAGGAATACAGAATGTTTTATGGAGGTTCAAGTGACAAACATCGGCACCAATATGACCAGGACTTGTCAATCCAACCTGTGCATTCATGTTTGCACCGTCCATGTAAACCTGACCGCCATTTGCATGAACAATTTCACAGACTTCAATAATAGACTCTTCAAATACACCGTGTGTAGAAGGATAAGTCACCATCAGTGAGTTCAAGTTTGCAGCATGTTCAGTTGCTTTTGCTCTTAAATCTGGAATATCGATATTTCCCAATTCATCACATTTCACAACAACCACTTTCAATCCAGCCATAGAAGCAGAAGCAGGGTTCGTTCCGTGCGCAGAAGCAGGAATCAAACAGATATTACGTCCGTGATCACCACGGCTCTCATGGTAAGCACGAATAACCATCAGACCAGCGTACTCACCTTGTGCTCCTGAGTTTGGTTGGAAGCTCATCTTTGCAAAACCAGTAATCTCAGACAACCAATCATTCAATTCGCCAATCATTTGCATATATCCAGAAGTTTGATCTGCAGGAGCAAATGGATGCAAACCGCCAAATCTCGCCCAAGTAACTGGTACCATTTCGGCTGTAGCATTTAATTTCATCGTACATGAACCCAATGGAATCATCGAGTGGCAAAGCGATAAATCTTTTGCTTCCAAAGATTTGATATAGCGCAACATCTCATGTTCAGAATGATAGCTATTAAAGTTTGGATGTGTTAAGTAGGCAGAAGTACGTACTAAATCGGCAGGAATTGAAGAACCTAAATTCTCTTCCAATGCATCGAAATCTACGTCATTCAATGTTTTACCTTGAATTTTAGCAAATACTTTGACGATTGTCTTAATATCTTCGTATGTCGTTGTTTCGTCGATAGCAATTGAAACTTCCGAACCATTGTAATAGAAGTTTAATTCGTTATTTAATGCTTCAGATTTCAAAGCACCAGCATGACCACCTAAGTCTACACGTAGTGTATCAAAATAAGCTGCATTCAATTGAGTATAACCCAATGATTGTATTGCTTGATCCAACAGGTTGGCCAATGCATGAATACGTGACGCTATATTTTTGATTCCTTCTGGGCCATGATACACGGCATAGAAAGAAGCCATAATCGCTAAAAGAGCTTGTGCAGTACAAATATTTGAAGAAGCTTTATCACGGCGGATATGCTGTTCACGAGTCTGCAAAGCCATACGCAATGCATACTTTCCATTTGAATCGGAAGTAACACCGATAATACGACCAGGGATATTACGTTTAAAGCTGTCGCGTGTCGCAAAATAGGCTGCATGAGGACCACCAAAGCCCATCGGTACACCAAAACGTTGGGAATTACCAACAACAACATCTGCACCCCATTCTCCCGGAGGCGTTAATAATGCTAAGCTCATCAAATCTGCCGCCGCACACACCGTAATATGCTTACTGTGAGCTGTAGCTGCAAATGATTTATAATCTACAATGGAACCATCAGCAGCAGGATATTGAACAAATGCAGCAAATACATCGTCTGTTAATGCTGATTCAGCAATAGCTGCAATTTTAAGCTCGATGCCAAAAGACAAAGCACGGGTCTTCAATACATCAACCGTCTGCGTATAGGCATTGTCCGACACCAAGAATACATTAGCATCTTTATTTTTCCGCGCTGAATAAAGCATAAACATAGCTTCAGCTGCAGCCGTAGCTTCATCCAACAAAGAAGCATTGGCAATTTCTAAACCTGTGAAGTCACAAATTACAGTCTGGAAGTTCAATAAAGCTTGTAACCTACCTTGTGCAATCTCCGCCTGATAAGGAGTATACTGCGTATACCATCCTGGGTTTTCAAATACATTGCGTTGAATTACGCCCGGAAGGATTACATCGTAGTAACCTTGACCAATAAAAGATTTAAAAACTTTATTTTTCTCAGC
>JBMAAL010000063.1:0-33425 GCA_050281725.1 Sphingobacterium sp. | reverse complement strand
GTCCAATTGGCAAAATGCACACCTTTAAAACCGCCATGCAGTGTATTAGGACCGTTATTTACCGCCAATGTATAGGTATGATCATCCAATTTAAATTTGCCTTTGGCAATCCGATTACCAAAAGGCCCTACGATAGTACCAAAAAATGGTTCTTTGGGATTATTATAATCAGCTGCTTTAGAAAAGCCCAAAACTACATCGCATAACTCACCCTTATTGTCCGGTACCCATAAGCCCACTAAGCGTGCACCAAAATTGGTAAAATAAGCTTGTACACCATTTTTATTGCGCAATTCATATAGGTAAGCCTGTTTTTGATCAATCGTTGCCTTGAACTGTGCGGTATCCATAAAGGCCGATAAAGAATCTGCTTTTGAAGTTTTAGAACCAGTCGATTGCTGGCAAGACACACTAAAAGCGAACATCGCAGAAAGACCAAGCAAGGTCAATTTTCCTCTCATTCGTAATATTTTAAAGGGTTTATAATCTTTGTTTAGATAGAACTTACGTCCTTTTCTAGATTTTTTATAATTTTAACGATTACAATATATAAGCTAAAGTCTTAAATTTTTCAGAATTTTTAAGGTTAAATTGTTTCATTTTAGCTCTATTTTGTATCAATAACCAAAAAATGATCATGATCAACCTGAAACCTTTGCAATTGCTATTTTTTTTGTTACTCCCTTCCTTGCTATATGCGCAGCCCTATTATTTCAATCATTATCAAATCAATGAAGGATTATCAAACAATGCTGTTATTTGTAGTATGCAAGATAGTCAAGGCTTTCTATGGTTCGGCACAAAGGATGGATTAAATCGCTTTGACGGCAACAATTTCAAACATTTTGATGCCTCCAAATCTGGAAAAAACAGCTTGGGTGGCAATAATATCATCTCCTTGAAAGAGGACTTTCGGAAAAGAATTTGGATTGGAACAGATCAGGGAATCTATTGTTATGACCCCGTCGATGAGCAATTTAGACTGCTGAGCAAACAATTTGAAAATACGGACGTCCCTGTTATTATTACCGATCAACGCAAAAAGATCTGGTTTATATCCAATGGAATGCTGTATTGCCATGACTTAGTTAGTCACGCAATCCAACAGTTTACAAAATCGGGCCTCTATATTACGTCTATCAGTTGTACCAAAAATGGAACTGTATTTTTTGGAACTCCGGAAGGCAAAATCTTTCAGGTAAGTGCTTCTGGTAAACCCGTTCTCATGCTGGACTTTCAGGCAAAATATGGTCCTAAAGACTGGTTTAGTATTGAGAAAATAATGGAAAACCGTGATGGCGACTTGTTGATCGGTACGTCAAAAACAGGGGTGTACAGTTACCGATTTAAAGACAAGTCTCTCAAATCCATCCTTGGTCCGGACAGGCTGCATCAATTTCTCTATGTAAGAGATATTATACAGCCAAATGATCATGAATATTGGTTTGCAACAGAGTCTGGCCTCTTCATTTACCAAATTGCGAGCGGAAACTACATCAATATTCAAAAAGAACAAGAGAATCCTTGGGGATTATCTGACAATGCCATTTATAACATCCTCCAAGATAGAGATGAGGGCATTTGGTTGGGAACCTACTTTGGTGGGATTAACTATTATCACAAGAATAATAGTATAATCGAAAAATTTCTCCCACAAGATCGCCCCGGGAGCCTAAAAGGCTCTGTCGTTCGGATTATCAAAAAAGACATCAACCACAATATATGGATAGGCACCGAAAACGGAGGTCTATCTAAACTGGACCCTAAATCGGGTTATATCCAGAACTTCTCCAATAAACAGGGGAATCTGGCAAATAACAATATCCACGGTATTCTCCCCGTTGGTGATAAATTGCTGATAGGAAGCTTTGTCAATGGTCTGGACATTTTTTCACCAAAACTTCAAAAAGTTGTCTATCACCTCGATCGCAACAGCAATGCAACATCATCCGATCTCCAAAGTAATTTTCTTTTTTATCTCTATAAAACTCGAAAAGGAGACATCATGGCTGCATCCACTCGCGGTCTATACCGCTTCGATCTAGAAAAAAAATCTTTTCACCTTATTGATAATGTCCCAGAATACATGTTTTATACAAGCATTTTGGAAGATAAAAAGGGGAATATCTGGGTCGGAACATGGCGTGATGGACTATTCTGTTATAATCCGACCACACGTTATTTCAAACACTATACGCATCATCAGAACGATTTCAATTCCTTGCCCAACAATAGGGTCAACAGTATATTTGAGGATTCAAAAAATCAAATTTGGATAGCTACCGAAGGTGGGATAGCTAAAAAGAAATCAAATCAAGGCGGTTTTGAAAACATTGGCTTGGAAGAAGGAATGCCCAGTAATGTGACACTCGCCTTTTTAGAAGATAAACAAAATAACCTTTGGGTGAGTACTTCCAAGGGCCTGGTACGCTACCATCTTCCCAGTGGAAAAAAACGCATCTTCAACTTGGAGTCTGGCCTACCGACTATTCAGTTCAATTACAATTCATCCTTTAATGATGACAATGGAAACTTTTATTTCGGCACCATCAATGGACTTATACGTTTCAACCCCGAAAAGCTGAACCAGATCAACTATAAGAATCAAATTCCGATTTACATCACTAATTTTTACATCAACAATAGAGCGATCAATCAGTACACCGATACAAATATTCTGTCCAAATCAATTCTGTTCACGGATAAAATCAAACTGAAACACGATGAATCATCCTTCAGTCTTGATTTTGCGGCGTTACACTACCAAGCCCCCCACTCTATTCACTATAGTTATAAAATGGATGGTCTCGATGACAATTGGATAGACATTACAAGCAATCAACGGGCTTACTTCACCAAGCTAGCGCCCGGAAACTATGTTTTTACCGTAAAAGCGGAAGATCCAAATGGCAATACAATCCCCACTTTTGCTAGTCTTAAAATTACTATTCTTCCTCCGATTTGGGCAAGTATACCGGCCTTTGTTTGCTATGCTCTATTCCTTGTGGGGCTGATTATATTTGTTATACATCATTTCAATGAAAAGATCAAACAACGCAATCGGCAACATCTTTTAACTGTACAAAATCTACGCGAGCAAGAACTCTACCGTTCAAAAATCAATTTTTACACCGATGTTGCGCACGAAATACGCACACCATTGACATTGATCAAGGCCCCCTTAGAGAAGCTTATGGACAAAGTAGATCACAATCCTGTAACCGACAAGCTGCTATTGACCATGCAAAACAACACGGAGAAGTTGATAGCCCTTAGCAATCAACTATTGGATTTTAGACAGGTCGAAACGGAAGGATTCAAATTACACTTTGAATCAGAAAACATAAGCCAAACGGTCCAGGAAATTATCAATAATTTTACAGTCACACTGCAGGCGCAGGACAAGCAGATGGTGTCCCACATTATGCCAGATATAATAGGTCAAGTTGATATCGACGCATTCGACAAGATATGTTACAACCTATTGAATAATGCCCTGAAATATTCTTCATCTTATATTGAAGTGAATTTGAATATGGATAAACAGAAAAATATCTTTATATTGACCGTGAAAAACGACGGAGCTTTAATTCCTTCAGAAGAAAGGGAAAGAATTTTTGAACCATTCAATCGCTTAAAACAAAATAAGAATGTTCCTGGAAGCGGCCTAGGCTTGGCATTGACAAGATCCTTAACGTTAAAACACCAAGGCACCCTGTTATACAGTACAAACGACCTCCAATTGAACGTATTTAGTTTGACATTGCCTTTGAATAACAATACAAACCCATAATTATGAATGCCAAATCCAATTTATTATTAGTAGATGATCATACTGAACTACTTGAATTCATTGCGGATGATCTCAATGAGGATTATCAGATAACAACGAGTTCCAATGGTAGGGAAGCGCTGGATTTATTAGCCACTGAATATTTTGATCTGATCGTCAGCGATGTGATGATGCCAGAAATGGATGGTTTCGAACTCTGTCAAAAAATTAAAGAAGATATCGCATATGCCCACATTCCAGTTATACTCTTGACAGCAAAAAATAGTATTGAATCAAAAATTCAGGGTTTAGAGTATGGTGCCGACGCTTATATTGAAAAACCCTTTTCACCTGCCTTTTTAAGAGCACAAATCGCGAGTTTATTAAAGAATAGAGTTAAAGTCAAGGAATTTTTTATTAAAAATCCGATGTCGCAAATACAGCAAATCGGTCAAAATCAAAGTGAACAAGAGTTTTTGTTGAAGATTGAAGAAATCATCATGCAACACCTCGATGATCCCCAGTTTAATGTCGATCGGATGGCCGATATTCTCTGCATGAGTAGACCTACCCTCTATCGCAAAATCAATGTGGTATCGAGCCTATCGCCCAATGAACTGATTAATTTAACGCGGCTCCGAAAAGCGGCAGAACTGCTCATCCAAAGGCAGCATAAAGTCTACGAAATTTCTAATTTACTAGGCTATAGCTCCGCGACTCATTTCTCTCGTAATTTTCAAAAACAGTTTGGACAGAGTCCTACTGAATTTCAAGACGCCCAAACTGCTTTATCGAAATCTTAACCGAGCAAATAATCCTGTCTCAACCAAAATAAGTGCCCCCTAGTGAGCATCTATTTTGGTTGTTCAACTTGCGCAAGTGTTGCATATTGTGCCGCAAAAGTGAACATGAACATTCCCTCCAGATCATTCTTGCTTTTATCATCTGACCAACCTCCGAGCAAATCATTTGGCAAAAAACCTTCCCTCAAGAAATGTGTATAGCCATAATCCAAGTTTTCCTGAAAAGACTTCACATACATCCCAGCCTTACTATAATTTGGTAATATAGTGGTATAGCCTCTTAGCAAAACACCGTTAAACCAATTATTAAAACCATCTGTTGCATAGGTATAATGCTCTGGAATCTGCTGCCCTAGCTTTCCAAAATAAGTAAAAGTCGCATCCGCTAGTTTCTTGCCATCTTCTAAATAGCTTTTTGCTTTCGTAACACGATATAAGTCTGCGGCTCCAGAAATCATCGTTCCACTATTATAGGAAAATGCTGTTCCAACCGCTTTTTTGAGCTCGGTATTTTTTCGGTATTGTACACCGTTGACCGTTTCATAAGCTATCGAACAATCTGGAAAACAATCACCCATCATATCTGCATAGACACCTTTTTCATTAAGAAGATTTGCCTTTTGCCAGTCATAAATCCTTTTAGCATAACGAAGATAAAAATCGCTCTTCCGCTCTTTTTTAGAAATACGAGTTAGTTTATCTTTCGGATCAATAGCGTGCGCAACTATTTGGTCCCCTTTGTTTTTATAGATTTCAGACAATGCGACAAGCGGACTAATCATCGGCGCATTACTACAAGCATGCTTCGTTACATATCCCGGCCCCCATGGAATTCCACCATGCTCTTTCCCTTTCTCATCCAAAGTACAATCCCAACCATCAAGAACATAAGCCGTAAGATATTCAGCTTCTTGCAGATAGCGATCTTGCCCAGTCAAATGATAAGCTTCCAATAATTCCCGTACCAACCACATCTGATCATCATAAACGTTCAATACTCCTGTTACATTTGCTTTTCCTTTTTCTCGAACGCGATCGACAGCATACACCGTCCAATCTTTATGCTGTGTAAAAGACGTTAGCGTAAAGGTACCTAAGTAATAAGCGGCATTTGCATGTAGCTTAGCCAATAAATCCGCATAGCGGGAATAATACATCTTATAAAGCTTGCCGTTGTCTACCTTTTGTTGCTTTTTTAAGCCACTCAACACAGCGTTTACAGCTTCTATGGAAGCAGAATACATCCAAACACTAGCTGTTTCTTCGGATCGAACCTTCGTAAATGGATTATAAAAACGATGCATTTTGAAATCGTCACCGGAGAAATAAACTTCCATTGATCGATCAATTAACTGAATTGCTCGTAAAAGATTCTGTTGGCTTCTATTTTGATCATGTACTGATCTTTGGCTGTGCAATTCTTGCGCACAAACCTGTTTTAAACAAAGGGGTGATACTGACAGAGAAATTAGAGCGAGTGCCCAAAAAGGCCGGATGGAAAAGAATTTGATCATGATACGGTTTTAAATTGATTAAGTAGTCTTTCATTCGCTTCGGTAGAGCGTGATAACTGCGGATGAAGATAAGCATTTTTTGGACAAAAAAAATCGCATTTTTTGAAATGCGATTAAACTATTTGCCCTTTTGCTTAGTTAACCAAGAACTTTCTCGGTCAACTAAGCTGCCACTGGCTGGCGATGACGATTCACAAATTGCTTTTTCAATAGATACAATTTATAGTGGTCGTACAAACCAATGATTAAAAGAACAAAACAAACCACGTAAAATGTCTTATTCGATAAATAGGTGAATGAAATACCGCTCACAAGCCCTCCCATGACATAGGCTCCCACGATACTCAGCAATAAATGGAATTTGTCGACCAATGCCTTATTGCTTCGGTTCGACTCCTTTGTGAACATCGAAATCAATATCGCCAAATCTGTCGTTAGCCCTGTCAAATGTGTTGTCTTCACCACGGAATTTGATATGCTCGCAGTCAAACCGTTTTGTAGCCCCATCGCAAAGAGCAATGCACCGACAAGTATCTCAGTTTCTTTCAAAGAATCCTCATAAAATACATCAAGATATATCCCAACAAATAATATACTCAGTATTTCCAATGCCAAGGGAATGGAATGTGTCAAATAGGAGCTAAAACGTCCTTTACCATGAATGATGATCAGATTCGAAAGCATGCTCCCCACTAGAAAAAGTAAAATCCAAAAAAGCACCACCGCACCTTGATACCAATTCCCTTTCGCTATCTCCTGTGCAAAAACAGCATAATAACCCGTTACATTCGAGGTAAACGAGAAAAAGACAATGACCGATGCGACATTGACCATTCCCGCAGAAAACGCGGTAATTCCCCCCAGCCTAATGTTATCTTGAATCGTCCTATGGTTACTATATTTTCTCAGCATACTTTTCCTTTCCTCCTTTTTTCAGCACAATACGTGCGATCCCTTTCGTCTGCATGTCCAAATTAAGATGCAGAATCAACTGATTTTTATTCAATTTTTGGATAACAAAACTCTCTACAAGCTCGTTATTCTTTCTAAGCTCAAGAATATGGCCGCGCCCCTTTAAAAACCAATTGTATTGTTTATCTTCATGATGAGCAATAAAATTTTTATCACCCATTTTTTCAAAATGCCACAATCCATCCTGTAGCGGCGGAAGATGTGCAATAGCTGCATCTTTTATCCCTTCATGGATTATAGCCTGTTTTTTAAATGTTGGAGATTTTTCCACTTTCTCAAAGTACCAACCTTGCTCTTCCCACTCTCCTTCTAAAAGCCGCTCAGGGTTTTCATAAAACATAACCATTGAACTAGCTCCTAAAAGCAAAAAGGACAACAAAACAAAGTTGAACCGTGCCAATATTTTTCTCTTAATAATTAACATCCCATTTTTTGTTAAAAAATAAATCCGCCAAGACATTTCTACCTGTTTTATTTATCCCAGGTTTTTCTACAATTGAGACATTCTTCTTACTCTTATTTAAGTGAAGCAAAGCCCGTCCAACATCAAAGAAATGCCGAGTTCTCTTTTCAAATTCATAATCTGCGGGAACCTTGACCTCGTCAATCCGGGCACCGCGCAAATAATGCTGTAAATAATTAGGATTGTCTGTACCGATAATATCTGCGTAGATATTTAGCTTACGATTTGCGTAACGATGGCAGATCATTTGGCAAGCTTTCAAAAAGTCCTCCGACTGAAGATCATTGAGTTGATCCTCCAATGTAATTCCCAATAGCTCACTTATCGAAGTGCTACTCTTATTGCCATAAGCTAAAATCACGTCCAGCTGTTCTGCTGTAGATTGCTCAATACTATGGATCACAAAAAAGAGTGAATCAATTGTAAAATCACTTGGAATCAATACACGTGTTGCCTTTGCCATACCCAATTATTTTTATACAAAATTAATAGGCCCACATGGCAACCGAATGAATCTGGAATTAACTTTCTATTAGAATTTTAAGAATGGTATTAAAATGAGATTAGAAACTGAATCGAGATTAAAATCACATTAAAATCGAAGATAAGTAGGCAGTTCAATTTCTACAGTTGTCCCCTCTTCCACAACAGAGTTGACTTTTAAGGTACCTCCATGTAACTTGATGATATTTCTGGCTAAAGGCAGTCCAATGCCATATCCATCAATTCCACTTGTATTTGAAGCTCTAAAATACGGATCGTAAATATGGTCCAACTCCCGAGAAGGAATTCCTATACCTTTATCTTTTATCAAGATAAATACCTTATTGTCCAATGCTCCCAAAGCGATATAAGCGGTTCTATCAGAAGAATATTTACAGGCATTGCTAATAATATTGGACAGCGCAAGCTGCAGTAAAATCGCATTCCCATTCACTTTGAGCCGCATGCTATCATCCGGCAGAAGACTAAAGTCAGTAATAATCTTAAATTTATCATTAATAGCTTTGACAGTCAACTCGGCATCCATGACGATCTGATCAATGCGAACGGGGTTAAATGACGTTGCGTTGTTAACAAAACCAGTGCGTGCAAGAAGTAAAAGAGCTTTTGTTTTTTTCTCCAAGTGCTCGGCTGATTCTATAATCTTAAATAATGTTCGCTGATACTCTTCGATGCTGCGTTCTTTGGACAGTGCCAGGTCAGCTTGTCCTATAATAGAGGTCAAGGGTGTGTTTAACTCATGGGAAGCATTGCTGATAAAATTCTTTTGCGTTTCGAATGAGGTTTCTAAACGTGTAAGCATGCGGTTAAATGTCAGCGCCAATGCATGCAGCTCCCCTTTATATTTCTCTTCATCCAATCGCTTATAAAGATTTTCAGAACCAATCTCCTGTACTTCCTTCATCATCGTTAATATTGGCTTTAAGAATGAACGTTTCATAAAAACCGAAACCACGAAAATGAAGAGAATCCCCAAAATCAGACTGATAATAAGTAGATTCCGAAGATAAGCCAAATGGTGTGTATAAAAGTAATTTTCGGCAGAAGCGCCTACAATGTAATTCTTACCATTTTGGGAGAAATATTTTGTTGAATAGAACTGATTGCCCGCCTTGAAATTTGAACTCCCTTTTTTATTGATTTTATCCCACAGCTCATTATGGAATCCCTGACTTCTTAAAATAGTTCCTTTGCTGTCAAACTCCACCAAAAACTCATGCTGATTATTGAGATTCTCAATAAAATCAAGGCTCCATTGATCAGTTTGGGTGGCAGATTTGCTATTTAAAAATTTTTCAGCGGCAATATTTCGCCGGAGATCCAAGCGCTTATAGAAATCTGTAAAGGCAAAATTCGTAATGGAATAAAAGATAAATCCTACAAAACAACTCACATACACGACTAGGATCGTAATGAGATAAATGAGCTTTCGATTATAATTATGCATTTTTTACTATTCAGTCTTCGATTTTCAAAACGTATCCCATACCAATTACCGTATGAATTGCTTTTTTACTTGTCACCTTTTCGATCTTCTTTCTCAAATAATTGACATACACATCAACGACATTTGATCCAATATCGAAATTTATTCCCCATATTTTGTCCAAAAGCTCCGTTCGCTCAAATACCTTTTTGGGGCTCTGAATAAACAATAGAAGCAAACGATACTCTGTACTTGTCAAATTGAGTTCCTGCTCCTCACAATAGGCTATTTTTTTATAATCATCGATACGCAGAAAACCATAACTAAAGGTGTCTTTCGATGGTTGTAACTCGCGTTGGGTCGCCTGTACAATGGACTGTTGCCGCCGTATCAACGAACGTATCCGAGCTTTCAGTTCAATTAGTTTAAAGGGTTTGGAAAGATAATCATCAGCACCATTATCGAGCCCGAGCACCACATTCTCAGGAGTACCGAGTGCAGTCAGCATCATAACAGGTAAATCTGTATACCCCCACTGTCTGATTTGCTTACAAATATCCAGCCCATTCGTTCCCGGCAAAAGAATGTCCAGTAGCACAAGGGAGACATCTTGCTTCGCCAAAAGCTGTTCCAGACCGTCCGAACGTCCGAGATGAATGACCCTATAGCCATCCTCACCTAAGCCTTGTACGATCAAATCAGCAACATCCTGCTCGTCCTCTACCAAAATAATTTTTTGCTTCTCCATATTCGTCATCATGTGTAGTTCGCTGTAATGAACTACGATCCAAACCATAAAAATAACGTTTTGGCTCAAGAGACACAAATCCCATTTTTGTCGCAAAAAAAAAATGAAACCTATATTACTAGGAGATGAGTCGTATATTAACAATGCAATCTTAAAGATTACTGGATTTAACTTAACATCGCGGGCGCTACAGCCCCCTTTACACCAACTTGCATATTGAGCTTGCGTCTGCTCAGTCGAACCGCATAAATGAATAGAATGAAAATAATTAAAGGTGTTTTTCACCCCTCATACAACTAAAATATAGCCCGTTAAAAAAGAAGCAGTAATATTAAAAAAAATACGATCTGCAGGAGCGATGCTCCTGCAGATCGTATTTTTTTTAAGTGTATTATTCTCCCCAGTTTGGATTCTGGGTAAGGTTAGGATTTAATTGTCGTTCTTGGACAGGTATTGGATATAAATAGTCTTTCTTTTCATCGAAAACTTTTTTGATATGCGCATTAATAATCACATTTCCTTTATTCCCATTTTCCAATAAGATTTCCGATCCCAGTTTCAATAGCTGAATTCCGGAAGCACTCGGCTTGTCACCTTCATAAATCCAAACGTCATCTTTACCATCATTATCTAAATCAAACTTACCTGTACCCGGAAAATACATCCCTTTAAATTGTCTTGTGACCAACTGGCCGCTTTTCCATCTTAAGATATCATCCCAACGGAAAGATTCCATCACCAATTCAATACGGCGTTCCCTTCTTATTTCCAATAGTACCCCCTTCATATCACCAACTACATTCGGATAGTCTTTCGCTAAAAACGCATCTGGATTTGATTTAGCCACCTGTAGATTTAGATTTGGCATGCCCACCCGATCACGTAGCAACTTAATTGATTTGTCCAAATCAGCCTGACTCAATGTACCTAACTCTGCTTTCGCTTCAGCATAATTCAATAAAACCTCAGCATACCTAAAAATCGGCATATCATTTTCAGAACGATTGAAATTATCATACTTTACATCTCCCACAAATTTGATCAATTGATATCCCGTCACCGAATTCCCAAAGTTCGGTGCAACAGCAGCAGCACCTCCAATACGCTTATAGCCTGGTGTACGAATCGTCTGGCTTAGACGTGGATCGCGATTTAGGACCTCCTCCTTAAACGTCATTGTTTGGTAATTTGATTTATCGGTAAACCTCGTTCCATCTTTCATCAGGTAAGAATCCACCAAATTTTTATCCAACCCAGGTTTCCCATAGGAAGCCGTAATCGTATAATAATTGACATTATGCCAAATTTGCAAAGCATCCGAGAATTTCCGCGCTAAAATAACCTCTTGCGGCAAACTATTAACACTATAAAACAAGGCACCATAAGAGTCTGTCCCCGCGGCATTGTATACGCTGTATTGGGCTCCCTCCATAAGCTTGCTGGCTGCATCTGCCGCCTTCTCCAACAAAGCGTTTGCATCGGGTAAATTAAATTCTGTATGATATTTACGAAATGTTCCTTCAAAAAGTGCGACCCGGGATTTTAAGGCCAAAGCAGTCCATTTGGTCACTTTTTCATCACTTTTGGTAGCCGAAAGATTGGCAATCGCATAGTCCAGATCAGCGAGAATGTTTGATACAACCAAAGTTCTGGGATCCCTCGCCTTCTTAAGTTGTTCTTCGTCATTTTGATCAATGACCTTGTCATACCAAGGCACGTCTCCAAAACGTTTCAGTTTATCGAAATAAAAATATGCCCTAAAAAAGCGCGCTTCGGCAGCATAAGGCGCAGCAGTTGTTTCTGAAACTGTATTAAAGCAATTCGCTAAAAAGTAATTGATATTACGAAGATTTGCCCAAGTCCATCCACCGCCACTTATCGGAACCTGTCTTTTTCCGGTCAATTCGTCATCCAATGTTGTCTTAACGATATTATCGACCGATTCGTTATAAACACCTTCGGCCGAAGGCAGTGCAGCATCGTAAAATGACTTTGTAAATAGTGCCAAATCCTTTTCTGTCTTAAAGGAAGCCTCAGGAGTAACCGACGATTCAGGCAAACGTTCCAAATAATCTTTGCTACAAGCCATCATGCCACAGCTCAACAATGCATATATATATACTATCTTTTTCATACTATTAAAATGTTAAATCTAGACCAAATGAAAATGTTTTAGAGATTGGATATGATCTTCCGTTGACCTCTTGAGCCGACTGTTCGGGATCAATATATTTGGAACGGAGCTTAGTCGCCGTCCAAATATTTTCACCAGACACATAAATCCGCGCATTGGCCAATTTCACACGCTTTAACCAGGCCAGAGGAACCGTATATCCTAAGGTTAGATTTTTTAGTCGTATATAAGCCAAATCCTGTAAGTAACGATCCGATTTGACGTTCAAAGATCCACGATCATTCAAGGCAATATAACCTCTTAACAGTGGATAATAGGCATTTGTATTTTCAGGCGTCCAAATATCCTGTTCAAAATCTTTCGGTACAAAAGAATAATACGGTCTTGAGTATGGCCCCCAAAACTTATCTGCATTTGCTCCAGGCCACCAATGTTGTCGACCTATCCCCTGAAAGAAGGCCGAAATATCGAATCCTTGCCAATTTGCTCCCAAATTAAAACCAAATTTATAACGGGCTCTGTTGTTCCCGATGATCACTTGATCGCCAGGGTTCATCAATGTATTGTCTCCAGCATCAACCTTTCCATCTGGAACTCCATCCTTTCCACCAATATCAACAAATTTCAAATCTCCAGGATGAAGCTTGGACCAGTCTCCCGGTGCTGCCAATCGTTGTTTGTCCACATAATCCTGATTAACTTTCCAATTGTCAATATCCGCCTGAGACTGAAAAAATCCATCAGTTTTATACCCCCAAATTTCGCCCAAAGTCTGTCCGACGTAATAGTTACTCAGCAACATTTCCTTATTGTCAAAACGTGTAATCTTCGCTTTGGAATCCGACAATCCCAGCCCAATATTATAGCCAAAAGGTTTTCCATCCAGCTCAAGTTGATCCCGCCAAGCCACAGAAAGCTCCCAGCCTTTATTCTGTAGGTCGCCAGCATTGGTCCGAGGCGAACTGGAACCAAAAACCGCTGGCAATGTTTTGCCCGGGATCAACATATCGAGCGTATTTCGAATAAAATAATCGGCAGAAACACTCAATCGATTTCTAAAAAATTCAAGATCCGTTCCAAAATTCAATGTATTTGTTCTCTCCCAGGTTAAATCTGTTGAAATTGGTGTTGGCGCACTTAGGTATTGTGTTTTTGTACCATTGGTTATGTAATTGGACAATCCCGCATTCAACAATTGGATGTAACCGTACTCGGAAGCTTCCTGTGCATTGCCCAACGCCCCATAGGAGACTCTAAATTTAGCTTCATTCAAAACAGGTTTCAGATTAGCCATAAAAGACTCCTCAGAGACGCGCCATCCGCCAGAAAAAGACGGAAAAAATCCATACCGCTGACTGGATGGGAATTTAGAAGTTCCATCGTAGCGACCATTTACTTCCAAAAGGTATTTCCCTTTATAATTGTAATTCAACCTTCCAAAATAGCCTCTAAGTGCCCAGGTATTTGCATTCCCGAGTAACTGCATCTGACCGGTACCCAAAGCAAAATCATTCAGATCCTCGGATAGCAAATTAGTATGTGTACCACCGATCCGTTTGTATCCTGTGGTTTCCTGGTTAAAACCTACCGTAGCAGCAAACTGATGATCTCCAAATTGCTTGCTATAATTTGCGAACAGGTTGAGTGAATGTTTTGGTCTATTGATGATCGTTTCAGTATAGGTATCATTTCCTAAATAATTGATCACACCCGGAAAAACAGACCAAGGAGCGGCGGTCCTTCTATTCCAGTTGTGGATCGGATTATAAGTAAAGGTATAATTCCCCGTTAAGGTCAAGTTTGGCGCCAACTGAAATACGGTTTCAAACATATTGATAAACTCATATTTATCCTCGCCACCTTTTGACTTTCCATGCAACAAATCCGCATAAATACCATCGCCAATATTATAATTGTTCAGCTCCGTCCTATAGGTTGCAGTACCATCGGGATTCATGGGCACATAAGATGGTAAAGCGTGTACCGTTGTTGAAATAAAATTATTGTTATTGTCTGGACTTGTCGCCCATCCTGGATAGGTGTAGTTTTGGTAATTCAGCTGGGTATTCGCACTTACCTTCAACCAAGGGGTCACCTGCGCATTTATGCGCGATCGAACATTATAAGCATCGAATTTATCTTGGTTAATTTTCATTAGGCCCCCTTTTTCATAAAGTCGCCCTGACACATAGTAATCAATCTTTTCACTACCACCAGAGAAATTTAACGAATGTTCCATTGATGTCTGTGTTTTTCGATACATCTCATTCCACCAATCTGTATTGCCATAATATACATATTGATCTTTTCCATTTCTATTCTGAACCACCACGGAAGGCAGACTCGAATCTGTTTTTCGTTTCAATAGTTCAGCATAGTCATCTTCTGTATATCCCGTATAACTATTACCGGTGGCACGAATAAAAGCTTCATCATTTAGTTTCGCAGCATCATACCCGCTCGTCATAAAATCTGTCCGCACAGTCAGTCCAGACCAACCAAAATTATTACTATAATTAATGTTCATTTTTCCAGCCTTTCCTTTTTTGGTTGTTACGAGCATAACACCAAATGCCCCTCGAGCGCCATAAATCGCTGCAGCAGAAGCGTCTTTTAAAACCGATATCGATTCAATATCACGCGGATTGATTGTATTGATATTACCCGGAACCCCATCAATGAGAATAAGCGGTTGTGCATTAGCTGAGTTTATCGAAGCAAAGCCCCGGATATTAACATTTCCTTCTCCTCCTGGCCTACCATTGGTAAATGTAATATTCAAATTTGGTATTGCTCCCTGCAAAGCTTGAGTTGCATTGGCAACTGGGCGATTTTCAAGTATCTTTGCATCAATCTGAGTAACAGCACCTGTTAAGTTTACCTTTTTTTGCTTACCATACCCGACAACAATTACTTCATCAAGTGATTGATCTGTCGAAACCAGCTGAATAGTTAAGGGTATTGCCTCTACTTTTACGTGCTGTGTTTCAAAACCGATCATCGACAAGCGCAGTATATGCCCAGTTTTCCCTTCAATGACAAAATCACCGTGCTGGTCAGTCTGTGTAGTCTTGCCAGTAGTTGAATTAAAAATTGACACCCCCGAGATAGGTTCACCGGTCGCTGTTTTTACAATGCCTCGGATAGGCCCCTGAAATTTGGCAGAAATTTCAAGATCCGGAATAGATGTCAGAAAGACAGGTTTGCTCTTGGCCCACGCGCCGAGAGACATCCCGATCATTACAGGAAGTAATACGTGTTTCGTTTTCATGAATTTGGTTTTGTTTTTCTTCGGTTACAAAGAAAGGTTATTTAATATTTGTAAATTATTAACAAAGCATTACTAAACAATTAAACGACAATTGGTTAAATCAATATTAAGATAATACAATTTTAACACGAAACAGAATGTCTTTTTTAATTTTTTAGTAAAACAAAGAATCAATCAGTTTTACAAACAGACCAAAGTACTAGTAATCATCGTGTTAAATAATATTAAACAAATAACACTTATAAAAACTTTATACGAAATAAAATGTAACATATTTGAAACAATACAACGCAAAAAACAACAAAGCGTAGCGGTCACTTATTTCACAAAATGCTTAAACAATTAGGTTATTTATTTTCATTGTTTTAACATAAAACTTCATCATAAAAAATCCTTTATCCAATACATTTGTTTTCCATCGGTTTTAGTCAGGGCAGAGCGAAGGCTCGGTCCAACAAATCAACCGCATTACGCTTGACACTTAGCTTTTCGGCCATATTAATACCATATTTACTCCCCCTGATATAACAATACAAACAATTGAACGAGCATCCGCTATAGGGGTTGACGGTGTAATCGTCAAGAAACCAAATTGTCGCCTTCTATTGAAATTACGAACATTTCAGCTGTTTAGATATCGTTCTTAACCATGTAGACTACGAATCCATCGGATCCGTTAAAAGTATTTTACGGCAAATAATTACAAATATTTCATTTTCAATGCTTAAAAAAGGCATTTATTCATTACCTTTATACTATTGAAACAAAACTCAACTCCAGCCATGTTTATCGGCGCTGTCAAATGGTTCGACAATAACAAAGGATTTGGTACTCTTGCGTTACCTTCCGGAGAAGAACTCTTTGTGCATATACGCAGGTTTAAAGTTCCTCCAGAACATATTATTCAACCTGGAGAAGTTATTGTTGGCGACAAGAAACCCGACCCTAAAAGGAGCGGTTATCTCGCTCAGAACTGCAGGATTCTCAAAAGGCCCGAAGATTGGAAATTCGTCATCTCGCTCCTCGACAAAGAACACACCGTGCTCCTCCCCGATAGCCACGGTCGAGAACAAAAGCACAACTTAACCTCATTAACAGCAAGACAACTTCTAAGAATCCAGCCCAAAGAACATATATTGGCTATGCTTACCGCTAATTTTGACGTTCATTTCGATAGTTCAATTTTCATTCCTTATGCTGAATTGATAGACAAAAGCATTACCGGTGTTTTTGAGAAGGAGGCAGCTTGCGATCTACTTTCCAAGGTGTTCGAATACTTTGGAAAACATGTCTCGCATCAAATTCTATTTCGTGTATGGAAGGAAAGCATGTTTAGGTATATCGGTTACCCGGCAGAAGGCGACTACGAAATACCAGAACTTGTATTTAATCTGAATGCTACAGAAATCGATTGTGATGATCTTGCGAGAATCAACACGTATAGCTTTGGCAAATCTTTTTGCACTGATTTTGTAAATGCGTTATTTGAAGATATAGAAACAATGGACAAAAAAGATATTGAACCTTTGTTACCGTATCTTGAGTTTTTGGAGAATGAAGATTCTATTGAAAAAATACAGACCCTTATGCAAGACTAGCTAAATCGAATGCATGCCTAAAAATCCCTGTTTGATTTTTTTGGAATATCATCAATTAAGGTAGGAAGCACAGAAATTGATTATTGAAAAACCTGTAAAATAGACCGCCACAGTCTATTTTACAGGTTTAAATCGAAGTGCACTGAGACTGACCTTGTCACCATCACCTTCCAGGAATGAAACAGTAATGTTGTATTTTCCTGGGGCTTTAAATTTCATCCATCCCCACGGGTACCAATTATACACAGAAGCAGCGGCTTGTTGATTCTGCACGATCTCTCCAGCCGAGTTTTCGATCTTCCACACCACTCTCCCCTGCCCCGTATAATTTAGGTCAATTTGATAATAGCCTGGCTTAACAATGTCTATAGCATACGTTAGTTTACTTTGATCATTCCATTGCCCTACTTGAACGACATGTTTCCATTCACCGAATTTCTCCATCCAGGATTTCCCCGTTTTATTGCATCCTTCAACTTCGGCAAAGTCTACAGGAAGAATTGTCTCCATCTCCGGATCGACACCCAACATTTTATCAATAACAGGTGTCTCCCGCATAACGACCTCAATAACAGAAACCAGCGGATCTGGAGCATCCGATGGGATATTGATCTTCAACCACTTTCCATCGGCCGTATAATTTAACGCTTTCTTTCCACCTGCGTTTAAAAGATTGATCGACGTTATCCCTTGTGATAGGCCAGGAACAAACAACTTTCCATTAGTTGGCCAGTGATAGACCAATAATGAAATTTTACGTCCTTGTACAGTAGCATCCCCCCAAGGCAAGGCGTGCCCCCAAGGTGAAGCTTGCGCACCATAAACGGTCTCTGGATATTTTCGGATCCACGCACCGGCACCACGCAAAGCTAAACTCGCTGGCTCTGGAATAGTCCCATCTGGTTTAGGCCCAACATTTAACATGTAAGTCCCGCCCCGGCCAATAGTCGACAATGTACGCGACAAGATCTCACGCGCACTCTTCCAATTATTGTCGTACCAAGCATATCCCCAAGAGTCATTGGTTACATCTACTGCTTCCCAAAGACCCGGAACATTCTGCCGTGGTACTTCCATATCCCCCAAAGTAGAATAATCACCGAGCTCGTGCCCAACACGCCCCGACACATATGCCCCAGGTTGATTTTTATGAACTAATTCGACAAGTTTTTGTGCGTATATCTTATCCATCCCACCAGGCGTATCGAACCAGACCAATTCTATCGGCCCATACTGCGTCGTAATCTGATTCACCTCAGGATAGCATTTCTCCCAAAAATAATCGTCAAATGTTTTTGGTCGACCAGCGGCATCCACCTTGGGGCCTCCATTTCCACCCGGATATGTCCAATCCTGATTTTGCGAATAATAGAAGCCAAAACCGATCCCTCCTTCCTTACAGGCTTTCGCGAGCTCGATCATTGGATCACGCTTAAAATCGGTCGCCTCAACAATATTAAACGAATTCACTTTCGAATGAAACATCGAAAATCCATCGTGATGTTTGCTCGTAATCACGATATAGCGCATCCCGGCATCTTTTGCAAGCTGTACAATCGCCTTAGCGTCAAAATGATCTGGATGAAATGACGCCGCCGCTGCCATGTAATCAGCGACAGGGATATTGGCCATGCTCTTGTTCATGAGCCATTCCCCTATGCCATAAAACGTTTTCCCTTTCCAAGTATTTGCCAGCTGCGAATAGACACCCCAATGAATAAACATCGCATATTTGCCGTCACGGAACAGTTTCCCTCTATCTTGGGAAATGGATTTCTTTCCTCCTTGACCATTCCACATTTTCTCCATCTGTTGTGCCGAAACTTGCTTTGCAGACAATGTCGCCAGAGCGAGAGCCAATACGATACCTTTCATACCCATATTTCCTTACACTTTAGGCAGATTATAGCCATTATGATAAACTTTCGCTAAGTACCCATCCGCATCTTTATCATTGAAACTGCGCTTTTGTTTATCCCAAAACAATTTCTTTTTAGAACGGTACGCAATATTTCCCATCTGTGAGAATATCGCAATATGCGCCCCAGCTTCTATCGGAGCATGAAGACCTTCAACTGATTTTTTTCTAACAGCTTCAACGAAATTGACCATATGCTTGTCCAATCCATTGTCCTGTGAACGTTGGAAAGAGACAGCGTCCATTCGTCCTTTCTCGGGAATAACTTCCCAGCCTTCACGATTAACGACCAAGGTACCATTATTACCAATGAAAGCAACGCCGTGAGTCTTCTGATAAGGGCCCAAATCTATACCTGTTGCCTGCTCCCATTGAACATTAAATCCATCAAACTCATATACCGTTGTTAGACTATCTGGTGTTTCAGCGGCATCGTTTGGATAAGCAAATTTACCTCCAGCAGCCATTACCGAAACAGGATCTGACACATTCATTCCGATCAGCGCATAATCCAACATATGTACACCCCAATCGGTCATCAAGCCACCCGCATAATCCCAATACCATCTAAAATTGAAGTGAAAGCGATTGGGATTAAACGCACGTTTTGGGGCTGGCCCCAACCATTTATCATAATGTACTCCAGCAGGAACAGCAGCGTCTGCCTGAACCGGAATACTCTTCATCCAACCTTGATAAGCCCAAGCCTTAACAAGACGTATCTTCCCCAATTTTCCGCTATGAACAAAATCCATCGCATCTCTGAAATGTTGTTGGCTTCGTTGCCACTGCCCTACCTGTACAACACGTTTATGCTTTTTAGCAGCTGCAACCATAATTTCACATTCCCGGATGGAGTTGCCAATCGGTTTTTCGACATATACATCCTTTCCTGCAACAACAGCATCAACCATTTGCATGCAATGCCAATGATCGGGCGTAGCAACAATAACAACATCAACGTCATTTGCTCTCAAAAGATCTTTATAATCGATGTAAGTCTTCACATCAATATTGCGTTTCTTTAATTCCTCAGCGCGATTCTTCAAAACATTTTCATCGACATCACATAATGCAGTACACTGCACTCCTGGTACTTTCAAGATAGCGTTCAGATTAGACCAACCCATACCGTTGGTACCGATCAGCCCCACACGGACCGTATCAGCTTGAAAACCGAATACTTTCGTCTGTGCAAAAAGTGCCGATGCCGCCAACAGACTCGTATTTCGGATAAATTCTTTCCTCTTCATTGTTTAGTTTGGTTTATATTGATATTGTATATTCAATACTAGGAAGACGATTATCTTGGGCATCCCCCTAGTGAGATCACTAATATAAGATTTAGTCTTTAGGATGAAGAATATTAATCCAACAAAATGACTGAAATAAAGGACTTTGAATACTGTAGATAATTTCTATATTTGTTAAAAACTAGCATAAAACCATGGACCGAAGAACTTGTCTTTCTCCACCAGCAAAATAATATAGCGCAATGTCAAACGAATAATGACATCTGATCAGGAGCAAATTCGGATGATAAGGATTAACTATTTATTTAGCTTTTAAATTTCCCTTTATGGGAAAGACATTTTTCTTATGAAAAAATCATATTTATTACTTCATACCGCGGTACTGCTCGCAGGCTTCACCGGAGTTTTCGGCAAACTCATTACCCTCAATCAGATACCACTCGTATGGTTTAGGGTTTTACTTTCAACACTCATTCTTTTCGTTGTACTCAAATTATTCAAGATTGAGCGATTAAAATCGACGAAAGATATACTAAATATTGCAAGAGGTGGATTACTGCTCACCATCCATTGGATATTTTTCTATGGAAGTATCAAGTTTTCCAATATTTCCATTGGCGTAGTGTGCTATTGCCTGACCAGTTTTTTCACAGCCATTCTAGAACCTATCATCAATAAAAAAAGATTTAGTGCGGCGCAGCTGATGTTAAGCATGTTGACCTTGATCGGTATCAGTTTAATCTTTCATTTTGATAGCTCTTATCAAGTGGGCATTATTTTGGGTGTAATTTCAACTATTTTCGCGGCCTTATATACCATCTACAATGAGCGATTGGTCAAACAATATGATAGTAAATTACTCAACTATTATCAAATGCTTAGTGGCACCATTGTATTGGGACTTGGACTACCTATTTTCTATTATCTATTTCCGACCGAACCTTTTATACCAAGCTTTTCTGATGGGATCTATTTAATCTTGCTGTCTTTATTTTGTACGGTTGGTCTTTATGTTCTTTTTGCCGAATCACTCAAGAAGCTATCTGCATTTACGGTCAATTTAAGTTTCAATCTTGAGCCCATCTATTCGATTATCATTGCTTTTTTATTCTTCAACGAAGGCAAACAAGTCAATGCTTCTTTCTATGTGGGGCTCGCTTTTGTACTCGTTTCCGTTCTTCTTCAAACACTGCGCTCTATCCAGAAAAAAACTTAATAATTTCTTATTCAATAGGCAAACATCGCATTGATTGCCTATAGAAATGTTGTTTTAACATTAAATGTAACCACCGATGGCCTGAACCGGCGCTATCCGGCAACAACATTGGGTGGAAAAACTGGCATTATAAAGAAGAGAATCGGCTTTCATAACATTTTTTTAGGTAGATGTTGCCTTTGGCAAACGCGCAATATGTTGTCCGGCCTTCATTCCAGAGAATATACAACCGCCCAAAAAAGTACCTTCCAGTGCCCGATAGCCATGCATGCCACCACCACCAAATCCAGCCACCTCACCTGCTGCATACAAACCCGCTATCACCTTGTTATCCTTTGTTAGTACTTGCGAATGGAGATTCGTTTTAAGACCACCTAAGGTTTTACGCGTCAACACGTGGAGACGTACCGCAATAAGCGGCCCATTTTCCGGCGCAAGGATTTTATGAAGGGCTGCCACTCGACCTAATTTATCACCAAGGTAGTTTCGTGTATTTCGAATGTAATTTACTTGCGTGTCCTTTGAAAACTTGTTATCGACCTCCCGGTCACGCGCTTCAATTTGCGATTTTATCGCTTCATAATCCAATAGATCTTCGCCTGTCAAACAATTCATACGAGCGACCAGATCCTTTAGATTGTCCGAAACAATAAAATCACGTCCCTTTTCCTTAAAAGCCTCAACAGGCCCGGGAGCATTTTTTCCAAAAATACGTTTTAAAAATAACCTATAATCCTTGTTGGTAATATCTGGATTCTGTTCTGAACCTGAAAGGGCAAACTCCTTTTTGATAATCTTTTGTGTTAGGATAAACCAAGAATAAGAAAAGCCTGTCTCTTGGAGGTGCCTGAGTGTACCCAAGGTATCAAATCCAGGTAAATAAGGAGCTGGAAGTCTATTACCTCGGGCATCAAACCACAGTGAAGACGGCCCAGGCAAGATACGGATCCCGTGCTTAGGCCATATTGGACTCCAATTTTCAATCCCTTCCGTATAATGCCACATGCGGTCCCGGTTTATCATATGAGCGCCCACCTCTTCGGCAATTCCAATCATTTTTCCATCGACATAGGCGGGAACACCTGAAATCATTTGCACCGGTGCTTTCCCTAATCGTTCAGGCCAATTTTCGCGTACCAATTGATGATTTGCTCCGATCCCTCCCGAAGCAATAACGACCTGATCTGCATAATATGCAAAATCTGCAAGAATATTTCTGTTGGTTGCAACACCCCTTGCTTTGTTATCATCTTCCAAAACATCGCCCGCAATTCCAATGACCGCGTCATCTTGCGTTAGCAATTTTGTCACGCGATGTCGAAAGCAAAACCGCAGCAAACCTTTTTCCTGCGCAGCATAAGCTTTATCCACAAAAGGTTTTATAACCCCAGTTCCAGTCCCCCAACTAACATGAAATCTAGGAACCGAATTACCATGCCCCGAGGCCGATCCGTCACCGCGCTCAGCCCAACCGACCATAAACATCAGCTTAATACCGAGCTTAGCGATATAAGCTGCCTTCTCTTCTGCTGCAAATTTCAGATAGGCCTCTGCCCATTGTCGCGGCCAATAATCCTCCTCGCGGTCAAACTCTGCAGTTCCCATCCAATCTTGCCGCGCCAGTTCAAAAGAATCCTTGATGCCCATGCGACGTTGTTGAGATGAATTGACAAGAAAAAGCCCACCAAAGGACCAATAGGCCTGACCGCCAAGATTTTCCGCTGTCTCCTGATCTACAAGAAGTACTTTCTTGCCTGCATTGGTAACCTCCATTGCTGTTGTAAGACCTGCTAAACCCGCTCCGATAATAATCACATCGGGTTTAAATTGTTCAACTGTTTGCATAGATATTCTTTTACTGAACGGTTATCCCAATAAAAATGTGATTGCTCACAAGACTTACCACACTATATAAATCTACTAGTTTGTGTAGGAATGTACAAGAAAAACTTAACAGAAATCCGCCAGCACTTTTCTTAAAAAAGCACTTAGCAATATATCATAAAAATAATAGAATAACATAATTTAAATTATTTTAATAATAAAAAATAGCATGATAACTTTGTGCCATCAATCATTCAGATAATAGTAAGCATCCTTTCGAACAGATTTATTTGATAAAAAAAGGTGCATTAGAACAATAAATAACTTGAACAGGAAACATAAAAAACAAAAAAATGGAATACCGGAAATTAGGAAAAACAGATTTAGAATTATCAGCAATTACTTATGGAGCTTTTGCAATTGGCGGCAACATGTGGGGCGGAAATGAAAAGAAAGATTCTATTGATGCTGTGAAAGCATCGATCGACAACGGTGTCACTACGTTAGACACAGCCCCGTTTTATGGATTTGGCTTGAGTGAAGAAATGATCGGTGCGGCAATTCAAGGTTATGATCGGACCAAAATACAGGTATTGACCAAATTTGGTTTGGTATGGGACGGTAGTAACCAAGGAAAAGGTGAATTTTTCTTTGACGCAGAAGAAGCAGGTAAAACTATTCCAGTTTATAAATATGCATCAAAAGCTAGTGTAATTCAAGAAGTAGAGAATAGCCTAAAACGCTTACGCACCGACTATATCGATCTATTACAGATTCACTGGCCAGATAGTACAACTCCGATTTCGGAAACGATGGAAGCCTTGGATCTTCTATTACAACAAGGTAAGATCCGTGCTGCCGGCGTTAGTAATTATAGCGTTGATCAAGTTTCAGAAGCACGAAAAACCCTCAATATCGCGAGTAATCAAGTTGGTTACAGTATGCTGAACCGAGGTATCGAACAGGACCTTGTTCCTTACGCAAAGGAAAATGATCTAGGTATCATTGTATATAGCCCTATGGAGCGCGGTTTATTAACTGGCAAATATTTCAATACTGGTAAATTAAAAGAAAACGATCACCGCAATGGTTATTTCCAACAATTTGATCTGGCCAAGGTAAAGACCTTCTTGGATACCATCAGTCCAATTGCCTCAAACAAGGGTGTCACGCTTTCCCAATTGGTATTACGCTGGACTAGTATACAGCCATCGATCACTGTGGTTTTGGCAGGTGCCCGAAATGCAGAGCAGGCCATAGCAAATGCACAAGCCATCGATATCACGCTTACTGCAGAAGAACTAACTTTTATCAATTTTGCGTTAGCAAAAATTTAACATCATCTTATTCAACACGCACACAGGTTAATGTCAATCCAGTAGCAATCTATTAATCGCTTTTAAGACCAGTGCGGTGTTATTTGGAGGACCAAAATCATACCGGTCTTCCAAATAAGCTTTTCATTATGCCCGCTTCATCCCTAAAGAACTACAGCTTGCCGACACCTGCAAAATATTATTGCCTTATTTTTGAAAAGTTATCGATAATCTGCATCAGAACCAAGGCTTCCTCAATCGGAGATGGATTTGGCCCGATGCCGCTGAAATAATCTACTGCACACGAAATCATCGGCAATTGAATATTTTCAGGATGATCAAATGCGAATTCCTGCTCTCCATCTCCTGTTTTGATAACAACTGAATTTCCAAAAATGGAAAAACAAATACGACCAAGGCTTCCCACAATTTCACAACTGTCTACCTGATTTTCTTTGGCAACATTAAAACACCAACTTCCATTAAAAACAAGCTGATTATTAAATAAAATGGTCCCTGTGGTTTGATCGGCAACAGCACTGTCCTTATCCTGAATTAAGCTAAAACCATCGTATGAAATCGGCATTCCAAAAAAATAAAGCATCAAATCCAATTGATGAGGGGCTAAATCAAAAAAGTAGCCGCCGCCAGAAACAGCAGGATCAGTACGCCAATCTCCGCCACCTTTAGTCACTAGGTCGGGCGTTCTGCTTTGCCATAAACGCAGTTGCACCGTCCTTAGCTGGCCGATTTCATCATTTTCAATAAGCTCCTTAACCTTCAGAAATAAGGGCAATTGCCTTCGGTAATGCGCCACAACCAATTTTCCGTTCCTGTTTTTTACTTCCGCCAATAATGATTCAGCTTCTATCGCATTTAGCGTAACGGGCTTTTCAACATACACAGATTTCCCTTTACGCAGGGCAGATAGTGCATACGCAAGATGAGAGGACGGTGGCGTTGCGACATAAATCGCATTGAGATCGGTATTATCGAGCAAATCGTCAGCGTCTGAATACCACAAGGGTACTTGATGTCGCGTAGCATAATCAGCAGCTTTCGCCGCATCTCTTCTCATGACAGCCATTAGCTGACTATTATTTATCCGATTAAACGCCGGTCCGCTTTTTTTTTCCGTGACATCACCACAGCCGATGATACCCCATACTATTTTAGGATTGTCCATAAGTATATTCAAATTATCGCTAAAATTCTGACCAATACCCCCTATATCTGTCCAAAATTGCAGGACATACATCGAACTACTGGTCTGGCTTCTTAGGGTTTTTCACGCCCTACAAATCGATTTTTACCCAATAGAAAACCGATCGCCCTTTCGATGTTTTTTCTTCGGCTATCCGCAGTTTTTAAGGAAGAAATATAGCGGATGATTTCCTTTTGCTTTGATGGAGACAATCCATCAAATACCTGTAGTGCATCCCTATGTAGTGCAAATGCTGCTTCGAGTTCTGGGTGAGGCAAAATAGTCCGGTCTTCCGGATCAAAAGCGATTGTTATGGCTAAGGTCTCACCGATTCGTTTCGGCGAGTTCGATAATATAACCGTATTAATATAAAGTCTCCATTCCCCCTTAAATCGCAGCAAGGTCTGAACATAATCCTTTTCATTAACTTTTCCCTTCACAGGAATATATCCTTTGTTCATTCCTGAGTCCTTAAATAGGTTTTCCAGAATATCGGCAGGAACAAAAACAAAAGGATTGATACCTATAATTTCCAATTGTGCTTCAAAGGCAAACATGATACGATCAATTAAGTGATTAATTATGCTTCAGAATAGCATCGATAAGTGTCAATTCATCCGCTGTAAAGTCCAGCCTGTCCAGAGCCTTGAGCGAATCAACCAGTTGCTCACCATTTCTCGCCCCTACTAAAACGGAGCTTACACGTTCATCTTTCAACAACCATGCGATTGCCATTTGAGCCAATGTTTGGCCTCTTTGTATCGCCAGATTATTCAACCGGCCTATCTTCTCCATCAATTCAGCAGTGATCATGTCACTTTTCAAAAAATGCTCTTTCGAAGCGCGTGAATCTGCCGGAATGCCGCCTAGGTATTTGTTGGTCAACAGTCCCTGTGCCAGAGGTGAGAAAGCGATCGCTCCGATTCCTTCTTCCTGCAGCACATCCAAAAGTCCCTCCTCGGGTGTTCGCACCAGCATCGAATACTTAGGCTGATGAATAAGGCATGGTGTCCCCATTGCACGCAATAACGCAGCAGCTTTCTGAACAAGATCAGGGGGATAATTGGACAAACCAACATAGCAGGCCTTTCCTTGATGAACAATATCTCGCAATGCTGCCATCGTCTCTTCCAACGGTGTATTCGGATCCGGTCGATGATGGTAAAATATATCCACATAATCGAGCTTCATCCGTTTTAAGCTTTGGTGTAAGCTGGCCATCAAATATTTACGACTTCCCCAATCACCATACGGACCCGGCCACATGGTATAGCCCGCTTTAGTGGAAACTAAAAGTTCATCACGATAGCCCGCAAAATCGCTACGCAATATATGTCCAAAGTTCTCTTCCGCACTTCCCGGAGGCGGACCATAATTATTGGCAAGGTCAAAATGGGTGATCCCGCAGTCAAAAGCGGTCACCAAAGTTTTCCGAAATACCGCTTGAATATCAGTTTCACCAAAATTTTGCCAAAGCCCCAATGATATGGCTGGCAAGAGAATACCACTCTTCCCACAGCGTCTGTAGGGTATATTCTGATATCGGTTTGGATTGAATGTCACGTTACAAAGTTTATACCTGCAAAATACAAAACTATTTCCAACTGTCCAGCCTATTTCCCACTTTCATCTTCTTTGGAAAACCTTTTTTAAACAGTAGATCCTTTAACAGCAGATCATGTTTTTTAACAACATATCGATTGACAGCAGGTCATGATAACCTTTGGAAAACAGGCTTCGATGAATAATTGTTTTTACCTATAAACGTATTTATATTGCATATAAAAAGCAATTTCTCTAAGTTTGGTCTTATCCAAAAGTAAAGGGATTAATTAGACATAACATGATCGGCAGATTCTTCAGAAAATTCTATTTACATATTGTCATCTGGACCATATTACTGCTTTTACCCTTTATTACGTACCTCTACCAGCCGGATAAGATAACAGATTTCAAGCCCTATTCGGCATTATCGCATTTAGTAAATATTGTATTCCTGGCTACTCATTTTTACTTGCATTGCTACGTTGTTGCACCCACCTATTTTTTTGGTCGCAGAAAAATCTTTGTACTATTAATGGCACTTGGATTCGCCACCTATGTAGCATTGAACTACTGTATAGTCTATTTTAATCCAGATGGGGAGCTCGCTCATCTGACCAAGGAAAATATTCTTTTCGTACGATTGGTCATCGGCCCAGGCATTATTTACTCACTCTGTATGATCACCTCTTCGATGATCTTTCTCTACGATGAGCAAGCCCGACAAAAGGAGCTCAACAAACAGATTGCGCTTGAAAAAACAACGGCAGAACTAACTATGTTAAAACTTCAGATCAGCCCACATTTCCTATTCAATACACTCAATAATATCCGTTGGCTCATTCGTAAACAATCACCAGATTCCGAAGACACTATTGTTAAGTTATCCGAAATGCTACGCTATATACTTTACGAAGTAGACGGTCCCAAAGTCGAGCTTTTTAAAGAGATCGACCATATGCGCAATTTTATCGCCTTACAGACCCTTCGTCTTCCTATTCAAGGAAATGTAGCATTAGATATCGACGACAGGGTCAAAAACAGAATGATCCCCCCATTACTCTTCATACATTTTGTGGAAAATGCATTCAAGTATGGTGTGGATAGCAAAACAGCACCGCAGATACAGTTTCAATTTCAGGAGACTCAAGGTGGCATTATCTTTATATCCCGCAATAGCATCTTAAAACATACGGAACCGCGTCCAAACGAAGGTATAGGACTGACCAATGTACGCAGACGATTACAATTATTGTATCCCAATCGACATGACCTCAGGATCGGAAAAACCGATGCTGGAGATTTCGAAGTAACCCTAAAACTGATGACCGATGAAGATTAAATGTATACTAATAGATGATGAACCCTTCGCGCTCAACATTTTAGAAGACGACTTATTGAATTTTGAGCAAATCGAAGTCGCCCGTAAATTTAATGCGACGGCCGAAGCTGAAGAATATTTAAAAGATCACGCTATTGATCTGATTTTTCTGGATATTGAAATGCCCGATCAATTGGGTACGCAGTTTATTCGCGAACTCGCTCCCCGTCCCTTGGTTATCTTTACCACGGCCTATCACCAATATGCTGTTGAAGGTTTCGAGCTAAATGCCATAGATTATCTGCTTAAACCTATTTCAAAAGAACGACTCGCAGCCGCTATCCGAAAAGTGGAAGAAGGTATGCTGCTCCGCGCAAAACAGCTACCCGAACAGGATCATATTATCGTCAATGTAGAATACAAAAAGACGAAAATTTTTCTCCATGAAATCAGCTACATCGAAGGCTTGAAAGACTATGTAAAAATATACCTGGTGGACCGTGAATCGCCGCTTCTTACGCGCAGTAACCTCCGTGGAATGGAAAAAATATTACCTAAAGTCGATTTCCTACGCATACATAATTCCTTTATTGTCAATAAAAACCGTATTGAGCAGGTGGCCCAAAACAAACTCACCTTATCCGAAACTGCCCTTCCTGTCGGTAAAAAATACATCAAAAATATCGAACAGTTGATCTAATGCTACCGCGACTAATTGAATCGCTACAATTATCCGTTCGTCTACACATTTGCCGCTTCGGTCTACAGATGATTGCATAGCTAAAAAATCCTTTTCAAATTTGCGTACTATCGAACAGCCTAATCCGCTTAGCCGATAGCATAGCAAAGAAAAAATGAAAAGATTTATAGCAATAGCACTAATGGCAACGGCGGTTGCTTCTGTACACGCTCAAGCCCCTGCAGGCGGTCGTCCTGCTTTCGCCATGTCCGAAGGCCAGCTCTCAGGCCAAATTGTGGACAACAACGGGAAACCTATCGCGCAAGCTTCCGTGAATTTATTGAAGGTCATCAAAGATCAAGCTACAGGTAAAGAAAGGGAAATTCTCGTAAAAAGTACCAGTTCTTCAGAAAATGGAAAATTCAATTTCGCAGCCATTTCACCAAAAGAAAAATGGAAACTAAAAATTAGCTCCGTAGGCTATGCACCGATTGATCTAGCCGTAGACTATACCGATGGAAAAACAACAACCAAAGATCTCGGCGCGATCAAACTGGAAAATGACAACCGTAAGCTCGAAGAAGTCACCGTGACTGGCCGCAAAGCACTACTCGAAATGGACATCGACAAAAAAGTCTTCAACGTAGAGAAAAATATCGTCGCAGCCGGTGGTACAGCAATCGATGTACTCCGCAATATGCCTTCTGTACAAGTAGATATCGACGGTAATGTAAAATTGAGAAATGCAGCGCCAACGATTTTTGTCGACGGAAAACCGACCACGCTTACACCAGATCAAATTCCGGCTGATGTTATTGATAAAATCGAGATCATCACAAATCCATCTGCCAAATACGACGCTTCTGGAAGTATGGCCGGTATCCTCAATATTATTCTGAAAAAAAATAAAAAAGCTGGATACAATGGTATGGTCACCTTAGGTGGAGACCGCTTTGGCGGAACTAACTTTATGGGTAGTTTAAATCTGCGTCAAAATAAATTCAACATTTCACTGACGGGAATGAATATGCGCATGCGGACCAACACCGAGGGCGACAGCCACCGTACCAGTACAATTAATGGCATAGAATCGACGGTAGATCAAGATATCGAAGGCAAAACAAAAGGTATGATTACCTTTGGACGACTGGGTGTAGATTACGACTTAAGTCCCAAAACGACGCTATCTGTAGCCGGTATATTGGTACAAGGTAAATTTAAGCCTAATGAGAACTCGTCGATCTTAACCAAGTCTGGAGGGAGCGAATCGCTTAGTGATCGGATTTCCGAATCTGAAAGAAGCTTTAAACCACGCGGATTGCAAGCCGGTCTTGTCCAAAAATTCAAAACTGAAGGCGAGGAATTATCTGTCGATTTCAATTACTTTGGCGGCACCAACACATCCAATGGGCTATATACCACCAATTATCGCAACCAAGACAAAGCGATAACCGGAACACAGATCCAAAAAAACATCGGCTCTGGTGACAATAAATTCATGACTGTACAGGCAGATTATGTTAAACCGTTCAAAAATGGCATGAAACTCGAAACCGGTGTGCGTGCACAGATCAATAAACTCAAAAATCTCAACAATAATTCCCTAAAAGCAGTGGACAAAGAGGATTTTGAAAATATCACCGCAGCTTCAGCAAACTATAATAACAAAAACAGCGTCTATGCAGCTTATGCCTCACTTGGAGGAAATCTCAAAGACTGGGTTTCCTATAAAGTTGGGCTGCGCGCAGAAAGCTCAACGTACGACGGCGAACTTTTGAATACAAACGAAAAGTTTCACAATAAGTACCCCCTTAGCTTATTTCCTTCTTTGTTCTTGAGCAAAAAGCTAACCGAAAAAGACCAAATACAGATGAGCGTAACCCGTCGTGTCAACCGTCCGAACTTCTTTCAGCTTATCCCTTTTGTTGACTACACTGACAGTTTAAATATTACACGTGGTAACCCCGATCTTGTACCAGAATTTACCACTTCGGGTGAACTTTCCTACAGTCGAACACATGGAAAAGGTACATTTTTGGCAACGGTATACTATAAACGTACAAACAATCTAATTACACGTTACCTGACACAGGAACTCAATCCGGTGACGAACAAAATGGATTTCATTAATACCTATATCAATGCCAATTCCAGTAAAAATTATGGGGCAGAATTCACGTATACCAATAATCTCAAAAAATGGTGGGATCTGACAGCAGACCTCAACTTCTACAATTCTAAAATTGAAGTTGATGAGAAAACACCATCGGAAGGTATGTGGACCGTATTTGGAAAATTGAACAATACATTCAACTTACAGAAAAACTGGAATCTACAGCTAGCGTTTGAATATCAAGGCAAAACAAATATGCCAGTTACACAGGGGCAAACATTCGGTCCGCCAATGAATCAAGCGCAAAGCTCTTCGCAAGGCTATATCAAACCATTCTATGGTATCGATTTTGCCATCAAGAAAAGCTTCTTGAAAAATCAGGCTGCCTCAGCAACATTGGCCATCAATGATATCTTCAGAACACGTGGCAATACCATTGTTTCATCGGGTGAAGGATTCTCTCAAACCTATTATCGACTTTCTAATCCACAGCTGATCAAATTGAATCTTTCCTACCGTTTTGGAAAAATGGATATGAATATGTTTAAGAAAAACAAAAACCAGAATTCAATGGAAGGCATACAAATGCAATAGCATCTGGATCATATCGCAATCAAAAGCGGATATTTCTTGTAGGAAATATCCGCTTTTTTATTAAACAGCGTCAAAGAACTAGACAACTGTATTGGATATATACTTTTGTTCAAGTATTGGAACAATTTCCAGTAGATCATCAATCACATAGTCGGGATTAGCCGATTTGAGTTGAGCCGCATCATGTGCTCCTGTTGTTATGCCTATACTCAAGGCACAACCCGCTTGTTGCCCCTCCTGTATATCGATAATAGAATCACCAATCTTAACTACCGAACCCGGATCGGTAATTTCAAATTTTTGCATCGCCAGATCAATCATATCTGGATAAGGTCTGTTTCGTGGTACATCAGAAGCAGTAATTAATCCATCTACATCTTTGCCAATTTTCCAATTAAGCTTCTCCAAAAGTGACTCGGCTGTCTTACGATCATAGCCCGTATTGAGTACACGCAAGATACCCCGCTCTTTCAAGATCGCAAAAAGTTCTTCCGCATTCGCATTAGGGTAAATTTCCTCGACTTCATAAGCGTGTTCCAAGTCTTTCAAAAACAAAGTAAACATCCGTTGAGCCAATTCATCATCGTCAATATCCAAACTATTTTTAAGTACAGTCTTGATTGCCTGTAATTTTTCTTTACCCGCAGCATGGGCCAATACCTCTGTTAATGTCAGTTCGTATCCCCCTACCGTATTTATAGCATTTCTAAGCGTCTTATAAACAATATTATTTTCATTCACTGTCGTACCCGCCATATCAAATACGACCATCTTGATGGCTTCTTTCATTCTATTCAATCTAAAAGTTTAGCAAAAATAAAAAAATGTTAAATAAAACTAAACAAAACTATGTTAATTTATTGCTATCTTTTAGTTAAGATCACATTTAATAAATTACAAAATAATAGGTCCAGACGATCAGCAAGATTTGAAACGGAATACGAAACCACAAATAGTTTGGACCAGCGCCATCAAAAGTAGCGGTCTCATAATTGATACGCCTCATGCTTGCCCGAATATTTGTGGGTAGCACCAATAGGAAAAAGACAATCAAACACAGACCTGTGGTACGGCTCGCTTGTGGAACAAATACTCCAATTGCAGCCATGAATTCCATTAAACCGGTTCCATAGATCATTTCTTTTTTAAATGGAACAAAGTCAGGCAGCATCAACATCATTCCTTTGGTATAAAGTAGGTGTCCCAATGCAGTGAACAACAGCATCACCGCCAATCCAAC
>JBMAAL010000062.1:0-33668 GCA_050281725.1 Sphingobacterium sp. | reverse complement strand
GAAGAAAACACACTTTTGGACGTTTTGGAGAACCATGATCCAGACACAGACAGTTCTTTGATTGATGAATCTCTATCAGAAGAAATCAAACGATCGTTGGCAACATTAACAGAAAGAGAACGTGAAATTATCGTGCTTTTCTTTGGCTTAGGTTCCAATCACCAATTGTCGTTAGAGGAAATCGGAGAAAAATTCAATTTGACACGTGAGCGTGTTCGTCAGATCAAAGATAAAGCTCTTCAACGTTTGAGACACACTTCAAGAAGCAAAATCTTAAAATCCTATTTGGGTTAACAAGAGATATTTATTAGACATTTTGGCAATCCCAATCAGAAATGGTTGGGATTTTTTTTGTTCCTAATTTTTGGCCAATAAAAAAGGGTTGCCTACTACGCAGGCAACCCTTCTGCTTTCCAAGACTCCTGTTATTTAGAATCCGGCATCAAAATAAATTCAAAAAGTCGATCTCTTTTTAAATATTTTCCGGCAACATCCTGTACTGACTTCGAAGTTACCTTCTTCAAATTATCTATTCTTCGTGTATATCGTGTAAGATCAAGATCATTCTGATAGGAACTTGATATATAATTCAGCCAATAGCCATTTTCACGAAGATTTAACTCATTTTGGCGCTGTTGCTCTGCTAGGAACTTCTCAATATCTCCATTTTCAGGGCCTTTTTCCTGAATTTTTTTCACTTCATCCAATGCCGAAGCGATTAAAGCATCAGCCTTATCTACTGCCGAACCAAAACCAATGGAGAAAGCATAACGTGCTTTTGGCAGCTTACTGAAACTCGCCCGAGCGCCCACCCCGTAAACACCACCTTCTTTTTCACGGAGTCTTTCCAGCAATTTGATCGTCAAAACACTCTCCAAGGCTTCCATATTAACATTTTCAGTTTCATTATAGGTATAGTCCCCATAGTAGGCCAATTGCGTACTAGCCTTTTCCTCTTTGCCTTTATGAACAACCACGCGCTCGCCCTTGCTCGGCTCCAGAATATTTAAATCTTTGTAGCTTTCTCCTCTTTTAAGGGCTGGCAATGAAGCCAGGTAGGTTTCTAAATAAGGCTTGATCTGATTCTCGTCAAATGACCCCACAATTGTAAACACAAAATCCGAAGCATCAGCAAATCGTTCTTTGTAAATTGCCAAAGCACGCTCCCGATCAATTTTATTGATCGTTTCTACCGTTGGGTTTTGCCGGCGGACATTGTTGCCATAAAGCACTTCTTTCACTTTATCCGAGAATACATTATTTGGATTGCTCAACCTATTTTCCAAAGATCCTTTTGCCCGGGTCATGGTACTCTGGAAAATATCCTGATCCAATCGAGGCTCGGTAAAATATCCATAAATCAATTCAAAAGCATTTTTCAATCCTTCTTTATCTGTACTACCTGAAATGCCTTCGTAACGTTCGGAGATGTACGGAGAGATGGAAACATCTTTTCCTGAAAGATACTTCGTAAGCTCAACGTTGTTCATTTGTCCAACGCCGCTTGCATCAATTAAAGAAGACGCATTGGAGGCTGAGAAGTAGTCTGCATCGCTATAGCCTGATGTTCCACCCGGACTATACGCCATAATCTGTATCTCATCATTTTTAAAGTCCGTAGGCTTTAGGATTACTTTCACACCATTGCTTAAGATCAATTCTTTCGCTTGAACGGCATCAATACTTTTTGACGATACAACAGTGCCTTTTACGGGCTCTTTTGAAAGCAAGGGAAGATTGGAAACTTTATCTTCATATGCTGTCACGGGACTCTCTTCCACTGCTTTTACCCAGCCCATCACGGTAGACTCAGCGGGCAAGTTGGCCTTATCCTTTTCTGGCCCCATAACCAAAACATCGCGGTTCAGATCGGTATAATATTTTTTGACCAAACCATTCACTTCCGAGAGTTTCAACGTTGGTAACAGCTGTTTAGTCAAACGATAAGCGTTTTCATTACTTAATGCAGGTTCATCATCAATAAAATAATTGAGATAACGGTTTACATAGCTATCCGATTTCTTTTTATCACGCTCGATAAAAGACATCTCGTTACCTTTTTTCATATCGGCGATGGCACGATCCAGCTCCGTCTGTGTAAAACCGTATTTTTGAATGCGCTCAAATTCGGTTAACATCGCTTTAAATCCGGATTCCAACTCGCCTGGTTTAGGCACCACCAACAATGAAAAAGTATTGAGGTTAGCAACAAAATCGCTGATACTTCCACCTGCCTGCATAAAAGGAGGGTTCGGTTGTTGCATCAATTCAGAAAAACGACCTGCGATCATCTGATTGAACACACTCTTCAACAGCTCGTTTCTGTAATCTCCTACCGTGGAAACCTTTTCTTTTTCGCTTTTGATCAAAATCTGTGCAACAGTATAAGGCAGTTCCGGATCTGAAATTGCCAAAAACTGGTTCTTGTTTAACAGATCGACACGATATTTTTTACGCTCCAATGTTTTTTTGGGCATTTTCATATCGGAAAACAATACTTTCACCCTTTCTTCCATCTCCTTGGGATCAATATCCCCAACGATGATTAGGGCCTGCAAATCCGGACGATACCAGTCTTCATGGAATTTACGTATTTCTGCGTAAGGAAATGTTTTCAGTATCTGTTCAGTTCCGATCGGCAAACGTTTGGAGTAAAGGGAACCATTGAGCAACATCGGAAAGTATTGATCCTGTAAACGCTGCTGTACTCCTCTTCCACCTCGTTTTTCTTCGAGGATAACACCACGTTCTTTATCAATTTCTTCGCCATCCAACAAAGCATCCTGAGCCCAATCGCGCATCACCTGCAAACCATTTTTTAAAAGTTCAGGATCGTCAGAAGGAATTGGTAGCTGATAAACCGTCTGATCAAAGCTGGTATAGGCATTGAGATCCGAGCCAAATCGAACACCCGCTTTCTGCAGGTAGTTAACCAATTCATTCTTTGGGAAGTGCTTCAGGCCATTGAAGTTCATATGCTCTAAAAAATGGGCCAAACCAAGCTGTTTTTCATTCTCTAGAATAGAGCCGGCCTTCATGCCCAAATACATGGTAACACGACCTTTAGGCTCGCTATTTTTACGAATAAAGTATGTAAATCCATTTTTCAGCTTCCCTGTGATGACTTCATTATCGAAGGGTAATTTTTGATTCAGCGCCAAACTATCTTGGGATAGAATCGCGCGCGCTTCCGCGGTTAACGTGGTTGGCATTTTTGCTTCTGCTATATAGAATGTAGCCGGTAATAGAAAAGCTAATGCGAGTGGTTTAATGAATTTCATACAAAAAAATGTCTTTTTTTTAGTCAGTTATTTTTGCTAATTGTTTTATATTAGGGTAAACGGAACTGGAGATCAATTGTCCCGATAAATCGTAAAATACAGATCAATACTTTTTTCATTATCCAAGGAGGAATCGGGCCACTATGAGGGAACGTCTCTTTGTATTACTTATAATCTGTAAAATTTCCATCTAAAAATACAGAATAACTTTCGAAAAGAACAACAGTTAATTGTAATTTTGTTGCAAATGGATTTTGACAACTGGAGTGATATAAAAAAGGAATTCGAACAATTCTTAAAGTTCGAAAGAGGCTTAAGCGTTAATTCAATTGATGCTTACTTAAATGACGTATCCAAATTTCAGATCTATTGTGAAGACAATCATTTGTTTTTAAATACCGTAACGAGAAAGAATATACAGGAGTTTTTGGCTTGGTTGCAGGAGTTTAATATTTCACCCTTCACACAATCCCGGCTGATATCTGGCCTGAAGACCTTCTTTAGCTTTTTGATGATCGAACATGAATTCGTCAACAATCCAACAGATCTTCTTCAGGCGCCACGCTTGGCGCGCAAGCTGCCCAGCGTTTTGAGCATACATGAGATCGATCAATTGATCTCGGCAATCGATCTTTCTTCACCCGAGGGTGAGCGTAATAAAACGATCATCGAAATCTTATACGGATGTGGCCTTCGTGTTTCCGAACTTGTCACACTCAAGATATCAAACCTTTTTTTAGATGTTGAATTTATCAAAGTTGAGGGCAAGGGAAGCAAAGAACGCCTCATTCCAATTGGTCAACACGCCATTAAACACCTCCGTATCTACTTAGAAACGATCAGACCTCATATCAAGATTAAAGCGGGAAATGAAGATATTGTATTCCTCAACAGAAGAGGCGCCGCATTATCTCGGGTGATGATATTCCTGATCATCAAAGAACTTGCCTTAAAAATCGGTTTACAAAAAACCATCAGCCCACATACCTTTAGGCATAGTTTTGCATCACATTTAGTGGAAGGCGGTGCCGATCTAAGAGCTGTACAAGATATGCTCGGTCATGAAAGCATTACCACGACCGAAATATACACACACATCGATAGGGACTACCTGCATTCCATTATTACGCAATATCACCCCAGATCTTAACTATAGCGATTTCTCCGCCTTAGACATTCGGATAAGATGCGCCAGATTTTTCACCACACGATCGTGTTTCAAAACGAATGGATTCTTTTTATCCCACACGTATCCCGCTAATATTGCACAGATACTACGTTTCACCTCCGGGTTTTCGGGCTGATGATAAAATAACTCCTGCAAATTGCCGGTATACCATTCCTGAATATACGTTGTAAAAACGGCAATCCCTTCCTTCATATAGTCTTCAAATTCCGACTGCCAATTCACTGCTTCACCTTGAATCTGCCGTAAAGCTAGCTTCGCCGCCAAAATACCAGACTCTGTAGCGAAACACACACCGGAAGAAAAAACAGGATCCAGGAATTCGGAACTATTACCGGTCAAGGCATACCCTGGTCCATACATTTTGCTCACCGCAGTAGAATAATTACTCAATTTACGGGGTTCAAAAATAAAAGGAACATCGCCAAACCTCCTGACATAGTAATCGGATAGCCGAATAGCCTTGTTCAGCGCTGTAGCGGCATCTTCACCCAAGCTTTCTATAAACGAAGTCGGCCCCACAATTCCAACAGAAGTATTACCGTTAGAAAATGGAATTACCCACAACCAAACCTGCGTTTCCAATATATCAAAAGAAATCAGACTACCTTCTTGCCCGAGCGGCCGATTAACATCATTGACATGGCTGAATATCGCAGAGTGAGGACTTAGGCGCGAGGGCTGATCCAAATTTAGCATGCGCGGCAATACGCGACCATAACCTGAACAATCAATCAGAAAGTTTGCTTCTATTTTAGTTTCAACACCTTGGCTATCGCATACCGTAACGATCGATTTTGTACCATCAAATTGTACGTCTATTACCTCCGTACCGAAGGAAAGATCTACCCCTTTACGAAGAAGCTCATTCGTCATTTCCTGATCAAAATCGGCCCTCGGAATCTGCCAGGTCCAATCCCAACCTTCGGAAAATTTATCTGAAAAATCGAAAATACAGACTTCTTTCCCACGTATAAACCGTGCTCCAAATTTCTTTTCGAAACCTTGTGCATCCAACGCCTCAAACAGCCCGGCCTCATCAAAATGATCCATCACCCGCGGTATCAGACTCTCTCCTACTACGATTCTCGGAAACTGGCTTTTCTCGACAACCTTTACTCTTGCGCCCTGTTTTTGTAAATACCCAGCAGCAACCGAACCGGAAGGTCCTGCCCCGATGATCAAAATGTCAACCTGTTCAACGTTCATTATACGCTTTGATTAAAAGAAAAAAATATTAATTTCGTGCCTGATTAATAATTGCCAAATCTATTCACAAAAAATAAAATAAAAAAAACAATTTCGAGAGTTTTTCAAAATTGCTACCCCATAAATCATGAGCTTACTCACCAACCATTTAGATTTAAAACAGTTTATCCAAATAACCTACGGAAACGAAAAATTGGATATCGATGACGATATTTGGGAAAAAGTAGATGCTAGCCACAATTTTCTTCAGAAATTTGCTGAAAACAAAGTAATTTATGGTGTCAATACCGGTTTTGGCCCCATGGCTCAATATCGGATAAAGGACGAAGACCGCACTAAACTCCAATACAACCTAATCCGAAGCCATGCCTCGGGTACAGGACGACTTCTCGATCCACTTCAAGTAAAAAGCACGATTTTAGCTCGCTTAAATACATTAACGCTTGGTTATTCAGGTGTGCATAAATCCACCATTGCTTTGATGAAAGAATTGATCAACCGCGATATTTATCCAGTTATTTTTGCACATGGAGGTGTCGGTGCCAGTGGTGATCTCGTGCAGCTTGCACATTTGGCACTCGTATTAATTGGAGAGGGTGAAGTCCTGTATAAAAACCAACGGATTCCAACCAAACAAGCTTTCCATGCTGAAGGCCTGGCCCCTATTCAGATTGTTCTACGCGAAGGCTTGGCCCTGATCAATGGGACGTCGGTCATGACAGGGATTGGGATCCTAAACTGGAACCATGCGCAAAAGGCCTTATCTTGGTCTATCAAAGCAGCCTGTGCAATCAATGAAATCGTTCAAGCATATGACGATCATTTTTCGGAAGCATTAAATCAAAGCAAAAAGCATCCTGGACAACAAGCTATTGCAAAAAAAATGCGCGATCACCTTGCGAGCAGTCAGTTGATTCGAAAACGTGAGGAGTACCTTTATACCGGTGAAAATCAAGAAGATATTTTCAAAGACAAAGTGCAGGAATATTATTCCGTTCGTTGTGTTCCACAAATATTAGGTCCGATTTCGGATACCATTAACAGCGTGGCGGTAGTGCTTGAGCATGAACTCAATTCGGCCAACGACAATCCCATCATTGATCTAAACGATCAACATGTGTATCACGGCGGCAATTTTCATGGCGACTACATTTCACTGGAAATGGATAAACTTAAATTGGTTATGACCAAAATGACTATGCTTGCGGAAAGACAATTGAACTATCTACTCAACAGCAAGATCAATGAGATTTTCCCGCCTTTTGTAAATCTAGGCACATTAGGGCTCAATTTTGGCATGCAGGGTGTTCAATTTACGGCAACTTCCACAACAGCGGAATCCCAGGCGCTAAGCACTTCGCTGTACATTCATAGCATTCCCAACAATAATGACAACCAAGATATTGTCAGTATGGGTACAAATGCAGCAATGTCCTGCAGTCAGGTCATCGAAAATTCCTTTGAAGTGCTAGCGATAGAATTTATTACTTTAGCACAGGCAATTGACCATTTAAGTTGTCAGGAAAAATTAGCGAAAGAAACACTATCTTGGTATACGGACCTGCGTACTTTGTTTCCGGTCTTTGCCGAGGATCAAGTGATGTATCCGATCATTAAAAAAGTAAAAGAATATTTAATCAATAAAAATGATGATTAAAAAGCTCTCATTCGGCGGATTATTTATACTATCATGCACCTTCGCATCTGCACAACAACTGGCGCGGGTACAAGAAAAAGGACTTGTCGGATTTATCAATAAAGATGGATCATTTCAGATTACACCGCAATTCAAAAATGCACACGATCAATCCGAAGGAAAGATTGCTGTTTATGATGGTAGCCGGTGGGGGTTTGTAGATAAAGATGCGAATTATATAATCCAACCTCAATACGTCAATGTCAAATCCTTCAGTCAAGGGATGGCGATGGTGAAATCTGCAAGCGGTTGGCTGTACATCGATTCTCTCGGGCAGGAATTGAAGTCGATCTCTAGCAAGCGGGTCTATGAATTCAATGACGGTGTTGCTTTTTATCGTGATGCGACCAATTTGGTCGGCCTGATCAACAACAAACAAGAGGTTGTGCTTCCACCAACTTACGATGTCATCCGTCCATTTAAGGATGGCTACGCTAAAGTCGCCAAAAATAAAAAATGGGGTGTCATTGACAATCAGGGAAAAGAGGTCATCACTCCAAATTATGATGATATTGGCGATTTTAATGTTGGATTGGTATGGGCAAAAAAACAGAACAACTGGTTCCTCGTATCTGGTCAAAAAGAAATTGCCCTTCCCGGTATTTCGAAAATCGAACATATCGAAAACACCGACTTTATCCTTGTTCAACAAGGGAATAAAGTAGGTTTTATGGACACGGATGGCAAATGGCTTATCCCCGCAACTTATGATGATGCACGAAATTTTCAGGAAGGCCTAGCCCCTGTGAAATTAAATGGTAAATGGGGATATATTGATACAACAGGTAAAATGGTGATCCCTACTGCCTATCAGGATGCACTTTCGTTTTCTCCGGAAGGCCTCGCTGCAGTGAAAGACAGTAAATGGGGATTCATCGATAAAAATGCCAAAATTATTATCCCCTTTCAATATGAGATTACCGCGGCGCTAACGTTTAAGAAACAGGAGAAGGGATTTATCGAAGGATTAGCGCGAGTTAAACTCAATGGTAAATGGGGATTTATTGACACCAAAGGAAACCTTTTGGGAAACAAATGGTTTGATAATGCAGAATTATTCCAAAACTAATATACATATTGCAGGATGAAATGCGCTTTAGTTACAGGAGGATCAAGGGGAATTGGCAGGGCAATTTGTCTTAAACTGGCTCAAGAATTGGGGTATCATGTGTTGATCAATTTTCAACATAATGAAGCAGCAGCATTAGAAACGCTTGCTGCTATAGAAACAAACGGCGGAACTGGTTCGCTCCTCAAATTCGATGTCGCAGATAAAACCGCAGTCGACAAGGCCTTATCCGCCTGGGAATCGAGCCATCCCGAAGCTCAGCTTGAGGTTATCGTCAACAATGCCGGTATAGCCAAAGATGGCTTGTTTATGTGGATGCCAGCAGAAGATTGGTCTACGGTAATCAACACAACAGTCAATGGTTTCTATCATGTTACCCAATATTTTATACAGAAACTGCTACGTCAGCGTTATGGCCGTATCATCAATATGATTTCAGTATCCGGTGTAAAAGGTACAGCTGGTCAGACCAACTACTCGGCCGCAAAAGCGGCTTTGCTAGGTGCAACGAAAGCGCTGGCTCAAGAAGTTGCCAAACGGAATATCACCGTCAATGCTGTGGCGCCTGGATTTATTCACAGTGACATGACTGCCGATATGGATGAAAAGGAACTGAAAAAATTGATTCCGGCCAATAGATTTGGAGAGCCTGAGGAAGTCGCAGACCTCGTCACCTTTTTAGCTTCTTCAAAAGCAAGCTACATTACCGGGGAAGTAATTAATATAAATGGAGGAATTTATTCGTAAATCTATGGAGCAAAGAGTAGTGATCACGGGGATGGGAATATATTCCTGCTTGGGAACATCATTGGATGAAGTAAAAGATTCGCTGCAACAAGGGAAATCAGGGATTATCTTCGATGAAGAACGAAAAACTTTTGGCTTTCGTTCCGCATTAACCGGTGCCGTTCCACAACCAAATTTAAAACATGAATTGAATCGCCGTCAACGAATATCCATTGGCGAAGAAACAGAATATGCGTATTTGGCTACGATGGAAGCCTTAAAAAATGCAGGCATTGACGAGACTTTTCTTGATGAACATGAAATTGGAATTCTCTATGGAAATGATTCGGTATCCAAAGCCATTATTGAGGCTGTTGATATTGTACGGGAGAAAAAGGATACCAGCCTGATAGGTTCGGGAGCAATATTCAAATCCATGAACTCCACCGTGACCATGAATCTCTCCACGATATTCCGCTTAAAAGGCATCAACATGACAATATCCGCCGCCTGTGCCTCCGGATCCCATTCATTGGGACTTGGATTCAACCTGATTAAAAGTGGCATGCAGGATATGATTATCTGTGGAGGAGCACAAGAGATCAATAAATATGCCATGGCCAGTTTCGATGGTTTGGGTGTTTTTGGAAATGATGCCCTGCCGGCTACAACAGTATCACGTCCCTTTGACAAAGATCGCTCCGGATTGGTACCTTCTGGCGGCGCCGCTACAATAATTATAGAAAGTTATGAATCCGCTGTTCGCCGCGGCGCTCCCATCTTAGCGGAAATAGTAGGTTATGGATTTTCATCCAACGGAGGCCATATTTCTACACCAAATGTCGAAGGGCCGGCTCTGGCCATGGAACGCGCGATTAAACAAGCAGGCGTTAAACCCGCTGATATCGCTTACATCAATGCACATGCCACATCCACTCCTGTCGGCGACGCCAATGAAGCACAGGCTATTTTGCATGTATTCGGTAAAAGCCAACCTTATGTCAGCTCCACAAAATCGATGACAGGCCATGAATGTTGGATGGCAGGCGCTAGTGAGATCATCTATTCTAACCTCATGATGTTAAATGGTTTTATAGCACCAAACATTAATTTTGAAAATCCGGACGAACATTCAGCCAAATTAAATATCGTTAAACAAACCGTATTTAAAGAATTTGACCTATATTTGTCCAATTCTTTTGGCTTTGGGGGAACTAACTCTGCATTAGTCATTAAAAAAATAAACGATTAACTTATAAAAATGATTTCTGAAAAGATTAACGAAATACTTGTTGATGAGTTTGAGGTGGATGTTGATTTAATCCAACCGAATCTAAATTTAAAAGATACATTAAATTTAGACAGTTTGGATTATGTCGATCTTGTCGTTATCATTGAGTCCAATTTTGGTGTCAAATTGGTCGAGGCCGATTTCACAAGCATCCAAACCTTCCAAGACTTTTATGACCTCATCAAACGTAAGACAGCTCATAACTAAGTCAATGTTTACCAATGAGTCAGTGGAAAGGACAATCCAAGGGTAGTGTCTTAGGATATCGAATATTTGTATTCTGTATTCAAAAGCTAGGAATCCGTGCAGCTTATTTGCTGCTGGTATTTGTCGCTTTTTATTATGTCCTGACTTCTTGGAGTAGCAACCGGTCTTTCTATTATTACTTACGATATCGACTAAAATATTCACTTCCTTCGACGCTCCTCGGTTTTTACCGTAGTTACTTTACTTTCGGTCAAATCCTGATCGACAAAACAGCAATAGCTGCGGGCATGCGCAACAGATTCAGCTATGAGTTTGATGGTATTGCGATTTTAAAATCGGCCTTGGAGAAAAAAAATGGTGGTATCCTATTATCGGCACATATCGGTAACTTTGAAATCGCCTCTTATTTCCTGGAGGACATCAATATCGAGAATCAGATTAATCTGGTCATCTCGGACCGCGAACATCAAGCCATCAAATCATACTTGGCCAAAGTATCCCGTAAATCGAGCGTAAAATTCATCGTTATTCAAGAAGACCTTTCCCACGTATTTGCCATCAATGAAGCACTTACGAACAATGAACTGATTGTCTTTACGGGGGATCGCTATCTGGAGGGCACCAAGACTCTCTCGGCAGATTTACTTGGAAAAAACACACAATTTCCAGCTGGTCCATTTTTAATCGCTTCCAGACTCAAGGTTCCTGTTATTTTTGTCTATGTCATGAAAGAACCTAAGCTCCACTATCATCTCTATGCACGCGAAGTGGAAGTGAAACACCGTGACGCCCAGGGATTGCTGCACACCTATTGTCAGTCGCTAACCTATATGATCGAAAAATATCCCATGCAGTGGTTTAACTTCTACGATTTTTGGAAGGACTATTCCCAATAAACACCCGCGATTCTGCTTACATTATTTATCTAAAGAAACAAAAAACACAACGAAGTAGAGACGCTATACTTCTTCCAGTGTAGGGCCTTTCTTGTTCAACATTTACGTTAATTATCAAGACACTGCTCCCGATCGACAGGTCCTTTTTCAAATTGCTTATGTGCATTAAAACCGATCAAAAGCAATTTTGCGTCCCTTGGAACCTATGATTTTATCTTTTAATTAGTACCTTTGGTGGAACTTTTTTAGACAAATGACAGCTGACCCATTTCCAATAATCGATAACATATTTTTACAGGGATTGTTACCACAACGTGCTCCGATGGCTATGATTGACTGCCTGTACGATTTTACCGAAAAGACAGTGGCAGCTGGTTTAACTGTTCAGGAAGATAATATTTTTGTGGAAGATCGTATTTTATTGGAAGCAGGTATTATTGAGCACATGGCTCAGTCCATTGCTTTACATACAGGCTATAGCTTTTATATCAAACAACAAACTGCACCGATAGGGTATCTCGGTACAATAAAAAGTATCTCCATCGATTCCTTTCCAGAAGTCGGAGACAAATTACTGACCAAAGCAACGATTCTACAAGAGTTTATGGGGGTTACGCTTGTTTCCGTCGAGAGCTTCGTCGGAGATAGATTGATCGCTCAAGCTGAAATAAAAAGTGTAATAGCTTCTTCCTAATGATGGCAAAAAATAGACGAACTGAACAAGTTGACCAGGTTACATGGACCAGCCCCATACGTATTCGTTTTAATGAAGTTGATTCGTTGGGGATAGTTTGGCATGGTCATTATATCAGTTATTTTGAAGATGGCCGAGAATCATTCGGAATCGAACATGGAATGACTTATCTCGATATTCATGGCCATGGTTATACAACCCCGATCGTGAAGAGTACCTGTGAACATAAACTCCCCTTAAAATATGGTGACAATGCGCGTATCGAAACATCTCTATTGGATACCAAGGCGGCGAAGATTATTTATCGTTACCGCATCCTAAACGACAACAATCAAGTTGTCTGCCTAGGCGAAACGATCCAGGTATTTTTGGATTCCTCGGGAAACCTACAATTGTACACTCCGGAGTTTTTTCAGCAATGGAAAAACCAGCTTCATTTTGTCGGCAAATGAAAAAGGTGTATTTAGGTCCATACAATTGCGTATCCCCCATCGGTAATAATCTGACAGACACCTGGAACGCCCTTCTTAGTGGTAAATCAGGAATCAAGCTGACCGACTTCACTACATTACATGGAGACCTGTACGCCGCTATTGTTGAGGAAGAACAAGTGGATCGGCATTTGAACCAACTTCTGCAGGGCGCACAGCTCCCCTCCGATGCGGCATTCTCAAAACTAGAAAAGCTCATGATAGCCGCATTAACACCTGTTGTCAAAGCCATGGTTATTACACAAGAGACTGAGTTAATCGTCTCAACAACCAAGGGTAATATCGCACAATGTACAGGTGGCGCAAACGCTATTGTTGCAGCAAGCCTCCCAATATTGGCTCAAAAAATAGCCTATTTTTTTGGTTTTAAGCGAACTCCTATAATCATTAGCAATGCCTGTGTATCGGGTCTACAGGCTATCTCGACTGCCAAGCGACTTATACAGATGGATTATTGTAAAGATGCCATTATCGTTGCAGGTGACCTGGTAAGTGAATTTGTCGTTTCAGGATTTAAGTCTTTCCAGGCCCTAAGTAACACCGTCTGTAAGCCCTATGACGAGTTTAGGCAGGGCCTAAATCTCGGCGAAGCAGCGGCGGCTATGTATGTCACCGGCCAACAGTTAACCGACCAAGCGTTCTTTATCGCCGGCGAAGCCTCAATCAACGACGCAAATCACATCTCAGGACCCTCACGCACCGGCGAAGGGCTGAGACAGAGCATAGCAGCGGCATTGGCCGAAGCAAAATTAGAACCAGCAGCTGTTGATTTTATCTGTGCCCATGGGACAGCGACAATCTACAACGATGAAATGGAAGCTGTAGCAATACATCGCTCCGGATTAGCTACTAAACCGATCAATAGCTTAAAAGGATACTTCGGTCATACCTTGGGCACCGCGGGGCTCATCGAGAGTATTATTTCTTTGGAATGCTTACGAAATAATTTACTTCTCCCAAGTTTAGGCTATCAAAAACAAGGTACTTCATTACCGCTAGCCGTTATCACCGAACTATTGGAACAACCACAACCTCTTGTTCGCTTCTTAAAAACAGCATCGGGATTTGCTGGCACAAATACAGCCGTATTATTTGAAAGGGAGTTACAATAAGCATGGAACAACACTATCAAATTAGCAAGCATTGCCGCATCGATACACAAGGTGTATCTATTAACGGTGAAAAGCTTTCAGCAGCGATATCCCCAGATTTTGCCACCTTTTCAAAAGAACTTTACTATTCGTTAGGAACGGCTTACCCGAAGTTTTTTAAGATGGATAATCTCAGCAAGTTAGCTTGGCTGGGAGCTGAATTACTATTGAAAGAGGAGAAAACAAAGAATATCGGCCTTGTCTTGTCGAATAGTCACAGTAGTCTTGATACCGACTTAAAGCACCTCAATACCATCGCAGACAAAGAACAGTACTACCCTAGTCCTGCTATATTTGTATATACCCTGCCCAATGTCTGTATGGGTGAAATTGCGATTAGGCATAACCTGCAAACAGAAAATATCTTTTTTGTTTCAGCGCAATTCGACAGTCAACTTGCGGTAAACTACTGCAATTACCTCTTAAATTCCAACAGCGTGGAAAAGGTACTGTGCGGTTGGGTCGATTATTTGGAAGGAAACTATAAATTGGTTTTGTATCTTGTGGAAAAAACAGGAATTATAACACATAATTTAAATGTCGTAAGACAACTAACACAATAAAGAATGGAAGAGTTGAAATCGGAATTAAAAACGAAAATCATTGAAGCCCTAAACTTAGAAGAAGTCACTGTAGATGAAATTGAAGATCAGGCGCCATTATTTGGAGATGGCCTGGGATTAGACTCGATCGATGCATTGGAGCTGACTGTTTTATTGGATAAAGATTATGGTATTAAAGTCACTGATCCAAAAATCGGAAAGACGATTTTTCAATCGATTGAAACATTGGCAGCATATATTTCAGCAAATAGAACGAAATAAAATATGAAAAATGCTGTTGCTGTTACTGGAATGGGCATGATTACCGCCATTGGAAATGATGTCGCGCAAAACTATCGTTCTTTGCTCCAGAAACAGCATGGCATCAAACCGCTTCAACATATTTCGGGAAAACATCAACATCATACGCTAGTTGGTGAAGTATCCTTAACGAACGAAGCATTAATTGCAAAATTAGGTACTGAGGTACCCGAGTACTGTTCGCGAACCAGCCTGCTTGCCGCAATTGCTGCAAAAGAAGCCTTGTCACAAGCGGGTATCACAGCGGCAGCTGATATTCCAATTGTTCTGGGAACTTCGGTAGCCGGAATGGATATTTTTGAACAACATTTCCCGCATTTACAACAGTCTAGCAAACTCATACAACGCCGAGATGTCGGGGATTCAAGTGCCGTATTGGCCAAAATATTGGGCGGCACGGGTTACGTGACCGCCATAAGTACAGCATGTTCCTCGGCAGCCAATGCCATAGGCTTTGGGGCTCGACTTTTACTTTCGGGACGCGCAGATCGGGTTTTAGTCGGCGGATCGGATGCGCTATCAAAATTTACCATCAATGGATTTGACAGTTTAATGCTCCTGTCCGATCAACTTAATCGTCCCTTTGACAGCAATAGAAAGGGGTTAAACCTGGGTGAAGGTGCAGGTTTTTTAGTGCTTGAATCTACAAGATCCTTAAAAAACACCAATAAACCCATATTAGGTTACCTGAACGCATTCACTAACGCTAATGATGCCTTTCATCAAACCTCAACCTCAGATAACGGTGAGGGCGCCTATCTCGCTATGCAAGATGCGTTAAAAATGGCACAGTTAATACCTGGCGAAATTGATTATATTAATGCACACGGAACGGCGACCGAAAATAATGATAGAACAGAAGCAACAGCTATACAACGATTATTTATGGAGACAATCCCCCCCTTCAGTTCGACCAAATCGTATACAGGACACACTTTGGGTGCTTCAGCCGGTATTGAAGCAATATATGCACTGCTCGCCATTCAGCATCAACTTGCTTTTGCTAATTTAAGATTTGAAAATACAATGGAACAGCCTGCATTGCAACCGCTCACTGAACATCAACGTATAAATATCCGCCATGTACTCAGCAATTCCTTTGGATTTGGTGGCAATTGTTCAAGCTTAATTTTTTCGCATGCAAAAAGTATATATTAATGCCGCAAGCCTATGCGTTAACAACCTGAGCAAACAAAATAGTCCAGAAAATTGGATCAAGGTTGATCTGCCTAAAATAGACAGTAAGATCCTATCGCCCAACAGTGCAAGGCGACTTTCCAAAGCTGTAAAAATGGGCATCATATGTGCTATGGAAGCGCTGCAACAAATGGATCACAGTGCGCTGGACGGTATCCTCGTCGGCAGCGGAAAGGGTTGTCTAATAGACTCCGACAAATTCTTACAGTCCATTGTTGCGCAACAAGAAGAGTTTTTATCACCAACTGCATTTATCCAGTCGACGCACAATACCGTTGCCGGTCAAATTGCCCTTCTGCTCAAAAATACGGGTTATAATATGACCTATTCACAGGGGCGCGTATCATTTGAATCGACCGTTTTTGATGCCTACCTACAACTTGTGCTGAACGAACGGAAAACTTTACTGGTCGGTGCTGTAGATGAGCTTTCGGACATCAGTATCGAAATCAGCGAGGCCATTGCTAACACAAAAGATCAACCGGCAACAGCCAACACGATAGATCAGCCGATAACAACCAATACGACAGATAAACTGGTAACGAGAGGAATCCCGCACACAGAGGGCGCCGGTTTCTTTGTTTTTTCCAATCAACAGCATCAACATACCCTGGGCGAATTGGTTGACATGGTAATTTATCATCCAACAGAAGAACTACCGCCGGAAACCCAACTAGCTACATTTCTTAAAAAAAACAAGCTATCTGCCGAACAGATTGACTTGATTATTTATGGTTCAGCAAAGCGGGAAACTCCATTGGAAATGGAGGATAAGGCTTTCAGCAAGATCACCAAAATAAACTATCAATCACAGGTAGGATACTTTGACACGGATATTGTCTTTGCACTCGATTTGGCTTTAAAACAATTGAATAATCAAACCTTTCGGTCGATGGAGAGTCCAACTGGAAGTCAGACCGGTGCTTTGCAACATATACTGATTTGTAATTTTGGAGACCAAAACAGTCTCCTGCTGTTATCGAGATGCTAAATTTTAGAAACACAACATACGTGAGCTTTGTCTTTTTTATGATGACGGTATTCATCTGGAAAAACAATCAACTGTATTTCCCTTTGATTATCGTACTGTTTCTGTATGTTGGAATAGTTTCCTGGGGAGCATTTGACCTACGTCTAAATTTCTTTATGCGATCGACTACAAGCGTACGAAAAAATGCGCGGCAAGTTGCGATTACTTTTGATGACGGCCCGACGCCTTTTACCTTGGAAATATTAGACTTACTGGATCAACATCAAGCAAAAGCCAGTTTTTTCTGTATTGGCACAGAGGTAGTCAAATATCCCATGATAGCGAAGCAAATTATTGAAAGAGGTCATATAATTGCCAATCATAGCATGACTCATCCCAATAAGATGGGGTTTCTGCCAAGCAGAAAAGTTGCTACCGAGATAAACGAAGCCAATCATGCCATTGAAACAGCAACAGGAAAAAAAGTATTGCTTTACAGGCCGCCATTTGGTGTCAGCAATCCACACATTGCAAAAGCAGTACACGATTGCAAGGTGAAATCCATTGGTTGGAATATCCGCTCCCTGGACACGTTAAATCTAACAGAACATCAGATTTTTGCACGCATAGCAAAAAAACTAAGTCCCGGCAGTATTATTCTCTTACATGATACATCCGAAAAAACAGTACATATCGTCAAAAGTTTATTAGTAGCATTAAAGGTTAACAAATTAGAAGCCGTAAATTTGGAAGATTTCTTAAATCAAAAAGTATATGAAAACTAAGCTCATTCTACTCCTTGTCTCTGTATTTCACTTTGCGCTTACCAAAGCACAAGAAACAGCTATGTCAAGCGCTGAAATAACTAGTTTTAAACAAACAGTCGTAGCGGAAGCACAAAAGATAAAAACCTTAAAAACAGATTTTGTCCAGTATAAGCACTTGGATTTTCTGTCTAAAGAGATTACGTCCAGTGGATCCATGTTATTGAAAAACCCAAACAAGCTCCTTTGGAAATACAATACGCCGATCCAATACGGTATTCTTTTTAAAGACAATAAAGTATTGGTGAATGATCAAGGTAAAAAAAACAAGGTCGACCTTGGCAACAATAAAAAGTTCGAGAAAATCAATAAAATGATTATTGGCAGCATTAGTGGAGATCTTTTTGCGGCTAACGACTTTACCATCACCTTTCACAAAAATCGTAATCAACGCATTGCCAAGCTTTCACCGAAGACGAAAGATTTATCGGCCTATATTCAAACAATCATCCTTTACTTTAATGATCAACAATCGACAGTTTCAGAAGTTCAGTTGATCGAACCCTCTAAAGATTATACAAAAATAGTTTTCAAAAACAAGCAGATCAACCAACCAATCAGCGATGCGTTATTTAGTTTTTAGTCTATTACTTTTAGTGCTTGTCACGGGCTGTAAGGTATATTACCCTAATGGTAAGCAAAACTATGCTGCGATCGACACGCTTATTCAAAACCCCTATTTTGCGAGGCTAAATGAAGAACGCTTATATCGGGCTACAATTCACTTTTACGGAAAAGAGCTGACAGGAATGTTTATCGCCAAAAGAATCAGTCAGGACGATCATCGGATTGTATTGACCTCTGATCTGGGAAATACCTTATTTGATATAACGATTTCCAAAGACCAGCACCTGGTCAATTATGTCATGCAAGATCTCGACAGAAAGATAATCCTAAACACCTTAGTTCGGGACTTCAAAGCTTTAACACAAACAACCTATAAGGCTGATTATCAAAACATAATAGCCAGTCAATTTTTAAGCAACCATAACGGCAAGCGATATTTTCTTAAGATCGATGACCGGGGTACCTTATCCAAAATCGAAATAGCATCCAGGTACAAAACAGCAATTGAAATTCAATTTAAACCAGATTCTCTGGGGAAACTAGACAGTTTTAATATAAAACATCATGGTATCAAGCTGAAAATGGATTTTGTAAATATCCCGTTTTAAGCTGCATGATGTACATTACTGTCAATATGCTACGCAATTAAATTGCATATAAAGGGTAATTTATCTAAGTTTGAAACATGGTTTTAGCAGACTTTTATACGATACGCAGTAGTGAGGTACGGGAAGATGGGAAACACTTGATTGAAATAGGTATTCATCCCGAACATCCAATTTTTGACGGTCATTTTCCAGGGCGACCGGTAACACCAGGTGTATGTATGTTGCAGATCATAAAAAATATCACCGAGGATTTATTACAGACAAAACTTCGTATGCGGTCTGCAAAAAACATTCGTTTTTATGCGATAATAGATCCTTTTGTTCATCCTATCCTGACATTGGAATTGGCTGTTCAAGAAACCGAAAGCATACAGATCAAGGCCAATTGTTCTTTCGAAGAGACCCTTGCACTTAAAATGGACCTTAATTTTTGCCGCACTTACTCCGTTGTATAGCCATGATCACTTCACCAAGCTTCAGCCATTCTATGATCCCTACGACTGTATGTGTACTTATTCCTACCTACAACAATGCTAAAACGCTAAAAAGAGTTTTAGATGGGGTTTTGGCCTATACCACCCAGGTTATTGTGGTCAATGATGGCTCAACGGATGGAACAGCAGACATTTTGGCTAATTACCCTTTCCTAACCGTGCTCCACCTGGAAAAGAATTCAGGAAAAGGCAAAGCTTTACGTATAGGGTTCGATACGGCACGAAAACAGGGATTTCATTACGCAATCACCATTGATTCGGATGGGCAACATTTTCCCGATGACATTCCAACTTTTATAGACGCACTCAAACAAAGTGACGGGAATATTTTGTTGATTGGAGAGCGTCAAATGGATCAAGCCGGCATACCCAAAAAAAGCAGTTTCGGTAATAAGTTTTCCAATTTTTGGTTCTGGTTTGAAACAGGGATAAAACTTGCAGATACGCAATCGGGATACAGACTTTACCCCCTTGACCGCATACCTAAAAAACTATATACCAACAAATTCGAACTGGAAATTGAAGTCATTGTTCGCTCAGCGTGGAAAGATATTAATGTTAAAAATGTACCTATTAAGATACTTTACGATCCGACAGAACGAGTTTCACATTTTAGACCATTTAAGGACTTTACGCGCATTAGTATCCTCAACACCTTCTTAGTTTTGATTAGCCTGCTGTATATATTTCCAAGAAATGCTTTTCGAAGTTTCAAAAAAAAAAGCTTTAAGGATTTTCTAAAAGAAGACATTCTGGGAACGCACGATTCGGATTTTATTAAATCCATTTCGATAGCATTGGGTGTGTTTATTGGGATTGCCCCCGTTTGGGGATTTCAGTCTTTTTTATCAATTTTTCTCGCCTCGGTCTTTAGGCTTAATAAAGGTCTTTGCTTTGCCTTTTCAAACGTGAGCATCCCCCCGATGATCCCATTGATTATTTGGGGATCGATACTGACAGGAAAGTTATTTATACCCAGTGCCAAACCGTTGTTGGATTACAGTCACATAGATTTCCAAGCTATATCCGAACATTTTTTACAATATGTACTGGGTAGTCTCGCTTTGGCTTTAGTGACGGCAGTCCTATTTGGGCTTTCCTCTTTTACATTATTGCGGTTTAATCAACGACGTTAATATGCAGCATTATTTTTATCAGCTTTATCTATTTTTCAAGAAGAAACCTTATATCGCCTGGTTGGTTGCCCTGCTTTTTTTGGTCGCAACAGGATATTTCGCGCTAAAACTAAAATTTGAAGAAGATATTACACGGATTATACCTCAAAATGAACGGACAAATGAGGTGGCCAAAATATTAACACAACTTAAATTTTCGGATAAAATAAGTGTTATTATTGAACGGGAAAAAGAGGCTTCAATTGACGATATGGTTGAAATGGCAAATTCCTTTTCAGATAGCATCGTATCGCTTGCCCCCTACTATCAAAGTATACAAGGGCAAATTAGTGATGCGGAAATGGAAAATACCATGCAGTTTGTATACCAGCATTTGCCGACATTATTGGACGAGAATGATTACAATGCCATAGCAAGCCATCTACCAAGTGATAGCATAACGCAAGTCGTTGAAGCCAACTATGCGGCCTTAATTTCGCCGACGAGTATCGTCGCAAAATCTTTTATACAACGTGATCCATTAGGGATTGGCTTTATGGCGCTTAAAAAATTCCAAAAGCTCAGTATTGCCGGCGATTTTCAACTTTACAATGGCTACATTATTACAAAAGATTCAAGCAAGCTGTTGTTGTTTATTAATCCCAAATATTCAGGCTCAGAAACAGAACATAATGCGATTTTCGTCGACAGACTTGATAACATGAAAAGTGCGTTAAACGAGGTCTACCTAAAAAAAACCAAACTAAGCTACTTTGGATCATCCTTGGTTGCTGTTGCCAACGCAAAACAAATCAAGACAGATATCCAAACGACCATCCTTATTTCGATGAGTTTATTGATGCTCATTTTGATTCTCTTTTACAAGAAAGTGCAAATTCCGGTCATCATTTTTATTCCTTCGCTTTTTGGAGCTTTGCTAGCCCTCGCATTTCTTTACTTTCTCCGGGGCACAATATCAGCCATTTCAATCTCCATTGCTGCAGTGCTAATTGGCATTACCATAGACTATGCGCTGCATATCATGACGCATTTCAAGCAAACACAGGATATCAAACATCTCTATAAAGAAATCACCAAGCCCATCTTGATGAGTGCGGGCACTACAGCCGTATCTTTTCTTTGCCTGCTCTTCGTCAATTCGGAGGCCTTAAAAGATTTGGGAATATTTGCGTTTATCGCCATCCTGTTCTCGGGAATATTCTCTTTGATTCTTATACCGCATATTTATAAACCGAATATAAAAACCTTGGATGATAAAAACCATCTCATCGATCGGATTTCTGCATTCAGTTTTGAACGGAGTAAACCCTTACAAATATTCAGCTATCTGTTGTTGATGGTGAGCTTCTTTACTTTTTGGAAAGTTGGATTCAACAAAGATTTATCGGCCCTAAATTTCTTCCCAAAAGAACTTCAAGAAGCCGAACAAAAACTTGAAAATTCAGCACAACAGCAAAGTAAGTCGCTATTTCTGATCAACTATGGCAACAATATCGATCAGGTTCTTTCAGCTAATTCTGTATTGTATAACCGGTTACAACAAGACAAAGGTATCATCGCTGTAAATTCCATCGGTGAAATCATCTTATCCCAAAAAGACCAAAAAGCGAAAATTACGCAATGGGATCAGTTTTGGACCGATACACGTAAAAAGGAAATTCGTGAAAATCTGATCCGTTCAAGCGCTACTTTTGGTTTTAAACCAACTGCTTATGAAGCTTTCTTTTCCCTCTTGGATCAAAAATTTTCGATCGTCACTTGGGATGATTATCAAAGACTCAACAATGGCATATTGAGCGAATATATCAGTTCCAAAGATGGCTTTTTCACCGTAAATACCATTGTGAAAACGGCAGAAGGAAACCGGGAAAAATTGATTAAGCAGTTCAATAACCGCAGTACCGTGGTTATTGACCGCAAGGAAATGAATGAAACCTTTTTGGGACAGCTCGTCAATGACTTTAACACTTTAATCAATTACAGCTTTGTAGCCATATTTGTTATTCTTTGGCTATCCTTTCGCCGCATCGAGTTGACCTTGATCAGCATGGTGCCTATTGTGTTGACAGGTTTGGTTACGGGAGGGCTCATGGGCTTGTTTCAGCTCGAATTCAATATTTTCAGTACTATTGTCTGCACACTTGTATTCAGTCACGGAGTAGACTTTGCCATATTTATGACCGCAGCCCTGCAAAAGGAATACAGTACCGGCAAAGATGAAATGCCCACGTACCGGACTTCTATTCTCCTTGCCGTTTTAACGACAATCTTGGCCATCGGTGCGTTAATATTTGCTAAACATCCGGCCTTAAGGTCCATCTCAGCAGTTTCCCTGCTCGGTGTTACAGCAGCGGTTTTAAACACTTTTGTTCTTTATCCGCTTGTTTTTAGGTTTGTATTTCGCCGCAGGCCTTCCCAGGGCTTATCTCCGCTTACTTTGCGGCTGCGCGTGATTTCAGCGTTTTCCTTTAGCTACTATATCATCGGAAGTATGCTTTCAGGTCTTCTCTTTAGTCTGGTTTCTAACAGAGCTTGGATGACACGAGTCATGTCTCGTTTTGGAGACTCCGTATTGAAATCCAACCCTTTTGTCAAGAAACAGCAATTCAACCCGCACGGCGAAGACTTCAAAAAACCGGCGATTATTATAGCCAATCACAATTCACTATTAGATACACTTCTTATTGGGCGTTTATTACCTAAGTGCGTATTTGTGACCAACGAATGGGTTTACAAATCACCCGTCTTTGGACGCGTTGTTAGACGTGCAGGCTTTTTAATGCTCGACGACGATTTAGAAAAATCGAAAAATAAATTAAAGCGACGTATCGATGCAGGTTATTCCATTGCTATTTTTCCGGAAGGGACGCGATCGGCAACAAATGATGTACAACGGTTTCACAAAGGCGCATTCTACATTGCCGAACAACTGCAATTGGATATCCTCCCGATTTACATACACGGCGCTGCCGATGTTTGTCCAAAAGGCGATTTTATCATTTATGATGGAACGCTCAGTACAGTCATAGGCGAAAGAATTCGACCTACCGACCAACGGTACGGGGATAACTATTCCACGCGCTGTAAAACGATCAGTCGCTTTTTCAAACAACAATTCGCTGAAATCAGAAAGCAATTTGAGGGGCCGTCTTACTTTAGAGAAAAACTCAGCTTAAACTATCGGTATACAGAAACGGAAATCGAAAAATTGAGCCTAAACGAATTTGACATTCATCAGGAGTCTTATGCAGCCTGGAATAATTTCATTGCAGCAAACGCAAAAATTTTGCATATTGGAAACGATTTTGGTCATATTGATTTTTTGCTGACCATGCAACAGGCACAGCGACAGGTAGAAAGCTATATCCCTGATCCCGCAAAACGTGCTATTGCAGACAATACGTATTTAAAGCAGAAACGTAAATTGACTTATCTCAATCAGTTGACGGAAACCACATTGCGTTTCGATGTGCTGATCTGGGGCAGTAACGATGAAACGGTTGAAATCAGCGATTCAGTACATATTATCGTCTGTTATGATTTCTTAGAAAAGCCTGAATACATTGGTTTTGAAGAAGTATTTAAAGATCAATACAGTTGTGTATTAAAAAGAAGAACGAATGGATAAAGTCTACGATAGCGTCATCATTGGCTCCGGGCTAGGAGGGCTTGTTACCGCAGTTCTCCTTGCCAAATTTGGGCGCAAAGTATGTGTCATTGAAAAAAATAATCAATATGGTGGCAATCTGCAGACTTTTGTGCGGGACAAAGAAATCTTAGACACGGGGGTGCATTATATCGGTGGTTTGGGTGAAGGTGAAAATCTCTATAAATATTTCGAGTATTTGGGGATCATGAAGGATCTATCGATCCAACGCATGGGAATCGATGAATATGATCGAATTTCATTTGATGGAAGTCCGATCAATTATCCACATGCGCAAGGGTATGAGAATTTTGTGGAGCAATTGCTTCAATATTTTCCTGAAGAAAAGCAGGCCTTAACGCTATACTGTGAGAAGATACAGGACATCTGTAATTCATTTCCCATGTATAATCTCCGCAAAAGTTTTGGATTCAATGAGGCCGTTCTCGGTATTTCGTTGAAGTGTTTTTTAGACGATTTGACCGATAACGAGCTCCTTAAGGCTGTACTCGTCGGTTCGAACTTCCTGTATGTTGCAAAAGCAGAAAGTACACCACTCTATGTACATGCCCTTACCATAAACTCCTATATTCAATCCGCTTGGCGTTGTATAAACGGCGGCAGCCAAATTGCCAAGTTATTGATCCGCCAGTTGCGCAAATATGGTGGCGATATCATCAAAAATAAAGAAGTCATTGCTATAGAAATGGACGATCAGCTGATCAAAGCAGTTCGTACCGATGACCAGCAGCTGATTTATGCAAAGGAGTTTGTTTCGAATATCAATCTCCGGCATACCTTTGCCATGCTACCGGAAAGATTTCAAAAGCAAGCTTATGTCAAGCGTATACAAGGCTTACCGCTGAGCCCTTCGGTTTTTTCTGTTTACATTGTTTGTGAAGAAGGCCATATCCCCTATCAAAATTATAATATTTACCATTATAAAAACATCGCTTCCGTTTGGTATAATCAGGAGCAATCTCCCCTGGTTATTTCCATGAGCTGTAACAGCGAAAATCAACGTTATTGTAGCACCATGACCGTGATGTGTTATATGACTGCAGATGAAGTACAACAGTGGAATGACACGTTCAACCGATCCGTTATCCAGCAGTTAAGTAGTCGTGGCGAGGAGTACGAAGCGTTTAAAGCCGCGAAAGCTGCTGAAATCATGGAAGAACTTCAACAGTTGTTTCCGAATATTAAGGCTGCCACCCGATCCGTACATACCTCCAGTCCATTGAGCTATCGTGATTTTATCGGGGCCGAAGAAGGTAATATGTATGGTTATTTAAAAGAATACCAACATCCATTGAATAGCTTAATTTCCACGAAGACAAAAGTCAAGAACCTGTTTCTGACAGGCCAAAATGTCAAGATGCACGGTGTATTGGGGGTTACCATTACAGCCTTCTCCTGTTGCTTAATGATGCTTGGAAAAGAATTTGAAGATGACCTATTTAAAGAGAATGATGAAAAAGTATTGGTTGGCGATTTGGATAGCATCACTATGTAGCTCTTGTGCGCTCAATGGCGCACTGAAAGAAAAAGCGAAATTCGAACAGCAGGCGATTCCGAAATTAAGCTTGGCCGATTCTACGGAAAGTTACCGACGCATAGACAGTAGCTTCCTATTTCATAATGCACAAGGTTTATGGGAACTCTACGTCAGCGGTAACCCGATGGAACTCGGATTAAAAGCAGGTAAACTGACACAATCCCTTTATGCCTACCAAGAAAGGGCTTTCTTTTCTAAAATTCAAGAGTTTATCCCTTCTCAGCGCAAGCAGAAATGGATGATGAAATTGACTAAAGTCTATAATCGAAAGATCCATAAATATATCCCGTTAGCGTATAGGGAGGAAATTTTTGGATTGTCACGGTATGCTTCGCCCCGCTACGACTCCCTTATGGATCCCTATCAGCGGAATCTTTTTCTTCATGGGGCCCATGATTTGGGCCACGCCTTTCAGGACCTCGCTTTGGTTGGCTGTTCTTCCTTAGCGGCATGGGGATCAAAGTCTGCAGATGGCGAACTTATTATCGGGCGAAATTTTGACTTTTATGCGGGTGACGATTTTAGTCACAACAAATTAATCACAATGGTGAAACCCGATTCGGGTTATTCATTTCTTTCCGTGGGTTGGGCAGGCATGATTGGCGTCGTCTCCGGCATGAACAGTGCCGGCCTGACAGTTACACTCAATGCAGGGAAATCGTCCATTCCCTGGTCTGCAAAAACGCCCATATCTATTGTTGCCCGAGAAATACTTCAATACGCCCGAAATTTTGAGGAAGCCATCGCCATTGCAAAAAAACATCCCATTTTTATTTCAGAATCATTGATGATCGGTTCTGCTGATGAAGGTCGTGCCATCTTAATTGAGATGTCACCCCATAAATTTGCTGTTTTTGAAGCGGACAATGCAAATTACCTGCTGTGCACAAATCATTTTCAGAGCGGTACTTATCAATCCGATAAGCGCAATCAAAAGCAGATTGAAGAAAGCCACAGTGCTTACCGACACGAACTGCTGACAGAACAATTGCTAGCGCAGGATAAACTTACAGCCCCTAAAGTTGCAGCCATACTAAGAGATCGCAATGGACTAAAAAATAAGGAAATAGGCTATGGCAATGAAAAGGCCTTAAATCAGCTTTTGGCTCATCATGGCATCATTTTCCAGCCAAAAAAACGCTTGGTATGGGTTTCTGCCAATCCCTATCAGCTCGGGGAATTTGTCTGTTATGACTTAAATAAAATCTTCGACAATAAGGCACATCGACAAGCTTCTTCCTTGGCCAATACGGCATTGAATATTCCCCAGGATAGGTTTTTAACGAGTAAAGCCTACCGCGACTATGAGGAATACCGTAAAAGAGATCGAATAATAGACCACAAACTGAAGTCGGACCAAGAAATTACTGAATTGGAATGGCAGGCCTATCAAAAGCTCAATCCCTTATTTTGGGCGGTTTACTATAAAAGAGGAAAATATTATTTTGAGCAAAAGCGTTATGAAGAAGCACTAAAGCAATTGCAACAGGCCGACTCGTGCGAAGTAACCACTTTGATTGACCGCAAAAGCATTGCTTCATATATCCATAAAATTGAGAAGAAAGGAGATAATCGATGATCCCAACGATAGAACAAGCCAGTCTTGAAGAAATAATACATTATCAAGATGAAAAGCTAAGATATGTTTTAAACTATTTGAACACACATTCAACTTACTACAAACGCCTGTTTCAACACGAAGGAATTGACTTACAACGCATCGGCGGAGTTCAAGATCTCCCCCTTCTTCCGACGACTTCCAAAGAACAGCTGCAGCAGTTTAACTGGGATTTTCTATGCGTTCCCGAAGAGGAGATTATCGACTTCTCCACAACTTCCGGTACACTGGGGACACCTGTTGTATTTGGATTAACGGACGCGGACCTGGAGCGTCTTGCATATAACGAGATGATTTCCTTCCAACGGGTGGGTATTAAAAAAGGTGACCGGGTACAAATTATGACGACCCTGGATCGTCGTTTTATGGCCGGATTAGCCTACTTTCTGGGGCTCCGCAAGATTGGAGCCGGCATACTTCGTATTGGAGCTGGAATACCACAAATGCAATGGGATTCCATCCTGCAGTTTAAACCCAAATTTCTTGTTGTCGTACCATCATTTCTATTGAAAATGATTGCTTATGCGGAGGAACATCACATCGACTACAACAACAGTTCCGTAAAAGTGGCCATTTGTATCGGTGAAAACCTAAGAACTGCAGAATTGCAGGACAATCAACTGGCAAAACGAATTCAGGAAAAATGGAATATTGTCCTCTACTCCACCTATGCCTCCACCGAAATGAGCTCGGCATTCACAGAATGTGAAGCTTTTTCCGGCGGTCACCAACATCCAGCATTAATCATTACCGAAATATTGGACGATAATGATCATCCTGTACCCGACGGACAACTGGGAGAATTAGTTGTCACAACCTTAGGAATAGAGGCTATGCCCCTTTTGCGCTATAAAACTGGCGATATGGTCAGACGACATGCTGGCCCTTGCACCTGTGGTCGCAACTCCTATAGAATAGGCCCTGTTGAAGGCCGGAAACAGCAGATGATTAAGTATAAGGGTACGACGCTGTTTCCCCCGGCTATGTTTGATGTATTGGCCAGCTACACCGCAATTGAACATTATCAGATCGAGATCTCTAGCACTGCAGTTGGTACAGACGACATTCGGATTTTAATAGCCGTCAAACAACAAAGCAGCACACTATTAAAAGAAATCAAAGACAGTTTTCAGGCGAAGCTGCGTGTAATTCCGAATGTGGAGTTCGAACATGAAGAAATTTTGATCAGCCGGATTTATAATCCACTCAGCCGAAAACCCATTTATCTGGTGGATAAAAGGGACCTGTGATTATCGGCGAATACCGTCCGCCGGATGTTAAACATTCATATACAAAACATTAGCGCCAGCGTAGAAAAACACGGTATTGGCGAATGTTAAACGCAAAATGCTGACAATAAAAGGCCTAAAAAATTTCTGCTAAAAGATTGAATTTTATCGCCAAGATTATTTGTAAGATCTAGAAAATAGTATATCTTTGCGACACGTCCCCGTAGTTCAATGGATAGAATTTCAGATTCCGGTTCTGACGATATGAGTTCGAATCTCGTCGGGGACACAAAAGGAGACAATCATAAAAGTTGTCTCCTTTTTTATGAACATGAAACCTATGAACCAAACCATTAAAGCATATCCATTTAGTGTTCAAAATTTTCAATAAAATTATTTAGCCTTTGTTTTACCAAGCACTTAAAAAATATCAGGTTTACAGCGTCTCTTTCACTCTTTTTAAGCGTTCGATTTTCAGGATATATTCCTTAATAGATTTCACTTCTAAATTGGTTCAGTGCCCTTTCGTCAGCAAATCCCGCCAATACATCAATAAGTTTCTCCGTCGTTGAGATCTTATTTTCATGCACCATTCTCATAAATTTCAACATTTTTTCTTCTCCAATATTCTTCTCCAATTGATATAGGATATAAGGCCCTTTATAATAAGCAACCGAATGCCAGTTACCATCTCCTGTCTTTGTCTGGGAAATTTTGGTCGTTTTTTTATAGGCTTCTTCATATTTTCTCAATTGTTTTGCAAAGATCTCCGGTGAAAATGTCTTTTCTAACCATTTCAATGTGGAATATTCGGCAAAAGATTCATTAAGCCAATCTTCCCATACCCCTGTTTTAGCATTCTGCCACCATAGATGTGCAATCTCATGAGCAAGTACTTTTTTATCAATCAGACCATATCCATCCAATAAGGACAAAGAAATGAATCCGCGCCTCGCATAAGACATGTCGTGCTCAAAGGGATTTACGGTAACGACTAAACTTTGCGTAAGACTGTTTCCGTAATTACTTTGATAGAAATTGTACATTGCAGAAGATGACTCTTTGATTTCTCTTATTTTTTCGGATGAAAGCTGTACCGAGAAAAATTTGATTTTATTATTGTACGATTTGAAGCGCTGGAATCTATTGGATAGTACAAGGGGTATGTCAAAGTGATTGTTGTTGTTAACGATTATCGCATTCTGGCCTTCTTCTTTGATGTCACCGTTACCGACAATTTCATAATTCTTCGGAACACTAAATTCCAGTCGATACGAATAGTCCTTATCTTCGATATTGACGGGAAACCAACCTGTGTAAAGACTTAATTCGATCCAATTGGGATTATATGCAAATATCTTGTTCTCAATTCTGTCCAGTGGGTATGAGTAGGAAATATTGAGATCAAATTTCGAAGGAAAACCGTTTTGAATGGAAATCTTTTTTAAGTCTTCTATAACTTCTAATATCTTATATTTTATAGCTTGGTTCCCATAATTTAGGCTCTTTATGTCTGAATTTTTATTGATATAGAATTGAATATCATTGGTTCCGGTATTCAAATATTTAATCTTGAAAGATGCATTAATGGTTTTTAGAGAATCTAAATATACACTTCCCTCATAATGTGTTATCTTTTGCCCATTTACTAAATTGCTAATTAGCATCCACACTATTGATATGACATTTTTTATTTTTAAAGTATTTGACATAAGTTTTGTGTCATAATTATAATTGTATAATTGCTCCTTTTTTTCGTTAAAAAATTAGAAGACAGAGGTATAAAAGACAATTACGAAAGGGTATTCATTACATTAGATTTATACAGATATGGGATTTTTATGATGTTTCTCCTATCTTTAAGGATTAGACAAACAAAACACGCGGATAGAATTGCATAGGAAATCTCGTGTGACCTTCACTTTATAAACCACAAAGACTATCCTAGGATAGTCTTTGTGGTTTATAAACTCTTTTGCAACAACTTGTGTTGCGAAGCCGTAAAAATATTCCGGAAGATGATATTGATTTCATGATCGATGGCAGCCCCCGAAATTCCGGTATGCGGATAAAGTCTTATTGTATTAGCCAAAATAGATTCCACAAAATCCCTACTTTGTACCCCGATCTCTTCATAAATCACTGCATTATCATTGCCATCATGAAGATTTACCCAAGAAAGAGCGGCCAAATTCATTATTTCCTCCTTCCGATTCGCATAATCCTGCTGAAGATCATCGAGTACCCTAAACGCGGCCTTGCTTTCAGACTTTTCCCATTTGGATTGATTGCTTTTCATTACAAACAGTTTTTCAACTAGATCCAGAAATCGTTTGTACATGCCTATAAAGTTTGCCAATAAGGTCAATTCCGCAAAGGGCATAAAGGGATATTGGTACAACGGCTCGCTACGCGTACTTTTTGACGCATCAATCTCGAAAGACTGCCTACCATCAACGAGCATGTCTTCCAGCGAAAAAGAATGCGAAGCCGTAGCCTCCAATCCAAATGTGTCCCAATCGTAATGAATCAGTACATGGTCACGATCGACAAAAAATGATTTTACCAGTGGTTCACCTTTTTCATCCAATACCGGATTTTCCCCTTCCTGGATTACTGCATTTAAGGTAAAATGGGTTAAATGTGGTGCTCCAGTAGCGTATCTCCAAAAGCCACGGAGCCGATAAGACGCTCCTTCACGCGTAGCAGTACCTGATGCCTGTCCACTCCCCCCAAAACAAACCCGATCCGCTTCAAAAATTTGATTCCCTACAACTGGATCAATAAAACCAACAAAGAGGTTTGCTCCTGAACATAAAGTGACTGTCCAGGCTAATCCCCCATCCCAATAAGCCAGATCAGCCAATAAATTGAGACCTTCAGGTACACTTAGCCCCAGTCCTCCCAATGTACGGGGAACCCAAATCTTAAACCATTTCCGACGATAAATCAGCTCCAGTTGTCCATCTGACAACGTTTTCTGCTGAATTGCCTTTGCCTGATTATCTTTCAGCGTAGCGATATCTTCGCTACTGAGTTGCATATCTTTCTTCACTTATTATTCTCCTCCAATTAAAATACCCACTAAATGCCATAACAAATAAAAACAACGTCAAGCCCGAATAAAGAAATAGCCCTTTATGGATCAGCAAAGGAATTGCCATCAGATTACTGATATTCAACAATATCCAGTTTTCTATCTTCCGCTTTGCCAATAACCACATCCCTGCCCAAGCTGTACAGGAAACTGCAGAATCCCAAAGCGGTACATCAGAATCCGTTAAGTGTACCAATCCGAAATAAAACAACAGAAAACCGACAGCACAGATTCCACCTACTATCCACCATTCTTTCGGCTCACAGTGTGTTATGGGCGTAGCTACATCACGACTATATTTCCAATAGATCCAACCATAGATGCTCATGATCAAATAATAGAGATGTAGCAATATTTCGGCATATAGTTTCGCATGGAATAATACGTATACAGAAATTAAGATACCAATAATCCCAAAAATGTAATTGATTGATTTATTTTGCCGGGAAAACCAAACCTGTAAAACACCAAAGGATACCCCTAGCCATTCCGCTATGGTGGCTTGTTGAATCTGTTTTATAAAAGCTTCGAAGATTGTTTCAGAAGTCATCGCCTTGTTTATTATTTCGTGTAATTCATAATAAACCTATGGGAGAAAAACGGCTGTTTTTATTGAAATTAAATCCCTACGCCAGCATTACCTGGATCAGGTATATAAAAGCGATTGTACAAGGAAGTACAATCGCTTTTATTGGGTATAATCTCAGCCGAAAATGACCATGGTCATTCCAAGCACCCCATAAGTATATTTTCTGTCGAATTGATTATTCTATATCAATCAATTTCAACGCTTTGTGCGTACGCGTACGTGTTTCTTTACAAAGTTGCGCATCATCGTTCAATGATTTCCCGTGTGAAGGAATCATCTCACGTAGTTTTTTACGGTATTCATCTGATTTGGCACGTTCAGGGAAACATCTCTTCAACAAGCTGATCATAATAGCAACTGACGTGGAAGCTCCAGGAGACGCTCCTAATAGCGCAGCAATAGAACCATCAGCACTAGAAACGACCTCTGTACCAAATTCCAAAATTCCGCCTTTCTTTTCATCTTTCTTGATGACCTGAACACGCTGCCCTGCTTTTTCAATAACCCAATCCTCCAATTTAGCTGTAGGCATAAATTGTTTTAAAGACTCCAGTTTATCTTTAGGTGACTTCATGACTTCGGTAATAAGATACTTCGTCAAAGGTAAATTATCAAGTCCGGCTGATAACATCGGACGGATATTAGACAATTTAATAGAAGCTGGTAAATCGAAGTAAGAACCCTGTTTTAAGAATTTAGTTGAGAAACCTGCATAAGGTCCAAACAATAACGCTTGCTTGCCATCAATATAACGTGTATCTAAGTGCGGTACAGACATTGGAGGCGCACCAACAGAAGCTTTACCATACACCTTCGCATGGTGTGCATTAATGATTTCTTCATTCACACAACGCAGCCATTGGCCTCCCACCGGGAATCCACCATAGCCTTTCGCTTCTGGTATTCCAGATTTTTCCAACAACAACAACGAGTGGCCACCGGCTCCGATAAATACAAATTTTGCCTTGATTTCTCTCTTTGTTCCTGTCTTTAAATCTTTGACTTCCACTTCCCAACGACCGTCATCTTCACGTTCGATGTCAATTACTTCGTGGTTTAAGGAAATCGAAATATTTTCTTTATTTTCAAGATTAGCGATCAAATCACGTGTCAACGACCCAAAATTAACATCAGTACCTAGATCCATTTTTGTCGCAGCAATTTTTTCGTCAGCCTCGCGTCCTTCCATCATCAATGGAATCCACGATTTCAACAATGCTGTATCTTCGGTATATTCCATCCCTTTGAACAAATTTTGGGTCGTTAATGTTTCCCATCTTGTCTTTAGGAATTTAGCGTCTTTTTCACCAAAAACCGCACTCATGTGTGGAATACTACGGATAAAATTTTCAGGTTGGGCAATAATGCCTTTATC
>JBMAAL010000061.1:0-33892 GCA_050281725.1 Sphingobacterium sp. | reverse complement strand
AGAGGTGTTTCATGATGACTTTATTGAGCTCCTCTTATTTTGAGTTCTTCATTGATTTCTTTTATTCTTTTAAAATTGAGAATAACAATGGGAGATAAGGCGAAGGGAATCGCCATTAGCGCGCTGAATCCTTTGTTAATTGAGGTATAGATTCCCATGCCTAATAGGATAAAGAGCATGGTTGCAAGCATCCAAGTAATTACTAGCGCAGTTTTCTTATTGGTATGAAGCTCTTCGTTAGTCATTCCGTTTAAAGGTCTATTATTCATATTTCGGTGGTTTATAGTCTCTAAGTTCCGTAATTCTTTTTAAGAAACAAAGTATTCTGCCTTAAATGATGTGCGAATCTTGTTAAATATAGCTTTTTTTTTCTGTTTTTTTAAAAAATGATTAATTAAATGGCTAAAATAGTAGGTTTCGAAGCGCCTTTTTTACAATAATACAGTATAAGGTGATTTTTATGGAATCCGAGTTTTAAAAGAGCTACCTTTTCATCTTTCGGCGTAACGAATAGTTTGTGCAAAGGAAGTATAAGCGTATTTCTTTAGGGAGCAGATTTTATAGAAAATAACGAATCTTAAAACAACGACCACGAATATTAAACGAGACAGATAGACTGGTTTAAAAAGCTGTTATTTGTAAAAAAAAATTAAGAAATGAGAATGCTAGCTTTAATCTTTATGCTATTTACCATGTGTTCCTGTAGGGGTAATTTGGAATTGGGGTACAACGAGAAAATGGCTAAGCTCTTTCATAGCTGTCGAGAAAAAATGGATGAGAGCTATGGAAAATTGCTAGAAGGGGAATATGATGTCGATAAATCAGACTATTCCTATCACATGAAATTGAATGAGGCACGCGCTTTGAGTAGTTACATAAAAGGAATAAAATGCGAAGCCTCTCAACTGAAATACAGTAAAACTGCCGAAAGTTTTCACATCGCTACAGTTGGTTACATGACAGAGATCGTTGATGGATATGGTGTTTTATTAATTAAATATATTGATGAACAGAAAAAAGGGATTCGGAAAAGTCTGTTGCGGGAGATTACTGATGAAAAAGAGAAAATTGCAGCCTTAGCTGAGTCGTGTTTAGGACATCAAATAGCCTTCATGAATCAAGCTGGAATAAAAGTAGATAGTCAAACAGGAAAGTAGTTGAAATATATTTTAATTTTATAACCATGTTAATACGAAAAAATATGTGGTATTTGCTTATCATTTTACCTATGATGGCATTGTCCTGTAAGAGCAAAATAGCTGCGCATCAGTCATTATCCCCGTATTCATTAGCTGATACAGCGAAGCCCGATTGGTATCGCGAATACTATGGTCAGGTTGTGATGATCGACAATGATTTTGTAACGCAGAAAGATGGCAATTATTTAGTAGATCTTCCTTTGCAGATCGTTCCAGATTCCACTTACGTTTTCTTTTTGAGTACTAAAATTCCTGTGGAGTTACTAAAAAAATCCAATGAATTCTATCCCGATCTTCAACATTTTGTACTGATTGTTCCCGATTGGAAGTTTTATGGTGAAGTCGCCGAAGAAGCTTCGAAAAATGGGATGTGTATAGAACCTGCGACAACCAATTTTTATTATTCCATAAAAAGAGAGGATGGTACGGTTAAAGTCGACAGTCTCCGGCTTTCTGGTCTTGATAATCCAAGATTAGATTTTGTTAAACCAATTTCATCCAAAGGCATGCTTACAATTTATCGAAGAGAAAGTTACGGATCGGTTTGTTGTCCGCGTGACCCGAAATGGGATAATGCAGACAAGGATGAGCTTTTCCTACGTGATTTTGAACACCGCAGTCACCTGAAAGTAACTAAAGGGCGGTATGTGCAGATGGAAGGTAAAGAAGGCGAAAAAAGTATCTATTATACCTTACCGGGATTATCTTCGGCACAGCGATTGGAGTTTTTAGCAGATAAATATGCACAATGGAGTGTCAATAGGGATACGGGGGCAAGGACGATTATACCACAGTTATTTGCACCACAAATTATACCGATGGTAACCGAGGGCTTTAACAAAATGAAAGAATTACCATAAAGTTAAAAATAGTGCGATTTGGTTCTTTCCGGAACAGTATGTTGTTTTTTTGATGGAGATAAAGCTATTCTGTTAGCTTTATCTCGAACATTTTATCCCAGTTTTTACCGGTAACAAAGAAGGTGTTTGATCTTTTATTGTAAGCGATACCATTTAATACATCTAAATCCACATGCTGTGATACATGCTCACGTAATTTGGATAGATCGACTAAAGCCTCCACAGTACCTGTTTTAGGGTCGATTCGTCCAATGACATCCTCCATAAAGAAATTTGCATAGATTTTCCCTTTTACCCATTCCATTTCATTGATTTGATCCACCATGGCCGTGTTCGTTGCTGCACGGATATAATCCACTTTTGAGAAATCATTTGGATGAAGTGTATAGATATAATCAGAACCATTGGACATGAATAAGTTTTTACCGTCAGAAGTTAAGCCCCAACCTTCCATTGGCTGAAAGTAAGGAAGTGTCTTAATAACAGAAAGACTGTTTATATCGTAGAGGTAGGCTAGATTGTTTTTATAGGTTAATTGATATAATTTTCCGTTTAGGACGGTGGCACCTTCGCCAAAAATTGAATCATCCAATTCATTTTTTTTGATGGGCTGACCCGTTTTAGGATTAACAATACGGACACTCGATTTGCCTTTATTTCCACTTGGACCAACCCCATTTCCAGTACTTTCGATCAAATTATCACCGTAAAACTCCAGTCCCTGTGTGAAAGCTTTGGCATCATGTGGGTAAATATTCACAATGCTATAGCTTAGCAAAAGCGGAGGGGTAGAGGCGAATAGATCGATGTTGACCGAATTTTCTTCTCGCTTTCCATCACTAAATATGACAGCTTTAATAATTTGCTTGCCAAATTTCTCCTGTTTTAATGAATAATTGAAAGGCTCATTTCCGACGACCTGGCCAATCTTTTTATCGTTTATAGCGTAAATAACAGAGTCTATTTTGGAAGTGTTTTTGCTATACATCTTTAAAATCAGATCCTCACCCCGCGTATAGTGCTGTTTAATATTGTCAAAGGTAAATGTCGGATTTTCATCCGCATGTTCGGACCGGGAACTTAAAGTTGTATTGGTATTGTTGCTTTTATTTCCGGTACAACTGCCCAAAATGGCGCCAATAATGAAACAAATGAGGTATGATTTTTTTTGCATTGATATAGTGTGCTTGATTAATTATCTACTAATAAACTAGAAAACAAGTTGCTTAAAAATAGCTGTTGCTGTACTACTCGTTTCTCAAACTTAGATAAATTGTTTTTTATATGCAATTCAATTGCAGACCAATACAAAGGATAATTCGTCTATGAAAGAAAAAATGAACCATTGCATGCTGCTCGATTGTTATAGGGGTATGGAAAAATCATATTTTACTGGAACGAGCGGTATCCTTTTACCTTACAAGAATAAAAGTTATTATCCTGAGGAGTTACAGGATAAAAGTCGATTGGCTGTATACAGTCTACTATTTAATTCATTGGAAGTAAACAGTTCTTTTTATAAAATTCCCAGAGAAGAAACAGTCAGAAGATGGTCCGAAGAGACGACCGATGATTTTCGTTTCACCTTTAAACTATGGAAGGGAATTACGCATCAAAAAGAACGTAAGTTTGATCCACAGGATGTCGCTAGATTTCTATCTGTTATTGACGCTATCGGCCAAAAGAAAGGGTGCTTGCTCATACAATTGCCACCATCTTTTAAATTTGCTTCTATTGGAATGCTTGTTGAACTGCTGGATTGTATTGCTCAGGATAAGAGAAGTGAAAAATGGCAGGTATGTGTAGAATTTAGGGACCCCTCCTGGTATAGGGAAGAAACTTCCGAACTTTTAAAATCCTATGAAATGCATCTGGTTATTCATGATAAGGATATGCAAGGTATGCATCTTCAATATGCAGATACAAAGATAATCTATATGCGCTTTCATGGCCCAAATGGTGACTATAAGGGAAGCTATTCGGACAGCCTACTGTTGGAATATAGTACCTATATTAACGACTGGATTGCAGCGGGAAAGGAAGTCTATACTTATTTTAATAATACAATCGGAGCGGCACTTCCTAATCTGAATACATTAGCCTCGTATATCACAGCGAACAAAATATTTCCTGCTTAAAAGGTGCTTTTTTTAAAGTACACTGCCACGGATATATTCATTTCCCATGTAGCCGTCCCATCCTTCATGTTCACGCATAATCCGCTGATAAGCTGCGGTCAATGCCCGAACCTTCGTAAATAAGGGAATACCTCTCCGGATGCAGTCGTGATCAGCGTAAGTCCCGGCATTATCGTGCCATTGTAGCCACACAAGTAATTCTTGTCTTTTCATCAGCATTAATCTATCGAATAGCGTCTTATCTTTTAAGTTCATGAGCTGATAACGCCAATCTGTGCGATGCGATTCCATGGATAGAATTTTTGGAAGCTGATGCGCTATGATCTGTTTAATAAGAGATTCCATAATTTGAAATTTTAGTTGTTAAAGATGAGTTGTGCGTGTGTATTCGAAAAGGCATTGTATCTTCTTTTCATGTGGATGCGCAGGATTTCTTTATGGATAAATGCGACAGCCTTTAATTTGGAAAGCTGCTGCACGCCATTTTCAATACATTTACGATCGGTATAGTTTCCTTTTGGATCATGCCATTGTAGCCAATCAAGGAGTATTTCTCTTTCTAGTTTCTCGAGTCTCTGATGTAAGCCGATTAATTCACTTTCCCGGAGTTGTTCGCGCCAGTCAGACCAGATGGGACCTGACACCATCCCTCGCTTCTCTTTGAATTTATTTTCCATATTTTACGTCGAATTTGAAGATCTAAAAATTGTTAGATGACTAGCTTACTGATAATAGCATTGCCAAGTTTACTTTTCATAAATAACTCAATTTGTTTCAGCAATTCTGGACTTACTTCGGGGACTCTTTCTAAATCTCGTATAAACCACTTCTGAATGACAGGTGTTTGTTTGGAACGTTGGTCAAATTTAACCACTTCAGCCCGTGATGATTTTCCAGCCGGATCGTAGTATGACCATAGTACAATGAAAATCGTATTTGGATCCTCATCGGAATAGGGGGTATGAAAGCGAACGATGTCACCTACGTGTAAATCCTTATTGTCATATGCTGCGCTGTGTTCCATAAAAGCGTTGTCTAAAACTGATATTCAAATATACTAAAAATATTAGTATTTCAAAGTTTTTACTAAAAATTTTATACTTCATCTAAGAGGCTGTTGTTTTTTATAGTTGGAGGCATGTCTTAGTGATTTGTGCTTTTACTTCGATTTTATTGTTTTTATGAATCTGAATTTCAGTTCCTTATCTTGTGGGTAGAAAAGATGGATAAATATAAAGGGGAACTATTCGAAGGGAATTTTGTGAAGGCTGCGTATAGGATAATATCTAGGTGAAAAGTAGATGTGTTAGCGCGAGTTTTATGCTTAAGAACTTCACTTGTTGTAACATTTTTTCAAAATTTCGGTAATTTGACCTTAAAGACATAATATGGCAACTCTACCTTATCAGCTCCCTTATTCCATTGCGGGTCTTTAAAGAGCTGTGCACAAGAGAAATATAGGTATCCATCTCCGCTGATACCCATAGAATCGGGCCATAGTATTCGGGAGTCCCTTACCAGGGTATTCACATTTCCCTCAGGATTTAAATATTTAATACTATAATCTATTGACGATGTGAGATAAATATTTCCATCAATGTCTGCTAGTAAGCCATGCGTGATTCCGACTTCTCCTTTGTCTTCCACTTTTGCCTCCAATTCTTGATCCGTCAGCCCTGCGTCGGCTAAAAATTCTGTTGCAATACAGTACAAATGGGTTTGATTGATCGGTTTGAAATATAAATATTTAAAGTCGTGACTCAATGCTATGCCATTCACGTTGGAAGAAAAAGGCTTTCCATTTTCACTACGCATTTCAATACCATTATAGCTTAATAATACATCAGGATCAGCCAGCGTAAAACGGCTTCCAGTTAAAGCCTTTCTAGTCTGTCCAGTTTTAAGGTCTAAAATAATGATGGCCGCTTGGCCGGGATCGGAGAGATAGGCTAAATTTCGCTTGTGATCAATACGCATATCATTTAGACCTGATTTGGTTTTATCAAGGTCATCGAAACGATAAATATGTTCAATTTGATTTGTATTTGTATTGATTTTTAATAATTTAAACTGGCCTTGATTTGATTTTTCATCTTTGCCAAAAATTGATCCAGCAGCAGATGGTTTAGAATCCAATACCCAGAGATTGTCCTCGTTATCGACAAATATATCCTGAACATTTACAAAGTGGGAATTCTCTTTTCCTTCTAAATTCCATTCTTCATTTGGATAAGGAACAGGTTTTCCATTGATGATTTCAGTAAGTGCATACTGATAATTTTTAGCTTGTTTTGGGAAGGAAACAAATAATCGATTGTTGGAGGTAGCGCTCACACCGATCGGACGGTACGGGCCTAAAGCTGCTGCGACCTCCAATTTTGGGGCTGTAGTATCATTAACTTGTGCCAGCATAGTGAGAAAAAAGATGTGACAGAATAAAAAACTTAATATGAGCCGTATTCGCATATTCTTGTTATAATTTAACCTTACTATATTACTTTTGACTGGTCCCATTAAGCAATAAACGGCGATTTTTTAGTTACGTAAAGAGACCGCGCTCTCATAGAAGAACCTTCTATTCTCAATTATTGTTTGTCCTTTTCTTCAAATAATAATTTTTTACACTGCTCAGCATATCGTGTGTTTCATGTCGATACGAATCCACTTGGATTTAATTTTCTGAGCGACTAGAAAAGTTGGGATTGGTCTCGGTGATTAAAAGGAGGTGATTTACGAGCAGATTTCCTGTAAACGCTTTTCAACTTCCTGTGCGTGTGTAACCGTCATAAAATGGCCCGCACCTTCAATCACAAAACTTGGCTTTATACTTTTGATAGGGATAATGCGGTCTCTATCACCATGTATATGGATTAAATTGTCTGGAACAAATTTGTTTTTCCATTGCAGAATTTGATGTATTGCCCAGTTCATAAAGATGGGGTCTGTATCGTATAAAATCTGTTTTAGTAAGAGGGAATCTTCCTTGTTACATATGCCAAAAAAGTAATCTGACAGAAAACTATGGAACTTTAGTAACGAAACGGGAACAAGTTTGTTGAGTTTGAGTCTACCCGCTAAGCGATACAATTTGGGTAATTCATGCCGTCCTTCGAGCCAAAGTCTATCTTGCTGAATACACGTTGATCTACACCCAATCCGCTGATGACATATATTTTGGTTGCGTTGATTTTCATTTAATCAAGTGTTTGTATCCATTTGCGGAGACAAGTTACTTAATTACCGCTATAAAACAGGGACAAAAAGTTGATTCAAAAATCAATTTTTTGTCCCCGTTTATGCTGTTGAATAACGTAATTTTAATTCACCTAATCGCGTTAGCTTACTAAGATAAGCTAGCCAAGCTCTTCGCTTCAAAAGTCGATAACTCGTTGTATTTTTCGGCCTGTACCTTCTTCACCCAATTTGGATCTTGTAGGATCGCCCTTCCCACGGCGACAAGGTCAAAATCGCCACGTTCATACCGACGAACCAATTCGTCCAGTGAAGCGGGAGAGGACTTGAACTCGGAATTTGTAAATACATTGCCAAAATCTTTGTCAAGACCTACGGATCCAACTGTGATTGTGGGCTGTCCTGAAATCTTTTTGAGCCATCCAGCAAAATTTAAGTCACTGCCTTCAAATTCCGCCTCCCAATAACGACGTTGGCTCCCATGAAAAATATCGACACCGGCATCAGTCAATGGTAGGATCCAATCTTCCATCGCTGCAGGAGTGGGTGCAAGTTTGGCCGTGTAATCCTGCTGTTTCCATTGTGATAATCTCAGGATAATAACAAAATCTGGTCCTACAGCTTTTCGCATGGCTTTTACGACTTCAACAGCGAACTTAGAACGCTCCTTAATTGTTTTTCCACCAAATTCGTCTGTTCTGTGGTTCATTCCTTCCCAGAAAAATTGGTCGATCAGATAGCCATGGGCGCCATGGATTTCAAAAGCATCAAAACCGAGGTCTTTTGCAGATTTAGCAGCGTCAGCGTATGCCTGTATTGTAGCTTCTATATCAGCCAATGTCATTGTATCCGGACTCTCAAATGCTGCTGGGGGTGTCCATTGCATGGGCGTATACCCGACATGCCATATTTGGGGAGCTATTTTTCCACCTTTGTCATGTACGGCGTCTACAATGTTCTTCCAGCCATTTAAAGCTTGATCACCATAAAAATTAGGAATATCTTTCAAATTCTTTGAGGCAGGCCTTTCGATGACCGTACCTTCCGTTAAGATTAGGCCGACATCACCTGCCGCACGACGCTCATAGTAACCCGCTACAGCGCTGTCAGGAATGCCATCCAAAGAAAATGCCCTCGTCATTGGTGCCATCACAAAGCGATTTTTAAGCGTTAAATTTTTATACTGAAATGGATTAAAAAGTGTTTGTATGCTCATTTTTCTTGTTTTAAATCGTAAATCTTCACAAAGATATTTTAAATAGTGTATATTTGTAACTATTATTAGTATAAACTAGTTACCTTTGTGTAACTATTTCGGAAATATTCAAATGAAAAGGACTGAATTTAAAAGCTGTTCCTGTGCGATGCAGCGTTCGATGGCAATTTTAGGCACGAGGTGGAAACCTGTAATTATTTATACACTGCGTGATCGGAAAGCCCGATTTGGTCAGCTTGATGCGCTTATAGAAAACATTTCCCGCAAGGTTTTGACCAGTTCATTAAAAGAATTGGAAGAGGACGGTGTTATTCTGAGAGAAGAATATAAGGAACTGCCGCCGCGCGTGGAGTATTCTTTGACTGAAAAAGGTAAGGCCTTAATTCCCATTATGTGTCAATTGGCAAAATGGAATGAAGCTTATTATGAAGAACCGGAATTACCGGAATTGATCGCGTAGAAATTAGCATCTCAATACATCGGTCTTGCTTCGCTTTTACGCTATCGCTGCCGAATGGAATAGTATCGTTTCAACCGGTTTGACCTGTACGTTTTCTATCGCTTGCCCGCGCGGGATTGTTGATCACAATAAATGAAATTTTCATATTTATTTAAAATTTAAGTAATATTGAATTGTGAAAAACAAGGTAAACCAAGAATTTAGCAAGCAAGATTTTTTAAAATCTTTTCGAGAAGGCAGAAGGGATGGTTTACAATTTCTGTACAAAACTTTCTATAGTCCAATGTGCTATTTTTTAGAAAAGATGAATCTTGATAAAGGTACCATCGAAGAAATAGTGCAGGACGTATTTTTAAAGCTTTGGGAGCGCCGGATAGATTTTGATCATGTTGAATCAATCCGAGGTTTTCTCTACACAAGTTGTAGAAACGCCGCTTTAAACAGGATCCAACAAGAAAATCGAATTCAACAAAAAACCAATTTTTATACGTCACAGGTTGATCTGGTCGATTTACCGATCAGCCATCAAATAATCTATATGGAGACGCTTCGAACGATCCATGATGCCATTGATACCCTGCCTGAGCAATGTAAGCAAGTGATGCGTAAGTTGATTGTTGAAGATCTAAGCCCTCAGGAAGCAGCAATCTCCTTAGGACTAACCACTAGTACGATTTACAATCAAAAGAAAAGGGGAATTGAACTTTTGAGATTAAGACTCAAGCCTGACCAGTTTTTTTGCCTACTTTTGCTTTTACTCTATTATTAGAAAATTTATACTTCTGAGACATAAGTTCTTGTGAAAATATCTACCATCCTTTTAGAGAAACGAAATCAAAATATTGTTTTAAGTATATAGAGCAATATGGAGCAAATACCCCAACATATCATTTATTTACTGAGCAAATCCAAGCTGGAAGGATTGCGCGATGACGAAAAATTGCAGTTGGACTTATGGAAGTCCGAAACGGATGCAAATAAGGGGCTATGTGATCTGATTGACAACAAAGATCAAATGCAAGCGGATTTAGATGGGATAGCCCGTTATGATTGGGAGGAGTCATTTGCCATCTTTGAACAAGATTACCTCGATACCTCATACACTAAACCTTTTTATAAACGCATGTTGTCCTATGGTATCGCCGCGGCGCTGATTGGATTACTCGTGTTGTTTTTTATACATAATCTTTCGGATACGGTCTATCAGGAGATTCCGGATAAAGATATTCAACCCGCGCAAATGACAGGGGTAGTACGTCTGGGAAATGGAAATTCAATTTCGATGGTTCCAGGAGATACTTTATTATCGTTTGTATCACCCGTTAAAAATAAAGCGGTACGAGTGAATAATTTATTCGCTGCGACACCCAAGGGAGGGAAAATGACCATGCTATTACCTGATGGAACCAAAGTGTGGATGAATGCCAAAACACAGTTGGATTACTATGAAGTAGATAGTATGCGGGAAGTCCGTTTGGTGGGAGAGGCCTACTTCGAAGTTGCCAAGAAATATTTACCATGGGAAGGTGAGGTTCCAAAACTGAAACCTTTCGTGGTACAAGCAGGGAAGATCAATATCTCCGTATTGGGAACACATTTTTATGTGAAATCAACCAAGAATCTAGAAGACTTTAGAACGACCTTATACGAAGGTAAAGTTAGGGTTCGACAGGGCGACAGGCAAATTATACTGTTGCCAGGGGAAGAATCGTATATCAAACTCGGTCAAATTGAACGACGAATAATTGATCTTGACGCGCGCAATGCATTGAAAGACGGATATTTCGTGTTCAATTCGGAGACTTTAGCGGTTATTATGGATGAGTTAGCGTCCTGGTATAATGTAGATGTCGTCTATCTCGATAACCAAATAAAATCAGAAAAATTTGAAGCGATGTTGTCTCGTAACAGCAGCCTGGAAGATATCATCAACGTACTGGAGAGTACAAGGAAAATTAAATTTAAATTTAAAGGAAAGACCATTTATGTAGAAAAAACAACCTAAATGAAAAGAAGAAACCCTAAACGCTTGCAACATTTAGGGCTTCAGATCAAGTAATTCTAACTGTAACAGAATTTTAATTCTTAACCTAAAACAAATGTATAAAAATTATGCACAACTTGGTCGTGCCCTAAACGATCAAACGCAACAAATGAAAAACAGCGATCGCCCAGATATTTGGGGTAGGCCGCAATGGAGGGGAAACATTATGCGCATATCGCTTACAACCATACTGATGTCTTGTTGTCTGCTTCATGTTGGAGCTAAAACGTATGGACAGGACATATCGATACATGAGAAATCAGTGTCGTTAAGAAAGGTTTTTTCAGAGATCAATAAGCAGACTGGCTATTCTTATGTATGGGCGGCCACAACTATTGATCCAGATACAAAGGTTAACTTAACTGTTAAAAAGGAATCGTTGGGAAATGCACTCGGGAAGTTATTGGACGATTTGGATCTCGATTTTGAGATCAAGGGGAAGATTATTGTCGTACACGAAAAATCTCAACAGACTCAACGATCGATCACTAATCAGTTAATGACGGTAAAAGGTTTTATTGTCGATTATAACAACAGACCACTTCAAGGTGCAACAATTCGTGTAAAAGGTGTTCCAAAAGGAACCGTTTCAGATCAGAATGGTCATTTTGAAATTAATGGCGTTAGTTCAAATAGCTTTTTGGACATTACCATGGTCGGATTTGCTCCACTTACGATTGCAGCTAAGTCCGATTTGGGTACGATTACCTTAAGAGCCTTGGATGAGCAATTGCAGGAAGTGAACATTACGGTCAATACAGGATACCAAAAAATAAGCAAAGAAAGAGCAGCAGGTTCAATTGCTCAGGTGACAGCCAAAGACATGGAAGGACGGCTTCAACCTAATTTATTGGACCGGATCGATGGACTGTTGCCCGGACTAAATTTGGTGCGAAATACCTCAAGTCCACAGAATTCGAAAAATAATCTGGGTATCGAAGTTCGTGGACGCTCCACAATTAATGCGCAGGCTGCACCTTTGATTGTTGTTGACGGTATGCCTTTTGAAGGAGACTTAACAGCTATTAATCCCAATGATATTGCTGCAATAACCGTTTTAAAAGATGCGTCGGCAGCCTCTATCTACGGCGTACGGTCCTCCAATGGTGTCATTGTGATCACAACAAAAATAGGTACCGCCGGTAAAACAAAGATCGATTACAGTAATACGCTTTCTTTTAGAGGACTTCCAAGCCGTAGCTACCTCAATCAGATGAGCAGTGCCGAACTGGTCAACTTTCAAAAGGAAATGTTTAACTATCGTTCAGGAGATTATGCTGTTATTGACCCGAGAAAAGCGATGAACGACGTTTATCGAATTTTGTACGATCGCAAAGGTGGAGTAATTTCGGAAGAAGAGATGGAAAAGCGGCTGGATGTATATCGAAATCGTGATCGCTTCACCCAAATGGATAAATTTCTTAATACGACCCGATTCGATCAGCAGCATAATCTCGCTATTTCGGGCGGATCCGATCGTTATACATACCATTATTCCCTCAATTATACGCAGCCAGGAGATTACAATAAGGGACGGGCGACAAACAAGGAGCTGGGATTTAGTCTGAAAAATAATTTTAAGTTTACCGATTGGTTTAGTTTACGCGCAAATGTATTGGGGAAAAACCAAAATAGAGAGGGTGATATTGGCTTCAATTTCTACGATAACTATATGGGAGGCAAAGCATCCTATTATTTGCTTGAAAATGAGGATGGTTCTCCGGCGCAATGGTATAGTTCAAAATCTCAGTTTGAGATTGATCGCTTGAATGCGCTAGGACTGGAAGATGAGACCTACATTCCTTTAAAGCATGTAGCAGCGATCCACGAAAAGTTCTATAATAAATACCTTAACTTAAATTTTGCTGCAAATTTTAAGATTATCAAAGGGCTGGACTTCGATCTGTCCTATCAAAGTGAACGGACCGAAGGGTATAACGGCACATTGAATAGGAAAAACGCCCAATCAGTTGTAAGCATGGTCAATGACGCGACGCAAATCGGAAAAGATGGATTAATTAAGCGCAATATTCCGCAGGGAGGTCAGTTTTTCGAACAGCGGAATGATGTCAATAGCTATACCTTACGTGGCCAATTCAATTATCAATATAATCATCAAGATAAACACGAAGTCGTTGCTATAGCAGGTGCTGAGCGTAGACAGATTAATAACCGATATACAAACATCTACAAGTATGGTTACGATGAAAACAGCTTAGTCTATAAAGGAATTAATGAAGAGTTATTTGGAATAATGCTTCAGAACACTCAGGCATTGTTCAATAGCTATACGATTACCCGGAAGAAAGAAGAAGGTTTTCAAGACGCACTAGATAGATTTGTTTCCTTTTATGCCAATGGCTCTTATACCTATAGTCGCAAGTTAACACTAAGTGGAAGTATTCGGATAGATCAATCCAATTTATTTGGTACGGATATCAAAACGCAATACAAACCTCTTTGGTCAATCGGCGCTTTGTATCATTTGCCAAAAATCAACTGGCAACCATTAGATCGTTGGGCTTTACGAATGACCTATGGCGTCAACGGAAATGTGCCAAAAGATAATGGGCCATATTTAATTTCAAGGGTTAGTAACACGACAAATCCTTACAATGGTGAAATGCAAGCATCCATTGATTCACCACCAAATCCATTGTTACGATGGGAGCGTACTGCAGTATACAATGTTGGTTTAGATTTTTCCTTATTTAAAAATAGATTATCAGCAAGTATTGATGTTTACAATAAAAAAACTACGGACTTATTAGGGCGATCTCCTTTGGATCCTACGCTAGGGTGGAACATGGTTCTGCTTAACTATGCTGATATGCAGAATAGAGGGATTGAGTTGGGATTAAATGGTAAGGTGATCCAACGTGAAAATTTCAGCTGGAACAGCACACTGAATTTTAGCTACAACAAAAATAAGATTACAAATCTCTACGTTGAGCAGAACACGCCGTATTACTATTATTATGCTCCTCAAAATCGTGTTGGAATCCCGATGGGTAGTTTGTATAGTATAGATTATGCGGGCTTAAATGAGAAGGGAAGACCTTTGGCACGAAAGGCTGATGGCAGTCTGGTCGAGACCACGCAAAAATTGACCGTCGATGATTTAATTTATGAAGGAACGACAATACCGCCTTATAATGTTTCCTTTAGAAATGGATTTAAATATAAAGATCTGACGCTTTCCTTTATGTTTATTTTCAATGGCGGTCATGTGATGCGCGGAGTTCATCCAGAGTTCTTGAGTAAATACGCGGAGCTTAACTACAATAGTAACTTCGACAAATTATGGTTGAATTATTGGAAGAACCCAGGTGATGAAAGTAACCCTGATATTGCTCCCGCATTTGTTTCTGCTGCTTCAGGCAATATTTCCGATATTTTCAATGCTGCACATAAATTTGTTCAGAAGGCTGACTATATTAAATTGCGCGATATTTCATTGTCTTATACTTTCCCTAGTAAATGGATTGCCCCGACAAAATTAAGCTATGTACGCTTAACAGGCCAGGTATTGAATGCTTGGAGATGGGCCGCTAATAAAGAAAACATTGATCCAGAAGTTTGGATCGGTTACACAACTGCTACAACGACAAGTATTTCTGGGCCTAGCCGAGGTGTATTGGCACCAGTGGTTTACAATTTAGGTGTATCTGTAGGATTTTAATAAGAAAATGCAATGAGAAAAATATATATAGGATTACTATTCGGTTTATTGACATTGAATAGCTGTAATAAATATTTGGATATCAAACCAAAAGGTTTTACAATTCCAGAAAATTTGAATGACTACAAATTGCTTCTAAACGATCAATCTTTGGTTAGAGCTTCCGCAATTTATCCAAATTATTTAGCAGATAATTTACAGTCAGGAGACCCTCAGGATGTTCAATCGGCAGCAAGCTATGATTACTACGACTATGTAAAAAAACAACTTTACAGCTTTGCTCATGGTGCAATATTTGAGGACGGCCAGTACGATCCGTATTGGGAATCGGCTTACAGCCATATATTTACGTACAATGTTGTTATTAATAATGTATTGACAGCAACTGAAGGTACTGATGCTGAGAGGAAAAGAATATGGGCAGAGGCTAAGATAGGCCGGGCGTTTGAATACCTTAGTCTGGTGAATATCTATGCCGCTCATTATAATCCTGCAAGTTCAACAAAAGATCTAGGGGTGCCCCTGGTGCTGAAAGAAGATATCAATCAAAAATACGAACGGGTATCTGTTCAGGCGATCTATGATCAGGTTATTAGCGATCTTAATGATGCGCTGCCAAATTTGAGTACAGTGCAGTCAAATAGATTTCAGGCAGTGCGTTCAGTCGGTTTCTCTTTTCTAAGTCGCGTTTACCTCTATCAGGGAAAATACAAAGAGGCCCTTGAGAATGCAAAACAAGCACTTGCTGTGAATAAAACGCTCATTGATTATAGTTTATATACCAATAAGGACAAGACGACTTGGGGACGTGTTTGCCTGAAAACAGATAATTCGGTCCAATTTCCCGATTCAAGAACCAATATGGAAGCCGTATGGTCTCGAATGGGGACTAGCACTTTAGGTAGTCAAAATGCTGAATTTTATGCCTCAAAAGAACTGATTGAAACGTATGCCAAAGACTTGCCAGCAGGTGCAACGGACAAACGTTATCAATTATTTTTCTGTCGGGATCAAGCTTCATTTGGACCTAACCTCGTAAAATTTCCCGGACGGGTTTTATTTGCACCTTACGTCGAATTTAGTACTGGATTTAATACGCCTGAATTGTTTTTGATTGCTGCAGAAGCCGCTGTTCGAACAGGTAATGCGACAGAAGCACTAAGTTTCTTGAATACATTAAGAAATAGCCGAATAGAAAATAATAAGGTGTTAACCTCAACGGATCCAAAATTGGTTTTACAGACGGTACTTGACGAAAGACGTCGTGAAATGCCATTTATGGCATCCGATAGGCTGATCGATTTGAAGCGACTCGCTATAGTAGACAATTTTAAAAAGTCAATTCAACATCCATTGGCAGGAAAAATTTTCGAAATGGAATCAACAGACGCACGGATGATACTTCCAGTTCCGCCCAAGGTACTTTCTTTGAATCCCGGAATTCCCCAATACGAACGATAATAAAACTATTAATGGACCTCTCGTCCTTTTCAATTTTTTACAGCGATAAAAATTGAAAAGGACGATTATGAAAAAAGAATGAAAAAGATACTAATGACAGCATTGGCTTTTACACAGTCGATACTATTGCTTGCACAAGAACATATACAGTTTCAGAAGATCACCTTTGGTCAGGCAAAGGAATTGGCCAAACAGGAAAACAAGCTGATTTTCCTGGATGGATTCACCTCCTGGTGTGCTCCTTGTAAATGGATGGAAGGTAATGTGTTTTCACAACCTGAAGTCGCTCGTTATTTTAATAGTAGGTTTATCAATACTAAATTTGACTGTGAGATAGGAGAGGGCGTAGATATTGCTAAATTATACCAAATTAGAAGTTTTCCCACATATTTATTTTTAGATGGGCAGGGGACGCTGATCTATAGAACCCAGTCTCGCATGGAAGCCGATCTTTTCCTGAAACAGGCAGAGCAAGCTAATGATCCCAATTTTCAGATCCCCAACTTGCGTAAATCGTATGATTTGGGAATGCGGGAGTCGAATTTCCTGCTACGGTACATTACGGTGATGGAACAAACCGATAGTCAAGCAGCAAATGCAGCGAAAAAAGCATTGGACAGTGTGGCTACCGATGAATTTTTGAGGAGCCCAAACGGATGGGAGACCATAAAAATGATGGCACAAAGCCTGGATGATCGCTACGGGAAATTTTTTGAGTCGAACAAAGCTTATTTTAAAAGCATAGCGGTGCCGGCAGATTTTGCGAAAAAAGAGGCACAGCTGCTACGTTATGCTATGTATGGCTATATTAGAGATCATAAAGTAGATGAATTTAATGCTGGCGTAGCCTACTTTGAAGGGTTAAAAGATCCAGAACAAAAAATTGAAGCTGCATTGTATAAAGTAGAGTGGACCGCGGCACATGGAACCGATAAGGAGTTTGTTGTCCTTACGAATACATTGAGAAAAGGCCTGCTCAAGAATGAAGATGAACGGTTGAGTTTTATTGCCCGCCGCAATGCCAATGCGAAGGGAACTGTTGCAAATCCAGTTATCCTAAAACAATGCTATGTGCTGGCTAAACAGGCCGTTGTATTGAATTCATCAAGTTATTCCAATCAAGGGACATTGGCCGATATTTGTATCGCATTAAAGAAAAAGAAAGAAGCCATTCAAGCGGCAGAAGCTGCACGTGGTTTGGCTGAACTGGAAACTTCAAAAATTATTAAACTGGCCGATGCTCTTGTGGCACGTGCTAAAGCATTGTAATATTCAACATGAAAAAAATAGCTATATCCATATTCTTGGTTTTAAGTTGTCTTGGGACAGTATCGGCTCAAGGACAGCCTTTTCAATTAACAATAAAGGGGAAACAATTTCCCGCAAAATCTAAAGCATTTGTTCGCTACATCGTGGACAGAAAACTGACAATTGATTCTATTAATTTTGGTCCCAATGAAGTTATCTATAAAGGGGAAATCATGGAACCAACGCAAGTCATGTTATTTTATTCTAAAGATGGGGCTTCCTTCTTTAACCGCAAAGGTGGACCGATGGAGCGTCTCACATTTTATGTAGACCCTCAGGAACCCAATACGCAAATCACTGTTCAAAGTCCTTTCGAGTCTTCACAGGTACAAGGCGGGAAACTGCAGGTAGCCTATAAGCAGTATCAAGACTATCTAAGCACCTATGAGAAGAAGCTCATGGTTCAGCAATCTAAAAGAGCTGATCTGTATCAAGCAAAAAATCGTGATGAAAATGCACTCAACCAAATTGGGCTAGAAATAGATAAGATCGAAACAGAGCGTAAGAAAGCACAGCGAAATTTTATCGTCAATAATCCAGATAATTACTTCAGTTTATTGGCCTTGCAGGAAGTTGCCGGCTACGATGATAATGTGGTTACCACTGAACCTTTGTTTTTCAATTTGTCGTCAAGATTAAGACAGACAGCGATCGGGAAAAAATTAGAAGCAGATATTCAACTGGCAAAAAAGCTAGGAATTGGACAGCCAGCTTTAGACTTTGCACAAGTAACTCCCGAAGGTAAAGAGTTAAAACTTTCAGATTTTAAAGGTAAATATCTACTACTGGATTTTTGGGCGTCATGGTGCGGTCCCTGTCGTGCAGAGAATCCTAATCTAGTGAAAGCCTATCAAAAATTTAAGGGATCAAAATTCGAGATACTGGGTGTTTCACTAGATAAACCCGGGAAGAAAGATAACTGGATGAAAGCGATTGAACAAGATGGGTTAATCTGGCCTCAGGTGTCGGATCTGAATGGTTGGCAAAATCAAGCTGCTCAATTGTACGGTATTCAGGCTATCCCACAAAACTACCTCATCTCTCCCGAAGGTAAGATTGTTGGAATCAACTTAAAAGGAGTAAAGTTGATAGAGAAACTCGAAGAGCTTCTTAAATAAATTTTAAGGAGGGGCAAATCGCCCCTCCTTAATTATGAACCTTTAATAGCTGCTATCGCTACGGGGGCTGTTTTCTATTATAGCGCCGCTCTTTGGGGCGCTAAGGTAAGGGCTTGCAGCTTATTCGCTATTTCTCTGCTATTCCGTTGCTATTCCTTTGGGATTGCTAGGGGATTGACTCGCTTCTTCTTTGGTATTTCTTTGGTAATTCTTTGGTATTTCTTTGGTATTTCTTTGGTATTTCTTTGGTAATTCTTTGGTATTTCTTTGCTGTTTCTTTGGTATTCCTTTGCTGTTTCTTTGGTATTCCTTTGCTAAAGAAGTAACAAAATACTAGAGAAACAGTAAGCAAAAGGGTAAGAATAAGCAAAGAAAGGCCAAGCCAGTATGTAGCTTGGCCTTGCAAATAACCTTAAAAAGCTTTTCCAGCAGGTTCACTGCATCGAAGTAATCAATACAAAACCCAGAAAAATGACACTGGATTTTGACGTTAGGAAGAAATCTGTTCCTTAAAGCCCGCTATTTTTTCCCTCAGACTATTGAGGTGTTCTGGACTGATTACGCCATTATCCTGATCAAAATTTTCGTAAAATTTGGGAAGCGAGAATGTTTCTTTTATGATAGCACCAAACTGCGGGAAGAATTTCTGCGCTTCGGCCATCACATTTCCACCACCATAACCTCCTGGTGAAGTTGTCATAAGCAACATGGGTTTATCTTGGAAAACTTTAACATTTATTCTAGATGCCCAGTCGAATACATTTTTAAATGCTACGCTATAGGAACGATTATTCTCCGCCAGGGAGCAAATGATTATGTCGCTGGAGGCAATATGATCTAGGAAAAGATGCGCTTCCTGTGGGAACCCATTCTTTTCTAGGTCTACAGAAAAGACAGGCATGTTATAGTCATTCAGGTCGATCAAATTAATCTCGTGCCCCTCGAAGCTTTTAAGTACAAATTTGACCAATTGTTTGTTAATTGATGTGGAAGAATTACTCCCAGCGAATGCAAATATTTTCATGTTTTATCCTTTATGATTATCGGTTGCTTAAATTTAATCAATTTCACGAAACAATTGGAGATTTAGACTTGACTTGTCGTTTCTGATAAGTTTTGATGATATGGTATAATTTTTTGAAATCTTCGCTATGCATATTTCGTTCATTTATTATCATGGTTAAATTATCTGCTGCCTGAAGTTTTATGGTTCTGAATTTTAAATATTTTTCCTCCTTACTGAATAACTTTATGATATTAAACGGATTCCGAAAGTGATTCATATCAATCACTTTTTTTGTATATCTGGTTATATGACACATATTTAAATCCTTTCGATATAATCCAGCTAAGTTTACTTTGGTAAGTATATCTCCAGATATTTCGAAGTGCTCAAATCTCCAAAGGCCTGTAAATATGATGAGTCCGCAGCAAGTCTCCCATATTATCCCTAACAGAGACATGGAATACTTAGAAATTATTATTGGGGATATAGCGATACAACCAAAAAGAAGAATAAGTGTAGGAAATATATGATCACAGTGCAACCTGATATTCTTTTTATCCATGAGAAATTGCTGTTTTATTTTTCCGTTTTAAAAATGGAGTATAATGGAATATCATAGTACCGGCCATCTTTCTTTAAATGTTGTTTTAACAGGGCTTCTTTTTTCATGCCTATTTTTTCCATGACTTTTCCCGAGGCTGGATTATGTGGGAAGTAGGTCGCAAAGATTTTATTAAAGTTTAGTTCTTTAAAACCAAACTCAATGATTGCTTTTGCAGCTTCAGTGACATAACCATTATTCCAGTAAGGAATAGCGATCCAGTATCCCAACTCGGCCTTATCCGAGCCTTCATCGTGCAGACCAATAGCTCCGATCAGCTTTTTATCTTTATTTCGAATAGCAAAAGTGAATCCTTTACGATTGGCAAACGCTTCCTCGGCTAATTTAAGCCAGTATTCAGCATCTTCTTTTCGGTATGGATAGGGAATATTTGTGGTAAAGTCCGAATAGACCTTGTCTTGCAGATATTCTACAATCTGTGGAATATCAGTCGTGTCAATGGCGTTGAGAATAAGTCGTTCTGTCACTAATTGTGGGAAATCTTTCATTTGATTAAGTCTTCAATATGGCTAAAATGAAATTACGGGTTACTTAGTTTTATAAATGTAGGGAAGTTTTATGAGATTCTTTTCTTTATATTTTTTCGGGTGTAATAGGTATAAATTCCAGTAATAGTGATTAACATCAATGTTATCAATAAGGCAATATATAGATTGAAGAACATATGGACCAGTGTAAAGCCGATAAGTCCAATCAGAATTTCTAAAAAAGCTTCCTTTATGCGGAACGGTGGATTTGAATCTTCAAGGTATTTGATATACTCGTCTACAATTGGTCGATCGGTATCGGTCCAGTCAAAATGCAATAATTCTGCGGGGGAAACCCATAATGCTTGAACATATTTTTGAAACGCAACTTCGCCAGAAGAAAAGGTGCAGAGAACAGGATAGAGACATAGTGCCGGACTTGTATGGCCTTGTTGCGTCATTTTTAAGGGCCTTCCGACAAGAATATCTATATTAAGCTCTTCCCTGATTTTGAGCGACAAATTTGCTTTCGTTGGCAGGTGGGACTCGGTAATGCGACCCGGAAATTCCCACTTTAAGGCATGCGTCACCAATGCCGGACGCTGACAAATGAGTATCTTATCGTCCTCCCTTATAATCGCACAAGTCAAATAATGCATAACGGTTTAAAGAATAGGTGTTAGGAGCCAGGTTCTTTACTTTCAATTTGATGACTTTCTAACAGCTCGATGTGGCCTTCAATAATAAGCAAATAAAAGTTTTCAAAACAATCCTGATAGATCTTTTGCTCGAGTGATTTTATTTCCTCAAAGAGACGTTCTTTCGCGACAGCAGAGTAACAAAGCTCGTTTTTTGATGTTACTCTCGTTTCTTGGCAGGGCGTATCGTGAAGTTGTTTGTAGAGGTCGCCTAAATCTGAAATGTCTTCACTGCGGTGGTAGAAGGGGTGAAACCATACCCAAAAGTCTTCTTGATTTTTATAAGGATGAGGTAATAATTGAACCGACGTATTTCTGAATAGATCTCCCGGATGCTTTTTATAACGGAAATGAGTGGCTGTGGTCTTTAAACTATTCATAAAGTTAATTTGTTTGTAGGTTTACAAAAAATAATTCAAGAATAAAGATGTCATCTTAAATATAGGTATTTTTTTTAGTATTAAAAATTTACAGTTTACGTTAGTGCTAATTAGATCGCGATAGGATACAGAATACCACAGTCACAAAGCTGCACTTGAGCTGTTCCGCTAAAAAATGTAAATCGTATTCATTTTATGTTATCATCCCCAGAGCATTTTGATGAGAACGGATATTGTGAATACGAATAATCCGATATAGAATATGTTTGTCCCATGTTTTCTGTCATGATCCGAATAGGAAAATATCCGTTCGCCATTCGGTAGGCTCTTTTTAGAACTAAACAACATATACCCGATTACAATTCCTAAAAGACCACCTAGAAGGGCTGAAATATAGCCAAAAATAATCCAATACTTCTGCTGTGGTTCCGGTTCCCGTAGCTGCGTGAGCCGTTCCTGTTTTAAAAGATCAAGCTTTTCCTGATCAATGTCTTTCCCTCTTTTTAGTAAGATTTCTCTAGCAAGTGCATAGTCCAATTTGTTCCATTCATCGGGTTTTTGAAGAATTTCTAAGAGCTCTTCGTCGGAAAACTGATAAAGGTAGTGATCGTCTTCAACCAAAGGGAGAGACTGCATTTCCTGCTCTTCTAAAATAGATTCTGCATTTGCGAAATTGGCAGGGGCTATTTGAATCTCATATTGGTGTCCAACCGTATTTCCAGAAAATGTAATATCGACAGGGGGTACATTATCAGCCAACCGCGTTTTTACACCTCTATCCGAAAGTAGTTGATGACATTCCTGAGCTTGTTCTAAACTAGTAAACTTTTTTAATACGATATAGTTGTCCATATGATCGATTATTTTTTAAAACCTGTATTTATGACCATTCGACAGCCCTATGCCTTTGTGCAATCTTCGTTACCTGCCGTAACAGTTGCCGCAAAAATCGGACGTGAATGTGTGAAACAGCGGATTAATTATGTAGTGTTTTTTTGAATAAAGTTAATAAAGCCAGTTTGATACTTTTCAGCTTAAAGATAGTAAAATCAAATGCGATTTTATATGAACAACAAAAGAATCCTATCTATATTAGGTGAAGAAAATTTGATTCGTCACATTTTTGGTGGTATTCATCACATTTTTCTGTGTTATGTTTTCATTTCAGTTAATATTGTCTTATCAAAATCAATAACATGAAACTGAAAGACGTAAGAAAAATAGAATTCTCGATGGCAACTGTTGTATTTGTCGCTGTCGTTTATGCTTTGCTTGTTGATACAAACAATCGGGATGATAGTGGTATGCATAACTATTTCATTGGTCAGAAAATAAACTACTCCTATTTTTTTAATTTTTTTGTCCCTAAGTTTAGCTATTATCTGCTTCTATATTTGATGTTTCTCGCATTAAATTTTGCCCTTATTCCTGCGCTCATCAATAAAAAAAGGGAGCTGTTGAATTATTCATTACTAACTGCTCTGATCTTGATATCCGGACTGATTTTAGGTGTATGCCGGACTTATAGCCATACCTATGAGCTTATGGATTTTGATAGTATTCAAAGAGGCTACAATAGCATGTTTTTTAAGTCCTTAACACAAGCTGTTCTATGGACAATCGTAATTTCTCTATACACCTGCATGCAATTTTTGATCAGCTATCTGCTTAAAAACAAGGTTGAAAACCCGACTATACAAAAGCAGCTAAAAATGGATTTAGCTTTCGGAATTGGTTTTTGGTTTATCGGATTGTTTTTTTTGATCATATCGCACGCTCATCACCAACTTTCGGTGTTATGGACTTTAGTCGTGTTGTCTGCGGTTGGTATCGTAATCTATTCCTTATACTATTTGTTGCCAAAATTACAGGAAAAACAAAAGAAATTCCGCGACTTCTTTTGGATTATCGCTGCGGTGAGTTTGCTTTTAGTCATACCATTAAGCATATTGGCCCTATTCTTCTTTAACCGGACCAGTGAAGTGATCTTTATCGTTGCGATGTTTCATTTACCCACGCAATTATTGGTTAGCGTTCCGCTGTCCTGGTTTCTCTTTAAAAAACGTCTAATGCGTAACAACGAAATTGCCTCCTTACGTACGGAGCTCGGTCAGTCGGACGCAAATCTGACTTTTCTGAAATCCCAGATAAACCCACACTTTTTATTTAATGCCTTAAACACATTGTATGGAACGGCATTACAGGAAAAAGCCGAACGGACAGGGGAAGGAATTCAGCGATTGGGCGATATGATGCGGTTTATGCTCCATGAGAATACGCAAGATAAAATCTCGTTGACGCGCGAAATAGAATACCTGAATAATTACATCGCTTTACAGACCCTGCGGACTTCAATGTCAGACAAAATTACCATTATAACGGAAATAGAAGAGCAGTTTGAAAATTATCAAATTACCCCTATGTTGCTGATACCTTTCGTCGAGAATGCATTTAAGCATGGTATAAGCCTTCAGAAATCGTCTTATATTAAAATCTCATTGCAAGTGCGGGACCAAGTCCTGTTTTTCGATGTAAGCAATAGCATTAATCCGAAAAGTGATCGCGATCCGGAAAAACTAAAAAGTGGTGTCGGTTTGGAGAATGTACGCCAACGTCTTTCATTGCTATATCGAGATCGACATGAACTGATGGTACGTGAAAATGCCAATGAATTTTTTATCCATTTAACTTTACATATTTAAAGATAATTAGTGTCATTTAAATCTAACTAATCCCATTATCTTTTAATCAATTATTCACCTGATTTATTGTTTCCTTAATTAACAGCAATGAAAAAAATACTTATTTTTTTGCTTATGACCTTGTATTGTCTAAGCAGTCATGCTCAATTTAAATTGAGCGGTAAGATTTGGAATTATGATCCAAACACGGCCTTGGAAATCAATATTCCTCTTGTTTTTGGTTTTTATAAAGAAAATTCGCAACGGATAACCGTAGCAAGCGATGGCACATTTGAGGTCGCACTGCCAATAACAGCTCGAAAATCCGCGACACTGATTTACAGCAGTGTATTTCAAACCTTGTTATTAAGCCCTGGTAAAGATCTTATCCTGAATTTAACCGACAGTACGATCGTATTTACAGACGGTAGTGCTTTGACAGAAAATAAAATTATTCAGCAAATAAAACTGGATGAAGTGCCTTTTTTTATGAAGGCCCCGGACTTAAATAATCTTGCTCAATGCTCTTTGGCTCAGTTGAGACAGCAAGTGTTAATTCCCTGTTTAGCAGATTGCAATCAAATCAATAAAGTGATCCAAACTAGTCCATTGTCTTCCTCACTAAAAAACTATATTCGTACTGAGTTTTACGCGCAAAGGATGAACCATCTGAACGATTTTGCCCGTGTCGCTGAATTGCCAAAGCCTACCGCAGATAGTTTAATTTTAGAACTGTTCGGAAAAACTTCGATTAATTTAAAGAATGATTTAGGGGGACCATCTTATTATTCTTTCCTTGACAATTACGTGCGTTATTTGGAAACGAAAGCATTTGTTAAGATTCGGGCCGAGAAAATTCCGTCTAGTGAACCAATCCCTTATTTCGGGATAAGCTTAGACAGTGCAAATAGATTAATGACTATCTATAGTAAAGATTATTGGCGGTTTATCGGTGCTTTAAATAATTTCTCCAAGCCTATCGTAGAAAAATACAATTTTCAACAATTGGTCAATCTATATCATGACAAGGACTTAACGCATTTAAAAGCATTGGCAGAAGCACATTGGAAGATATTTCCAAAAGATAAGCATAAGCCGCTTGTTGAAAGCTATATTGCCGATCTTGACGCTCTTTTGGTGGCGAATAAACACAACAAACAGATTCGGTTGATTGAAGATGATCAACCTATCTCATCGATATACGACCTGATTGCTGAATTGAAAGGAAAAGTGGTCTATTTGGATGTTTGGGGAACCTGGTGTGGTCCCTGCAAGTTTGAATTGAAATATACACCTGAACTGAAGAAAAGATACATGGATAAAGATATTGCCTTCGTTTATTTAGATATGGATGAAGACCATCGCGATCAAGACTGGAAAGACTTTATACGCATTAACAAATTAACAGGAATCCATTTACGCAAAAATAGGGCACAGATCTCTTCTTTTTGGAAGGAATTACTACGAAATGCAAAAGACAAAGCTGAATATTATCCGCAATATTTTATATTTGATAAAACAGGAAAATTAGTTGTGGAAAAGGCCCTTCGACCAAGTAATGGAAAACAACTGTATGACCAAATAGATCAGATTTTAAATCAATAATTGTTATGATAGCCATCGCGATAGATGATGAACCTGTGGCACTGCAGGTTATTGAACACCATATAGCTAAAGTCCCTTTTATTGAATTAAAAGGTACATTTACGGATGCGTTTATGGCGATTGATTATCTCCAGAAGGAGCAGGTGGATCTTGTCTTTTTAGATATAAAAATGCCCGATATTTCAGGAATAGAGTTTCTGCGGAGTTTGAATACATCGCCAATGGTGATTTTTACAACGGCTTATTCTGAGCATGCGCTATTGAGTTTCGAGCTCGACGCCATCGATTACTTGCTTAAACCATTTTCTATGAGCAGGTTTTTGAAAGCCTGCAACAAGGCGAGCGAATTGTATAGCCTTCGGGCAAAAAAGCTACAGCATAACAAACACTATCTGTTCGTGAAAGATGGTTATGAACATGTTAAAGTTGAATTCGACCGTATCCTGTATATTGAAGCATCAGGCAATTACACCCAAATACATTTGAACGATAAATGCGTTAGCTCCAGAATTACCATTACCGAGCTGCTGGAATTACTTCCAAAGAATGAATTTGTTCGTTGCCATAGAGCATTTATCGTCGCCCGAAGTAAAATGATTAAGTTCGACAAAACCCAAATTTGGGTAGCAGACCGGGTTATCCCCATTGGAACAACATACACTGAATTGAAATTATATTAATGCTAAATACGCATTTTTTGATAAGTCAGGGCTGATTAGAAAGTAGGGAAGGAGGTGTGTTGCCAAAAGATCAAAGGGAGCGAGTTTATGTTTTTAAGATAAATTGTATACTTTTGTAGCAATAGATCATTTGTGTTGTCAATTTTTAAAGTTTAAAGTCATGTAATGCATTGTCGATATTTAGGAAGAAAGTAAACAACGGGATTTACCCGATTTGTTTAACCTATACCTATGTCTTCAATTTTTAGTATGGATTAAAATTTTAAAAATGGAATCAACAAAATATGGTCGTACCTATCATTTCCCATTTTCGCCAGGGACAAGCAGCGACGATCGTTTTAATCAACATTATTGGAAGGATATACAATCTTTCCATCAACTGTTATTTACAGAAAAATTAGATGGTGAAAATAATTGCCTTTCACGGCGTGGAGTATTTGCACGATCCCATGCAGCTCCAACCACGTCGCCATGGACGGCCCAGCTTCGGGAGTATTGGTCCAGATTAAAAAACGATCTGGATGATTTAGAGTTTTTTGGTGAAAATCTTTATGCTGTGCATTCGATCGAGTATATGCAACTTGAACATTATTATTATGTTTTTGCAGCTCGAATTAAAGATCAATGGCTTTCATGGGAAGAAGTTACTTTTTATGCCAGTTTATTTGATTTGCCGACCGTACCCGTTTTGAAACTCGACATGGTAAAGGATTTGACCGAGTTAGAACTTCGGCGTTCAGTCGAAAATTTGGCCATGCAGTCTTCTATATTTGCATCGGTTGATCCTAAAACTGGAGAAGCCTGTACGATGGAAGGGGTAGTCTGCAGGAATGCCGACGCGTATGCTGTCAGCGAATTTCAGCACAATGTTTTTAAATATGTTAGAGAAGGACATGTGCAGACCGACGAACATTGGACAAAATCGTGGCGGAGAACAAAATTGATTTGGGAAAGGAGGAATTTCTAATGGAATGGACAATAGCAGGAGATAAGGACTGGGGAACTTTGGAGAAACAATTTTCTTGGGTCAGGGATATGGAACAGGTGCAACAGGATCCTTTGCATCATGCAGAAGGGAACGTCGCGATTCATACCCAAATGGTATTACAGCAACTTGAAGCATTGCCTGAATACCAGAATCTGGATTATCAAAAGCAGGAGCTCCTCTGGGCTTCGGCTTTATTGCATGATGTCGAAAAGAGATCGACGACAATTGTCGCTGCCGATGGTCGTATCAGTTCACCAAATCATGCCAAAAAAGGAGCACAGACCACACGGGAGATTTTATTTCGTGATGTGGAGACCCCGTTTGCATTACGAGAGGAAATTGTCGCATTGGTACGCTATCATGGCTTGCCATTATGGTTGATGGAAAAAGCCGATCCGATGAAGAGCGCCTTGGAAGCGTCACTATGTGTCAATATGAGCCAACTCAAGTTGTTGGCTGAAGCCGATGCTAAAGGAAGGTACTGTGCCGATTTGGATGCTTTGCTCTACGCATTGGATATGTTCGAACTGTATAGCAAAGAGATTGGCTGCTGGGATGTCACGCGTTCGTTTTTGTCTGAAAATGCACGATTTACATATTTTAATGGAAACGACAGCTATGTTGACTATGTGCCTTTTGATACATTTAAATCCAAGGTGATAGTCCTTTCAGGTTTGCCGGGAATGGGCAAAGATTATCAGATTTTAGCAATGAATACTGACCTCCCCGTTATTAGTCTGGACGACATCAGACGCAAGTACCGCATTGATCCGACCGATAAAAAGAGAAACGGATGGGTTGTACAGGAAGCAAAAGAGCAGGCAAAAAAATACTTACGCTGTGGACAGGATTTTATCTGGAATGCTACTAATATAACTTCCCAGATGCGAAAACAATTGATTGATCTTTTTGTCGGCTATCAAGCCTACGTGAAATTGTTGTACGTTGAAAAACCCTACAAGATTTGGCGCGCGCAGAATAGCAATCGGGAGTACCCACTGCCAGAAGTTGTCTTGGATAAAATGCTTCATAATTTGGAAGTTCCGCAGTTGACAGAGGCACATGAGGTTCACTACATTACGGAATAGATGGCGCTTTTGAGCAGGAGATTGCGGCTTTGTAAATTGGTTTTACAGATTAAGTAAATAAAGTACAAAAAGTTCGAATTTTACGTTAGTATAGTAAGGATGTTTTCTAATATAACCGTATTGGATACCATAAATGCGAATCAGCCCGCCTATTTTTATCGCGGGCTGATTTCTTTTAGAATCCTTTTTAGGAACACTAGCCACAATGTTTTGTTATTTCTTCAATTTCGGTATCAACATGGACATGAGGTCCTTTTCTTTGATATCGATGACATCCATGTCGATCCAGAAAGATGCAGGTTTTGTTGATAAATTGCGATCAATAAAGCTTAACAAATGAATTAGACGACTTATTTTTTCTTCTTTTAGCGATGAAGATTCCTTTAATTTTATAAAAATAGAACTTGTCCGATATAAGCCAGTAACAAAATAATCGATATCCGTCCAGGGGATTTGCCGTGGTTTCATTACGCTGTTGTTTAGTAATGTATGCTCATCTATCGTGAGTGCGGCCTCTCCTCTTCGATAGCGGTTTAACTGTTGTAGTCGAAGATAAAAAACCGCTGCGGCCACGAGTACCCATATCGTGGAGGCTAGTTTAAAAATAAGATCATAGTATAACCAAGCATACAGCCCAATGACTGCTGGAAGAAAACATAGCAGCATACTGATGATAATTTTACCTTTGTCAAAATTGATTTTGATCATTGCTTTTTCTTTTTCCTATAAGTTCAAATTTCGCAAAAAAAGGAGCCTTCCATTTTCATCATGGCTTCAATCTGTTTAAACACACTATTGAGCATCTGTTATAAAGATAGGAGTAAAAGCTATTGAAACTATTCCGATTTATGATTCGTACCTGTTGAGTGATTATTCGTATGACTTGAATTTATCTTTCCAGCCTTTGCCCTTCGATCTTATTTGAAATGGTGCCGCGTGTATTTTTTATGATAAAATGAATGAGTAGCTTTGTCTGTACAAAAAATTGGCAGACTGTTGGAAAAACTGAAAGAACATATAAAGAAATTTGTCGCTATCGATTCGGTCGAATTAGAAGAAATATTGCATTATTTTAAGACCAAAACGGTCGCGAAAAAAGAAAATATACTGGAAGAAGGGCAGGTGTGTAGATACCATTTTTTTGTATTGAAAGGTATTCTCCGTAAATTCTTTGTTAATGAAAAGGGAGTTGAACAAACGACTGAATTTGCCATAGAAAATTGGTGGATTACAGACAATATGGCTTTCGAACATAAGCTTGTTACGTCATTTTACATTCAGGCAGTAGAGACCTCAGATTTAGTTTATATCAGTCAAGAAAATCAAGAAAAATTGGTGGCTGCATTTCCGATCATGGAGCGTTATTTCCGCTTTGTCTATCAAAGGGCTTATGCTGCTGCGCAAATGCGGGTTAAATATCTATTCTCTAAATCTAAAGAGGAATTCTACCATGATATGCTCCGTAAATATCCTCAGTTTGTACAACGTGTTCCGCAATACTTAATTGCTTCATATCTGGGATTTACTCCAGAATATTTAAGTGAAATCCGTAAAAAAATACTTCCCTGAATCTGCTGCTATAATCTCGTTGCAATTGAAGGCTAGTAGCATTGGTCCGAATCTGCAATGCGAAAGGGGCTAATTTGAAATTGAAGCTTGTGTTCTTTTGCATAGTCTTGTGCTAATTTTTCGAATTTTTCCATTGCCTTTTCCTCAGAAGCAGCAAAACAGTGCAGGTTTAATTCCAAAGGTTTCTCTGAGGTGGCAGGATCGATACGCAATTGTTCAACTTCGGAGAGGACAACGGCAAAAGAAGTTTTACAGATCTCAACTTCTAAATGTGGCCCCATTAATTGAGATGAAATGCTATAATAAGAATCGTTATTTTGGATTTCTTCCTGAAAGGGGTCTAAATAGGTTGTAACAATAGATCGATAACCATATTTAGCATTACCAAAAAAGTGATCAATATATTCCTGTGCTTTTTCATATGTTGAGAAGACACCTTCCAGATTGGTGAATAAATCTGGATCTTCTTTTACTTCTTTTGAAACTACTGTATATACCTTAATGGGGTTGGTTGTCATATTTTGTATGCTACTGTTTGTACATTAAGTAAAAGTAAGTTTTTCTGCAAAAAAACTAATTTAGACTTTTATCTATGAGCGATTCTAAGATAAAATCCTCGTTTTAAAATAAAAAATTTCCTTTGTTAACTTGTAGCCTGTTTAGAGCAGGTGTTTGTGCTTTAAAGTTGTATATAATTTTCGTATTCTCCAAATTTTTTACTGATTGTTTTTATTTGCTTTTCTAAAATATACGGATTGAACATTTAATCCTCTTGTCGAGCTCGCTTTATTACCAACGTATTACCAAGCTCCTCCTGCAAGTAGCCTGAGCCCAGGTTGAGTCTACTTTTTTAGCTGATTTCAATGTGAAGCCACCTTGTTTACACGGTTGGGGCAGGGCGATGAAGGACAAGAGCAATAAACCAATTTCTTCTGACGCCGAATGATGGAAACCTGTTTTGACTAACTCATCAGAAATATGGTTTTGTTCCAAACTCCGATTCTTTCATTTGACCCGACGTAAATACGCATGCGAACTTTGCTTCCCTTGCTGAGGAAAAATTCTTGATCACGTCGTTCTTGTATCTAGTAAGGTGTATATGGTTTATTTTATAAAACTTTATAAATTCTATATTTATTTTAATTTAAAAGATAATAAAATTATAAGTATAAAAAGATGCCATTTTGTATCAAAACTATGCTCTTTTGTCTCAATTTATTTTTAAATTTTATTGGATTTAAGGCGTGTGGAGGGCGTTTTTGTTTGCTGTATGTTGTTTTCTATCCTAAGGTCTGATCTATCCTCATTAATTTGTTGGGATGCCTTGATTTGTTTTTTATAGGCATTCAAACGTTTTCGTAAATAAATGGATTAAAAAGGTTTGATTGTATTTTCTTAATTAATACTATTGTTTTGTGTTGATTAAATAATAACCAATTGATATGAACGACTAAAAGGTCTTGTTTTTAGGTTTTTTATAGTTCTATTTATTAATAACCAATAAATCTTAATCTATGAGAAAATTTAATCATTTAATTTTCGTTAGTTTTTCTTTTTTGTGTATGCTATTGCTGTCGACAGGAACTGTTCATTCACAAGGAACTGGAAAAGAACTAACGGGCGTCGTCAAAACTAATGATGGGCATTTTTTGGAAAAAGTCACCGTTTTGGTGAAGGGAACCTCCACGGGTACTGTAACAGATAGCTACGGTCGCTTTAGTTTAAAATTGCAGCATAATTCTGCTAAGGTTGTTTTAAGTTTTACCCATACGGGATACTCGTCCAAACAACTTGAAGTAGAAGTGGGTAAGGAAATAGAGATCACCCTTTCTGAATCTACGGAGAATCTAGATGAAGTTGTCGTTATTGGCTACGGAACCGCCAAGCGGAAAGATGTGACCGGTGCAATTGTTTCTGTTCAGACCGAAAAGCTTGAAAAGGAGGCGCCCCGGTCTGTTCAGGATCTCCTGCGGGGAAATGCAGCCGGATTGGTGATTGGCCAGGGTAATTCGGCTAAAGGGGATGCAAGCTTACAGGTAAGGGGAAAGGGAACATTGAAAGCTGGTAGTAGCCCCTTAAATGTTGTGGATGGCGTTATTTTTGACGGAACATTTGCTGATATTAATCCCAATGATATTCAGTCAATCGATATTTTAAAAGATGCTAGTGCGACTGCTGTATACGGCGCAAAAGCTGCCAATGGCGTTATCTTAATTACGACAAAAAGAGGTAAAAAAGGAAAACCGTCCATTACTTTCAATGGAAATTTTGGTATGGTGGAAAGTGCAGGTATGCCTGCAGTGATGAATGCTGGCGAGTTTTTGAAATATCGCTATGACTTTGAAGTAGGTCGTCGGACAGCCGACTATCTTAAAGCGCACCCCGAAATGTTCGTGGACCCAAGATTGCTCAATGGAACCAATCAATTGGACTGGTATAATTACGATCAAAAGACTCCCGTTACAAATGTAACAGAGGATCAGTTGATCAGGGCTTGGCTTTCTCGATTAGAGCTTAAGACTCCGGAGATTGAAAATTACATGAACAATAAGATTACGGATTGGCAGGATTTGGTTTTTCAAAAGGGGATCCAGCAGGATTATGCTGTTGCTGTATCGAATAGTAATGAGAACACTAACTACTATTTTTCCTTAAATCATGTTGATCGGGAGGGAGTAGTGGTTGGAAGTCGGTTTAAAAATTTCAGAACACGACTAAATCTCGAAACTAAAATTACATCCTATCTAAAAGTCGGGGCGAATACAAATTTCGCCGTTCGAAATGAGGGCTTTCTAAAATCCGATTGGAAACAATCAGCAGTGATTTCTCCCTTCGGATCTAATAATCTTGATGATCCTTCTAGTATTTATCAAAGACTGCCGACAGGCGATGTCACTCCGGTAAACCCATTCTTTGATAATCAATTTAGAGATCGAAAAAATAATTATAATACATTGAATTCCAGTTTGTACGGTGTGATTACTTTGCCATTTGGGATAGAATTGCAATCCAATTTTACCCCTTCATTTACATGGCACGAGTCTTATAACCACGACTCTTCAAAAAATCCCGAGTGGAAGGCAAAAGGTGGAAGTAGCGAACGCTCCTTTGAAAAAACATACAATTGGCAGTTAGATAATGTATTGCGTTGGAAGCGGCGTTTTGATGTACATAATTTTGAAGTAACATTGCTTCAAAATGCAGAGAAAGGGCAGTTTTGGGGAACCAAGGCCACAGCTTCTCAGTTTGTACCTTCTGATATTCTGGGCTGGCATCGATTACAGGCCGGTACAATTCCATTGAACGAAAGCGAAGACAAATATCAAACCGGAGATGCCTTAATGGCTCGCTTGTTTTATTCCTTTAAAGATCGTTATATGTTGACAGCTTCTGTGCGACGGGATGGGTATTCAGCCTTTGGCGCTCAAAA
>JBMAAL010000060.1:0-34146 GCA_050281725.1 Sphingobacterium sp. | reverse complement strand
TAAATCGAAAAGAATCTAATTACGACTACCACGGCATAAAAAAAGGCTTTGAACTCATTCAAAGCCTTTTTTTATGCCCTACCGCCCGTACATTTCAAAACACAGGTCATACAAACAACTCCTTCTGTAATAAATTTAGGACAATTATATATTGTTTCCTAAAATCCTCCCCTCCTCTTTGCCGCGCTAAAACATTTTACTTACTTTTAGCTTCGTATCTGAAAGGTAGAATCGTAGATGATTACAATAGTTAAAAACAACCTAATATTGTTGCATCCTCACTTTGCTACCGTTAAAAATCAAACTGTATCTTGATGAGAATTATAGCTTTTATCCTTGCTTTTATAATCTATCCGACCTTTACTTTTGCACAACGAAATCTGAATGAATTCCTTCAGTTACAGTCGCGTCCTGAAACCTATTATGTACACCCAGCAACAGATGCGATCACAATTGACGGAAAGGATAGCGAAACTTCCTGGTCAAAAGCGTTATGGTCAGATTCTTTTAAGGATATTGAGGGATCAAATAAGCCTGCTCCTACGTTTAAGACACAAGTCAAGATGCTTTGGAATAAGGAAAACCTTTACCTTTTCGCTAAGCTGCAAGAACCTCATATCAAAGGATATTTAAGACAAAAAGATACGATCATCTATCATGACAATGATTTTGAGATCTTTCTCAAGCCAAATCTATTGTCTGCAGAATATATAGAGATTGAAATAAACGCATTAAATACAGTTATGGATCTTTTGATGACTAAACCTTATCGCTTTGGCGGTAGGGCTAATCTAAATTGGGATACAAAAGATATTGAAAGTGCAGTCTATCATGCCGGGTCCATCAACAATCCACAAGACAAGGATGAATTTTGGACTGTGGAAATGAAAATACCTGTAAAAAGTCTAAAATACTTTGGCGAAGGAAATCAGATCAAAGCAAATGAAATATGGAAGATAAACTTCTCACGCGTTCAGTGGCATTATGACAACACCGAAACTACCTACAGCAAGAGAAAAGACAATACGGGTAAGACGCTCGCTGAAGAGAACTGGGTATGGTCTCCAATCGGCCTCGTTAATATGCATTACCCCGAGCGATGGGGACATATAAAATTTGTTGACGATGCAAATCATCAACCAATCGACCAGCAATTCCTCGCGCTCGAAAAAGTTACCTGGAATATCTTTTACCTGCAACAGATCTATAGAAACAATAAAAAACGCTATGCAACGTCAATTCAGGAGTTAAGCAAATTATATCCTGAAATTATAAATGAGCAAAAAAATTATGAGATTGTATTTTCAAACAGTATTAATTTCTATCGTATTGAAATCAAGTCAAAAGCACAGCCTACATTAAAGACAACAATAGATAGCCAAGGTAACATCTATTTTTAATTTAATTATTCAAGCGATCTTCAATTCTGATTTTGAATAAAAATTGCTATCTTTGTATCCCGTACATAAAGCAACTATTATTGGTCATTTTGGCCACATAAAATTGAAAATCCTTTAATTGTTATGACTAAATATATTTTTGTTACGGGCGGCGTTACTTCGTCGTTGGGGAAAGGTATTATTGCTGCCTCCCTTGCTAAACTTCTCCAAGCGCGTGGCTATAAAGTTACCATTCAAAAATTCGACCCTTACATTAACATCGACCCAGGAACATTAAATCCATATGAGCATGGAGAATGTTATGTTACTGAAGATGGTGCTGAAACAGACCTTGACTTAGGTCATTACGAGCGCTTCCTGAACGTCCCTACTTCACAAGCAAATAACGTCACGACAGGCCGCATCTATCAACACGTTATCCAACAAGAACGTGAAGGTGCATATTTAGGAAAAACCGTTCAAGTGATTCCCCATATCACAGATGAGATAAAACGCAGAATGCAACTGTTGGGTGAGTCCGGCAAATATGACATTATCATCACTGAATTGGGCGGAACTGTAGGCGATATTGAGTCCTTACCATTTGTGGAGGCCGTAAGACAACTTCGCTGGGAATTAGGAGCCAACAATTCGCTGGTTATCCATTTGACTTTAGTCCCTTATCTGGCAGCCGCTGGTGAGCTTAAAACTAAACCTACGCAACATTCCGTAAAAACGTTATTGGAATACGGTGTACAACCTGATATTCTAGTATGTCGTACTGAACATAAATTATCGCAAGAAATCCGCAAAAAATTAGCGCAATTCTGTAATGTCAACATCAACGCTGTCGTAGAATCTATCGATGCGTCGACGATTTATGATGTGCCATTATTGATGTTGAAGGAAAATCTTGATAAAACTGCATTAACCAAGCTAAAACTTTCCAACAAAAATGAGCCTGATCTAGAAAACTGGAAAAACTTTTTAGGCAAGCTCAAAAACCCGACAAGTGAAGTGAGTATTGCTTTGGTTGGAAAATATGTTGAGCTTCCAGATGCTTACAAGTCCATTATCGAAGGATTTATCCATGCAGGCGCAACAAACGAATGTAAAGTAAAAGTGAGCTATATTGCTGCTGAAAGTGTTACTAAAGAAAATGTTGCTGAAAAGCTAAAAGGTATGGATGGTGTTTTGGTTGCTCCAGGGTTCGGTGAACGCGGTTTGGATGGTAAGCTAAATGCTATTCAGTATGTTCGCGAAAATAATATTCCGTTCTTTGGTATCTGCTTAGGGATGCAATGTTCGGTTATCGAATTCGGAAGAAACGTATTGGGATTAAAAGATGCCAACAGTTTTGAAATGGATGCCAACACTAGCAATCCGGTCATCAATTTGATGGAAGAGCAAAAAAATATCACCAATATGGGTGGTACAATGCGTTTAGGTGCTTACGATTGTGAAATTAAAAAAGGAACTAAGGCCTTTGCCATCTATGGTAAAACAAAAATTTCTGAAAGACACCGTCACCGTTATGAATTTAACAATGACTATTTAAAACAATATGAAGCAGCTGGAATGATTGCTTCTGGATTCAATCCGGAGACTGGATTAGTTGAAATTGTCGAATTGAAAAACCATCCATTTTTCGTTGCCGGACAATTTCATCCAGAATTAAAGTCAACTGTTGCAAATCCTCACCCACTTTTTGTTAGCTTTGTAGCCGCTGCTTTGGCCAACAAAAAATCAAAGTAGTAATAGAAGGATACAATTAATTAAGTTTAATTATTAAAAATGGATAGAAATACCCTAATTGGTTTGGTCCTGATGTTTGCTATCATCACTGGTTCATTTTACCTGATGAAGCCTTCAGAATCAGAAATCAAACAAGAACAAGCGAGACAAGAGGCTAAAGCGCGTACAGAAAAAGGACTGCCTGCCGAAAGTGACTCTACCGCTAAAGCCAGAGCAGCACAAACAGCAGTGATTGCTGATTCGGCAGAATTGAAAAAGCCTTTTGGCGCGACAAAATTTGGAACGGAGAAAGTCATTACGATTGAAAACGAGAAAATCATTGCCAAAATCAGTACAAAAGGTGGTAAGGTTAAATCCGTAGAACTAAAAGGCGAAAAGAATTTCAATGGAAAACCTTTGATGCTTTTTGATGGTGATGACAACAAGTTCGGTTTTCAGTTTAATGCAGCTGGTCAAAATGTATCAACAAATGATTTATACTTCAGTACAGAGTCTTCGGATATCCAAGTTTCTGCTGAAGGTAAACAATCTGTGAAATTCCGACTGAATTACAGTGCCGATCAATATATTGAATATGTGTACTCGATTGCTGGCAAAGGTTATAATGTTGGACTGGACATTAACACAAAAGGGATACAGAATTTAATTCCACAGAGTCAAAAAACGTTGACCCTGAACTGGAACACCACGTTGAGACAGAAAGAGCAAAACATAGAATCGGAAAGACAGAAATCTACCCTGTATTATAAAGAAGATAATAAAGTAGATCATCTTTCCGAATCAAAAGATGCTGATGAAGCATTGGAGAAAAAAGTACAATGGATTGCATTCAAGCAGCATTACTTCTCTAGTATCCTCAGCACTAAAGATGGCTTTGTCAATGCAAAAGTGGATGTAAAACATGCGTCAGAAACCGACATCGTCAAATTCTACAACACAAACGCTGAATTAGCATTTGATAACCATAAAGACAATAACTATTCCTTAAACTTCTTCTTTGGGCCAAATCAATACAATGTATTGAAGGCTGAAGGAAATGATTATCAATCGATTATCAATATGGGTTGGGGACCAATGCGTTGGATCAACCAATGGATTACCGTACCCGTATTTAATTTCTTGGATGGTTTCCATATGAGCTATGGTATTGTCATTTTGTTACTTACATTATTGTTAAAATTGGTTCTTTCACCAATGACTTACAAGTCGTATGTATCAATGGCCAAAATGCGTGTTTTAAAACCGCAGCTGGATGAGATCAAAGCAAAAGTGGGTGAAGACAATCAAATGTTGATGCAGCAGGAGCAAATGAAATTGTACAAACAGGTTGGTGTGAATCCACTTGGCGGATGTCTTCCTCTTGTCTTACAAATGCCATTTACCATTGCGTTCTTCTACTTCTTTCCAAATTTATTTGAATTGAGAGGACAAAGCTTCTTGTTTATGAAGGACATGTCAACTTATGATACGCTATTCACATTTGCACCTATTTTTGGATCATTCAACCACATCTCTTTGATGTGTATCTTGATGACATTGACAACACTGTTAACGACCTGGTATAACAACGCTACATCTGGTGCTACAGGACAAATGAAATACATGGGCTATATCATGCCTTTGATTTTCTTCTTTGTTTTGAATAGCTTCCCAGCGGGTTTGAATTACTACTATTTCTTAAGTGCATTATTTACGTTTTTAACGCAGTTGGTTATTCGCACCATGGTGAATGATGAGAAAATCTTAGCTAAATTGGAGGAAAACAAAAAGAATCCAAAAGTTGAAAAGAAATCTAGCTTCCAGTCGAAAATGCAGGAAATGATGCGTGCGCAGCAACAAGCACAACAAAACAAAAACAAATCGTAAGATTTATCCTACTGATAAAGAAGGCTTCCAAATTGGAAGCCTTTTTTGTTTGTGAACTTTTGTAGCATTTCGTCAAACCAAACGTTAAAAAGGGTGTTAATAGGTTAAAATTTAAAATATGAACTTTAAAAACATCGCCATACTGGCCATCTTAATCGTTAGTCTTGGAAGTTGCTCTGTGATCAAGAAAAACGCGAATGAGCAGAACACAGACAGTAGCCTGTCGTCAGTAATTGGAAAAAAATGGCAATTGATTGAAATCAATGGACAGCCTGTAGCGGATCAGATCAACGGTAAAATGCCTTACCTCCAACTGGACGAAAAAAGTTACAGTGCAAGTGGAGGATGTAATGGCATCGGTGGAGAATTGACTTTATCAAAGAATGGAAAGGTTAAATTTGCTCAGGGTATGTCTACGATGATGGCCTGTCCGGATATGTCTATTGAACAAGCCTTATCCAAAAACCTTATTGCTGCAGATAATTACACGGTTAAGGATGGTATTCTTAGCTTAAACAAAGCGAAAATGGCTCCGCTGGCAAAATTTAAGTTGATTCAGGACAATAAGCAACAACTTAGTGGAACTTGGGAACTTGATTATATATCCGGCCCAAGGATTGCTTTCGACGGCCTATATACCAATCGTAAACCAACCATGATATTTGATGCTTCCAGTGGTAAAGTAAACGGAAATAGCAGCTGCAATAACTACAATATGACTTTTAAAACCAATGGAAACACCATTAACTTTGGCCCCATTATGTCGACAAAAATGGCCTGCGAAGGTAGTGGTGAAGCAACCTTCTTTTCGACTTTAGAAAAGGTAAATACCTTTAGCATAAGCGAGAATACGTTGACATTTATCATGGGAGATATTGCTATTATGCGATTCAAACGGAAATAGAAAATTAGTTTTTTGCTCCAAACGAAGTAAAAAGGGCGTTGTTACGAAACAACGCCCTTTTTATGTATTAAGCGATATTTGGCAACAGGATGGCAAAGACCAGCCAGATCCCCTCTAAACAAAGGCACTAAATCCAGTTATACTTCTGCCAACAATGAGTGAATTGATTTCTTTTGTCCCCTCATAGGAATAAATGGCTTCAGCATCGGCCAAAAACCGTGCGACATTATATTCCAACAGAATACCGTTTCCGCCCATTACCTCTCGAGCCTTGGAAACAATATCTCTCGTACGTAAAGAACAGAAGACTTTGGCCAGCGAGGCATGCTCATCTTTTAGTTCACCCTTATCCTGTAATTCAGATAATCTGAAGACAAGCGTTTGCATGGCCGTTAAATTGGACAACATTTCAACCAGGTGATTTTGAATAAGCTGAAAAGAGGCGATTGGCTTACCAAATTGCTTCCTTTTACGTGTATAATCCAAGGCATTTTCATAGGCGCCTCTCGCACACCCTACGGCCATCCAAGCGACACCTGCTCGCGTCATCTGAAGCACCTTTCCTGTATCTTTAAAGGAATTTGCATTTTGCAGGCGATCACTTTCTGGAACGATGCAATTCGCTAAAGTAATAAGACCATTCTGTACGATACGCAAAGCCATCTTATCTTTAATTTTCTCAACTGAAAAACCTGGGTTATCTTTTCGTACGATAAAACCTTTAACTTCATCATCATCAAGATCCCTAGCCCAAACAATGGTTATATCCGAAAAGGTGGAGTTCCCGATCCATTTTTTCTGACCATTTAACACCCAACCTTCGGCGGTCTTCTTACAGGTTGTTGTCAATCCGCCCGCTGCTCCCGACCCTACTTCAGGCTCGGTTAGACCAAAAGCACCAATCACTTGCATTTTCTGCATTTTGGGCAACCACTCCTGTTTTTGTTCTTCGGATCCGCATATATAGATTGATCCCATGGCTAAACCACTCTGTACGCCAAAGAAAGTCGCTACAGAAGCATCTACCCGTGCTATCTCCGCCGCTATGATCCCTTCCATTAATGAACTTCCCCCCATACAGCCATACCCATCGTAGGTATAGCCACAAATATTTAAAGCTGCTAGTTTCGGTACTATTTCAAAAGGGAACTCATCTCTTAACCAATATTTATTGACAATTGGCTTGACCTCAGTTTCCATAAATTCCCTCACCTTCAATTGCAATGCACGATCTGAATCGTTTAATTTGCTATCCATAGCATAGAAATCACCATTAATAGGAGGTAATTCCTTTTTTTCTTTTCCTGCACTCAGCATTTTCATTAAACCATGAAGCTGCTTATCATCCATTTTCGATACGGCATCCATTACTGCTCCCAAATCCACTTTCTTCGATATTTCTTCCAATTTGCCAAAGTCTATTGATTTTGCCAAATCCATTATATTCTTTACTTTATCAAACATAATTGCAATTTCTTTTTAAGTGTTTACTTCTTAAAATAAGAAAAATAATCGAAAATTGTTTGGAAATGACATGATACAAATTGATCAGATGGAATTATCCGGTAAACAAACGAATGAACAACATCTCACCTTATATCGTACGATCTCTTATCAATAAAATATTGGAATCAGGAACGTTTCGAATAAAACACACAACTATATACACCTGAAAAACAATATGTTAAAAATATATCCAAAAAAACATTTTTTTTTGGGTTACCTTTTTTGGTTACGTGTATTAAGAGATGAAAAAGAAAATTATTTCAATTTAAATTAGAAAATTAGAAAATGAAAAACGCATTAAAATTCGGTTTCTTAGGTTTAGCTTTAACTGTAGCTTTCGCATCTTGTAACAATTCAGAGAAAAAAGCTGAAGGTGCTGCAGATTCAGCTTCTGCTTTAGTTGATTCAGCTGCTAACACATTAGATTCAGCTGCTACTAAAGTTGATTCAGCTGCTGCTAAAGTTGATTCAGCTGCTGCTAAAGTTGATTCAGCTGCTACTAAAAAATAATTTAGGACTGAATAGAGCTTTTGGAAGGCCTTTTTCACGAAAGGCCTTTCTTTTTTTCAAAAAAATAAATACAGGGGTTACCTTTTTGCTTTAATGGTATTAACTCCTAAATAACAAGATTTAAAAATATTTTAATTTTAATAAAATGAAAAACGCATTCAAATTCGGTTTCTTAGGTTTAGCTTTAACATTGGCTTTCGCATCATGTGGTGAAACTGCTAAAAAAACTGACGCTGCTACTGATTCAGCTAACGTTGCTTTAGATTCAGCTAACACTCAATTGGATTCAGCAAAAACTGCTGTAGATTCAGCTGCTGCTAAAGTTGATTCAACTAAAGCTGCTCACTAATTCTCTGAAAAAGAATTTACACCGTATAAAAAGCTTCCTTCAACAAGGAGGCTTTTTTTATATCTGTACCAATTAAATTGCTAAGCTCCAAGCATTTTTTTACCTTTGCCAAAAATCATTCAATCTATGGCTTTATCATCTTTAACAGCAGTTACGCCTATTGACGGACGCTATTACAATAATACTAATGAACTTTCAGCATTTTTTTCCGAATTTGCTCTAATAAAATATCGTGTACGCGTAGAAGTCGAATATTTTATTGCATTAAGTGAGTCCGGTATTGCTCAATTGCAACAGTTTGACAAAACACTAAATGAAAAATTACGGGATATTTATAGGAATTTTTCTGAAGAAGATGCCATTTGGATCAAAAACACAGAGAAAGTTACGAACCATGATGTTAAAGCTGTTGAATATTTTCTAAAAGATCAATTTGAAAAATTAGGATTACAGGACTATCTTGAATTCATTCATTTTGGTTTGACTTCACAAGATATCAATAATACAGCCATTCCACTTTCCTGGAAAGAAGCAATTAAAGAGAGCTATACGCCTGCAATCGAAGAATTGCTTCATGAGTTAAAATCTTTGGCAACTTCGTGGTCAGAGATCCCGATGTTGGCACGTACCCATGGTCAGCCAGCATCTCCAACTCGTTTGGGCAAAGAGTTTTATGTTTTCATTGAACGCATAGAACGCCAATTGCAACTATTACATCAAGTACCGTATTCAGCTAAATTTGGTGGTGCGACTGGTAATTTTAATGCGCATCACGTTGCATATCCAGCGACAAATTGGATCGATTTTGGAAATAATTTCGTCAACAATATCTTGGGTTTAGACCGTTCACAAACGACCACGCAAATTGAGCATTACGATAACTTTGCAGCAAGTTGTGATGCCTTAAAACGGATCAACAATATTGTCATCGATTTATGCCGTGACATTTGGACATATATTTCGATGGAATATTTTAAACAAAAAATTACTGCCGGTCAAATCGGTTCTTCGGCTATGCCACATAAAGTCAACCCGATTGACTTTGAAAATGCAGAAGGAAATTTAGGTATTGCAAATGCAATTTTTGAGCACCTTGCAGCGAAGTTACCTGTTTCCCGTCTTCAACGGGATTTAACAGATTCTACGGTATTACGTAATATTGGTGTTCCATTTGCACATACCCTAATTGCTATTAAATCAACTTTGAGAGGGTTACGCAAATTGATCTTAAACGAACAGGCATTGGCCAATGATCTTGAAAATAATTGGGCTGTTGTTGCCGAGGCACTGCAAACTATATTAAGAAGGGAAGGCTATCCAAAACCGTATGAAGCTTTAAAAGACCTAACACGTACCAACACGCATGTTACGAAAGAAACGATAGCGACATTTGTTGATAATCTAAATGTGTCAGCGGAAGTTAAAGAGGAACTGAAAGCGATCAGTCCTTCTAACTACACAGGTGTTACTTTATAAGCTTTTACTTATAGATGACCTTAAGAAAGCTTCTTTTGACCTATATTTGCTTGGAATAAAAATAGATAATACATGGCTACGATTAACGTATATACTGAGTCTACACCCAATCCTTCTACAATGAAGTTCTTGGTCAATAAATTGTTGATCAACGGTAGTGTGGATTTTCCAAATAAAGAGGCAGCACAAGATTCTCCATTTGCACTTGAATTATTCAAATTTAACTTTGTCAATGGCGTATTCTTTGCAAGTAACTTCGTGACCATTACCAAAACTGAAGATGCGGAATGGGAAGACATTGAAGCCTTGCTAAAGGATTTTGTAAAAGGCGCTGTAGAGTCTGAACTTGCTGTAAAAACAGTACACCACGATACCGAGGTTAATTTTGAAGGTACTGAAACTGAAGTTAAGATTCAACAAGTATTACATGATTATGTAAGACCTGCTGTTGAACAAGATGGCGGAGCTATCCATTATAAATCCTTCAATGAAGGTATTGTAACGGTTGAATTAAAAGGTTCTTGTAGCGGTTGTCCGTCTTCGACAATCACATTAAAAGCAGGTATTGAGGGATTGTTGAAACGCATGGTTCCAGAAGTGACTGAAGTTGTCGCAGAGGTCATGTAATCACTGCTATTCGATAAAATAAAAAAAGGATTCAGTAATTAATTTTGCTGAATCCTTTTTTCATCCTACTCTTAAGAAGAAATTTGCCATCTGCTTGGTATGGCAATTTTTCAACCTAATTGACTACTTCAAATGAATCTTTAAGTGGAAGATTAACAGAAGAATTACCGATAAAGAGTTCAAATTTGCCAGGTTCAACTGTCCAGTTATTGTGCTGATCCAAAAGTTCCAGGTGGGCAGGTAAGATCGTAAACTGTAAGGTCTTCTTCTCCCCTGGATTAAGTTCAACTTTTTCGAATCCACGCAAATCCATTTCATATGTCGTTACCGAAGACAGCACATCTTTGATATAGAGCTGCACAACTTCAGCACCTTTTCTCTTCCCAATGTTTTCAATATCAACCGAAACTGTGAGAGAATCTGTTGGTTTAATCTTTTTCTTCGTGAGTTGCAAATTTGAAAAACTGAAATCTGTATAGCTTAGTCCATATCCAAAAGGATATAAAAATCCAACGACCCGACTATTGCCCCAGCCATTGGGTCCGACCCCGGGTTGCCCCGCCTGTGCAGCAGGCTTCGTCGGAAAATTCATTTCAATCTGTCCGACGGACTTTGGAAATGAAATGGGTAATTTTCCACTGGGACTATACACTCCAAATAGCATTTCGGCAAGAATATTTCCCGACTGATTGCTAAGAAACCAACTCTCCACAATTGCAGGCAGATACTTGTTTTCCCAATTGACAGTAAGTGGACGACCATTGACAAGTACCAGCACAATAGGTTTACCAGTTTCCTTCAATTTCATCAAGTAGTCACGTTGCTTGCCTGGCAAATTTAAATCTGATCTCGACCGGCTTTCACCGACTTCTCTTTCTGATTCGCCCATTACTGCTATGATCAGATCAGATTCTTTGCCGAGACGAACACCTTCGGCCATCTTTTCCAGCTCCTCACTTGACAAGTCTGTTGGAATAATCTCGCTCTCAGGCCAATTTTTGTCCACGACCTCTACTCCCTTGACATAATCAACCCGAAGTGCTTTTGTTTTTGCATAGTTTATGATCCCGTCTTTAATCGTTGTGATCGGGTTATTGGAAGGTCCGTACCGACTTGTCGTATAGTTTGTCGCGTCTGCCATTGGCCCTGTAACCAAAATGTGCTTGTATTTATTCGCGTCTATAGGAAGTAGATTCTGTTCATTTTTCAGAAGAACAATAGACTCCCTATTCATTTGAAGCGAAACCTCCTCATCAGCGAGAGTATGCACCTTTTTATCAGCTATAGCTACATCTTCTCTCAGTGGGTGATCAAATAATCCCAATTTAAATTTCACCGTCAGGACTTCACGAACCCGCTGATCCAATATTTTAGTATCCAGCCCTCCTTCGTCTATTAGCTCCATCAGTGGCGTTAGATATGTACTCGGTGGATCAAAATTCGTCCGTACATTCAACCCCGCCTCTAGCGCCTGTTTAATAGCCTCTTTATAGTTTGCAGCAACATGGTGTTTGTTGTAAATAAACTCTAGGGCCTCGCTATCAGAAACTACATATCCTTCAAACCCATAATCTTTGCGGAGTAAGTCCTGCAAAAAATAACTACTTGCAGATACCGGCACGCCATCATAATCATTATAACTACTCATGATTCCTAAAGGTTTGGCTTCCTTTATGACCCTTTTAAATGGATAGAGGTGAAGCGAATGCATCTCACGAAAGCCAACATGCGGATCCGTTCGTGCATTGCCATCTCTCCCCCCTTTGGGCACAGAATAGACCGCATAATGTTTCAATGTGGATGCGATGCCATTTTTTTGAATCCCTAAAACAACTTGTTTTCCCATTTCGGCAATATGAAACGGATCTTCCCCATAGGTTTCAACCACTCTTCCCCATCGTGGATCTCTAGAAACGTCAAGAATAGGCGTATAAACATTTGTATAGCCAAGATACTTGGCTTCCCTACCAATTATATCACCAGCTTTACGTACCAATGATGTGTTCCATGTACTTCCAATATTGATTGGTGCCGGCAAGGAAGTAGCCCGATCATGGTTGAGACCGTGTATTCCCTCATTGGTAAAATCAACTGGAATGCCCAACCGGGTATGTTCAACAAACCACTTTTGTACATTATTCAATGCAACAGCATGGCGGCTGAAGGGATAAGACAAAGAACTTTTTGCAGACTTATTGTAGGCAAGGCTATTTAACATTTCGTCGATATTGGCCAAGCCATATTTCCAAATCTCTTTATCCCAAGCCGCTGTAGGCTGTTCATCTTTCAAAACCCGTCCATAACCATAAAGTGTAACTGTTTGATTAGCCTTCTCTTGAACAGTCATCTGACTCAACAGATCTTCTACACGGCTGGTTATGTTTTGTTTAGGATCTTCATAGACATCTTTCTTTCCATTTTTATTAAAATCGATCCAATCCTTATGGTAAATGTTGATTTGCTGGGCAGAAGAATGCAAATAAAGGGCTGAGAGCGCTGAAATAAAAAGGCAGCTTTTGAGTTGATTAGGCATTATGCTGAAAATTGTTGGTTTTATAAAGTGAAGCAAGGTACAAAAAAAATAAAAATCTGCAGGTCAAACACATCGTCAATCTGGAATAAGTCAATATAAATTCATTTTTTAACAAGCATCTAGCTTAAAAATAGTTAACTTTACGACCAATTGTGAAACCAACAAAAAAAATGAGTGCAGATATTAACAAACTAGAACAAATTGCATCACAGGTAAGACGTGATATCGTACGTATGGTACACGCTTGTCAATCAGGACACCCAGGTGGTTCGTTAGGTTGTACAGATTACTTTGTGGCGCTTTATTTCAATGCAATGAAACGCAATCCTTCCTTTGACATGGATGGAAAAGGAGAAGATTTATTCTTCCTGTCAAATGGACACATCTCTCCTGTATTTTACAGTACATTGGCGCATGCGGGATATTTTGAAGTGAGCGAATTAGCAACGTTCAGAAAAATCAATTCCAGACTTCAAGGTCACCCAACAACACACGAAGGCCTTCCAGGTATTCGTATTGCTTCGGGATCATTGGGACAAGGATTATCTGTTGCAATTGGAGCCGCACAGGCAAAAAAATTGAATAAAGACAATAATCTAGTTTATGTATTAATGGGGGATGGCGAATTGCAGGAGGGCCAAGTTTGGGAAGCTGCAATGTACGCACCACACAACAAAATTGACAATTTGATTGCTACCGTTGACTATAACAAAGCACAAATTGATGGATCTACAGATCAAGTACTATCTTTAGGTGATCTTCGCGCAAAATGGGAAGCATTTGGCTGGGATGTGATGGAAATTGCTAAAGGCAATGATATGAATGCTGTTGTTGCAGGTTTAGCAGAAGCTAAATCACGCACAGGAAAAGGTAAACCAGTCATTATTCTGATGCATACTGAAATGGGTAACGGTGTTGATTTTATGATGGGTTCTCATAAATGGCATGGTGTTGCTCCAAATGACGAACAATTGGCGTCGGCATTGAATCAGCTTACAGAAACTTTAGGAGATTACTAGAATGAAAAAATATACTTATACAGAGTCAAAAGATACACGTTCAGGATTTGGTGCGGGATTACTAGAAGCAGGAAAGCAAGATGAGAATGTAGTTGCATTATGTGCTGATTTAATTGGTTCGTTAAAAATGAACGATTTTATCAAAGAATTTCCAGAACGTTTTTTCCAAATCGGTATCGCGGAAGCTAATATGATGGGGATTGCTGCCGGACTTACGATCGGTGGTAAAATACCATTCACAGGTACATTCGCAAATTTCTCAACTGGACGTGTCTATGATCAGATTCGCCAATCGATTGCATACTCGGACAAAAATGTAAAAATTGCAGCGTCGCATGCTGGCCTAACCTTAGGTGAAGATGGTGCAACTCACCAAATCTTAGAGGATATCGGCTTGATGAAAATGTTGCCAGGAATGACAGTGATCAATCCTTGTGATTTCAATCAAACAAAAGCAGCTACAATTGCAGCTGCAAAATATGAAGGACCAGTTTATTTGCGTTTTGGTCGTCCTGTAGTTCCTAACTTCACTCCTGCTGATCAAGAATTTGTGATTGGTAAGGCGGTATTATTAAATGAAGGAACGGATGTTACGATCATTGCTACAGGTCATTTAGTATGGGAAGCTATACAGGCTGGTGAGAAATTAGCTGAGTTGGGTATCAACGCTGAGATTATCAATATCCATACCATCAAACCTTTGGATGAAGAAGCTATTTTAAAATCTGTTGCGAAAACCAAATGTGTCGTAACGGCAGAAGAGCATAATCGTCTTGGCGGTTTGGGTGATAGCGTTGCTCAGGTATTAACAAGAGAGTTACCTACTCCACAAGAGTACATTGCTGTAAATGATAGTTTTGGAGAATCAGGTACTCCTGCTCAATTGATGGAAAAATACGGTTTGAATGCTGCGGCTATTGTTGCTGCGGCTCAAAAAGTAATCAAAAGAAAATAACAAAACTACACAAGTCAATATATGGATGACGCTTTAATTATAGCAAAATTCGCCGAAGAGAGTACGCGAGAAGAAGCTTTCCGTTTATTGTTGAAGAAATATCAACAGAAGATTTATTGGCATGTGCGAAGAATGGTCATCGATCATGATGATGCGGACGATGTTGTACAAGATATCTTTGTGAAAGTATGGAAGAACCTTGGGAACTTCCGCGAAGACTCACAGTTATATACGTGGCTTTATCGTATTGCAACAAATGAATGTATCACCTTCTTAAATAAGAAAAAGCAAAAGCAGAACGTGTCGTTGGATGACGACACGACTGCTTATCTAGCAGAAACGCTTGCTGATGGCAATTATTTTAATGGTGATAGAGCTCAAATGAAATTACAACAGGCTTTGTTGACCTTGCCAGAGAAGCAAAAATTGGTCTTCAATATGAAATATTTTGAAGACATGAAATATGAAGAGATTTCAGAAGTCCTCGGAACAAGTGTTGGAGCGCTTAAAGCGTCTTATCATTTGGCCGTCAAAAAAATAGAGGCATTTTTTAATAACAACGATTAAACCTTTTAGCGAAATTAGGTTCTAACAAATACTATGAAGGAAAATGGCACATATCATGATGGGCTGGAGCCTACAAATCTTCCAGCATCGTTGCGTGAAAATCCATTTGGCTTACCTGAAAATTATTTCAGTGATTTAGAATCAAAAATAATTACGCAAGTCAAATTGGTTGAATGCAAGGAAGAATCCGTCTTTGAGGTTCCAGAAGGATATTTTGATAGCCTATCTGACGCCATTATGTGTAAAGTAGCGGAGGATAATTTAGAAGATCAATTAAAAGAAACGATTGCATCTGACGGCTTTATAATGCCTTCTGCTTATAATCAAACCCTTGAAGATTCCGTCTTCGCCCGTTTAGCTGAGGAGAAATTGAAGGAAACAGTTCCAACAGATGGTTTTACAGCTCCTGTTGGCTACGAAGAAATAGTTGAATCGACAATTTTTGCTCGTATTGCTGAAGAAAAACTAAAAGAAACGGTTGTAACTGCGGGTTTTGATGTACCACAACATTATTTTGAGACTCTTTCAGACAGCATCATTGATCGTGTTCAAATGCTTGAAAAGGATAATACACCGATCCGTCAGATTGGGAAACCTAAAAAATGGTACGCTCGTTATGCGGTTGCGGCATCCTTTGCGGCTATGTTGAGTATAGGCGGATATTGGGGTTATCAATATCAACAGCAAAATACTACTCCTGTAGAAGCTGTTGCAGAAGAGCAGTTAAGCCAGCATTTGTCAGAAATTCCCAAACAGGAAATCATTAATTACCTTGCGGAGTCGGCTTCTGGTGACGATATGATCTATATGGCCCAGTATACTGATGAAGCAAATCTCCCTACTAAAGGATTTGGAAGTAATATATCTAAACAAGAAATAGAAGATTATCTAAATTATACCTTATAATGATGTTCAATAAAAAATACATATGGATAACATTGTTCTTTAGTATATTTTCTATTGCCTTGGGCTTTGCACAAGACAAAAATCGATTTCAAGCTATAGAAAATGAAAAAATAGCTTACATTACTAAAGAACTAGATTTAACTCCGAGAGAGGCTCAGCAATTCTTCCCTCTCTATAATGAGTACAGCCAAACGCTTTGGGATATCAGGAAAGAAAAATTGAATGGTGCTCCAAAAAATAGTTTTAGAGGTGGCTCCAGAGACGTCTTACAGTATGATGCTAAAGAAGTGGAGATCAAAAAAGAATACCGGGCCAAATTTGCCAAAGTTATTGGCAATGCGCGGGCATCACAATTTTTTGAAGTAGAACAGGAATTCAGGGAACATCTATACAAATCCCTGCAGAATAGAAGAAAATAATCTCGAAAATAAAAAAGAAGTCTTGAAGACTTCTTTTTTATTTTCGGACATTTGTAAGATCATGTTAAGCAACAGAGAATTATTTTTAATGAATACTGCTCAAACATCTAGCTCACCTAGATTGGTTGAAGTAGTTAAGGCTGAAGGTGTCTACCTTTATGGCCCAAATGGAGAAGAATACATGGATTTGGTCTCCGGCTTCAATGTCAGCAATATAGGCCATCGTCACCCGAAGGTTTTGGAAGCTATAAAATCACAATTGAACCAGTACCTACATGTCACCGTTTATGGCGAATTTGTGCAGGCACCACAGGTACAATTTGCTACAGAATTATTAGCAGAACTTCCTCCTAATTTTCAATCGGTCTACCTCACCAACAGTGGAACGGAAGCCGTAGAGGGATCAATGAAAATAGCAAAGAAATATACTGGTCGCAGGCAGATTATCGCTGCAAAAAAGGCGTACCACGGCAGTACACAAGGCGCACTCAGTCTTATCGGAAACGATGCGTACCGTAAAGCGTATGCCCCCCTCCTTCCCGAAATAGATTTTATCGAGTTTAATGACCTGGACGACCTAACAAAGATTACGGAACAAACTGCTGCTGTCATCCTCGAAGCTATTCAGGGGGAAGCGGGTGTCCGAGTCCCGGATATCGCGTACATGCAAGCTGTTAGAAAACGCTGTAATGAAACAGGCACTTTACTCGTCTTTGATGAGATTCAAACAGGTTTCGGTCGCACAGGTCGTCTTTTCGCCTTTGAACATTTTGATATTGTCCCAGATATCCTGATGCTTGCCAAAGGGATCGGTGGTGGCATGCCCCTAGGCGCATTTGTTGCAGCCAAAGAAGTGATGGACGTTATTAAGGATAATCCCATGCTTGGGCACATCACGACTTTTGGCGGACATCCTGTGAGTTGTGCCGCAGCACGGGCTTCACTAGCTGTTATCAAGGAAGAAAAATTAGTAGAACAGGTCGAGCGAAAATCGCTTTTATTTAAAGAAAAACTCCGACATCCTGCAATTAAAGAAATTCGAGGATTAGGTCTTATGATGTGTTTGCAATTGGATTCCTTTGATCAGGTTTACAACGTGAGTAAGTATTGTGCTGAAAACGGGGTTATGATCGATTGGTATCTGCATTGTGAAACAGCACTGCGTGTAGCTCCTCCATTGACTATTACAGATCTGGAAATTGAAAAAGCGTGTAACATCATTATAAAAGGTTTGGAAAAGTATGCTTAAAGTATGTAACTTTAAACATAACAAAAACCTAATAATGAACACAAACCGCAGATCATTTATCAAAAAAAGCATTATTGGCTCCGGTCTATTGACTGGCGCCAATTTACTGGGAAACGATGTATTCGCATACGAATCAACAGCTAATCCCTCAAAAATCAGTTTAAATAACGACGACATTATTTTATTTCAGGGCGATTCCATCACGGATGTGGGCCGTGATAGAAACAACAGAAATGCCAATGATACCGCAGCACTTGGGCATGGTTATGCTCTATTGGCTGCCAGTCAGCTCTTAAATAAATATTCGGCAAAAAAACTAAAGGTATATAATACAGGTATTAGTGGAAATCGTGTGCCCGATCTTCAAAAGCGCTGGCAGGAGGATACACTGGCAATTAAACCCACTGTATTGAGTATTTTGATTGGTGTGAACGATTTCTGGCGAACAATCGACCGCGGAGCACAGACAACGGTTGAGGAGTATAAATCCCAATACCAACAGTTACTACAGGGGACATTAAAAGAGCTTCCAAATGTCAAATTGATCATTGGAGAACCTTTTGCAGTAAAGGGTGTAGGTCACATTACTGAAGCGTGGTATCCAAAATTTTTGGCTTACCAAGAATCCGCTCGTGAAATCGCCAAAGAATTTGGCGCAATTCTAATACCCTATCAAAAAATATTCGACAATGCCCAAAAGAATGCTCCTGGTGCCTACTGGGCAGCAGATGGTGTTCACCCTACCCTTGCCGGCGCACAGATGATGGCCTCAGCCTGGATAGACTGCATCAAATAATAACAAAAAAGAGCGGATATTTTATTGAAATCCGCTCTTTCTTGTTTAACATGTGCCTGTATGTCAAATCTAAATTTCTTTGTAAGGTGTTTTTTGTAGATTGGGAAGAAAATAAGCCACAATCCCCATCAATGGCAGATAGGAACATAGGTGATAAATAAACTCGATGGACGTATGATCTGCCTGCCAGCCAAGTACAGCGGATCCAATCCCCCCCATTCCAAATGCAAAGCCGTAAAATAAACCTGAAACCATACCCAACTTTTTAGGCAATAGTTCTTGTGCATAAACAATAATTGCTGGAAAAGCTGATGATAAAATCAATCCAATAATCACGATTAGTATTCCCGTCATCGTAAGTCCGACATAGGGTAATGCTAATGCAAATGGTGCAACGCCCAAGACGGAGAACCAGATGACATATTTGCGACCAAATCGGTCGCCGAATGCTCCCCCCAGTAATGTTCCCACCGCAACAGCTATCAGAAAATAAAATAGATAGACTTGTGCTTCCACTTCATTAATCCCAAATTTCTTGATTGTATAAAACTGAAAGTAGTTTGTAATACTTGCTATATAGAAGTATTTTGATACGATCAATAATAGAAGTATAATAACAGTCGTAACAATCCTACTATTGGATAAATCAGGTACACGTATAGTTCGTTTCGTCGATTTTGCTGTATTCTGGAGTCTTTTCTTATACCAGGTACCGATATAATATGATATAAATTGGCCGAGAATTGTGAATAAGCACATCCAGGCGATTGCCTGTTGGCCTCTCGGTAAAACCAAGAAAGCAACAATGATGGGCGCCATTGCGGTACCTGCATTTCCGCCTATCTGAAAAATAGATTGTGCCATACTTCTTCTTCCTCCCGATGCCATATAAGCTACACGAGAAGATTCAGGGTGAAAGATTGAAGAACCAATCCCTACCAGAAAAACAGAAAATAAGATCCATTCATAACTATGTGCTTTCGAAAACAAAAGCATACCGAGTAGGGAAAAAGACATCCCAATGATCTGAGAGTATGGTACAGGATGTTTGTCCGTAAATGAGCCTACAACAGGCTGGAATATTGAAGCTGCTATCTGATAAACCATTGTAATCATCCCAACCTGAGAAAAGCTCAGATGATGTTCTTCTTTAAGTAAGGGATAAGTTGCCGGTATCACTCCTTGAATCATATCATTCAAAAGATGCACCATGCTCACTGCAAACAAAATAGAAAAAATAGGTCTACTCGTTTTCTCTTGTATCATGACGTCATTCAAAAATTAAAAAGGTCGATTTTCTCAAATCAACCTAAACTATCTTCATATAATTATATTACGCGTACCAATAATCCCTTCAGATATTCACCTTCCGGGAATGAAGCCCGCACGGGGTGGTCTTCAGGTTGGTGAAATTGTCTAATAAACTGAATTTCTTTACCCGCATCCAACGCTGCCCAAGCGAGCACTTGTTTGAAGGTATCCATATCCATTGCACCTGAACAAGAAAATGTCGCCAATAGCCCACCACTATTTATCAGCATCAATCCACGACGGTTCAAGTCCTTATAAGCCCTTGATGCTCTCTCCAATGCGGATCGAGAAGGAGCATATTTGGGTGGATCCAAGACGATCAGATCAAATTTTTCACCTTCATCAATGAATTTCCGCAATTGTTTATTTACATCAGACAAAATTGCTTTGTGCCGTCCCGGTTCAAAACCATTTTCAGCAATATTCTTTTCTAATGTTTCAATAGCCAGAGCCGAGCTATCTACAGATACTACTTCTGATGCTCCGCTTTTCAAGCTATTTAAGGTAAAGCCACCGGAATAGCAAAAACAGTCAAGAACTCGTTTATTCGTTACATATTTTGCTGTAAGCTCCCGATTCTCCCGCTGGTCGCAATAGAATCCCGATTTTTGTCCATCAATAATGTTTACTTTATAATGAATACCATTTTCGATAACGTCGACAAATTCAGGTGGAACCTCGCCATGCAAAAGACCGTTTGTATCAGGCAATCCCTCATGTTCACGCGATTTCAGGTCGCTCCGCTCATAAATTCCTTTCGGTCGCAATAAAGTATTCAATTCATCGATAATAATTGATTTGACTTTTTCAATCCCAACGGAGTGAACCTGAATAGATATAAAATCGGCATATTTATCTGCAATCAGTCCAGGGAGGAAATCTGCTTCTGCAAAAATCAAACGTACAGTATTCGTAACGCCTTCTTCTAGCAGATGTTGTCTTGCTGTTACTGCCTTTTGAATACGTGCACGCCACCAATCTGCATCAATCTGTACTTGAGGATTCCATTCCAATAGGCGAATGGCTACACGTGAACTATTGTGAAATAAACCATAGGCAATAAATTCACGTTCAGCATTGTAAACGCCAACAACTTCGCCATCTTCAATTTTATCGGACAATGATTTAATTGCTCCAGAAAATACCCAAGGATGCAATTGCCAGGCAGCTTTATCCTTACCCTTATTCAAATAAACTGATTTCATTGTTGCAAAATTAACTTATTAATTCGACATCCTGACGAAACTTTCCGGATAAAACAATCAAGATTCTCAATACAGGACATATTTCCAAAAATTCTTTCAATACAAAAACTTTGGTTACTTCTAGATGAAAATAAAAAGGGCTCCTAAAGGAGCCCTCAACGCTTAGTTATGGTTGATTAAATATTTTTTGAAGGCTTCAAAATCAACTTTCAAAGATTCCGCTAATTTTTCTTTTCCTTGCAATGTTTCTGCACCGGCAGGCAAGACTATTTTTTCAAATACATCTGCTGCTATTGCATCAGGGAATTTGCAGGGATGTGCTGTCGATAAGAAAACCGAAGCGTAATGACCTGGATGCTCATTTGCATAAGCACGAGCGCCAAGCCAGGCGATTGCTGTATGCGGACAGGCGATATAGTTCGATTCTTCATATAATTTTTGCATTCCTTCTTTTGTTTCTTCATCTGTAAATGTATAAGAAGAGAGCATATTTTTTAACTCATCCACATTTCCGCCAAAGAGATCCTGTATACGCACCCAGTTGCTTGGATTCCCAACATCCATGGCGTTGCTTAAGGTTTGAACAGAAGGCAGTGGTTCATATTTGCCTGAAGAAAGAAATCGAGGAACGGTATCATTGACGTTTGTTGCAGCTACAAAATGATTCACTGGAAGTCCCATTTTATAGGCCAATAAACCAGCCCCAATATTACCAAAATTACCACTCGGCACTGTAAATACGACGTCATTGATTCCTTGTGACTTCAACTGTGCATACGCATAAAAATAATAAAATGTCTGTGGGATCAGCCGTGCTATATTAATTGAATTAGCGGAGGTCAAACGCAATATAGCATTGAGTTCTGCATCACTAAAAGCTTGTTTTACCAATGCCTGACAATCGTCAAAAGTTCCTTCAATTTCAATAGCACGAATATTTTGTCCATTGGTGGTCAATTGTAATTCCTGAACTTCCGAGACTTTACCTTTAGGATATAAGATCGTCACACGTGTTCCTTCCACCCCCAAAAAGCCCAATGCAACAGCTCCACCGGTATCGCCCGATGTTGCAACAAGTACGTCCAATAGCTTATCATCAGTTTTTGAAAAATAGCCCATGACCCTACTCATAAACCGAGCTCCGAAATCTTTAAAAGCATAAGACGGCCCATGAAATAGTTCGAGCACAGCCGTACTGTCGGTCAAGAATCTTACAGGAGCATCAAAATTGATGGCGTCGTTCACAATTTGTTTTAAATCGTCTTTGGGAATATCATTTCCCAATAGTGTAGAAGCTACTTCGAAAGCAATCTCCTGCAAGGAATACTGTTGAATATTCTTAATGAACAGCGGATCCAATTGTGGAAGCTCTTCAGGCATATACAATCCCTTGTCTGCAGGGAGAGAATTGAAGACCGCATCTTTAAAGGAGACTTCTAATGTTTTATTATTTGTACTATAAAATTTCATCTGTAAATAATCTTTTTTGTCAAGGCCATATAAAATATCCTGTTATTTTTATTCGTATTCACTTTAGAATGCGGATATTTCATTTTATTATCTTTTCTGAAGCAATTATCAATTAACCTAAGATTTTATAAACCTCGTTTCTGTCCGTAAATAATTTTTAATCTAATACCCTGGGTCCTTCGACATTGACACGCGAAACATAGCCAAAACTGTCAATTTCATTTTCTTTGAGATGAGTTTGAATTTTGTCGGCGATATCCTTTGCTATTTTTTCGTCCCGTGTAATTGCAACGACGGAGGGTCCTGAGCCCGAAATACCAAAACTTAAGGCGCCATTTTTCAAGGCAATTTCCTTCATTTCATAAAACTGAGGAATTAAAATTGCACGTGTTGGTTCAATAAGGATATCTTTCATGCTTCGTGCAATGAGATCGTAATCTTCTTTAAATAGAGCCGCAACTAATCCGGCTATATTCCCCCATTGGGTCACAGCATCTTTTAATAAGACTTTATCCTTTATCAGTTGCCTTGCGTCGCGCGTCGGAACATCCACTTGTGGAAAAACAACCGCTGCCACGAGTTCTTTTGGTGAAGGAATGGAAATAACATCCAAAGGTTCATTTCCCCGTATTAATGTTATGCCACCATAGAGCGCTGGAGCTACATTATCAGCATGTCCTGTCCCACAGGCTAAACGCTCACCTTCAACACAAAATGGTAATAATTCTTCTTTTGTCAAAGGGTTTCCGAGCATGGTATTGATGGCAAAAAGCCCCGCCACGGTGCTTGCTGCGCTGGAACCTAGTCCCGATCCAATTGGCATATGTTTATGCAATTCGATTTCGACACCTACCTTTGAAGAGATATTCAGGGCTTGTAATAGATATTGCACACAGGCAGATACGGTATTCTTGCCGGGATCGAGCGGTAGTCTTCCATCGTCGCCAGTTATTTCCCGAATCGTTACTCCAGGTTGTTGCGTACGCCGCATCACCACCTCATCACCGGGTTGCTCAACAGCAAAACCCAATATATCAAAACCGCAGATCATATTTGCGACAGTTGCAGGCGCAAAAACACGAACTTCCGACAGCATGCTGTCTAAATTTATCACCTTATCTTTCAGATACTCCACATTTAAATTATTGGCCATCACGTAATTTTTATTTTCCTTGAATAGTTTTATGCTCCGACATTTACCAAATCTGCAAATACACCGGCGGCTGTCACCTCAGCCCCCGCTCCGGGGCCTTTTACGACGAGGGGACGTTCTTTATAGCGCTCTGTTGTGAACGATATAATGTTATCGCTGCCTGATAAAGCATAAAAAGGATGGTTTTCATCAACAAACTGAATCGCAATGGATACCTTTCCATTTTCCAATTTTCCGATGTAGCGGATTACTTTATTTTCCTTGGCTGCTTTCTTCTTCATTGCCTCGAAGTATTCATTTTCTTGTTGCAATTCTGTATAAAAAGAATTTACAGTATTTGCGTTCAAACATGCTGGCGGTAATATTGCACCGAGGTCTACATCTTCGGCCTCAACAGCATACCCCGCATCTCTTGCCAGAATGAGCATTTTACGCATAAAATCTATACCACCTAAATCATCCCGTGGATCTGGCTCGGTGTATCCCAGCTCCTGAGCCTGTTTGACGGTGTCATAAAAAGAAGCATCTGCTTTAAAATTGTTAAAAATATAGGAGATTGTTCCTGAAAGAATAGCCTCTATCTTCAGGATACGGTCACCGCTCAGCATCAAGTCTTTGAGCACCCTGACGATAGGCAATCCTGCACCTACATTTGTTTCATAAAAGAAATCTACACCGTGTCGATGAGCAGTATCGCGTAGTGTTTTATATTGCTCGAATTTACCTGAATTCGCAATTTTATTGCAGGTGACGATCGAAATATTGGATTTAAAGATATCTTCGTAGTAGGTTGCTGGTAATTTGCTTGCAGTATTATCAATAAATACACAGTTCGGCAAATTCAGCGCCTTCATCCGGTCTATAAACAATGCCAGATCTGATTCAGCTCCATTTTTGGCAAGTTCATCGGACCAATTATTTAAATCAACACCTTCGGTATTAAAAAGCATTTTACGGCTATTGGAAATACCAACAACTTTAATTTCAATATCATTTTTATCCAATAGGAAGTCATGCTGATTTTCCAATTGTTTAAATAAAGTTGCACCAATGTTACCGGTACCGATATTAAATACATGCAGCGTTTTCTTTAGCTCTGCGAAAAAGGCATCATGTACGGCATTAAGTGCCTTCGCTAAATCTTCTTTACCAATAATTACAGATATATTGTATTCAGATGAGCCCTGGGCAATAGCCCGGACGTTAATACCGTTGCGTCCTAATGCTGCAAATAACCGACCGGACATACCGGGAGTTTTTTTCATATTTTCACCAACGATAGCTAAGACAGACAGGTTTTCTTCAATCGCAGGAACGATCAGTTTATTCGCCTGGATTTCAAGCTCAAACTCTACTTCGATCAATTGTATAGCGCGTTTGGCATCCGATGGATTGACAGCAAATGTGATGCTATGTTCGGAAGAAGACTGAGTGATTAACACAACATTGATCTGCTCTCTAGCCAATAGCGTAAAAAGCCGCCCGCTAAAACCCGATTTACCGATCATCCCTGATCCACTCAGGTTGATGACAGAAATATCCGAGATCGAAGAAATCCCCTTGATTGGCAGCGCAGTTTTTCCACTATCAAACTGAATCACTGTCCCTGAGAAATCAGGTTCAAAAGTATTTCGAATAACAATCGGTATTTTTTTTAAGAAAGCCGGAATCATCGTAGGAGGATAAATCACCTTAGCCCCGAAGTAAGATAGCTCCATTGCCTCTGTGTATGATAATACAGGCAAGGAAAAAGCTTTCTTCACAATACGTGGATCGGCAGTTAACATCCCATTCACATCTGTCCAAATTTCAATGGCTGTTGCGTCCAGTATTGACCCAAAGATCGCTGCGGTATAATCTGATCCGCCTCTTCCCAAGGTGGTAATACGTCCATTTTCATTACTCCCGATAAAACCGGTGACAAACAGCAGCTTATCACTATGCGTTATGGACAATGATTTCACCAATTGCTCAGTTAGCATTTCATTTAAATGTGCATTACCAAAATTTGAATCAGTTTTCACATAATGGGATGCATCTACAAATAGTGACTCAGGAATATATTGTTCCATCACCTTAGATACCATATAATTTGAGCAACGCTCACCGTAGCTGAGGATCAAATCTTTACTTTGATTGCTCAGCTCTTTTAGTGCAAAAATTCCTTGGAGGAGATCTTCTATCTCATTAAAAAACAACTTTAGCTTTGTAAATACAGGATTTTGATATTTCACAGCCAAAAGCTCTTTAACAACTGTAAAATGCTTATCTTCCAAAGACTTTAGGCCATCCGAAAAGGGTTTTCCTTCTGCAGCGTCCTCAGCCAACTGAGTGAGCAAGTTCGTTACACCAGACATAGCTGACAACACAACCAATGGCTTTTCCTTTGCATCATAAGATTTTTTCACAATACTTAAGACCGCCTTTAGGCTTTCTACCGTACCGACCGATGTGCCTCCAAATTTTAAAACTTTCATACTGTTTTATACTGTTTGTTTAGATTGATGATTTTGTGTTAAAAAAAGAAGCGCTTTCCTTTGTCGAGGAAAGCGCTTCTAAATATTGTGTCTACAATTATATACAACGAAACTACTTCCTCCTGAATTTTATCCCGGTGGTAATAATAATCGATGTAATAATGGTATTTGTATTCATTGCTTTTGCTTATGTTTTGTAAATATAGAACAAATATTATCACTTTACCAAAGAAAATTAATATTTTTTTTAAGATTCACAATAGTAACCGAGATAGAGTGGCATTCTATCATAATCGAAATATTTTTAAATGTAGCAAAGGATCTACGGTGCGTAGATAACGATCGACAGAGCCATCGATTCTCAATAAGCCAAAATGAGCGTTATAAAGATGTTAAAATTGTTAAAATTTCGTTAAATACCCCAAAATAAATTTGACCTTAAACTGATATTGTATTATATTCGCAACAGTGCTGTCCAAAATAGATGACAGTGTTGAATTTTTAAAAGTTAAATGTTGTACAAAAAAGCGATTTAATGAAAACAAAGAAATTTATAGCGTCAATGCTATTTATCGGCTTATGTCTAGTGTCGCAGGCACAAACCAACAGAAACTCCAAACCAGAATCAGATCCTGATAACCTAGCGAAAGAATACTTTTCACAAATCATGGGAGTTGCAGTATCAGCAACAACAAACACCAAACTTTATCAATTTGTTTATGAATGGCTTGGTACTCCATACCGTTTAGGAGGAGATTCAAAAAGAGGCATTGATTGTTCTAAATTTTCTTATGAATTATACGACAAAGTGTTTAACACTTCTTTAGGGTATAATAGCAGAAATCAGTATTCTCAAGTCAAAACTGTTGAAAAGAATGAACTTAAAGCAGGTGATTTGGTATTCTTCAAAATTAGAAGTAGAAGTATTACCCATGTGGGCGTTTATATCGGGGACAATAAATTTGCACATGCATCTTCAAGCAAAGGTGTCATGATCAGTAACTTAGACGAGCCCTATTGGAGACGTTATTATTATAATGGAGGTCGTTTACCAGAAGATAATAGATCGCTTACAGCGGAAATATTAAAAGCAGAAAAAGATAATAAATTGAATTAATAAGATTGATTTAATCAAGGAAAAAGTCCAAAACGTTTAACTCGTTTTGGACTTTTTTTATACAATATAATATCCTATTTTTACCTTATAATCATTGGAATACTATTATGTCGTCAAAGAAAACGCTCATCTTAAATAAAGAACAAATAAAACAAAAATCTATTCGGATTGCTTATCAAATTTTGGAAGACAATTTTGAAGATGAAACACTTGTATTGGTAGGAATTGCTGACCGGGGTTATGTATTTGCACAACGCCTTCAGGCGATTTTACAGGAGATTTCAACGAAGGAAATCCTGCTGATTAAAGTTACTATGAAGAAAACGAGTAGATCGTTGAGTGCAAGCACAGACATGCCTGTTGATATTGCAAAAGATAAGACCATCATCTTAGTAGATGATGTATTGAATAGTGGTAGAGCCTTAGCCTATGGACTGGGTGTATTCTTGAACGTTCCATTGAAGAAAATGAGAACGGCTGTATTAATTGATAGAAGCCACCATAAGTTCCCTATATTTAGTGACTACTATGGTACGAAGCTTTCAACGATATTAAGAGAACATGTTACCGTTACTCTTGAAGAATTTGACAAAGAAGAAGATGCAGCATGGTTAATTTAAACCATGCTGTTATTTTTTTGAGACTTTCAATTTCATCCCCGGTTTTATCCGGTTTCCATTTAAATCATTTTCACTTTTAAGTCGACCGACTGATGTACCATTTTTATCTGCGATATCAGATAATGTATCACCTTTCTTCACGACATAGTAAGCTGTACGCGTGGCGCTAGCAGCACGTTGTTGGTTTTTCTTTGAAGACCTTTCTGTGTTACGAGCTAATTTCGCATTAACGAAATCATCCTCCTTTTTTATCATTAAATTTTGTCCTGGGACAATTTGATTTCCACGCAGGTTATTCCAAGATTTTATATCCTGTACGGTTACTTCAAACTTGTCAGCAATGGAAGCGAATGTCTCACCAACTTTCACTTTATATTTCCCATTTGGTAGAGGCTCACTTAGATTTTCTGTCTGACTAGGATTTGCCGAAGATATTGGCGTATTGAGAGCTGCATACAATTCCTCTGAGGCAATCTTTTTATCCAATACAGGTAAAACTAATCGCAATGGAGACTCTTCAGTACCATTTAATATATTTCTTTTAAAACAAGGATTCAATGCACGTAATGTCTCTTTCGACACATGTAAAGCATCCGCTATTTGGTTCAATGAAATTCGCTTATTGATATCCAATGCTTGAGTTCTCAGTGAAAGTTCGGTATCCGCAGCATTGATATTATTTTCGTCCGCGTATTTCATCGCATAGGTCATTGCGATGAACTTAGGGATATAGTTTTGGGTCTGTTGCGTTAGATATGGAGCGATATCCCAAAAAGTAGCATTCTCTTTTCCCGAACGTTGGATCGCACGGCTAACCGCTCCTTTACCGCCATTATAAGATGCTATCGCTAACAGCCAATCACCATATTCGTCATAAGCCTCTTTTAGGATTTTTGCAATAGCATAGCTCGAAGCAACCGGATCCATACGTTGATCGGTATAACTGTCTACCGTCAGATGATAAGTTTTGGCCTCATAATACATCAATTGCCATAGGCCAGTTGCTCCAGCACTAGAAATATCGCGCGGGTTTAATGATGATTCGACTACACTTAGATATTTGAGTTCACGCGGCACTCCAACTTCATCCATGATTTTGTCAAACAATGGGAAATAGTATTGTCCTAGTCCCATCATCCTACACATATAGGGATTATAATTATCCGACGTGTATTTGGCAATCAGATCTTTCACTCGTGGCGAGTAGTCCAATGGAACCTCACGTTCTATTGCCTTTAATTTCCGTACTAGCTGTATATCTTCATCTGTAATTTCAGCATCATGCTGTCGGTTATTTCCGGAAGATTTTATACTGTCTAGGTATTGGTAAATCTCTTGTTTTTCTTTTTCGATGCTTTTTTGAAAGAAGGTATGGGCGGCTTCTTTCATACCTTCTACAGCGCTTTCTTGGGCCATGAGTGGTAGTACATAGCATACCCCTCCTAGTATTGAAATTAACGTCTGTTTTCCGATCATAAATTTACTGTTAAATCCGAGTTTGATTCATCTGCTGAAAAATCAACAATAATCTAAACGTTTAGAAATGGATTTTAGTATAAAAATGGTTTTCGCCCTATTTAGCTGCAGGTCGAGTATAAAACAAAATACGATTTTGTTCCTCACAAAATCGTATCCATGCTATATGGGATCAAAACCTCCCTTATTTGTTATCTTCTATTTCAGATTTTTTTTCAGGTGAAGACTCATCTTTTTGGCCTTCTTTAAATTCCTTAACTCCTTTACCCAATCCGCGCATCAATTCAGGAATCTTCTTGCCACCAAATAATAGTAACAATATTACTACAATGACAATTAACTCTTGCCCCCCGATTCCCATGATTAATAATGATGTTGACATAACTATAATTTCTTGTTTTTCAATTCTTTTAAACTAAAACTTCTCTCTCTCTTTACAAATGTAATGATAATTATTAAATATAGTAATTATTTCTTATCTCGCCAACCATGACATCGGATTCAACGGTGTTGACCCTTGATAAACAGAGAAGTCAACCATTGGCACACCTGTATCGGAGTCCACATCAGCCGTTCCTATAGTTTGGCCTGTACTTACTTTTTGCCCTTTTGAAACACTTACACTTCCCATATTATTGTAGACAGTATAGTACTCACCATGTTTAATCATTATGATACGTTGACCATACATTGTTAAAATACTACTCACCTCTCCTGCGAAAACAGCTTTCACAGCCGCACCACTAGAAGTTTGTATCTTCACGGATATATGTTCCACATTGACATTTCTTCCGACACTTTCCCCTCCAAAATCTTGCATGATCTTCGCATTAGAAACAGGCCAAGGCAAACTACCGCGGTTAGATCTAAAGTCATTCGAAAGCTTAACAGCCTCTGGTGTACTACGGAGCACCTCAGATTCTGACATCTTCGAAGTACTCGTTTTTGTATTGTTCTTACCCTTTGTAGTTGATGTGGACTCATTCGCTTTGCGATTCCGTTCAGCAGCAGCTTCTGCCGCACGACGCGCAGCTTCAGCCCGTCGACGTTCAGCCTCAATCTCTCTTCTAATGATCTCCTTGATCGCCGCATTAATACGACGCTCCTCTTTTTGCTTTTGGGTAATATCTTTCTTCACGCCGCGCTCTGTAACAATCAATTCACTCAATTGTCCAGAATAAACAGATCGCTGTTGAGATATGGTTTTTTTCTCATTTTCCTGCTCTTTCATCAAGGCAACCTGTTTGTTTCGGTCCGCCTGCAATTGAGCAATTTTTTGTTCAATCTGTTTCTTGGTATTTTCGATATCGGCAGCTTTCAGCTTTCTAGAATCGTTAAACTGTTGTAAGTACTTCACCCGTCGAAACCCCTGATTAAAATCCTTGGATGCAAAAATAAACATCAATTTATTATAGGCATTCCGGTTTCTGAAAGCAAACATCACCATCTTTTCATAGTCACGTTTCATCTTCTCCAATTCAGCCTTTAACTTATTTACGGCAGCGGTATTGGCATTGATATGCCTGTTAATTACAGCTACTTCCGAAGTAATGGTATTTATCTTCTGCTCGCGCAAATTAATCTGCTTACTCAATGCTGTCACTTGTTGTTGGGTAAGTGATTTTTCCTTTGCAATCTCTTTGACCGTATTTTGTAATTCAGCAATTTCACGATTGAGTTTCTCACGCTGTTTTTCAAGTTCAGCCCTAGTCTGCGCCGATGAAATCCCAATCATGAATAGGAAAGCAGCTATACCAAGTATTGTCTTTTTAAAGTTCATTTACAGTACTATTTTTTTGTGTTTGCCATCTTTCTATCCTATTAATTCACGTCATACTTTAGCAAACTAATTGCGAAAGTAATAAATCTAAAGGAAATAGACAGCTTCTCATCGGATTACTTTGTAACGTGACGATACTGAAAAAGGCATTTCGACTGGTTCATTAAAAGTCACTTTGTTAAAATTTATCTCTGTTTTTATCTCTTGACGACCATCAGAAATGATCATTTTTAAAAGCATCGGAAATTCTTGTCCAGAAGCCATGGCATATTCACCGTAATTGGCTTCCAGCAATTGTTTTTTTGAAAGTTGCGCTAATCTAAATTGATAAGGCCTATTGTTATTATTTAACTTATATAAAAAATCTAGTTCATTCAGTTTGCCATCTAACTGGACAGACATCGAGTCCTGTTTAAAATTAACCTGATCAATATCGGACAATAGATTCACCGAAAGATTTGCAAGCAACAAATCTTGTAGATTTCCGAAAGTTAAATCCGGGCTGGCAAAACGATATAGATAGTCAAATGGCTTAACAATATATTCGCTCTGAAATTTATTTAAGATTTGTACACTGTCGGGAGTGATCAATACCCGAGCAACCTCTATACCCAGTGTAGCAGAAATGGAAATCCAGATCCTTTTATCTTTCTCTATTCGAATACTAGAAGTGACATCATAATTATCCTTCCCAAGATCGAGACGCATCTTCGCTTTTCCAGAAAAAGTAGAATAATTCAAATTGGTCAAAAAAAGATTACGTAAGCTATTCTTTTTCGCCTCCCTTGTATTATCTTTTATGGTCAACTCGTTTTCAGCTTTAAGGTCAGCACCTTTCAGTAGCTTCTTCTTAGAACTACAAGAAGAAAGCAGAAATACAACAGCACTAACCCAAACAATTTTATTCCACATAGCTTTTAGTCTCAATCTTCTTTTTCAATTTCAGCTTACTCTCCTCCGTATCGGTCCCCTTTTCTAAAGCGAGGTTCCACTGCTTAACGGCATCCGTTGTTTTCCCTAACTTAATCAGAATGTCGCCGTAATGTTCAAGTAATACCGACGTTTGCGGATTTGTATTTTTTAACGCTTTTTGAATCCATACTAGTGCGTCATCATATTTTCCATTTGCAAAAAGTACCCAAGCATAAGTATCTTCAAAAGTTCCATTATTGGGCTGCAATTTCGTCGCCATTGCGGCATACTTTGTAGCTTCATCAAGTCGTTCTTTTCTTAACGACAAATAGTATGCTAAATTGTTCATGGCCGTCACATTTGTACTATCCAATCGAATAGCTTCGATGTAAGCCGCATCAGAAGCTTTATACATCTGAAGTGAATTATAAATATCACCTAATCCCCCATAAATATTTGCTTGTAGAAAAGGCGATTCATCCTGTGCATTATTAAGTGCAGCTTCCATAAACTTTCGGCTATTTTCCTTGTCTTTCTTCATCAAATAGGCCATGCTTGTAAAATAGAGTATGGTCGCATTATTGGCCACATAATGCAGCGCTTCCCCACCATGTGCAATAGCTTGATCAAATTCGCCTTTGTCCATATCCAAACTCATCAGCATCCGCCAAGCATCGATCTGGTAGGGGTTCATACTCACGGCTACCGCTAGCGAACTTTGAGCAGCTGACTTATCGTCTCTCAACCATAACACTTGTCCCTTTGCCATATGGCTTTCGGCGATACGTGGATGAACTTCAACCAATATATTCACCAATTCCAAAAGTTGGTCTTTTGTATAGGGGCCTTTCGGGTTTAACAAGGTCATTATAATCCGATTCTTATCTGCAAAGTCAACTTTCTTGGATTGGAATCCTTGTTTAAGTGCTTCGAAAGACAATTTTACCTTTTTATCAAATCGATAGAGATCAGCCAAATCGAAATAAAGAAAATCCTCTTTTGTGGTCTGAATTCCTTTATTAATGTAGTCCAATGCAAGCTTCGAATTTTTGGAAAGATTATAGGCTTGCGCTAATTGACCATACACTTGAGCCAGCGAAGTTCCTTTGTCTGCCCAGGGTTTCAAAAGATCAATGACCGCTTTATAATTACCAGCATCATTTAACAACACACTACCAACCATGTCCAATGTATCAGAAGCGACTGCGATCTCTTTGGTCTTATAGAAATACTCCAAAGCCACATCCTTGTACCCACCATTGAAAAGGAGCATGATACGCTCCCGTTTTAGTGAGGCTGTATTATTGTCATCTTGATCTATCAACTTATCAAGATAGATTAAAGCACTATCCGCGTCGTTTTTACTTTTAAACGCATCTACAGCAAAACTTAGATATTCAGGCTTAGACTGAATATTCAACGCCTCTTTTATGGCTTCGATCGCTCCATCTTGATTTCTCATCTGCGCAAGAAGAATTGCCTTTGTAAAATAGATATCATCGGCTTGTGGGTAATCCGTGAGTATGGCGTCCAAAGAATCCATCCCTGGGCCAATTTTTCCTTGCTTCAATATTTCCTGTACGTTTTTGAATCGCGCATCGTAAGGTTTAGGCTTTTTATCCGAAGATTGTGCCTTTAATGAGCCCAGTGTTAATAGGAATAAACCAATAAAACTTAAAAAAAATCGTTTATCTAAAAAATTCAATCTCATCTACTTCCGCTATAATAATTTAAAAATTCTTCCTGCAATATACTAACTAATGTAACAATATTCATTCGAGGAAGTTGTAAAAATATTGAGATTAGTGG